>NZ_CP089301.1:3788333-4419722 GCF_021227995.1 Novosphingobium kaempferiae
GGTCAGGTACTGGCCCGCCGCAACGGCGGTGCCGCGCCCGGCCTGCTCGTCCGGCCCGAGGATGCGCAGCCGGTCGATGCCCGCCGCCGAGCGCAGCTTGCCCAGCGGGTTGAGGCCGCCGCCGGTCGCCCGCAGCGAATTCAGCGAGGACGCAAGCTGCACTGCCTGCAACGCCGACAGGTTGGCGATCGAACTGCCGAACAGGATGCGCGACAGCACTTCGTCGTCAGGCAGGCTGGGGCTGGACGAGAAGTCGATCTGCGGGTTCATCGCGCGGCCGGTGACGTTCACGTTAACGGTCACGTCCTCGATGTCGTCGGTCGCGGTGATCTGCACGGTCGGGTCGATGGTCTGGCCGCCGGTGAACGAGATCAGGCCGTCGCTGAGCTGGAACGATCGTCCCGCGAAGCCCAGCGTGCCGCGCACCAGTTCCACCTCGCCCGAAAGCGACGGCGCTGCGCTGGTGCCGGTGACGTTGAAGTCCGCGCTCCATTCGGATTCGAGGCCCATGCCCGAGACGTAGAGCTTCTCCGGCGCGCGCAGGTGCAGGTCGAGGCGGATGAGCGCGAAGGCATTGGGCATGTTGTCCGGCTGCTCGTCGCCGGTGATGCGCTGCACGCCGGTACGCGGCTTGAAGCGCACGCCGGTCAGGCGCGGGATCTGCGCCGCGCCTTCGCGCACGATCTGGTAACGCGTCTCCGGCAGGCGGATCTCGCCCGCGAGCAGAGCCGGTTCGCCCGCTGCCTTGGTCAGGTGCAAGTTGCCGGTCGCGGTCGCCGAAAGCGCATCGCTGCGTGCCAGCCGCGCCCGGTCGAGCTTGACGTTGACGTCCATCGGATAGCCCGCGTCGGCAGCCAGGCTAAGGCGACCGCTGGCGCTGACGGTACCGTCGCCCGCCTTGGCGGTGAGCGAGGTCAGTTCCAGCGAGTTGCCGGTGAACTTGCCCGACAGGGCCATGCGGCTGAGGCGCGTGCCGTAGGCCTGATTCTCGTAGACCATGTCGCGGCCCTGCACGACGCCGTTGATGCACGGATCGGAGACGCGGCAGGTGAAGTCCGCCGCCAGCCCGACCGAGCCCGACAGGGTCTGGCCGGAAATGCCCGCGAAGGAGAACAGCGTGTCGGCAGGTCCGTTGTAGCGGATGCCGCCGCCGAGCGGCGCTTCCATCAGGCGCGTCATCCACGGCCCCTCGCCCGGCGGCAGCGGGTTGAGGCTGGCCTGCATCCGTCCGATGACGGTGCCGCGACGGCGGAACACCATCCGCGCTTCGCCGCCGTCAGGCAGCAGCTTGCCGACGAGATTGATGTCGACGCCCTGGCTCACTGTGGAGGACGAGGTGCGGGTGAAGTTGGTCAGCGAGAGGCGGGCATCGGCGCGCGGGAACGCGGTGGGCGTCGCCTGCTCGAAGTCGAGGCTGCCGCTCACCTTGCCGCCGATGCCGTAGCCCGGCGCGAAGGCGTTGAGGATCGCGAGGTCGACACCTTCCATGCGGCTCTGCACCTTCATGCCGTCGCCGTACTTGCCCGCGACCTTGAGGCTGCCGCCACCGAACGCGATGTTGGTCGGCAGCAGTTCGTAGGTGCCGTCCTTGGGCACGATGCGGGCAGGCGTGGTCGTCTTCACGTCGAGCCCGCGCACGCGGCCCTGCAGCGCCACACGCCAGACTTCGGGCTGCATGTCGGCGTTGAGGCCGAGGCGGAACGGCACGCCGCTGACGCCTTCGATCAGGCCCTTGGCCTTGCCGCGCCCGTCGCGGTAATCGACGAGGACGCGCGCGGCGGCGAGGTCCAGCGCGCCCATGCTGACGCCCGCGATCTGGGCATCGGCGACGACGTAGGGCTTGTCGTAGAGCACGGCACGCCCGTCGATGATGGCCGAGCCGATGGAGAGCTTGGCGGGCCCGTCGAACGTCGCGTTCTGCGCGCGCAGGTTGAAGTCCGCCGCCTGGTACTTGCCCTCGGCATCGAGCCGCACGAGGCCGCCGATGCCGTTACCGTTGGCCGTGAGTTGCCCGGCGAAGGGCCCGCTCGGCGTCTGGACGATGCGGCCCGCGAAATCGACGCCCGACAGGTTGGCCTTGTTGATCTCGACCGAGGTCTGCTTGCCGAGGCCCAGCGTCACGTCGGCAGTCAGCGGGCCGTAGTCGGTGTCCGCCTTGGCATCCAGCCGATAGCCGCCTTTCGCGCCGGTGATCCGCGCGTCGAGGTTGGCGAGGCCGATGCCGAGGCCCGGCTTCTCGGCGGTGACGTGGGCGTCCGGGTTGGTGATCGTGCCCTTCACGCGCACGCCCAGCTTGCCGTACTGCTTCGAAGTGCCATTGGCGGCGAGCGCGATGCGTCCGTCCGGCGACCAGCTGCCCTGCCCGCCCGTCACCGACAGCAGCGGCGCGGTCAGGCGCACCGCGTTGAACCGCACGACGCCGTCCGAGCCGTACTTGACGTTCGACGAGGCGGAGAAATTGCCGCCGAGGTAGGTTTGCAGACTCTCGTTCAGCAGCCGGGTGGAACGCGCGCGCACGGTGCCCTGCAGCGCGAAGCCCTGTCCCTCGGTCTTGAGGTCCATGTTGGTGCGGATGTTGAAGATGCCGACGCTGTCGAGGCGATAGTTGTCGATCCGGCCGTCGATCGCGCCGGTGTAGAGGCCCTTGCTCATGTCGGCGACGAGGATCAGCCCGGCGTCGATGCGGTCGGAGCGCAGGCGCATGTTGTCCGACAGGATGCGCGGCCCCTCGATGGCGAGATCGCCGTTCAGCGTGACGTTGGCGAGCTTGCCGCCGGCCACGGTGTCGAGCCCGGTGATCCGCGCCACCCGTGCCGAGACGGGGATCATGATGTGCCCGGCGTCGACCTTGGCCGCGCCCTTCGCCGAAAGGTTGTCCAGCCCCATGTCGTTCATGACGAGGCGGCGGGCGGCCAGTTCGTAGTTCACCGAGGGCGTGGTGAACGCGCCGTCGAGCGCGAGGTTGGCAGTGAGGCCCGCACCGCTCAGGTTCGGTGCCATTGTCGATGGCTTGAGCAGCGCGAAGGCAAGGCGCAGATCCTCGAACCTGTTCTCGCCGAGATCGACGAGGCCGTCGGGACGCAAGGTGAAGGCGTCGCTGGAGATCAGGCCGGTCAGCTTCGCGCGGCGCTGCTCGAAGGCGGCGGTGACATCGAGGTTGGTGATCGGGCCGAGCAGGCTGGCGGTCGGCCCGGTGAAGAGCTTCGCGACCTTGGTCGGGCCCTTGATCGTGAAGGTGCCGTTGCGCGCGGTCAGGGCAAGGCGCGCGAGGTCGCCGTCGCCGAGGTTGGCGTTGAGGTTGCCGTTCCACGCGGCCCAGTCGCCCTTGCCGGCCAGTTTGAGCGTTACCGGCTGGTTGAAGCCCATCAGGCCGGAGATCAGGCCGCCCTTCGGCGCTTCCATGTCGACGTCGAGGCCGAGACGGTTGCGTTCGGGCACCGCGTCGAGCACGGCGGTGAAGCGGTCGCCGCCGCCCTTGCCGTCGATGGCGATGGTGCCGCCCTTGGCGCTCACCTGCGCGCGGCCATCGGAGATATGAGCCTTGCCCGCGACCGTCACGATGCGGCGCACGCCCGCGACGGGCGGCTCGGCGATGAAGCGGTCGATCCGCAGTTCGCCGACGTCGATGTCGAGATCGGGCAGCAGTGGCGCGTCGCTCGGCGGGGTTGCGCGGAAGTGCGGGGTGCGCTTGAGGATCACGCGCTGCGCGGTCGCGCTGCGCACGTCGACATGATTGTCGAGGTAGGCGAAGGGCCGCCAGTCAACGCGGATCTCGGGCGAATAGAGGAACTCGCCCCGCGGATCGCGCACGGACAAGCCGCGCAGGATCATCTTGCCGTAGAGCGAACCGTCGATCCGGGCGACCGAGATGCGCATGCCGTTCTCGAATTCGAGCGCGGCGATCTGGTCGGCCACGAAGCGGCGGCCCGGCCCGGTGTTGATGCCCAGCACCACGGCGACGAGGAACGCCGCCACGCCCAGCAGCACGAACAGCACCGTCTTGAGCGCGCGCATACGGATGCGGTGCCAGCGCGAGGGCTGGTCGACCACGACTTCGCTCGTCCCGACCTCGGTGGTCTCACCCTCGACCTGCGGCGCCATGCCTTCGTTTTCGTCCCCGGCCGCCATCAGAACGCCTGCCCGATCGATACGTAGATGTTGAACCTCGATTCGCCCGGTCGGCGATTGATCGGCGTCGCCACGTCGAGGCGCATCGGGCCGAAGTTGGTGTAGAAGCGACCGCCGACGCCGACGCCGTAGCGCAGGTCGTTGAACTGCGGCATCGTCTCGCGATAGGCCTGACCCGCATCGACGAAGGCGACGACGCCGTAGTTGCCGAAGCGATAGCGCGCCTCGACCGAAGCTTCGTTGAGGCTGCGGCCGCCGACCGGGTTACGGTCGGGCGCCTGCTCGCCCAGCGCTTGATAGGCATAGCCGCGCACCGAGCCGCCGCCGCCCGCGTAGAGCCTGCGCGACGGCGCGATATCGAACAGCCCCGCGCCCTGGATCGTGCCCAGTCGGATGCGCCCGGCCAGCACGAAGCTGTCGCTGAACGGATAGTAGGTCGAGGCGTCGAACCGGGCGCGCACGTAAGGATCGAATCCGCCGCGCACGGTCGCTTCCGGCTGGACCAGCGCGGTCATGCGATAGCCCTTGGTCGGGTTGAGCAGATCGTCCGAAGTGTCGAACCCGACCTGCCCGTTGAGGCCCGCGACGTAGTAGGTGCGCCGCGTGCGCCCGCCGGTGTTCGCGTTGTAGTCGGTTTCCGCCGTGCCCAGCATCTCGACACCGAACGCGTAAGTGTAGCGCTTCTGCCAGATCGGTGTGGAATCCCGCGCGATGCGCGCGGCGATACGGCCGGTGTAGGCGCTGTAGGCATCGTAGTCGTTGTGGAACACTTCGGCCACGAGTTCGAAGGTGCGGTCGCGCTTGCCCGCGTTGGAGCGGCGGAACGTGACGCCCGCGCCCTGCTGGCGCGTACCCGCGATGGCATGGGCGATCAGCGCGCCTTCCGGCGGGAACATGTTGCGGTGAGTCCAGGTCGCCTGCGTGGTGATGCCCTCACCCGCAGCATAGCCGATCGAGCCCGCGATGGTGCGCGGCGGCCCGGCGTCCTGCTTGACGTGCATCGTCACGTATTCGGTGCCGTCGCCTTCGGTCGTCGCCTCGCCGGTCTTCTGCGGCTCGACCGTGACGGTGGAGAACAGGCTGGTCGCGACCAGCGCCTTGCGCAGATCGTCCACCTTGCGGCTGTCGTAGAGTTCGCCGCGCTTGAACCGCGCGAGCACCTGCACATGATCGGCATCGAAGGCGAGATCGCCATCGGTGGTGAACCCGCCGAAGCGCCCGCGCGGGCCGACGCTGACCGGCAGGGTATAGACGCCGTTGCCTTCGTCCTGATCGATCAGGATGTCGCGCTGGCCCACTTCCGCGAAGGCGTAGCCGTTCTCCGGCAGCGCGACCGCGACGCGGGCCTCGGCGCCCTGCACGCGCTCCGCCACGATGGGTTCGCCCACCTTGAGCGGGAAATTGTCCGCGATCAGCGTCGGCGGCACGGTGGGGTCGGCCTTCACGACGATATCGGAGAAGACGTAGCGCTTGCCCGGATTGACCCGGACGACGGCGGTCAGCGTGTTGTCCGCCGGATCGCTCGACGGCTCCATGCGCGTGCGGACGCGCGAACTGTACCAGCCTTCGGAGGCCAGCACGGTTTGCATGAGCTGGCTGTCCTCGGTCAGTCGCGCCGCGATCATCGCGGTGTTGGCGGCCTTGCCGTCGCCCTTCTTCAGAGCGGAGAAGGAATTGAACTGGGCTTCGAGGTCCGTCTCGGTTTCCTTGTCCGCAAGGTCGAGGCCGCGGATGTCGATGCGGTAGCGGACCTCGACGTCTTTCTCGCCATTGGCCGAATCTTCGGCGATCTTGACCGGCGTGACCTCGAACTGGTCGATCGGCGGCAGCGGCGCGGTCAGTTCGGCATCGCGGATCGGGGCATCGCCCACTTCCTCCACCGTATCGCCGTCGGCCAGCGCGGGATCGCCCGCAGGGGCCGTCTGCCCCTCGGTCGGCTTCGCGCCGGACTGCTGCGTGGCCATGCGCCGTTCGAACGCCTCGATCGATTCGAGCGGCTTGTCGAGTTCGGGATCGTCCCCGGCATCGAGGCCGGGGATCGAGGAATTGAATTCGCCGTCAGGGATGATCGGCTTGACCTCGGGCAAGGTCGAGCCTTCCGGCAATGGCGGCACGGGAACCTGCCCTGCTTCGAGGTCGGCAGCCTGTTCGGCCTGCGTGCCTGCCGTCTGGTCGGAAGCGGTCCTGTCAGGCGAGGTCTGCTCGCTTTCCACACCGGTCTTGTCCTGCGCCAGCGCCTGTCCGGCGGGCATCGTCACGGCCAGCGCGAGGGCCAGCGCCAGAGCTCCGGTGGCACATCCATCTCGCAGGGATGGGGAACGATCCTTGCGGTAGTCGATTAGCCTGAACATGGACACCGCAGCGAATCACCCCTTTGCCGGACCGGTATGGCCGGCCCCTCCTGAAGATGCCTATCGCATTGCAACAGCGAAAGTTCCCTCGTTTACACAGGCTGGCGATGAATAGCGTGCAAGGCTCCACAGAGACACCCGGTTTCGACGATGTTCCGGGGGCCGACGCCGATGCTCCATGGACCATGCCCCGCAAGGCGTGGGTGCGCGTCATCAAGCGCGTCTATGCGATGATCGGCTTCCACGAACTCGGCCTGCTCTCGGCGGGCCTCGCGTTCTACACTTTCCTTGCGCTGACCCCGCTGATCGCGGCGACGGTGATGGTCTACGGCCTCGTCGCCGATGTCGACATGGTGCAGGAACAGATGGACAGCATCGTCGACGTCGTCCCGCCCGATGTCGCACGGCTGCTGCAGGAGCAGTTGCTGCGCATCATCTCCACCAACTCGGGCGTGACCGGGCTGGCGCTGGTGATCGCGCTGTTCTTCGCGGTCTATGGCGGGATGCGCGCCGCGGGCGGCATGGTGAGCGCGCTCAACATCATCAACGAAGAGCGCGAGACGCGCGGCTTCCTCGCGCTGACGATGCGCACGGGCGGGCTGACGCTGGCGGCGATCCTGCTGGCGCTGACCGGCGTGCTGTCAGGCGGCGTCTTCGCATGGCTCCAGACGCAGACGAGCGTGTTCCTCGGCGGCGCGACGCAGATGACCTTCAAGGTTCTGACCTGGGTCGCGGCGATCGCGCTGGGCAGTTCCGGCTTTGCGCTCATCATGCGCTATGGGCCTGACCGCCGCCCGGCGAAGTGGCGCTGGCTTGCTCCGGGCTCGCTGCTGGCGACGCTGCTGTGGCTGGCGGTTTCGTTCGGCTTCTCGCTCTACGTCGCCTACATCAGCGACTACAACGCGACTTACGGCTCGCTCTCGGCCATCGTCGTGTTCCTCATGTGGCTGTTCCTCTCGGCCTATGGCGTGCTGCTGGGCGCGCTGCTCAATGCCGAGATCGAGCGGCAGACCTTCTGCGACACCACGGTCGGCCCGACCCGCCCGGCCGGAGAACGCGGCGCGGTGCTGGCGGACCTCATCGACGACAACGTGCCATCGGCCCGCCAGCTCGAACGCCGCAAGCACCGCCGGGCCGAAGCCGAACGGCGCCGCGCGGACGGGATCAGCGAGGAGGCGTGAGCGCCGGTGAGAACAGGGCGGACGGGATCGGCTCGCCCGCCCTCCCCGGCGCACGCACGGAGCGCAGCGCGAACCCGGCATAGAACGTCGTCAGCGCGTCGAGCGAATAGTCCGCCATCGCGTCGAGCGGGGAACCGTCCTCATGCCGATACCAGTCGGCGCCGGAATTGAGCATGCGCAGGATGGTGGAGATCGTCAGGTAGCTGTCGATGCCGGGATGGAACAGCCCGGCCGCCATCCCGTCGTCGAGCACGCCGCGCCACGCCTCGAACGCTTCCTTGCGCGCCTTCATCAGATAGAGAAAATCGGGGCTGCGGCGGAAGAACTTGCGCTCATTGAAGATGATCGCATAGGCCTCGATCCGACCGGCCAGCGCGGCAAGCTCCTCGGCGATCAGGGTCACGAACCGCGTCTCGGCATCCGCATCCGCCGACGCGATCCGCACCGCCCGCTCGCGCTGGTCGAGCGCGGCGTCGCGAACGATGCTGTCGAGCATCTCCTCCTTGGTCGCGAAGTGGTGGTAGAGACTTCCCGATAGAATGTTCACATCGTCGGCGATCTGGCGGACGGTGGTCGCCTCGAACCCGAATTCGGCGAAGCGGCGCGCGGCCGCCGCCAGTATGACGTCCCTGCGGTCGGCCTGTCCCGGCCTGCCTCGTCTCACCGCCTTCTCTGTCACCCTCAACCCTTCCTAGGTGCCGTTCAGTACCTGCTAGCAAGATGCTCCGATGATGGCGAGACGGAGGGGCCGCATCGTGCCTGCGATCACCCGGCAAGACGGTTGAACCCGCACCGCGACCGGGCCTAGCTAGTGGCCAAGAACGGCGGCTGCGGCGGGATTCCTGGCGGCCCGAGAGAGGAAGGATCGGCAAGATGAGTGATGTTCTCGGCTATCAGGGCAAGCGCGTGATCGTCAGCGGCTGCTTCTCCGGCATGGGCGAGGCAGCGGCGCGCCTGCTCGTCTCGCTGGGCGCGGAAGTCCACGGTTTCGACTTCAAGGAAAGCGCCGTGCCGATGGCCTCGTTCACGCAGATCGACCTGCGCGATCCGGCCAGTCTGGAGGCCGCCGTGGCCGGTGTCGGCGGCAGGGTGGATGCCCTTTTCAACTGCGCGGGAATGCCCGGCGGCGGCGGTTTTCCGCCGATGGACACGATGAAGGTGAACTTCCTCGGCACCCGCCACCTGACCGAGCAGGTGATCCCGCTGATGGGCAGCAAGGGCGCTATCGTCTCCATCGCCTCCACCGGCGGCCTCGGCTGGAGCCGCCGCATCCCTGTCCACATGCAACTCCTTGCAACACAAGGATTCCAGGCCGGTCTGGACTGGTGCGAGGCGAACATGGACCAGGTCGGCGAGGGCTACGCCTTCTCCAAGGAAGCCGTGATCGTCTGGACGCAGTTCATGGGCGCAAAGCTGATCAAGCAAGGCATCCGCATCAACTGCTCGCTCCCCTCGCCCACGCAAACCCCGATGATGGCGACCTTCCACGCTGTATCAGGCAAGGAAGTCGTTGATGCGGCAGCAGAACCCCTCGGCCGCTACACCACGCCGGAAGAACAGGCCGGGCCGCTGGTCCTCGTCAATTCGGATCTCGCGGGCGTGGTCAATGGCGTGGTCCTGCCGGTAGACGGCGGCTTCATGGGCGGCCTCGCCACCGGGCAGGTCGACATCACCAAGATGATGGCCAAGAAGCAGGACGCCTGAACGCCCGTCGTCCCGGACTTGATCCGGGACCGGCGCCGGTCTTTAGGTGAGGTGCGCCGGACCGGTTCCGGCGCATCTCACAACCGGAAGGCAGGCCATGAGCGACGCGGTACTCTATGAAATCGACGAGGACGGCATCGTCCTCCTGACGCTCAACCGCCCGGAACTGCGCAATCCCATCTCCGACGCCGAGGTGATCGAGGCACTTCTCGCCGCCCTCGCCCGGCTGGAAACGGACCCGAAGGCGCGCGTCGCCATCCTGACCGGGGCGGGCAAAGGGTTCTCCTCCGGCGGCAACATCAACGAGATGAAGCCCGGCGGAAATCTCAACTCCGGCTCCCCCGCCGCGACCCGCCTTGCCTATAAGCGCGGCATCCAGCGCCTCCCCCTCGCCTTCGCGGCGCTGGAAGTGCCGGTGATCGCCGCAGTCAATGGCGCCGCGATGGGCGCGGGCTGCGATCTCACCTGCATGTGCGACCTGCGCATCGCCGGGGAGAGCGCGAAATTCGCGGAGAGCTTCGTCAAGCTGGGGCTCATCGCCGGAGACGGTGGTTCGTGGCTCCTTCCCCGTGTGGTCGGCTGGTCCAAGGCGGCCGAAATGGCCCTCACCGGCGACGCCATCGACGCCGCAGAAGCCCTCGCCTGCGGCCTCGTCAGCCGCGTGGTGCCCGACGCCGACCTGCTCGATGCCGCCCGCACCCTCGCCCGCCGCATCGCCGCCAATCCGCCTCACGCCGTGCGCATGACCAAGCGCCTGCTGTGGGAGGGCCGGAAGGCGGATCTGCCGACGCTCCTCGAAATGGCCTCGGCCATGCAGGCCGCTGCGCACGCGACCGCCGACCACGAAGAGGCGGTCGCGGCGTTTCTCGAAAAGCGACAGCCGCAATTCAAAGGCTCTTGATCTCAATGTGAGCCACGCCTAATTCGATCACATCAAAATGTGAGATTGGACATTCCAATGGCAACCGATGTGATCGACAAGGTCCGCAAGCTCGTAACCGAGGGCGGAATGAGCAAATCCAGCCTCGCCCGAGCGGCCGGCCTTCACGCCAACACCCTGCGTGACTGCACGGAAGCCGACTGGAATCCGACTGCCGACACTCTCGGCAAGCTCGAACGGGTCCTGTTCGCCAACGATGACCGCGAAGTCCTGGTCCCGATCGAGGAGATCATCGACGAGGCGCGCAACGGCCGCATGTTCATCCTCGTCGACGACGAGGACCGCGAGAACGAGGGCGATCTCATCATCCCCGCCCAGATGGCGACGCCCGCTGCCATCAATTTCATGGCGACGCACGGACGCGGCCTGATCTGCCTCGCTCTCACCAGCCAGCGCGTTGACGAACTAGGCCTCAACCCGATGAGCGCCAAGAACGGCACCCGGCACGAAACCGCCTTCACCGTCTCGATCGAAGCGCGCGAGGGCGTCACCACCGGCATTTCCGCTGGAGACCGCGCCCGCACCATCTCCGTCGCCATCGACGGCACCAAGAGCCGCGACGACATCGTGACGCCCGGCCACGTCTTCCCCTTGCGCGCCCGCGACGGCGGCGTACTGGTCCGCACCGGCCATACCGAAGCTGCGGTGGACATCTCGCGCCTCGCCGGCCTGAACCCCTCCGGCGTGATCTGCGAGGTCATGAAGGAAGACGGCACCATGGCCCGCATGGACGACCTCGTCGGCTTCGCCCGCATGCATGACCTCAAGATCGGCACGATCCGCGATCTAATTGCCTATCGCCGCCGTCACGATCGCATGATCGAGAAGCGCAACGAACTGTCCTTCCATTCCCGCCACGGCGGCGACTGGGTTGCCCGCTCCTACTTCAACCGCGCCACCGGTGATGAAACCGTGGCTCTGGTGAAGGGCCGGATCGACCCGACCAAGCCGACGCTGGTTCGCATGCACACGCTGTCGCTCTTCGCCGACATCTTCGGCGAGACCACCGGCGACCGTACCGACCTGCTTCAACAGTCGATGAACCTCATCGCCGAGGAAGGAACCGGCGTCATCGTCGTCATCAACCGGCCCATGAACAGGTTGATGTCGCGAGTGATGGACATCAAGCAGGAGTTCCGCAATGGCGGCACACCGGACCTTGAGGAACTGCGCGACTATGGCGTCGGCGCCCAGATTCTTGCAGAACTGGGCATCCACGACATGGTACTGCTGACCAACACGCACCACTCGCTGGTCGCGCTCGAAGGATACGGACTGAACATCGTCGGCGAGCGGCCTATCCTCGCTCCCAACGAAGATGCGAACTGAAGGATCGAACTGACATGGCCCGTTTCCTCATCGTCGAGGCCCGCTTCTACGACCACTTCAACGACATGCTGATCGCAGGAGCCAAGGCGGCTCTCAAGGCCACCGGACACAGGGCAGACGTCATCACCGTGCCGGGCGCGCTGGAAATCCCCGCGGCAATCTCGCTTGCAGACGCGACCGGTGACTACGATGGCTACGTCGCAATCGGCGTGGTCATTCGCGGCGAGACCTACCATTTCGAGATCGTCGCCGGTGAAAGCGCACGTGGCATCATGGCGCTGACGATGGACGGCATCGCCATCGGCAACGGCATCCTGACGGTCGAGAACGAGGAACAGGCAGTGGTGCGCGCCGATTCCACACAAAAGGACAAGGGTGGCGAAGCTGCAAAGGCTGCGGTTGCGCTGTACGAACTCAAGGAACGCTTCGGCGCCTGACACATTCGGGTCGATCATTCGCAGAAAACGGATGATCGACCCGAATATGTATTTTTACGTGAATCGAATAATTCTTACCAAGAATTCCATGATGTAAATCCCATTTCAAAATGTTCACATGTAGGACATTCCGAAATTGGCGATTCCCAATTTGTCCTCTTCGTGTAGTCGGATCTCAGGTGCTTCCGATTTTGTTCGAAAACGGATGCATAACCTGGATCAATCGACACCGGACCAACCGGCAGGTCGCAAACCGAGACTCGGGGTATCGAGTCCGGGCGAAGGGCACTCCATTCGCCTGCTGGAGAACGCTTGGGTGGACAAATATACGATAGCAAAATCGCTGATCACGGACCTTGAGGCCCATCTTTCCAAGATGGAAGAGATCGGCGCGCTGGTGGCGGCCGCGCATCTTGCCGCTGCCGTCGAAGCGCTTAAACGCGAATTCGGCTTTCCGAGCAAAGCATCCGATACGGATTAGGCTACGCAAGACGTCGGTGCGGATGATTGCCTATGATTTCATCCGTGGCGGACGAAGCATGAATGCGACGATGATGGGCAGTAAAGCGCCGATCAGCGCAGCTTTTCTCGCAACGCTGGAAACAATCGCAGCGATGACTTCAACAGATGAAGTTTCGAGGCCTCCTTCTGGTGATGCTATTCGATGGAGAACACCGACCAGTTGATGCGAAATCGTGCCAAGGCGATCCGCCTTATCGGCATTGCCAACGAATTACTTGCGATGGCGCGGGAACTGGAAATCGGAGAAAGCCCTTCCGCGATCCTCGAAAGCCTGAATGTCGCCGGTCCTCCAAGAGAGGGCACCAAGCCGACAGCCAGTCAGGACCATCCCATCTGGGTCGAACTTGCCCGGCAGACCTATGAGGATCGACGCCGCCGAACGAAGATCTTCCGCTCGGAAGAACTTTTTGGTGAACCGGCATGGGACATCCTGCTCGACCTGTTCATCGCCGCGAAGGAACGACGGCGTGTTTCGGTGACGAGCGCCTGCATCGGATCGGCCGTGCCGTCCACCACGGCGCTGCGGTGGATCACAATCCTCGAAAAGCAGGGCCTGCTGATGCGAGAGGCGGACCCCGGTGACGCCCGACGAGTCTACGTCAAGCTGAGCGCACGCGGCTATGCGGCAATGCTCGAATATTTTGCCTCGGCATCACGCTCGGTCGTGCTGCTCGACGATACGGTGCGGGAAAGCGTCGCAGCGCGGTGATAAGCTCTGATAATGCAAAAAGTGGAGGGCAGCGGGTGACCGAAGTCGATCACCCGCCACATCCAATTTACGCCAGGCGCCCGAAAGCGCTCAGGCCGGCATAGCGCGCAGCCTTGCCAAGCTCTTCCTCGATGCGGATGAGCTGGTTGTACTTGGCAAGCCGGTCCGAACGGGCCAGCGAGCCGGTCTTGATCTGACCACAGTTGGTGGCCACCGCGAGGTCGGCGATGGTCGCATCCTCGGTCTCACCCGAACGATGCGACATGACGGCGGTATAACCGTTGCGGTTGGCGATCGAGACCGCCTCAAGCGTTTCGGTCAGCGAGCCGATCTGGTTGACCTTGACCAGCAGCGAGTTGGCGAGCCCCTTCTCGATGCCCATGGTCAGACGCTTCGGGTTGGTTACGAAGAGATCGTCGCCGACCAGCTGGACCTTATGGCCGATCTTGTCGGTCAGCGCCTTCCAGCCCTCGAAATCGTCTTCGCTCATGCCGTCCTCGATCGAGATGATCGGGTACGCTTCAGTGAGATCGGCAAGGTAATCGGCAAATGCGACCGGATCGAGGCTCAGGCCCTCGCCGCTGATCTCGTACTTGCCGTTCTTGAAGAACTCGGTCGAGGCGCAGTCCAGCGCAAGCTTGATGTCGGTGCCCGCCTTGAAGCCGGCCTTCTCGATCGAGGCCATGATGAAGTCCAGCGCATCGCGGGTGCTGGCGAGGTTCGGCGCGAAGCCGCCCTCGTCGCCCACTGCGGTTGCCAGACCCTTTTCGTGCAGGCCCGTCTTGAGCGTGTGGAAGATTTCCGCACCCCAGCGCACCGCTTCGGCCAGCGACGACGCGCCGACCGGCATGACCATGAATTCCTGGAAGTCGATCGGGTTGTCGGCATGCTCGCCGCCGTTGATGATGTTCATCATCGGCACCGGCAGGACATGCGCGGAGACGCCGCCGACGTAGGAGTAGAGCGGCAGGCCGCGTGCGTTGGCTGCAGCCTTGGCAGCGGCGAGGCTCGTGCCGAGGATCGCGTTCGCGCCGAGGCGCGCCTTGTTCTCGGTGCCGTCGAGCTCGATCATGGCAAGATCGAGGTCGCGCTGGTCCTCCGCGTCGAGGCCGACGAGCGCTTCGGCGATCTCGCCGTTCACCGCGTCGACGGCCTTCAGCACGCCCTTGCCGAGATAGCGGCTCTTGTCCCCGTCGCGCAATTCGACGGCTTCATGCGCGCCGGTCGAGGCGCCCGAGGGCACTGCGGCGCGGCCGAAGCTGCCGTCTTCCAGCAGGACGTCCACCTCGACGGTGGGGTTACCGCGGCTGTCCAGAATTTCCCGGCCGTGAATATCGATGATCGCGGTCATTTCTGCGGTTCTCCTCTGCGGGCGCGTCGCGCGCCTTTCCGTCCGGAGGCGGTCTTAGCAGGGGAACTTCGCGTGACAAGTTGCGTTGCAGCACAGAACGACAAGTTGTGTTACTCCGTATGCACATGGCCGCGAGGTGACTCGCGCGGCCACCCCGCGCCAAGGATAGAAAAGGAAGGATAACCATATGGTCGACCCCACCATCTCCGCCGGAAACGGCACCGAAAGCGCCAAGAATCATTTCGGCAAGGCGATCGACGAAGCCAAGGCCGGCGCGCAGGCTCTGGCGGGCGAATTGTCCAGCGAATGCAAGACGCGCAGCGGTGAAGCCAAGGACAAGGCCAGCGCCTTCGCAGCCGATGCCAAGGTGAAGGCGGCAGGCTACGCCGAGGACGGCAAAGCCAAGGCCAGCCAGGCCATCGTCGGCGTCTCCAAGCTTATCGACGACAATGCCGCCCTGATCGACGAAAAGGTCGGCGTAAAGTACGGCGACTATGCCCGCAGCGCATCCAAGTCGCTTGCCGATGCAGGCGCGAAGCTCGACGAGAAGTCTCTCGACGAACTGGGCGAGGACGCGAAGGAATTCGTGCGCAAGAGCCCGGGCCTCGCCGTCGGGATCGCCGTCGCAACCGGATTCGTGCTCGCCCGTCTGTTCAAGGGAAAGTGAGGCGCATCGCGCCCGCCTGACCCTTGATGGACATGCAGGACACCGCACCGAACCTCGCGCCCGGCGTCGAGGAGGCCGATACTCTGTCGCTGGCGAAGGATCTGCGCCAGTTGGCGGATGAAGCGAAGACATTTGCCCAGGCAGAATTCGCCTTTCAGAAATCCCGCGCCGCCTATGTCGGCGCGGAAACCCGCTCGATCGCCCTGCTGCTTGTCGTTGCGGTGGTCCTGCTTTTCTTTGCGGTGATGGCCTTCGTCATCGGCACGGTCATTGCTCTGGGTCCGTTGCTTGGACTGTGGGGAGCGATGGCGGCGGTTACGCTTGCGCTGGTACTGATTGCAGGGTTCAGCGCATGGAGCGCACGCGCGCGGCTCAAGAGGATGATGGCGATCATCGGCAGCAGGGATTGACGGGGGTAGAAGGCTGATGGGCAAGCTGGCAGCACAGGTCATCGCGGACAAGGCAGCCCGCGATGCCGCCAAGGCGCAATTCGACGGGCATTATCAGGCGTTCAAGGCGGACATCGACGAGCGCGGAATCGGCGGTCGTATAGCCGACGAGGCGATGGAACAGGCGAAGCTCGTGTTCGATGAGGCGGTCGCCGTGGTCGAGGAACATCCCGCCGCGATCGCCGGAACCTTGGCGGCGCTGGTGCTTTGGTTCTTGCGCAATCCCATAATCGGCTTCGCGCGCGATCTGGCGGACAGCATCCGCGAGCGGGCCTCTTAACTCAGGAAGGAACGTCCCATGAGCAAGACCGATCCGTCCACCTCGACCATCGACAAGACCGTCGTCACTGCGCCCAAGAGCGCGACGGTCGTGTCGCTTCCCGCCAAGACGGTGGAGCAGCGCCCCTCCGAGAAGGTGATCGCCTTCGTGAAGAAGCATCCGGCCATCACCGTCGCCGGCGGTATCGTGATAGGTGTAGCCGTCAGCGCACTTCTGCCGCGTCGCGTATCTCGCAAGATCGTCTCGCGCTCCTTGGATCTCGCCGAAGCGGCGGGTGCCGCCAGCGTGGTGCTGGGACGCAAAGCCGGCGACAAGGCCCACGACCTCGGCATCGACGCCCGCAAGCAGGCATCGAAATTCGCGGGCAAGGCGGAGAAGGCGGGCGATCTCGCTATTCTCAACCTTGAGAAGTACGGGCTCGCCGCAGTTGCCACGGCCAGCGCTCTCGGTCGAGCGACCGCACGCCGCGCCAGCAGGCTTGGCGATGCTGCCGCCGACACCGCCAACCGACTGGGCGATGCCGCGGCGGCTCGTTCGACCAAGGTGGTTCACTTGGCGGAAGACCTGAAGAAGCGCGTCCGATCCTGACGCGCTCATGGCCGGTGCGTGAGTTTTTGCTGAAGCGTCGCAATTTCGCTTAACGCGCGCGTTTAATGCATCTTGCGCACTTGTGCCTTGACCTCTCCAAAATTATAGGGGCCGCATCTCCCAACTCAGGAAAGCGGCACTCTCCCATGCAGAAGCTTCACCTCGTCATGGGCGGCCGGGTCAAGGATCCGCGCAGCCTCGAATTCACCGATCTCAAGGAACTCGATCTCGTGGGCGTGTTCCCCGACTTCGCTTCGGCGCAGGATGCGTGGAAGTCCGCCGCGCAGCGCACCGTCGACGATGCCGAGATGAAGTATGTCATCGTGCATCTGCATCGCCTGCTCGAGCCGGAACTCCCGGCAGCCTGAGCGGCGAAGTAGACAACAAAGAAAAAGGCCGGCGGAAACGCCGGCCTTTTTCTTTGTCTGAAAGGTGTCCAGGTTCAGATGAACTGGATCTGCTGCACAAGATAGAACTTGTCGCCCGACGGCACGGTCACTTCCACCTCGTCCTCGACCTTGCGGCCGATCAGGGCCTTGCCGAGCGGCGAGTTGTAGCTGATGCGACCAACCTTGGCGTCCGCTTCGTAGGGACCAACGATCTGGTACTTCACCGGCTTGTCGTCATCGTCGAGCAGGGTCACGGTCGCACCGAAGATCACCTTGTCGCCCGACAGCGAGGTCGGGTCGATGATCTGGGCGCGGCTGATCTTGTCTTCGAGATCGGCAATCGTCGCTTCGACCTGGCCCTGACGCTCCTTGGCGGCGTGATACTCTGCATTTTCCGAAAGGTCGCCATGAGCGCGCGCTTCCTCGATGGCGTCGACGATGAGCGGCCGCTCATCGCGCAATGCCTTGAGGTCGGCGGACATCCGCTCGTAACCTTCCGCGAGCATCGGCAGCTTTTCGACACTTGCCATTCTTATCTACTTCCTCCTGCTGCCTTCCCCGAAACTTCCGGACCGGTCTTGCGACTAGTTTCCTGCCCCGACCGTGAAGGTCGAGCCGATCTGCTGCGATGTGGGGGAAGGCGAGATCGATTTCAGCTATAGTAGTCCTGCAACGAGCGCACTTCAAGTTTGCTCCCGCTGATCGATGCGATCGCTTCCGCAGCGGCGACGCTGGCCGCCGCAGTGGTGAAGATCGAGACCTTCGCGGTAAGCGCGGAAGCGCGGATCGACTGCGAGTCGACGAGGCTTTGCCAGCCTTCGGTGGTGTTGAAGATCAGTGCGATCTCGCCATCGACGATCTTGTCAACGATATGCGGACGGCCCTCGGCCACCTTGTTCACGAGGTCCACCGGAACGCCCGCTTCCGACAGGTACTTCTGCGTACCCGAGGTCGCGATGATGCGGAAGCCCTGCTCCACCAGCGTGCGCGCGGCGGGCACGATCATGGCCTTGTCGCTGTCCTTCACCGAGATGAACACGGTGCCCTTGGTCGGCAGGCGGAAACCCGCACCAAGCTGCGCCTTGCCGAAAGCCTTGGGGAAATCGGCATCGATTCCCATGACTTCGCCGGTGGACTTCATCTCCGGGCTGAGCACCGGATCGACACCGGGGAAGCGGTTGAACGGGAACACGGCTTCCTTGACCGCCATGTATGGCAGCTCGCGCTTGAACGGCGGGAAGGTGTCCAGCTTCTCGCCCGCCATCACGCGCGCGGCGATCTTGGCGACCGGCTGGCCAAGCGCCTTGGCGACGAAGGGCACCGTGCGCGAGGCGCGCGGGTTCACCTCGATGAGGTAGACCTCGCCGTTCTTCACCGCGAACTGGATGTTCATCAGGCCCCGGACGTTGAGGCCGAACGCCAGCTTCTCAGCCTGGCGCTCCATCTCGGCGATGATCTCGGGCGGGAGGCTGTAAGGCGGCAGGGTGCAGGCGCTGTCGCCCGAGTGAATGCCCGCTTCCTCGATGTGCTGCATCACGCCCGCCACGACGACGCGCTCGCCGTCGCACAGGGCATCGACGTCGCACTCGATGGCGTCGCGCAGGTACTGGTCGATCAGCACCGGGCTGTCGCCCGAAACCTGCACGGCGGTGGTGATGTAGTCGTCAAGCTGCTGTTCGCTGTCGACGATCTCCATCGCGCGGCCGCCGAGCACGTAGCTGGGGCGCATCAGCACCGGGTAGCCGATGCGGTTGGCAACATTCACCGCCTCGTCGCGGCTACGGGCGATGCCGTTGGCAGGCTGCTTGAGGCCAAGCTTGTCGACGAGAGCAGAGAACCGCTCGCGGTCTTCGGCAAGGTCGATCGCGTCGGGCGAGGTGCCGAGGATCGGAATGCCCTCGTCCTCCAGCGCCTGCGCCAGCTTGAGCGGGGTCTGCCCACCGAACTGGACGAGCACGCCGACGAGTTCGCCCTTCTGCTGCTCGACGCGCAGGATCTCCAGCACGTCCTCGGCGGTCAACGGCTCGAAGTAGAGGCGGTCCGAAGTGTCGTAGTCGGTCGAGACGGTCTCGGGGTTGCAGTTGACCATGATCGTCTCGTACCCGGCCTCGGCCAGTGCGAAGCAGGCGTGGACGCAGCAGTAATCGAACTCGATGCCCTGCCCGATGCGGTTTGGACCGCCACCGAGGATCACAATCTTCTTGCGGTCGGACGGCATCGCCTCGTCCTCGGGCTCGCCGAAGATCGGGGCCTCGTAGGTCGAGTACATGTAGGGCGTCACCGCCTCGAACTCCGCGGCGCAGCTGTCGATGCGCTTGAAGACGGGAACGACGCCCAGCTTGCGGCGAAGCTGGCGCACTTCCTTCTCGCTGGTGGCGCCCGCCATGGCGCGCAGCGCGTCGTGCAACAGACCCGAGCGCTTGGCCTGGGTCTCGCCCAGCCCACCCGCAACGCCGACCGAACGCACCGCCAGCGTGGCGAGGCGCTTGTCGGAGAAGCCCATCGCCTTCAGCTTGCGCATGCCCGCCGCATCGTTGGGCAGACCTTCAGCGAGAATCTTGGTTTCCTCGGCGATGATCTCTTCGATGTGGCGCAGGAACCACTTGTCGTAGTGCGCGATCGCGTGGATCTCGTCCACGGTGAAGCCTTCGCGGAAGGCCTGAGCGGCGTGCAGCAGACGTTCCGGCGTGGCGCGCGAAAGGGCGGCGGTGATGACGTCGCGACCGGCGCCTTCCAGCGCGGGCACGCGGTTGAAGCCGTCAAGGCCGGTTTCGAGACCGCGCAAGGCCTTCTGCATCGATTCCTTGATGTTGCGGCCGATCGCCATGACTTCGCCGACCGACTTCATCGCGGTGGTCAGGTCGTTCTTGGCACCCTTGAACTTCTCGAAGGCGAAGCGCGGGATCTTGGTGACGACGTAGTCGATGGTCGGCTCGAACGCGGCCGGCGTGGCACCGGTGATCTCGTTCATGATCTCGTCGAGCGTGTAGCCGACCGCCAGCTTGGCGGCGACGCGCGCGATCGGGAAGCCGGTAGCCTTCGACGCCAGCGCCGACGAACGCGACACGCGCGGGTTCATCTCGATCACGATCAGGCGGCCGTCCTTGGGGTTGACCGCGAACTGGACGTTGGAACCGCCGGTCTCGACGCCGATCTCGCGCAGCACCTCAATCGAGGCGTTGCGCATGATCTGGTATTCCTTGTCGGTCAGCGTCAGCGCCGGGGCGACGGTGATCGAGTCGCCGGTGTGGACGCCCATCGGATCGACGTTCTCGATCGAGCAGATGATGATGCAGTTGTCGTGCTTGTCGCGCACGACCTCCATCTCATACTCCTTCCAACCGAGCAGCGATTCCTCGATCAGCACTTCGGTGGTCGGCGAGGCATCGAGGCCCGAACGCACGATCGCCTCGAACTCGGCCTTGTTGTAGGCGATGCCGCCACCGGTGCCGCCCATGGTGAAGCTGGGACGGATGATCGAGGGCAGGCCTGTGCGCTCCAGCACCGCGAACGCCTCGTCCATGGTGTGCGCCACGCCGGAGCGGGCCGAGTTGAGGCCGATCTTGTCCATCGCGTCGCGGAAGCGCTGGCGATCCTCGGCCTTGTCGATGGCGTCGGCGTCGGCACCGATCATCTGGACGCCGAACTTCTCCAGCGTACCGTCGTTGAACAGCGCCAGCGCGCAGTTGAGCGCGGTCTGTCCGCCCATCGTCGGGAGCACCGCGTCAGGGCGCTCCTTCTCGATGATGCGCGCGACGACGTCGGGCGTGATCGGCTCGACGTAGGTCGCATCGGCCATGTCCGGGTCGGTCATGATCGTAGCGGGGTTGGAGTTCACCAGGATGACGCGGTAGCCGTCCTCCTTCAGCGCCTTGATCGCCTGGGTGCCCGAATAGTCGAACTCACAGGCCTGACCAATGATGATCGGGCCTGCGCCGATGACGAGGATCGAGGAGATGTCGGTGCGCTTTGGCATGGGCTTTCCTGGGTGTCCTGTGTGTCTTGTAATGCGATCAGGTGGCGGTCGCCACCAGATCGCCGAAGGCCTTGTCCCAATATTCGGGATCGGCCTTCGCGTTCTGGATGATGGGGTCGGCGTCCTGCTGCGCGCGAATGACTTCGCGGAAGCGATCGGCCTGGAACTGGTGCATGGAGCCGCCGTATTCGCCCTGACTGGTCGACCAGGCGCCCTTCTCGATCATGCGGTCGATGAAGGCCTTGCCGGCTTCCTTGGAGTGCTTGCGCACTTTCGGACCGAACTTGCGCACGGCGACCGAGACCTTGTCCTCGAAGATGAGCTGGAGCTCACCGTAAGGATAGAAGCGCGGTGCCACCGAGAGGTCGGCGGCGGGACCGGCGAGATAGTAGGCGATCATGTGGTCGATGAGAGCGGACATTTCAGGCACCTTTTTCGTTTTCAGGTGCCCGAATGCATAAGCAATCCGCTGTGCCGGGTCGAAAGCTCCCTTGGCCGCAGCGGCAATGATCGCCGATGCGGGGAACGGCGCGAACGCCGCGAGGGGAGCCTGACCCGCTGCGACCATCAGCCCAGCATGCCCACGAACTTCTCGAACAGGTAGAAGCTGTCCTGCGGGCCAGGGCTCGCCTCCGGGTGATACTGGACACCGAAGGCGCGCTTGCCCTTGATGGAGATGCCGCAATTGGTGCCGTCGAACAGCGAGACGTGGGTTTCCTCGACGTTGTCCGGCAGGCAGGTGTTATCGACCGCGAAGCCGTGGTTCATCGAGGTGATCTCGACCACGCCATCGGCATGGCGCTTGACCGGGTGGTTGGCGCCGCGATGGCCCTGGAACATCTTGCTGGTCTTCGCCCCCGCCGCGATGCCGAGCATCTGGTGGCCAAGGCAGATGCCGAACACCGGAATGTCGCGCTCCATCAGCGACTGGATGACGGGGACGGCATAGACGCCGGTCGCCGCCGGATCGCCGGGGCCGTTCGAAAGGAACACGCCTGCCGGTTCGAGCGAAAGGACGGTTTCCAGCGAAGTCTCGGCCGGAACCACCGTGACGCGCGCGCCCGCCTTCACGAGATTGCGGAAAATGTTGTCCTTCGCACCGTAATCGATGGCGACGACATGAGGGCGGCTTTCTCCTTCGCCGTTGCCGTAACCCTCGCCGAGCGTCCAGACCGAGCCTTCCCAGCCTTCCTGGATTTCGCGGCTGACGATCTTGGCAAGGTCCATGCCCTCAAGGCCCGGCCATTCCTGCGCGCGCTTGATGAGCGCGGGAATGTCGAAGTTGCCGTCCGGCTCGTGCGCGATGACTGCATTCGGCGCACCGGCGTTGCGGATGCGGCGTGTCAGGGCGCGGGTGTCGACGCCCGAAAGGCCGACCTTCCCCTTGCTCGCCAGCCACTCGCTGTAGCCGCCTGCCGAGCGGAAGTTCGACGGCAGCGTCACATCCTCGCGGACGACGCAGCCGACGGCACCGTCGACCTGCGATTCAAGGTCTTCCTCGTTCACGCCGACGTTGCCGATGTGCGGGAAGGTGAAGGTCACGATCTGGCCCGCATAAGACGGATCGGTCATGACTTCCTGGTAGCCGGTCATCGAGGTGTTGAAGCAGACTTCACCCACCGCTTCGCCGATGTGACCGAAGCCGCGGCCCCAGACGACATGCCCGTCGCTAAGAACAAGAACGCCCGTTGCCCCTTCGGGTTTGGGCGCAAGCGAAGATGCGGCGTCGGCCATGGTGGGTCGCTCCGTTGACGGCGTTTCTGACGTTGTGTGCTAAGACGCGGCCGCTAGAGGGGGTTGTCCACCGCGTCAAGGTACGACCCGTGCAAAATGGCGCGCAGGTTGCTAGCTTCGATGCAACACGCATTTCCATTCACTCCAGATCCGCAGGAAACCAATGCTCCGTGATTCGATCAAGGCCGCCCAGATTTCGGCCATGAAGGCCGGCGAAAAGCAGCGCCTTGCCACCGTCCGCCTTATCCTCGCCAAGATCAAGGACCGCGACATCGAACTGCGCACCGCCGCGACCACTCCGGACGACGACGCACTCGTCATCGACGTCCTTCAGAAGATGGTGAAGCAGCGCCGCGAATCGATCACCCTGTTCGAACAGGGCGGCCGTCCCGAGAAGGCGGCCGATGAACAGGCCGAGTTGGAGGTGATCGAAACCTTCCTCCCCACCCAGCTCTCCGAGGAAGAGACCATGGCCGCCATCGAGGCGATCAAGGCCGAGACCGGTGCTGCCGGCATGAAGGACATGGGCAAGGTCATGGCCGAACTGAAGGCCCGCCACGGCACCGTCCTCGACATGACCAAGGCGAGCGGCTGGGTGAAGGCCGCGCTGGCCTGACGGCTGGCAGGCGACAGACCTCGTGCTCACCCCCCAATGGCTCGACCAGCTCCGGTCCCGCACCACGCTTTCCGCGCTGGTCGGCCGGTCGGTGCGTCTGCAGA
Organism: Novosphingobium kaempferiae; assembly: GCF_021227995.1. Taxonomy (NCBI): domain Bacteria; kingdom Pseudomonadati; phylum Pseudomonadota; class Alphaproteobacteria; order Sphingomonadales; family Sphingomonadaceae; genus Novosphingobium; species Novosphingobium kaempferiae. Next base: position 3,811,789 of record NZ_CP089301.1, read on the forward strand.
AGGCGGGGCGCGAGCACAGGGCCTGCTGCCCGTTCCACAACGAGAATTCGCCCAGTTTCTACGTCAACGACGAGAAGGGTTTCTACCACTGCTTCGGCTGCGGCGCGCATGGCGACGCGATCCGGTGGATGACCGATCACCAGGGCCTCGCCTTCATGGATGCGGTCAAGGAACTGGCGGCGGAGGCCGGGATGGACGTCCCTGCCCCCGACCCGAAGATGGCTCGCGCGGCGGAAAAGCGCGATTCGCTCCATGATGTCATGGCCGCCGCGCAGGAGTGGTTTGAACGGAACCTAGGCGCACCTGAGGGTGACACAGCGCGCGCCTACCTCGCCACACGCGGGTTTGATGCGCATACGGTGCAGCGTTTCGGCTTCGGTTACGCGCCGGAGGGTCGCCAGTCACTCAAGGAGGCCCTCTCCCGCTTCCCGGAAGCCATGCTGATCGAGGCGGGCCTTCGCATCGCAGTCGAGGAGCGTGATCCCTACGACCGTTTCCGTGGTCGCCTCATGCTCCCCATCGAGGATGCGCGAGGACGGGTCATCGCGTTCGGCGGGCGCATCCTGACCAAGGGCAAGACCGACGCCCCGAAGTATCTCAATTCCCCCGACACGCCCCTCTTCGACAAGGGGCGCACGCTCTACAACCTGCACCGCGCCGCGCCCGCCGCGCGGCAGTCGGGGCGGATCGTGGTGGTCGAGGGGTATATGGACGTCATTGCCCTTGCCGCCGCCGGGATCGCCGATGCTGTTGCGCCGCTGGGGACCGCGCTGACCGAGCACCAGATCGAGATGCTCTGGCGCCATGTCGAGATGCCGATCCTGTGCTTCGACGGCGACGCGGCGGGCCAGCGTGCCGCGATGCGCGCGATCACCCGTGCCCTGCCGCTGCTGCGCCCTGCCCATTCGCTGCGAATCGTGCGCCTGCCCGAAGGGCTCGACCCCGACGATCTCATCAAGGCGCGCGGCAGCAAGGCGATGGAGGATATCCTCGCCGACGCCCGCCCGCTGATCGAGGTGCTGTGGGAGGTCGAGCGCGACGCCTCTCCCCTCAACACGCCCGAGGACAAGGCGGGGCTCAAGGCCCGCCTCATGGCGCATGTCGAGACGATACAGCACCCCGACATCGCCAGCCTCTACCGCCGCGAACTGCAGGACCGCTATTCCGAATTCGCCTTCCCGCGCCGCGAGAATCGCTGGCAGCAAGGTGGAAACCAAGGCGCAGGCTCAGGCTTCCAGCCCCGCCAGAACCAGCGCGGCGGCGGCAAGTGGAACGGCAAGCCGACGCCCGCCCCCTCCTCGCCCGAATCGATCAGTCGCCTGAACAGCCGATTCGCGCAGGGCGGCAATCGCGACGCGCTTTCAGCCGCGATCATCGCGGGCCTTATTCGCTGGCCCGCCCAGCTTGCCCGCCATGCCGAGGCTCTGGCGCGCACGCCGGGGCTCGACCCGCGATTCGAGACACTGGTGGACTGCTGCGGCGCTGCCGACGCGCTTGAAACCGACGTTCTCGCCACCATATTGCGCGACAACGGCCTGGCTCAGCCCATGGCCGCAGAGTACGCGGGCCTGCGATTCGGCTTCCTGATTCCCGAGACGAGCGAGGAACAGGCGGCAGCCGAACTGGCCCAGGCGATCGACCTTCTGGTGGAGAGACCCGTGCTTGAAGCGGCCCTGGCGAAGGCGACTGCGCGCTTCGAATCGGAACTTTCCGAGTCGGCGTTTGCGGAACAGCAACGCTTGCTCAAGAGAAAGCTGGAATTCGATAGCCGTCTCAGGCAAATGGCAACCAGACATGTGTCGTGATTGTATAATTATACAAACGCAGCGATGCACGGGATAACGGCGGACGAATGAGCAAGAACGACACCAACGGCGCGGACACCGACGGCATGGACGCGCCGCTGATCGACCTCAACGAGGCTTCGATCAAGAAGCTGATCGCGCGCGCCAAGCGTCGCGGCGTGATCACGGTCGATGAACTGAACGAAGCGCTGCCGCAGGACCAGATGTCCACCGACCAGATCGAGGACATCATGGCCGCGATCTCGGAGATGGGCGTCAACATCGTCGAGAGCGACGAGGACGCCGACAACCAGGCCGAAGACGACCGCGACAATGACGACAACGACGCCGACGACGGCGACGAGGTCTCTCCGCGCGTCAACGTCGATCCCGCGAAGAAGAAGGAAACGGTCGAGCGCACCGACGACCCGGTGCGCATGTACCTGCGCGAGATGGGCGCGGTCGAACTGCTCAGCCGCGAAGGCGAAATCGCCATCGCCAAGCGCATCGAAGCCGGTCGCGACATGATGATCCTGGGCCTCTGCGAGAGCCCGATCACCTTCCACGCCATCATCCAGTGGTCCGAAGCGCTCAACAACGGCGAGATGCAGCTGCGCGAGATCCTCGATCTCGACGCGATGCTCTCCAAGGAGCCTGCGCCGGAAAACCTCAACGAGGACGGCGAGAGCGACGACGACGGCGAAATCTCGGAAAAGACCGCCGGCCCCTCGTTCAAGGACGAGGACGACGTCGAGGAGGACAACTCCGAGGAAGTCGACGAGGACGGCAACCCGATCCCCAAGCGCCAGGCCGAGGAAGAGGAAGAGGACAACACTCTTTCGCTCGCGCAGATGGAAGCGGCTCTCAAGCCCGAAGCGCTTGAGAAGTTCATGCTCATCACCGAGCTGTTCCAGACCTTCGAGCGCCTGCAGTCCGAGCGTCTCGACGCGCTGGCGCTGGGCATCGATTTCCCGGCCGCCAAGGAAGACCAGTACCAGCAGCTTCGTGAAGACCTCACGGCGCAGGTGGAATCGGTCAAGTTCCACGCGACCAAGATCGAATACCTCGTCGACAACCTCTACGCCTTCAACCGTCGCCTGACGACGCTGGGCGGCCAGATGCTGCGCCTTGCGGAGCGTCACAAGGTCAAGCGCGCCGACTTCCTCGAAAGCTACGTCGGCCGCGAACTGGACGATACGTGGATCACGGACGTCGCGAAGAAGGACAAGAAGTGGGCCGCGTTCGCCGAGAACGAAGCCGACTCGGTCGAGCGCATCCGGCTTGAGGTGTCCGACATCGCCGCAGCCACCGGCATGGCGCTCCCCGAGTTCCGCCGCATCGTCAATATGGTCCAGAAGGCGGAGCGCGAGGCGCGCATCGCCAAGAAGGAAATGGTCGAGGCAAACCTGCGTCTGGTGATCTCGATCGCCAAGAAATACACGAACCGCGGCCTGCAGTTCCTGGATCTCATCCAGGAGGGCAACATCGGCCTGATGAAGGCGGTCGACAAGTTCGAGTACCGCCGCGGCTACAAGTTCTCGACCTATGCGACCTGGTGGATCAGGCAGGCGATCACGCGCTCGATCGCGGATCAGGCCCGCACGATCCGTATCCCGGTCCACATGATCGAGACGATCAACAAGCTGGTCCGCACCAGCCGTCAGTTCCTCCACGAGCAGGGCCGCGAGCCCACGCCCGAGGAAATGGCCGAGCGCCTGTCGATGCCGCTCGAAAAGGTGCGCAAGGTGATGAAGATCGCCAAGGAGCCGATCTCCCTCGAAACGCCGATCGGCGACGAGGAGGATTCGCACCTCGGAGACTTCATCGAGGACAAGAACGCGATCATCCCGGTCGACGCGGCGATCCAGGCGAACCTCAAGGAAACGGTCACCCGCGTCCTCGCCTCGCTCACCCCGCGCGAGGAGCGCGTGCTGCGCATGCGCTTCGGCATCGGCATGAACACCGACCACACGCTGGAAGAAGTCGGCCAGCAGTTCTCGGTCACCCGCGAACGCATCCGCCAGATCGAGGCGAAGGCGCTGCGCAAGCTCAAGCACCCGAGCCGCAGCCGCAAGATGCGCTCGTTCCTGGATCAGTGAGCGGGTTCAGCAGCTAAAGGAAAAGCCTCGCTTCGGCGGGGCTTTTTTGTGCCTAGCGTCCGCAGGGCCGCTGTTCGATGACGTTGTAGCCCTTGGCCTGCGCCATGCAGGCATTGCTGAAGGTCTGCCGCTTGCCACGCTTCACCGCGCAGACCGGCGCATACTCCCGGGTACACATCGCGGGCTTTTCCGGCCTCGGTCGGTGCGGACGATCCGGTCCGGGCATCGTCTCGAGGCATCCGGCAAGAACGAGTACGCCGGCCAGACCCAGCGTCGGCAGGACAAAACGCTTCATGGCTTCTCCTCTCTCGGTCCAATCTACGTAGAACCACCTGATCGTGCTCCTGCGAAATGGCAGTTGCAAGGCTTGCCACCCACAAGACTCGCAATGCGACGATCACGAGACTAAGGGAGCGCCAAACGAATCCCTCGCAGGAAGGAAGCACGCTCTCCATGCGTATCGCGATCGCATCCGATCACGCCGCCGTCGACCTCAAGGCGACCTTGCGCGAATACCTCATCGAAGCCGGCCACGAAGTCGCGGACCTCGGTCCCGAGACCGCCGACCGCGTCGATTACCCCGATTACGGCTACAAGCTGGCCTCGGTCGTCGCCGACGGCACGGTGCAGTTCGGCGTCGCCCTGTGCGGCTCGGGCATCGGCATCTCGATCGCGGTCAACCGTGACCCAGCGTGCCGCTGCGCGCTCGTCTCGGAGCCGCTCTCGGCAGCGCTCGCGCGTGAGCACAACAACGCCAACGTCATCGCCATGGGCGCGCGCCTGACCGGCGAGGACATGGCCAAGGCCTGTCTCGACGCTTTCCTCTCCACCGATTTCGGCGGCGGCCGCCATGCTGGCCGCGTCGAGAAGCTCTCCAATCCGTCCTGCTGAAGGAGCACAGAACCATGACCGTAGAAACCGCCATCCGTTCGCCCGGCTTCTTCACCGACTCGGTCGCGACCAGTGATCCCGACGTCGCAAAGGCCATCGGCAAGGAACTCAAGCGCGAGCGCAAGCAGATCGAGCTGATCGCCTCGGAGAACATCGTCTCCAAGGCCGTGCTCGAAGCGCAGGGCTCGGTGCTGACCAACAAGTATGCCGAGGGCTATCCCGGCAAGCGCTACTACCAGGGCTGCGAGCCTTCGGATGAGGTCGAGACCCTCGCCATCGAGCGCGCCAAGAAGCTGTTCGACTGCGGCTTCGCCAACGTCCAGCCCCACTCGGGCGCGCAGGCCAACGGTGCGGTGCTGCTCGCGACCGTGAAGCCCGGCGACACCATCCTCGGCATGAGCCTCGACGCCGGTGGCCACCTTACCCACGGCGCCCGCGCGGCACTGTCGGGCAAGTGGTTCAACGCCGTGCAGTACGGGGTGACCAAGGACACCCACCTGATCGACTACGATGAGGTCCAGGCCCTCGCCACCGAGCACCAGCCCAAGCTCATCATCGCGGGCGGCTCCGCCTATCCGCGCGTGATCGACTTCAAGCGCATGCGCGAGATCGCCGATTCGGTCGGCGCGCTGCTGCACGTCGACATGGCGCACTTCGCGGGCCTCGTCGCGACCGGCCTGCACCCCTCGCCGTTCCCGCACGCGCACATCGCCACCACCACCACGCACAAGACCCTGCGCGGTCCGCGCGGCGGCATGATCCTCACCAATGACGAGGCTCTGGCGAAGAAGCTGAACTCGGCGGTGTTCCCCGGCCTGCAGGGCGGCCCGCTGATGCACGTCGTCGCCGCCAAGGCGGTCGCCTTCGGTGAAGCGCTGCGCCCCGAGTTCAAGGACTACTGCGCCCGCGTGATCGAGAACGCACAGGTTCTGGCCGACACGCTCAAGGCGCGCGGCGCCGCGATCGTCTCGGGTGGCACCGACACGCACCTCGCCCTCATCGACCTCTCGCCGCTCGGCGTGACCGGCAAGGACGCCGACGAGGCGCTGGAGCGTGCGGGCATCACCTGCAACAAGAACGGCATCCCGTTCGACCCGCTGCCGCCGATGAAGACCAGCGGCATCCGCGTCGGTTCGCCCGTCGGCACCACCCGCGGCTTCGGTCCGGAAGAGTTCCGCGAGATCGGCAACATGGTCGCCGACGTGCTCGACGGTCTTGCCAAGAACGGCGAACAGGGCGACGCTCAGGTGGAGCAGAACGTCCGCGAGCGCGTTGAAGCGCTGTGTGATCGTTTCCCCATCTACGAGGACTGAGCTTATGACCGACCCGCAGCGCCCCCAGAATGGCCACTTCGTCAACGACGCGCGCCAGGAACTTGCCGGAATGTTGCAGGATGGGCTTTCCCATCCCTCGACCAAGCCGGTGCTGATCTGGGGCGCTGCGGGCGCGGTCGCAGGCGCTTTCCTGCCTTTCGTCTCCATCGGCCTCGGGCTGGCGGCAGGCGCGGGCTACAAGTTCTACAAGCGCGTCCGTCCGGACTGAGCTTCAGGGTTTACCTGAGATATTGAAAGTAACTGATTGAATGCGCTGTCCTTTCTGCGCTCACGATGATTCCCAGGTCAAGGACAGCCGCCCGACCGAGGATGCCACCGCGATCCGCCGTCGCCGCCAGTGTTCGAGCTGCGGTGCGCGCTTCACGACCTTCGAGCGCGTGCAGCTGCGCGAGATCGTGGTGGTCAAGAGCAACGACGCCGAGGGCCATGAGCGGCGCGAACCGTTCGACCGGGGCAAGATCGAGCAATCGGTCACCCTCGCCTGCCGCAAGCGCGGCATCGATCGCGAGAAGATCGAGCGGCTCGTCTCCGGTGTCCAGCGTCAGGTCGAGACCATCGGCGAGACCGAAGTGCCCTCCCGCGTCATCGGCGAACTCGTGATGGACGGGCTGCGTCAGCTCGACTCGGTCGCCTACATCCGCTTCGCCAGCGTCTACCGCGCCTTCAACGAGGCGAAGGATTTCGAAGAATTTGCAGGGACCGTGCGCGATGTCGGCGTCAATTGAAGTGAAGCAGCCGGTTATCGTGCTGGTCCGCCCGCAACTGGGAGAGAATATCGGCAAAGCCGCGCGCGCGATGCTCAACTTCGGGCTGACCGAGATGCGGCTCGTCTCCCCGCGCGACGGCTGGCCCAATCCTTCGGCAGGCCCCGCGGCAGCGGGCGCCGACGAGGTGCTGGAAAAGGCCGAAGTGTTCGAAACGCTGGCCGAGGCGGTGCATGACTGCACCAACGTCTACGCCACCACCGTGCGCAAGCGCGGCGTCACCAAGCCGGTGGTCACGCCTGAGGAAGCCGCGCGCGAGGTCTATGCCGCGACGGGCCGCTCGGCCTACGTGTTCGGTCCCGAGCGCTCGGGGCTGGAGACCGACGACGTGGCGCTCGCCCGCGCGATTCTGACGGTGCCGATCAACCCCGCCTTCGCCTCGCTCAATCTGGCGCAGGCGGTGATCCTGTGCGCCTACGAATGGTCGAAGGGCGCAGCACTGGCGCAGCCGACGGTCGAAGAACTGCTCCCCCCTGCCCCGCAGGAAGAACTGGAGGGCATGATCAGCCAGTTCGAGCGCGTGCTGGAGACGACCAACTACTTCTTCCCGGAAAGCCGTGCCGCCGCGACCCGGCGCACTTTGCGCAACATGCTGACCAAGCCGGGCTGGAACAGTCTTGAGGTTCGCACGATGCGCGGCGTTCTGAGCGCACTGGGCGGCAATCGGCGGCCGCGCGAGCAATAGTCAGCCAACAATTTCCAACAAATTGCGGATTTTTTCCACTCGACCCCCAGAACCTGCACCGATACGCTGCAATGCAACAGACTTATTGGGGTACAATCAGATGTTTCGTCGACTGACTCTTGTTTCCGTGATCGCTGCCGCCACCGCGCTTGCCACTCCCGCGCTGGCTGATGTCAGCGCGCCTTCGGCTCCAAGCGAAAAGAACGCTGCGGCACCTGCCGATCCGAACAAGCGGGTTTGTCGTTCGATCAAGAACGTTGGTTCCTACATTCCGCAGCGCGAATGCCATACGGTCGCCGAATGGCAGAAGATTCGGGAAGCAACGACCAACGTCTCGGAAAAGGTGATCGACAAGCTGCGCAATACACGCACGCTCAAGGGTGATCTGTAAGCTCTCGCCGCGCCAGAACTTGACGGGCGACAATCCAGAAACTTGACATTCCGCGCCAAGCCCGTAAGGGCCACCCCTTCACGTGGCACCTGTCCTCATCGGCAGGTCGTCCATTCGGCCCCGCACTCCCGGTGAAGCGGCGGCCGCGTCCGGCACGATAGGTCGGATGGTGCGCCCCGGGAGAACCAAGGATCGCATCGCCACGGTGGCGGAGCGACAAGCAGATTGAAGGACGACTTATGTCGAAGCGCCAGAGCGCCAAGTACAAACTCGACCGCCGCATGGGCGAGAACATCTGGGGTCGCCCCAAGAGCTCGGTCAACCGCCGCAGCTACGGCCCCGGCCAGCACGGCCAGCGCCGCAAGGGCAAGCTGTCGGACTACGGCATCCAGCTGCGCGCCAAGCAGAAGCTCAAGGGCTACTACGGCGACGTGACCGAGAAGCAGTTCAAGCGCACCTACCAGGAAGCGTCGTCGATGAAGGGCGACACCAGCCAGAACCTGATCGGTCTGCTGGAGCAGCGCCTGGACATGGTCGTGTACCGCGCCAAGTTCGCGCCGACCATCTTCTCGGCTCGCCAGATCGTTTCGCACGGCCACATCCGCGTCAACGGCGTGAAGTGCAACATCGCTTCGCGTCGCGTGAAGGTCGGTGACATCATCACCCTCGGCAACAAGGCCAAGGAAATGGCTCTCGTCCTCGAGGCGCAGAACCTGCCCGAGCGCGAAGTGCCCGACTACGTCGCACAGGACGGCACCGACAAGGTGACCTTCGTCCGCGTCCCGACGCTCGACGAAGTGCCGTATCCGGTGAAGATGGAGCCGAACCTGGTCGTCGAGTTCTACTCGCGCTGATCCGGCTTTTTCGGGCTTCCGAAAAACGAAAGGGCGGTCCTTCGGGGCCGCCCTTTTCGCATGTGTATCGAACTGTCCAAACGACACGAAAAATTACACGTTTCACGGCACTTGTAAGGGAACTGCCGTGGGAATCGGGCATTAGCCCAGCATCATGACTCGCTACCGTTTCGTAACGCCCCACCGCACCGGCAAGTGGTACAAGGATCTCAGGACAGCACAGCGCCATGCGTGCGAGATCGGCGCCGGATTTCTCGATGAAATGACCGGCCGCTTCGTCGCCTATGTAGAGACGATGCTCGAGGTGATGCATGGCGAGGAAGAGGCGGACACCCCGCTCCCCGCCTAACGCACGCTGATGCCGAGTTCGCTCAGGAGTTGTCCGGCCTGAGCACGGGAGATGATCGCTCCCCGGAACAGGGCCGCATCGACCAGCCGAAGACCGCCAAGATCGGCGCCGCGAAGATCGGCACCATCGAACCGCGTGCCCGACAGGTCCGCATCGCGCAGGCTGCAGTCATGGAACGCCGCCTGCCGGAAATCGCATTTGGCGAGATCGGCCTGAGAGAAATCGACCTGCCGGAATTCCGCCCGCCTGAACGCATGGCCCGGTAGCCGGGCGTTCACCAGCAGGGTCTCTTCCAGCACCACATCGAGCATGGCGGCATCGGAGAAATCCCCGCCCGTCAGCTTGCATCGGGTGATGCGGGCCGAAGCCAGCGTCGCCCGCCTGAACGAAGCGTTGTTGAAGTCGCTCGCATTGAACGTCGCGGCGGACAGGTCGCAGTTCGTGAAATCGACGAATGCGCCCCGGCAGGACTTCCATGTCGTGCCGTCCAGCTTGGCACCGCCGAAGTCGGCTCGGCGCAAGGTGCAGCTTTCGAAAGCCCAGCCCCACAGATCGACGCCCGCGAGATCGGCTTCCTCCAGATCGCAGCCGATGAGGCGCTGTGCGCTGCCGGACAGTGCCTCGATCTCGCTGCGGGTCAATGTCCGGTCGCGAATCGCTCCATCCGTGGCCGACGCAGCCGTCACTTGTGCAGATAGTCCCGCCGGAAGTCGCTCGCGAAGGCGGCGAAGCGCTGCCCGGCGATGGCGTCGCGCATGCCCTGCATGAGCTGCTGGTAGAACGAGAGGTTGTGCTCGGTCAGCAGCATCGCGCCGAGCATCTCGCCCGCCTTGATGAGGTGGTGGATATAGGCGCGGCTGTAGGTGCCGCAGGTCGGGCAGGAGCAGCGCTCGTCGATCGGGCCGGTGTCCTCGGCATGGCGGGCGTTGCGCATGTTGAGCGGGCCGTTCCAGGTGAAGGCCTGCCCGTTACGGCCCGAGCGCGTCGGCAGCACGCAGTCGAACATGTCGACCCCGCGCTCCACCGCGCCGACGAGATCGTCGGGCTTGCCGACGCCCATGAGATAGCGCGGACGGTCGGCGGGCAACTGGCCGGGCGCGAATTCGAGCGTGGCGAACATCGCCTCCTGCCCCTCGCCCACGGCAAGGCCGCCGATGGCGTAGCCATCGAAGCCGATCTCGGTCAGCGCGTCGGCGCTGGTCTTGCGCAGCCCTTCGTCGAGAGCACCCTGCTGGATGCCGAACAGCGCCGAGCTTTCCGCATGTTCGCCGCCCGCGTCGAAGGCGTCGCGGCTGCGCTTCGCCCAGCGCATCGACATTTCCATGGACCGCGCGATGACGTCGCGCGGCTGGTCGATCTTGGGGCACTCGTCGAAGCACATCACGATGTCGGAGCCGAGCAGGCGCTGGATCTCCATCGAGCGCTCGGGGCTGAGCATGTGACGCGAGCCGTCGATATGGCTGGCGAAGGTCACGCCCTGCTCGGTGATCTTGCGCAGGTCCGACAGGCTCATGACCTGATAGCCGCCGCTGTCGGTCAGGATCGGGCGGTCCCAGTTCATGAACTTGTGCAGCCCGCCGAGCCGCGCCACGCGCTCCGCACCGGGGCGGAGCATGAGATGATAGGTGTTGCCGAGCAGGATGTCGGCGCCGGTCTTGCGCACGTCCTGCGGCTTCATCGCCTTGACGGTGGCGGCGGTGCCCACCGGCATGAAGGCGGGCGTGCGGATCTCGCCGCGACGCATCTGGATGACGCCGGTGCGGGCCTTGCCGTCGGTGGCGTGGATGGAAAACTGGAAACGGGGCTTCATGCGCCGCCCACTAGAGCATTTTGCAGCCGAGTGGAAATATCCGGCCGTTGGAAAATGCGACCCTCATGACCCGTGTCGTCATTGCGAGCGTAGCGAAGCAATCCAGTGCGGTTTACGCGGCTCTGGATTGCTTCGCTACGCTCGCAATGACGAAGGTCGAGAGCGCAGGATCAGAAGCCGTAGACCAGCGAGAAGCGCGAGATCGTGTCGGTCTTGAGCGAACCGATCGGCGGCGAGGTTTCGTGCTCGATCGAGTAGGACAGCTTGGCCTTGAGGCCCTTGGCCATGCCCGCCTCGATCGCGGTCATCGAGGTCAGCGTGTTGTTGTCCGACCCGATGTAGGCGCTGGCGTCCTGCGTCAACTTGATCGTCGGGTTGATCGTCCAGTCGAAGTCGACCGAAGTGAGCACCGACCAGTCGGTGCGGTCCACCTGATCCACGTAGTTGATGCGGCGCGCCGCAGGACCGGCCTCCAGCGCCATGGTCATGCCGGGGCGGTCGAGCACGCGGTAACCGAGACCGCCCGAGAGCGTGTAGCGATCCTCGAAGCCCTGGATCACATCGCGCTCGTACTGGACGCGGCCGTAGGTGAAGAAGCCTTCGTTCAGGGTGTAGCGCGGCTGGTAGATGGCGGCGTACTGCTCACGCGTGACGCGGCCGCGGTCTTCCTGGTAGTCCGCACGGGCCTGGATGATGTGCTCCCAGTTGATGCCCTTGCGATCGAGGTTGAGCGCGGCGGTGAAACCGAAGTTGTCGGTGTTGCCGGTCGAACGGAAGGCGCCGACCTCGACCTTGCCGGTCCACAGCTCCAGCACGCCCGAGGCGCGGATGCGAGCGAGTTCGGCCTCGGTCTTGGCGGCGATCTCCTTCGCGCGGCGGTCGTTGAAAGCCCGCTGCATGTCGCGGATCTCGTCCTTGTCATAAGGCTGCGTCTGCTGCGCGAACTTGACGAGCGCGGCGACCGAGGCGCTGTCGTCGGTCTTCATCGCGGCTTCCAGCATGGCGCGCACAGGCAGCGGCAGGCGCGGCGGACCGGCCTTCACGAAGGGCACGTATTCCGGATAGTCGGGCAGGTCGAGGACCAGCGGCGGTGGCGGCATCTCCGGAAGGATGATGAGCGGCTGCTGCTCCTCCACATGCGCCGGAGCCGGTGCCTGCGCATGGGCAGGCACGGCGAGCAACAGGACGGGAAGGCTGGCGAGAACCCTGCGGTGCATCGTCATGGACAGTAAGGTAACCGGTTACGTCCGCAGGCGCCACCCGGTCCGGAAGACCCAGGTGATGATGCCGATGCAGACCGCGAGGAACAGGATGGTGAGGCCGAGCGACAGACCGATCGGCACGTCGGAACTGCCGTAGAATGTCCAGCGCAGGCCGTTGACGAGGTAGACCACCGGGTTCGCCATCGCCACCGAGCGCCACGGCTCGGGCAGCATGTCGATCGAGTAGAACGTGCCGCCGAGGAACGTCAGCGGGGTCAGGATCAGCAGCGGCACGATCGTCAGCTTCTCGAAGCTGTCCGCCCAGATGCCGAGGATGAAGCCGAACAGCGAGAAGCTGGCCGAGACGAGCAGCACATAGAAGAACGCATAGACCGGGTGCGCGATGGAATAATCGACGAAGAAGCTGGCGGTGGCGAGGATGATCGCGGCAAGGATCAGCGACTTGGTTGCCGCCGCGCCGACGAAGCCCAGCAGCGTCTCGACGACGCCGACGGGCGCGGAGAGCAGCTCGTAGATCGCACCGGTGAAGCGCGGCATGTAAATGCCGAAGCTGGCGTTGGAGACGCTTTCGCCGAGGATGGTGAGCAGCAGCAACCCGGGCACGATGAAGGCGCCGTAGTTCACGCCGTTAACGCCGCTCGACATCTGCCCGCCGATGGCGGCGCCGAAGACGACGAAGTAGAGCGTGGTGGTCAGCACGGGCGCGAGGATCGACTGCATCGCCGTGCGGAAGGCGCGCATCAGTTCCTGCTTGTAGATCGTCCAGGCGGAGCGGGCGTTGAACAGGCTCATGCCGCGTCCTCCTTAACGGGAGCTTCAGGGCCTTCGAGCAGGTTCACGAAGATATCCTCCAGGCTCGATTCGTGGATGTCGATCGCGGTGTAGTCGATGCCGAGGCGGGTCAGTGCCTTGGTGAGTTCGGCGACTTCGGCGGTGCCTGCGCTCGCCCCCTCCCCGCCGCCGCCGCGATAGCAGAGCACGCGGCCATCCTCGATAAGGCTGACCGGATAGGCGGCGATTTCCGCAGGCAGTTCGGCCGGCGGCGCGGCCAGCGTGATGAGCGCTTCGGTGCGGCCGAGGCGCTCCATCATCGCGGTCTTCTCGTCCACCATCAGGATTTCGCCGTTGCGGATGATGCCGACGCGGTCGGCCATCTCCTCGGCTTCCTCGATGTAGTGGGTCGTCAGGATCACCGTCGTGCCGCGCTCGCGCAGGAGGGCGATCTGGCGCCACATGTCGCGGCGCAGTTCGACGTCGACGCCTGCGGTCGGCTCGTCGAGGAACAGCAGTTCGGGTTCGTGCGCCAGCGCCTTGGCGATCAGCACGCGGCGCTTCATGCCGCCCGACAGCGTGCGGATCTGCGCATCGCGCTTTTCCCAGAGACTGAGCGCGCGCAGGATCTCCTCGATCAGCGCCGGATTGGGCGGCAGGCCGAACAGCCCGCGCGAATGGTTGACCGAACGCAGCACCGGCTCGAACATGTCGGTCGCCAGTTCCTGCGGCACCAGCCCGATGCGGGCGCGCAGGGTGCGCCAGTGCCTGCCCATGTCCTCGCCGAAGGCGGTGATCGTGCCCGAAGTCGGCCGGACAAGCCCGCAGACCGCGCCGATCAGCGTCGTCTTGCCCGCGCCGTTCGGCCCCAGCAGCGCGAAGATCTCACCCTTGTTGATGGTGAGATCGACGCCCTTGAGCGCAGTGAACCCGCCCGCATACGTCTTCGTCAGGCGGCTGATTTCGAGAATGGGTTGCATGAGCGCTTGAATGGGATGAAATCGCCCCCGATCCAAGCCCCTATGCCATCATTTGTCGGATAATTTTATCCGCGTCATTTGGCGAGCGCGGCGAAGTCCTCATCGCGCAGGTAGGAGACGTAGCCGCTGAACATTGCAGCCGCGCTCTTCGGGTCGCCCATGATCTCCTGCATCGCGAGGCGGCCCAGCGTTTCGCCGCCAGCGCGGATACCGGCGGAGCTACGCGCACGGAACAGCGGGCGCGCCTCCTGCGCGCAATCGGTGGCCATCAGCCGAGTGAAGATCGCCGCCACCTGCCGGTCGAGCTGGTCCTTACGACCCGGCTCCACGCGGGCGACATCGGATATCTGGGGCGCGGAGGCCAGCGCGGCGACGAACCAGCGCGCCAGCGTCACCCGATCCGAGCCATTGGACTTCATCGTGAAGCACTGCGACAGCTTCGCCGCGTACTGCTCCTCCTGCGCGGGCGCCAGTTGCGGCGCGGCAGGAGCGGCCTGCGCATAGGCGGAGCCGGACACGGAAACGGCGACGACGGCCAACGCGGCCGCAAAAGTCTTCATGATGCAAATCCCCCTTCGCTCAGGGGATCAGCAGACTCGAATCCCCGTAGCTGTAGAAGCGATAGCCGTTTTCGATGGCGTGGGAATAGACCGACTGCATCCGCTCCAGCCCCATCAACGCACTGACCAGCATGAACAGCGTGGACTTGGGCAGGTGAAAATTGGTCATCAGTCCATCAATGGCCTTGAAGCGGTAGCCGGGGGTGATGAAGATCGAGGTGTCGCCCTCGAACGGGCGGATCACACCGTCCTCGCCCGTCGCGCTTTCGAGGAGACGCAACGAGGTGGTGCCCACTGCGATCAGGCGGCCACCGGCGCGGCGCGCGGCGTTTAGGCGGTCGGCAGTCGCCGCGTCGATACGGCCGAACTCGGCGTGCATCTGGTGGTCCACGGTGTCGTCGGCCTTCACCGGCAGGAAGGTGCCCGCGCCGACGTGGAGGGTCAGCGTCTCGCGCACCACGCCCGCAGCATCGAGCGCCTCGACCAGTTCGGGGGTGAAGTGCAGCGCCGCCGTGGGAGCGGCGACCGCGCCCTTCTCGCGCGCGAACATCGTCTGGTAGTCGCTGGCGTCGGCCTCGTCGGTGGGGCGCTTTCCGGCGATGTAGGGGGGCAGCGGCATCTGCCCTGCGCGTTCGAGCAGCACCTCGACCGGCTCATTGCCCTCGAAGGCGAGCGTCCAGCTGCCGTCGGGCAGGCGCTCCTCGGAGATGGCGGTAACGTCGGCGGGGAAGGTGATGCGATCGCCTGCCTTCAGGCGCTTGGCGTTGCGCACGAAAGCCTGCCAGCGGCGCAGGTCGATGCGCTTGTGCAGCGTCGCGCCGATGCGGGCCTCGCCGCGCATGCCTTCAAGCTGGGCGGGGATCACGCGGGTATCGTTGAAGACCAGCACGTCGCCTGCCCGCAGCAGGCCCGGCAGGTCGCGGACGTGATGGTCGGCGAAGGGCGCGTCGCCATCAACCAGCAGCATCTTCGCCGCATCGCGCGGACGCGCCGGACGCAGGGCGATGCTTTCGGGCGGAAGGTCGAAATCGAAGAGGTCTACGCGCATGGCGGGGCGCGCTAGACCTTTATGCGCCGGACGGCAAGGCGCGGGGCTTGTGTTCGGCTGCGACAGTGCTCTGTGCGAGGGGGCTTCGACAGCCTCAGCCTGAGCGGGTTTGAGAGGCCGCCCGTAAGGCGCGATGACATCGACCTGCGCCAACGTTCGTCATTGCGAGCATAGCGAAGCAATCCAGCGGACGGGGCAGCATGAGATTGCTTCGCTATGCTCGCAATGACGGAAAAGGGTAATTCATCACCCTCCAACCCCGCTCAGGCTGAGCTTGTCGAAGCCCCGTCGCGCAAGGGCGCGCCTAAAGACAGCCAGCGGTCCCGGAGCAAGTCCGGGACGACGTGGGCCTTAAGACGAGCGCCTCAGTTCGACTTCGAGTTGTTCAGGTCCGAGATCGAAGGCGCCTTCAGCGTCGGCGCTGCGGGCGCGACCGGCGCCACCGGGGCGGGCTTGTTCTCCGAGGCCAGCGAGGCCTGCACAACCTTGGTCGGGTTCTCGGGCGGCTCGCCGCGCTGGATGGCGTCGACGTACTGCATGCCCGAGATCACGCGGCCGAACACGGTATACTTCCGGTCGAGCGCAAAGCGCGGGTAGAACACGATGAAGAACTGGCTGTTGGCGCTGTTCGGATCGTTGGTGCGGGCCATCGACACGGTGCCGCGCAGATGCGGCATCGAGTTGAACTCGGCCTGGAGGTCCGGCAGGTCGGAGCCGCTCTGGCCGGTGCCGGTCGGGTCGCCGGTCTGCGCCATGAAGCCATCGATAACGCGGTGGAAGATCACCCCGTTGTAGAAGCCGCGCTGGGCGAGCGTCTTGATGCGCTCGACATGGTGCGGCGCCCACTGCGGCATCAGGCGGATGGCCACGCGGCCGCCGTCCGACAGGTCGAGCAGCAGCACGTTATCGGGATCGTGGCTGGCGTCGGTGTCGATCACCGTCGACAGCGGAGCGGGCGTCGGAGTCACCTCCGCAGCCGCATCCTTGTCCTTTTTATCCTTGTCCTTCGCGAAGGCCGGGGCGGCGACGAGCGCGGCACCAAGCATCAGCGCGGTCAGGGGAAGGCGAAACTTCATCTATCTGTCACCTGGGCAATTAACGGTCGAGCCGCGTGTCGGACGCGATAGAGCGCCCCCGCTGACGACACAATGAACAAGTTGTCGCGCGGGCCCGCCTGCCCGCACGGTCTCAGTAGTCTCCCATCAGCCCGTTCTGGGCGATGCGTGCGACGACATCCTCGCGCACCGCAGGACTGACGAACTTCGCGATATCACCCCCGAACATCGCGATTTCCTTGACCAGCTTGGACGCGATCGGCTGCAGGCTCACGTCCGCCATCAGGAACACCGTCTCGATGGCGGAATTGAGCTGCTGGTTCATCCCGGCCATCTGGTATTCGTATTCGAAGTCCGCGACGGCGCGCAGGCCGCGCACGATCACGCTGGCGCCCTGCACTTGCGCGAACTTCATCAGCAGCGCGTTGAAGCCGACCACGGTGACATTGTCGATCCCCATCGCCGCCACCTCGCGCTCGACCATGGCCATGCGCTCTTCCGGCGTGAACAGCGGGTTCTTCGACGGATTGGTGGTGACGCCGATGATGAGCTTGTCGACCAGCTTGGAACCGCGCCGGATGATGTCGGCGTGGCCCAGCGTGATCGGGTCGAAAGTGCCGGGATAGACGCCGACGCGTTCATGATCGCTGGCCAAATCGCTGGTAGGCATCAGTGATCCCTCTCGATGATATAGCGTGCGACGGCGCGCAGCAGGTCGGCTTCGCGGCCATGCTGCGCAAGATGTCCGACGGCCTGCTCGACCAGCATGCGTGCCTGTTCGCGCGCGCGCTCCGGGCCGAGCAGCGAGACGAACGTCTCCTTGCCCGCCGCCGCGTCCTTGCCCACGGCCTTGCCCGCGACCGCCGCGTCGCCCTCATGGTCGATGAGGTCGTCGGCGATCTGGAACGCGAGGCCGATATCGCGGGCATAGCCACGCAGGTGACCGCGTCCCTCGGGCGGGATACGCCCCAGGATCGCGCCCATCTCCACCGCCGCGCCAAGCAGCGCCCCGGTCTTGAGCTGCTGGAGGCGGGTCACGGTCTGAAGGTCGAACTCGCTGGTCTCGGCCACGAGGTCCATCATCTGGCCGCCCGCCATCCCTTGCGCGCCGCTGGCGTGGCCAAGCGTGCGGACCAGTTCGATGCGGGTGAAGGGATCGGCGCTGGTAGCGGGGTCCGCCAGCACCTCGAAGGCGAAGGCATGGAGCGAATCGCCCGCGAGCACGGCGGTCGCCTCGTCGAAGGCGAGGTGCAGCGTCGGCTTGCCGTGGCGCAGGGCATCGTCGTCCATGCACGGCAGGTCGTCGTGGATCAGCGAATAGACGTGGATCGATTCGATGGCGATGCCCGCCCGGATCGCCGCCTCGCGCTGGACGCCGTACATCTCGGCCACCGCCGCCAGCAGCAGCGGGCGCAGCCGCTTGCCGCCGCCAATGGCGGCATAGCGCATCGCCTCGACCAGCTTTGCGCGGGCGTCATCGGGGACCGGCAGCAGCGCGTCGAACGCCCCGTCGATCTCTTCCGCGATCCGCGACAGGCCATCGGCCAGCAGCGAATCATTTGCCCCCACAGTGGTCACAGATCGAACGGCTGCGTGCCCGTCGCCGCGCCGTCCGGCCCGGCGACGATGCGCTCGATCCGCGCCTGCGCGGCGTCGAGGCGCTTCTGGCAATGCTGCCGCAGCTTCTCGCCCTTTTCATAAAGCGATATCGAATCCTCCAGCGGCACGTCCCCGCTCTCAAGCTGGCGCACGATGGTCTCGAGCGCACGAAGCGCATCTTCGAAGCTGAGCGTATCGATGGTCTGGCTGTCGGAATCCATGGGCAAGCAATGGCCTTCGGGATGGGAACGGTCAAGGTGGCCGCCCGATTTACCGCAGGATCGTGTCCTGTACCGGCCGGTGACGCTTCAGGGACGTTCAGGTGGACTTAGGTGCCGTTCAGTACACCCATGTTCAAGCGGTCTAGCGCAGGCGCACCGACATGGCTAAGGCGCGTCGCATGACCGGAATCACCCCTGACGTCGTCGAGGCGCATGGCCTCAATCCCGAAGAATACGAGCGTGTGCTGCACGCGCTGGGACGAGAGCCGAACCTCGTGGAACTCGGCATCTTCTCGGTGATGTGGTCGGAGCACTGCTCGTACAAGTCGAGCCGCTTCCACCTCAAGAAGCTGCCGACCAAGGCCCCCTGGGTCATCTGCGGCCCCGGCGAGAACGCGGGCGTGATCGACATCGGCGACGGTCAGGCCGCCATCTTCAAGATGGAAAGCCACAACCATCCCAGTTATATCGAGCCTTATCAAGGCGCTGCGACCGGCGTGGGCGGCATCCTGCGCGACGTCTTCACGATGGGCGCGCGCCCCGTCGCCAACATGAACGCCCTGCGTTTCGGCCGTCCCGACCACCCGAAGATGAAGCATCTCGTCAAGGGCGTGGTCGCGGGCATCGGCGGCTACGGCAACTGCGTGGGCGTTCCCACGGTCGGCGGCGAGACGAACTTCCACAAGGCCTATGACGGCAACATCCTCGTCAATGCGATGACCGTCGGCGTCGCCGATACCGACAAGATCTTCTATTCGGCGGCCACCGGCCTCGGCAATCCGATCGTCTACGTCGGCTCCAAGACCGGCCGCGACGGCATCCACGGCGCCACCATGGCATCGGCCGATTTCGACGAGAATTCCGAGGAAAAGCGCCCGACCGTGCAGGTCGGCGACCCTTTCACCGAGAAGCTGCTGATCGAGGCCTGTCTCGAACTGATGGCGACCGACGCCATCGTCGCGATCCAGGACATGGGCGCGGCCGGCCTCACCTCCTCGTCGGTCGAAATGGCCAGCAAGGGCGGCGCGGGCGTCCGCCTCAACATGAACGCCGTCCCCTGCCGCGAAGAGGCGATGACGCCTTACGAAATGATGCTGAGCGAGAGCCAGGAGCGCATGCTCATGGTCCTCCAGCCCGGCAAGGAAGCCATGGCGGAAGCCATCTTCCGCAAGTGGGAACTGGACTTCGCGGTCATCGGCGAAGTGACCGATACCGGCCACATGGTGCTGGAATTCAACGGCGAAGTGGTCTGCGACATCCCGCTCGGCCCGCTCGCCGACGACGCGCCGGAATACGAGCGGCCCTACGTTTCGCCCGAGGAATACAAGGTCTGGGCTGCCGTCCCGGCGCTCGGTGAAGTCACCGAAAGCACGGATCTCGGTGCGGACCTCTTCAAGCTCATGGGCGGCGCGGACCTCGCCTCGCGCAAATGGATCTGGGAGCAGTACGACAGCCAGGTCGGCGCGGACACGATGCAGAAGTCGGGCGGCGACGCCGCCGTCGTGCGCGTCCACGGTACGCGCAAGGCACTGGCGATCAGCACCGACTGCTCGCCGCGCTACTGCTACGCCGACCCCTACGAGGGCGGCAAGCAGGCGGTGGCCGAGACCTACCGCAACATCAGCGCGGTCGGCGGCCTGCCGCTGGCGATCACCAACTGCCTGAACTTCGCAAACCCGCAGCGTCCGCAGATCATGGCGCAGATCGTCGGCTGCCTGAACGGCATGGGCGATGCCTGCCGTGCGCTCGACTACCCGATCGTCTCGGGCAACGTGTCACTCTACAACGAGTCCAAGGCCACCGGCGGCGGCTCGGCGATCCTGCCGACCCCGGCAATCGGCGGCGTCGGCATCCTCGCCGACCACGACAAGATGGCGACCGTCGCGTTCAAGGCCGAGGGCGAGGATATCTTCCTCCTCGGCGGCGAAGGCACGCACCTCGGCCAGTCGCTCTGGCTGAAGGACATCGCAGGGCAGGAAGCCGGCGAAGCGCCTCAGGTCGACCTCAAGCTTGAAGCCCACAACGGCGGCGTGGTCCGTGGCTGGGTCGGCGAAGGCAAGGTCACTGCCGTCCACGACATCAGCGATGGCGGCCTCCTCGTCGCTCTGGCGGAAATGGCGCTGGCCAGCGGCCTCGGCTGCACGCTCGACGCCGATCTCACCACGGCGCAGGCCTTCGGCGAAGACCAGTCGCGCTACGTGCTGACGGCACCCGCCGGTACGGTTCTGCCGGAAGCCGTGAAGATCGGCACCGTCGGCGGAACCAAGGTCGCGGGCGTCGAGATCGCCGCGCTGCGCCAGGCCAACGAGGCTTTCTTCAAGGAGTGGATGGAGCAAAGACAAAGCAAAAGGCCCCGAAAGGGGCCTTTCTTGCGTCTGTACTCCACGCATCGCGGGACCGGCACGCTGATGCGCCCGGCCCCACACAACCCCCGCCTAAGCGCCGAAACCGCCGTCAATCGTCTGCTTGGGTAGCACCAGCACGGGAGCCGGCGCCCCCCGCTTCCGGTATCGTGACGGTCCGACCTCTCGCGAGCAGGCGGCGCGCCATCGTAATGGCAGCGACGCCGCCACCGACGATGCAGATGTCCGTCGCGTAAGTGGAGAAGTCGGTCTTTTCGAAATCCAGATGCATGTCGTCACTCGGCCGGAAACTGGCGAACCGTCACGGTTCACGGGGCCGCCTCGAGATAGGTTCACGAGGTCGCGCCTTCCGCATGGCAAACATTGATTCTTCCCAATGTTGGCGCGCAGGCCTGCGAAGCACGCGGGATATGGCTGCATCCGCGAGTTGGGTCGGATCGAAACTCACGCTAACGGAACGGCGCAGAAGAAGGCTGAAGGGTGCGATGCGCATATTGCTGATAGAGGACGACGCCGAGATGGCCGGCTTCATCACAGATGGGCTGGCGCTGCAGGGCCATGTCACGCTGACCGAGCAGGAAGGGCGTCAGGGGCTGCGCCGTGCGCAAGGCGAGAACTGCGATGTCCTGATCGTCGACCGCATGCTGCCGGATATCGACGGGACCGATCTCGTTTCGGAGATGCGCGGGCTGGGTCTTTCCGAACCGATCCTGATGCTGACATCCCTCGGCGCGATCGAGGACCGCGTGAAGGGGCTTGGAAGCGGTGCGGACGACTATCTCGTCAAGCCTTTCGCGATGGCCGAACTGTGCGCGCGCATCGATGCTCTCAGTCGTCGCGGACGGGGAGGTCTCGGCGATACGGCGGCATGCGGCACCATCAAGATCGACAGGGTCCGCAGGGACGTGTGGCGCGAAGGGCAGAGGATCGTCCTCCAGCCGCGGGAGTTCGAACTGCTGGAACAACTCATCCGCCAGCAGGACCAGGTGGTTTCGCGCGCGATGCTGCTGGAACAGGTCTGGCATTTCCATTTCGATCCGCAGACCAATATCGTGGAAACGCACATGAGCCGTCTGCGGCAGAAGCTGAACGCGGGTTTCGAGCGCGATCCGATAGTTACCGTGCGCGGGGTAGGCTACAAGCTGCGCAGCGATGTCTGAACCACGTCACGGCCGCCTTGGGGCGATCACGCGTATCGCGGGCTGGTTCGTCGTGTTCTACACGATTGCGACGCTGGGACTGGGCGCAACGATCTATATCATCGGCGAAAGCGCATTGCGCGAACAGCTTGACGATCGGATCGCGGCCGAGAGCGACTATCTGGCCGATATTCATCGCCACCGTGGCATCGTCGCGCTTCGCGACACGCTGCAACGTCGGGACGACCGCGGCGTCAATGCGCTCGGCTACCTGCTGACGGACGGGAATGGGCGCAGGCTCGGCGGCGAACTGACGACCGATCGTCCGCGCACCGGGTGGGAGCAGATTCAGTTCCGGGACCAGGATGGCCGACGCAACGTGGCGCGTGCCTTCACCGTCGATCTGAAGGACGGAAACAGCCTGACGGTGGCGATGGAACTCGCCCCGGAACGTGCGCTGCGCCGCACTACGGCGCTGATCCTGCTCGCAGGCCTTGGCGCGACGCTGCTGGGCGGGATCATCGGCGGCGTGTGGCTGACCCGCGCGATCCGGTCTCGACTGAGGGCCATGAACGCCACGGCTCAGGGCATCATCTCGGGGGATATGAGCCTGCGTATGCCGGTGTCGCAACCCGATGACGAATTCGGCCAGCTTGCCGGGACGCTCAACGCGATGCTGGACCGCAACAGTGCGCTGATCGAGAATTTGCGGCAGGTTTCCAGCGGCATCGCGCACGACTTGCGCACTCCGCTTGCCAAGGTTCGGCAGAGGCTGGAACGCATGATGGTGCTGACGCCCGAAGAGGGGGCGTTGCAGGACGAAGTCGAGCGTTCGATCGTCGAAATCGACGCAACTCTGTCACTTTTCAGCGCTTTGCTGCGTATCGCCGAGGTGGAGGCGGGGGCGTTGAGGCAGTATTTCCGGGTCTTCGACCTCAGCGCCGCCGTCGCCAGCGTCTGCGAGAGCTATGCCGCCGTCGCCGAGGACAGCGACAAGTCGCTGACCTGCAGCATCGGCCCGGAAATGCGGGTTCTGGGCGATGCGGAGCTGGTATCGCAGGCTCTCGTCAACCTGCTGGAGAACGCCATCCGCCATACGCCGCCGCGTTCCAGCATACGTGTAAAGCTGTGCCTGAACGGCACCAAGGTGGTACTGAGCGTGACCGACGATGGCCATGGCGTCCCTGAGCACAGGCAGGAACTGCTCAAGCAGCGCTTCACGCGAGGCGACCGATCCCGCGGCAGCCCGGGCTACGGTCTCGGCCTCAATCTCGTCGAGGCGGTGGCTGAAGTGCATGGCGGTCGCCTCCGCCTGTCGGATGCGGAGCCGGGGCTCCGGGTCGATATCGAGCTGCCACTCGCTGAGCGACCGTGACCGCAAGCCCCGCCTGTCACTTGCGGACCATGTAGCCTGCCCCGCGCACGGTGACGATCGGATCGACGCCAACCTGTTCGATCATGCGGCGACGTATCCGGCTTACATGCGCATCGACCACTTTCGAACTGGGGGGCGAACCATTTCTCCACACGGTCTCATAGAGCGTCTCGCGCGAGAGGACGGAATCGGCGTTGCGGACGAGTTGCGCCAGCAGGCGAAATTCCTGCACGGACAGATCCAGCCCGACGCCCCGATACCACGCGCGCAGTCTGCTCGGGCTCACCGTGATATCGTCCGTGCCGATGGTGCCGCCGCCTTCGGTGGACCAGTTGCGTCGGCGCAGCACCGCTTTGATGCGGGCATGGAGTTCCTCGATGTCGATGGGCTTTACCATGTAGTCGTCGGCACCGCCTTCCAGACCGTCGATCCTTTCGGCGCTGTCCGCGAAAGCCGCCATCATGATGACAGGCGTCGTCACTCCCTCGTCTCGCAGGCTGCGCACGACGTTGAGGCCGTCCATTCCGCGCAGCACGAGCCCCAGCACGATGACGTCGAAATCGCCTTCGATCACGGCCCGAAGCGCTGCCTGCCCGTTCGTCAGAAGCGTCACGGCATGCCCGACGCTGCGGAGCCTTTGCGAGAGGCTTTCGGCTAGCTGCACGTCGTCCTCGACGATCAGGACATCGTGCAGGACGGTGAAAGGCGGACGCATCGGTAAAGGTACTCCTGGCCAGCCAAGCGCCGGAACAGGGCTGACCGGAAGGCTAATGCGACCGCTGCCCGCGATTTGACAGGCCGCCGCCGGAACATTGGGAAGAAGCAATATTCCGGCGGTTTTCAGGGCTATTTGCCGCGCGCCACGCACTTGCCGCCATCGGGCCCGACATTGCCGTTGCAGGTGCGCACCGAGATCATCGGTTCGTCGATATCGATAAGGTGATTGCCGTCGGTGCGGCGCTCAAGGTCGAAGCCGTCGTAGAGCCTGCCCGACGCGGTGAAGGTGCGGAACTTCAGCCGATCCCCCGCCACATCGACCACCTGATAGAGTTCGGTCGCCTCTGCCGTCCGGTCGGGCTGGGTGCGGGCGCGATCGTTGAGGCCGTACATCTTCGATCCCGTCACCGAGACGAGATAGACCGGCCCCTGCACCTTGCCGTCCTTGCGCATCGCCGCCGAAGCCTCGCGCCCGGCCTCCGACGTCAGGCGGCTGTAGCAGTGGTCGTGCCCCTGCAGCACGAGGTCCACCTTGCGGCTTTCGAACACCGGCTTCCACGCCGCCTTCACCTCGGACGTATCCTGCGGACGGGCGCAGGTGAAGACGGGCTGGTGGAACAGCACGACGTTCCACTTCGCCTTGCTGGATGCCAGCGTCTCGTCCAGCCAGCGGGTCTGCTGCTTCATGGTGCCCAGATCGATGGCGGAAGTGCCGTCGAGCACGATGAAGCGCACGCCCTGATAGTCGACGAAATAGGTCGTCGCCTTCACGCCCGGCGCGCCGTTGGCGGGCAGCGCGAACTGGAGCGGCCAGTACGGCCCGAGCTTGCGGCTTTCCGCGCCGTTCGGCAGCGCCACGTCGACATATTCGTGATTGCCGGTCGCGGGCACCTGCGGGACGATGCCCCAGTTGTAGCCGCCCGCCTGATTGAACTCACCCCATTCGTCATCATGGTCGAGGTCGTCGCGCTGCGCGGCAAGGTCGCCCGCATGGAGCACCAGTTCGATGCCGCCATTGGCATGGAAGGCCTGCCGGATGACACGGCTGGCATACGTCAGGATGCCGTTCTGGATATCGCCGAGGTAGAGGAAGCGGAACGGCTTCGCCTCGGCGCTGGCGGTGCGGAACTGCATCCACTCCGTCCAGCCCGCGCTGCCCTTCAACCGATAGGCATAGACGGTGTCCGGCGTCAGGTTCTCGAAGCGGACCTGATGATAGAGCGCGGGACCGTTGGCGCTGTCCTTCGCGACGCCCGGAGCGCCGGTGACGAGGCTCGCCTTCTCCTCCAGCGTCGGCCCGTCGACCGCGACGGCGATCTGGGCTTCGCTTGCGCTCTGCGCGGCATCGGTGCGCCACGCGACAGCCATGCCCTTCGTCGGATCGGCAGCGGGCGTCAGCATGATCCTGTCGGGCAGGTTACGGGCGGCATAAGGCGTCCCGGCGGAGCGCGGCACGGCCTCCTGGGCGCTCGCGGGTTGAATGAGACAAAGGGCCAGCGCGCCAAGCGCGACCCGGGCGGACAGACGACGAAGGGATGCCATGGTTCGGTAGCTCCGGAAAAACACGGCGCCGCCGCCCGGCCCGAAGGCAAGGCGGCGGCGGCAGGACGGGAACGGGATCAGAAGCTCGCGGTCACGCCGAACTTGGCCGTCCAGTTGTACTGCTCATACTGCAGCAGGCGACGTGCCCCGCCAAGGTTCTGGTAGGCAAAGTACGGCGCATCGGTGACGTTGATCCACTCGGCGAACAGGCGCACGCCCGGCATGACGCGGTACTTGGCGCTGAGATCGAGCTGGAACTGGTCGGAGACGTAGCGGTCCTGCTCGGGGGTGCTGCCCAGCTCGTCGAGGTACTTGTCGCGATAGGTGCCCGCCGCGCGCAGCGAGATCGGCCCCTTCTCGTATCCCAGCACGACGTTGAACGTGTTCTTCGAGGCCGACGCCAGCGGAATGCTGCGCGGATCGGTGATGTCGCCATCGTTAAGCACCGTGCCGCGGGCATCGGTGTAGGTGTAGTTGGCGTTGACCAGCAGGCCGTCGAACGGCGCGGGCAGGAACGTGAACGCCTGGCTGTAGGAAACCTCGAAGCCCTTCACCTTGGCGTTGTCGCCATTGATGAAGCTGGTCAGTTCGTCATAGGCGACGCCGTAGATCGTCCCCGGCGTGCGCGAGCGCTGCTCGACCGTGAAATCCTCGATCGACTTCCAGAAGAAGCCCGCCGTCAGCGCCGCATTGTTGCCGAAGTACCATTCGGCCGAAGCGTCGATATTCCATGCGCGATACGGCTTGAGGTTCGGATTGCCGGTCTCCGCCTCCAGATCCTCGTTCAGCATGAAGCGCGGGGCGAGGCTGGAGAGGTTCGGGCGGACGAGGCTCTTGAACCCGCCGAAACGCAGCACGAGGTTGCGCACCGGCTCGTAGCGGATCGTCAGACTGGGCAGCCAGTCGGTGTAGTTGCGTATGAAGCGGTTCGGGGTGACGAAGACGGTGTCCTCCTCCACCTCGACGCCTTGATATTCCTGCCCTTCCTCGACCACCTGCGTCAGCTTGGCGCGGATGTCGTTGCGGGTCTGCTCCACGCGGACACCGGCGATGATGCGCACGGTGTCGCTGTCCCAGCGGCCCATCAGGTAGCTGGCGAGGATGTCCTCCTTCACCGAGAAGTCGGCCGAATTGGATTCGACCGCGGTGTCGATCGGGTTGAGGACGAAGTTGTCGCGATTGGCGTTGAAGAAGTCTGTCGGGCCGCGCTGGCTCGGCAGCGGCAGGATATCCTGGATGCGGTAGGTCTGGCTGCCCAGCACGTCGGCCAGCGTATAATCGCCGTCATAGTCGTCATAGGCATCGACGCGCTGCGCCAGCGACTTCTTGCGCCAGCGGGCCTTCATGCCCGCCTGCACGGTGAAGGTGCCGCTGCCGGTCGCGAACTCGCGGGAGATATCGCCCTTCACCGAATATTCGCGGTCGCGGGCATCGAGCAGGACCGTCTGCTGCAATTCGTTGAACCCGTAGCTCTCGGGATCGTAGAAGGCATCGGTGTTGCCTGTCACGCTGAAGCGCGGCTTCCTCGGGTTGGCGTAGTCGAAGCCGACCGTGACATCGTCGCCCTCCTCGAAGCGGGCACGGAAACGGGTGGGATCGACCGAGCCGTTCTCGCGCTCGCTCGCCTCGGACCAGCTGCCCGAATAGACCGCCTTCCACGGCCCCGCCTCGGTCACGCCGCCGATGGTGAGCGACTTGATCTTCTGCTTCTCGAAACGGTCCTTCATGCGGCGGCGCACTTCGACGCGGCCGTCCTCGGACGAGAACTCTGCGCTGGTGGCGGTGCTGCGGCTCGGCGCCTCGTCGAGCACGAAGATCACGTCGCCGCGATACTCCCGGTCCTCGAACTGGCTGTAGAGGCCGCGGGCATAGAGCTTGGTCGTGTCCGTCGCCTGCCAGTCGAAGCTGAGCGACCCGCCCATGCGCTTGCGCTCGACGTCGTAGTCACGGTACTGCATCTCGGCGGCATAGGCGTTGCCGTTGTCGTCCAGCGCCCAGTCCGCGCCCTCGATGTTGTCGCTCTCGAACTTGCGGCGATAGTAGCTGAAGCCGCCGGCGATGCCGAAGCGGTCGGTCACGCGGGTGGAGAAGTCCACGCTGCCCTTGGGCGTCAGCGCATCGGCGTAGTCGTTGTAGCTGCCCTCCAGCTTGACCGAGTAGAGATCCTTCTTGCGGTCGAAGGCGCTGGTGGTGTTGATCTCGATGGAGGCGCCGATGGTGTCGCCGTCCATGTCGGGGGTGAGCGACTTCTTCACCTCGATCGATTCGATCAGCTCGGACGGGATCACGTCCATCGCCACGGTGCGGGTATCGCCCTCGGGGGCAGGAACGCGCACGCCGTTGATCGAGGCGGCGTTCAGCGACGGATCGAGGCCGCGCACCGACACGAAGCGGCCTTCGCCCTGATCGTTCAGGATGTTCACGCCCGGAAGGCGGCGCAGCGATTCCGCGACGTTCTGGTCGGGGAACTGGCCGATCGCATCGCGCGTCAGCACGCTCTCCACGCCGTCCGCAGCGCGCTGGCGCGACAGGGCGGAGGACTGGCTGGCGATCTGGCCGACGACGAGGATGTCCGCCCCGCCGATCCCGGCAAGGGAGAAGTCGCTGGTGACAGTGCCGGTCGCGGGAACCGTGACCGACTGCGTCGTCACCTCGGCCCCGACGTAGCGCGCCTCCAGCGTGTACGTGCCCGGCGCGACGTCCGCGAAGCGGAAGCTGCCGTCGCGCTCGGCCTGCACGCTGCGGTCCAGTTCGACGATGCGCACTTGCGCCGACTGCAGCGCGCGGGTTCCGGTGTCGTCCGACACGGTGCCGCTGACGGTGCCCGCCAACGCCGCTCCGGGCGCCAGAAGTGCAAGTGCGATGATGCCCCGGCTGCTGTGCCAGAGTGTGCTGCGGATACCCATTGTCTGCCCCCTTGAGGATGCCTGCGGTAATGCGCAGGCTGTCGGGGCGGCCTAGTCGATGCGCGACATGACGCTTCTGTTACAATCCGGGCAAAGACCTGTCCCGAGCATCGAACATTGGGACTTTTCAATGTTCGGCGCATCCCGACGCGTCCGACGCGCCGGAGAATAGGGGCTCGGTTCTATCGGCCTGCCAGCTCGCCGATGACCCGGTTGCGCGTCATTGAGAGTTGCGCGATCAGATCGCTGAGGAGATAGGCGTCGCGGCGGCGGGTCCAGGGCTGTGCGGACTGCGGATCGTATTCGACCGGCAGCGGCACTTCGCGGGCGACGGCGGCGGTCATGCCGTTGTCGCGCGAAACCAGCACGCAGCGCTTCACGTGATCGCGATGCCCGACGACGGCCACCTTGCCCAGGGCTTGAGCGGAGCCGGCATGGGCCACCACGGCCTTGGCCACGCCATCGGTGCTGAGGTAGATCGTCTTGCCGTCCGGCCCCTTGACGGGATGGATGGGCACGATGTCCTTCATGCCGTGCTTCCCGGTCAGGACTTGTGCGATTTCCCACTGCGCGTAGATTCGCACCGGGCGAACCCGCGCGATGGCATGCACGGCGTCGGCGAGCAGGACGTTGACCGGGCCCGGCTCGGGGGTTTCCGCGCCGTCCGAAAGCCCGGTATTCGGATCGACCTTACCCGTCGCCGATCGATAGCCGAAGCTGTAGGCGACCACGCTGTCCGCTTCGCGCACCGCGAAAGTGGGGTATTCCCAGCGGAAGCCCGCCTCGGTGATGTACGACGCGAGCTGACGGGCAATAGCCTGGTCGCCCAATTCGCCGTCCAGCGTCCTGGTCATGAGCCGTTCGAGGGCATCGACGTCGCTGCTGTCTCCCCCCAGCGTTGCGGCAAGGGCAGAGGGTGCGAATGCCGCCTGAGCGGCCAGCAGCGTGGTCGGCGCACCGACGAGAAGCGCGCGGCGGGTGGTCATGGAATTCTCCCTGAAATACGGTGCGAAGCGATGAGCCGGACCGGATGGCCGGTCCGGCTCCCAAGGCTCAGAAGCTGACGTTGACGAAGCCGCCGACAGTGCGACGCGCATTGGGCGAGGTGTAGTGGAGCAGGCCCAGCGAGCCGTACTGCTGCCACCCGGTCGAGAAGTACTTGTCGAACAGGTTGCGTGCGTAGACGCCGATCTCGATCGGGCGGCCCGGCAGGGTCACGCTGAGACGGCCGTTGACGAGGCCGTAGCCCGGCACGTTCGAGTAGGCGGGCTGTCCAACCACCGTCCAGTATTCGCTGCGATAGGCGTAATCGGCATGGGCACGCAGGCCCAGACCGGAGCCGAACTCGTGATCGTAGTCGATGGCCGCGGTGCCCGACCACTCGGGCGAATTCGTCAGGCGCGAACCCGTGTAGTTCGTGGTCGCGTTGTAGACGTAGTCGGTGAACTTGGCGTCCGTGTACGTGACCGCCCCTGACAGCTGCAGGCCCCGCATGGGCTGGACGACCAGGCTACCTTCGATGCCCTGCGTGCGCAGGCCGCCGGCATTGCCGATGACCGTAGCGTTTATCATGCCGCCCGAACCATCGGGGATCTGGGTCAGGATCGTCGCCTGGAAGTCCTTGAAGTCGGAGCGGAACGCGTCGAGGTTGAACCGCACGCGGCGGCCGAACCATTCCGACTTGATGCCCGCTTCCCACGCCTTGACGGTCTCGTCCTGATACGGCGCATACTTGTTGCCGACGAAGGCGATGCCCGCCGGTTTGTAGCCGGTGGAGTAGGTCGCATAGACCATCACATTGTCGGCAAGCTGATACGTCGGCGCGATGCGGAACGAGAAGTTGTCGCCCTTAACCCGGCCGAAATCGAATGCGGGCGCCGCGCTGGAAGCGGTGAAGTTCGGCGTATAGCCCGCGATCTCAAGCGGGTTGATCGTGACGTAGTCGATGCTCTGCGAGTTGTTGTCGTGCGTGTAGCGCCCGCCCAGCGTCAGGGCGAGACGCGGGGTAAGGTTGAACTTGAGCTGGCCGAAGGCCGCCATCGTCTCGTTCACGGAGTCGAACAGCGACGCATTGCCGTCCCGCCCGATCGCCCCGGTCAGCGCGATCAGCGTCGGTAGCGGCGTGCCTGCGACATTGTAAAGCGGTTGTCCGCCGGTGGACCACTGCAACTGGGTCTGGCGGGCGTGGAGGCGGTTGTAGAATGCGCCGACAAGGTACTCCACGAAGCCGCCGGTCGGCGAGGCGAGATGGATTTCCTGGCTGAACTTGTCGGTATCCAACTCTCCGAGGTTGAACGGGATGTACGCATAGCGGTCGTAGGGCGCGAGGCTGGCCGGGGTCGAGTTGTCGTAGCCGGTGACGCGATAGGCGGTGATCGAGGTCAGGTCATGATCGCCCAGCTTGGCATTGGCGCGTAGCGAGGTGCCCCATTCCTCGGTGACGATCTGGCCGAAAGAGGAGTCCGCCGTATCAGCGCTCCGGGGGCCGGGATAGACGCCCAGTTCGTTAAGGATGGCGGTCAACGCTGCCGACTGGCCGGACACCGGCGTGCGCACGCTGCTGTCCCAGTGATGGGCGTAGTCGCCGGAAAGCGTCAGGTTGAAGCTGTCCGACGGCTCCAGGTAAAGGCGCGCGCGGCCACCGTACTCGTGCTGCGAGCCGACCTTGCGGTCGAGCGTGACGTTGCGCCCGAACCCGTCGAAGGCCTGGTCGAAGCCGGACACGCGCAGGGCCGCGATCGGGCCGAGCGGGACGTTGGCGGTGGCGTTGAGGATGCGCTCGTCATGCTCGCCGAAGCTGGCGCTGGCGCGCAGCGACCATTCGCCGATCTTGGGACGGGTGGTGGTCACGGCGATCACGCCCGAGGTCGCGTTCTTGCCGAACAGCGTGCCCTGCGGACCCATGAGCACATCG
Organism: Novosphingobium kaempferiae; assembly: GCF_021227995.1. Taxonomy (NCBI): domain Bacteria; kingdom Pseudomonadati; phylum Pseudomonadota; class Alphaproteobacteria; order Sphingomonadales; family Sphingomonadaceae; genus Novosphingobium; species Novosphingobium kaempferiae. The sequence goes on from NZ_CP089301.1 coordinate 3,843,163, forward strand.
ACGCGCTCGATATCGACAAGCCCGGTCAGGCCGTTCGCCCGCTGTCCGTCCATCACCACGTCATCGACGACGACGCTCACCGACTTGGCGTTGGAAAAGTCGAAGGAGGTGCTGCCGACACCGCGGATCTGGAACGCGGCGCCCTGGGTCGGGTCGTACTGCACGCCGGGCATCGTGTACTGCAGGTCGGTGACCGATGTGTAGCCGGTCTTGGCCAGCGTCTCGCCATCGATCGACTGGATCGCCAGCGGCACCTTCTGGCTGCTTTCCGCGCGGCGCTCCGCCGTCACGGTGATTTCCGGAAGCGCATCGTCGGCGGGTGCCGCTTCCTCGGCCTGCGCCGTAACGGCCCAAAACGGCAAGACTGTGCCGGCAAGGATGGTGGAGAGAAGGTGGATCGTTCGCTGGCGGTTGAAAGCAGACATGGCAGGGCTCCGTCCTGTTGATCGGGGATCTTCAGGACGCGCCTCTAGGGTCGCTTCATGACTCTTTCAGGACGATTGTATGGTATTTTTATCCCAGTTTTATGTTTTATAAAAACATCCGTACTGTTCAGGTGAACGTTCCGATCAGCTCACGCATATCAGCCCATTCGGCGTCGGTGGCCAAAGTGCGCAGGCCGTCGCCGATCGAGGCGATGACCATCGCCTGCACGCGCGCGCGATCGGAATTCTCGGGAATGCCCAGCCATTGCGCATAGAGGTGGTGGACATTCTCGGCACGGCGACGGCGCATATCGATGGCGAAGGGGCGGAAGGCGGTATCGGCGAGTGCGGCGAGCGCGCATTCGTGAGTCAGGCGGATGATGTCGCCATTGCCCAGCCGCGCGCTGCTGGCATGGATCTGGCTGCGCAGGCGGCGATAGACGGCTTCTACACCGGCGAACAGAATGTCGCGATGCGACGGGAAGTGATGCGCCACGCTTGACGTTGCGGCGCCTGCCGCCTGCGCCACCGTTCGATGGGACAAGGCGCCGACACCCTGCTGCACGATGATGTCGGCGATATGTTCCGCGATGGCGGCTTTGGTCCCCTGCGGGACGATTGCCTTCTCATCGAGGGCCGCCGCGGCCGGCACGGCAAGGCGGTCGACCAGCGCCATGTGCCACTGGGTAAAGGACGGATCGATGGCGCCGGAACCGCTGCGCAGCATGCCGCGCACAGTCGAATGGCGCAGCAGCCGATAGTCCGTCTCATCCGACAGGACGATGGAGAACACCTGCTCGTCCAGACAATACCGCGCGATGAGCCGTGCCAGCGTTTCGCCGCGAGCAGACCCCGGCAGCAGGTCGCGCCACAGGGCCTCCGCCTGTTCGAACAGCGTGACGATTGCGGGCAGCGCCTGCGGCTCCCGACTGGCCAGCAGCGCCAGTTCGCAGGCTACGATCGCCGAAGTGCGGCGTGGGCCCGCGCCCTGATCCAGCCATTCGCAGACGAGATCAGGAAGAATGCTGCTGGCGAGCACGTCGACTTCGCCGACCCGCTCCCGCCACTGCGCGCGCGCTTCGGCCATCAGTTCGATCTCGCGGTCGAGCACCGCCGTTATCAGCGCCGCGCGATCACCGATCCGATAGCTGATCGAGCCGACGGACGTGTCTGCCGCTTCGGCGACGGTCCGCAGGCTCATGCCCGCCACGCCCCTGGCTGCGATCACACAGCGGGCGGCATCGACGACACTTTCGATCTCGGGAGGCTTAGTGCGGGTCCGGGGTATGCTCTGGGAGTTCATGCCTTATGGCATATAGGCATCGCCGACGCAGTCCAGCCAAGTATCGAACGGCAAAACGCCATAAGGTCTTCGCCCGTCCCCGTGACACGCGGTTCGTGCATGGGGACCGGTCGCCTAGATTCAGACCAAAGAACCGATCACATCATTGTGCGATTTCCTCACCGGAAAGGTAGATCGGGTTCGAATAGAACCACAGATCACGCCACGGATCCTCTCCGGCGACATCGGGTTCGGGTTCACCCTGCTCCGTATTCGTGCCCCGGACGCGCAGATAGGTCGTTCCCTTCGAAACCTTCATTCGCAGAGATACGAGAATATCTTCCCCATCGGCCCGAAAGTCACGCGATGTGAAGCGTCTGACGATCCGGGTACTGTCGTTATGGTCACCCTCAACACCCGAAGCTCCTCCTGCGATCAGGTCCAGGTGGTCGACTTTCGGCAATTGCCCAGCGGCATTCGGAGTGCGCGCAGGACGGAAGCGAATGGAGATATCGAGTTCGTCACCGTCGCGTATCGCCAGCGTTTGCCCCATGGTCGCGGTCCTTGGCGATGTCGGCCCGATTGCCGCCTTGACCTCCAGTTGGTCGACCAGATTGCCGGTGGCGACGAAAACACGCCCATTGCGCAGACCATCGAGTATGTCCGGGGCGTTCGGCTCGGCGAAGACCCAGGTTTTGGGATACTCCCCCGGCCAGAAGTCGGCGCCGCCCTCACGCCAGTGACCGTGCGAATCCGAGTTGGCGGTAATGGTCCAGTGCAGCCCTCTCCCGAGAAGCGCATCCCAGGCGCCACCCAGGCGGGCGACCATCTGGTCGAAACCACCCATCGTCGGGAAACCGCCATACAGGCCGCGAGAGCCGTGCGCCTTGTCCTTGCCTGTTTCCGGTCTGGCAGCCTGATGCCCCGGCGCGCCTTCCATGCCGATAACGACATTCGGAGCGGCCTCCTGCCACGCCTGATACTCGGCAGGCGTGTGCAGGCCCCATTCGCCATAGCCGGTCGCCGTTCGGGAGGGATGATTGGCGATGAGAACCGGCGGAACGGGCAGTCCGGCCATGTATCGCAGCGCTTCGATCATCCTCGCCTTGGTATTGCGTGAAGGATCGGCAGGGAACGCCTCGCGCTTGCCGAAGCGGGATTCGATATCCCGCAACGTGGCGCGCTCAGTTGCATCGGTTGGCAGGATGAGGCTGGCATGCTCGCCGCCCGGAACGTCGAATTCCATGCCGTAGAACAGGACGATGTCGGGCACCGCCTTGCGTGCCGCCACGACGTCCGGCCAGGCACGATCATGGTTGAGCGCGGAATGCCTGGGGCCTCCGTGGTCCGTGGTGACCATCCAGTCCAGCCCGAAGCGGCGCGCCATCTCCACGTTCTGCAGGGTCGTATGGGAAGAATCGCCGCCGATCACGGGATCCGGCAGGTGCTCGGAATGTTCGGGATCCGCTTCGTAGCGGGCGCTGTAGATGCTGTGCACATGATGATCGCCCGCCAGCCAGCGCCGTTGGCCGGGCTCATCGGCATACGCCGGCAAGGCATGTACAAGGGTGATCGCCGAGGCAAGAAGCCGTCCTGAACGCATCATCTGTCGCATGGGCCTTCAATGGGAATACGGGCACCGCGCCGAAGCTTCGGCGCGGTGCCCGCAGGTCAATCGGGAAGCGGGATCAGAACTTGGCGCGGACGCCGAAGTTGACGGTACGCCCGAACGTGTGGATCTCGCTGACTTCGCTTTCGCTGCCCGCGAACGAGACCTGCCGTTCGTCGAGGACATTCACGGCCTGCATGAACATCTCGATATTGGGCCTGATCTTGTAGCTGGCGCCGAGATCGACGATACCGAAGCCCTTCTGGTAATACGCCACGACATCCTCGGGGCTGGGCAGCGAGGTCACGTTCGCGCCGGAATCGGTCATGTAGTTGCTGCGATAGGTGTAGCTGACGTTGATCTCGAACGGTCCCGTCTCGAAGAAGGGCGTGATCGAGTAGCTGACATCCGAAACACCCTGGATGCCCGCAGACTGGATGCCGACGCCGGTGGTGTTCAGTTCCAGCTTGGAGGTCGCGAAGGTCGCCGTGGCGGTGACGCCGAGACCGAACGGCAGCTTGTTGGTGTAGCCGAACTCGACGCCGGAGATCGCGGCATCGCCCACGTTGGTCGGGGTGGCGACCAGAATGTCCACCGGCAGCGTGGTGCCGTCGTTGACGGCGAAGGCCAGCGTGCGCGTCTCGAAGTCGGATGCGATGTAGTTGCTGATGTCCTTGTGGAACGCGGCCACGGTGAACGCACCGAACTTGTCGAAATACCATTCGAACGAAGCGTCGAAGTTCCACGAGGTATAAGGACGCAGAGCGGGATTCCCGCCCGATGCTTGCAGATTGAGCGTCGGATCATCGAGCGCCGCCGCACCCTGGTTGTAGATGCTCGTCACAGTGACGCTGTTCGTGTTGATCGAATTGCGCAGTTCGGAGAGCGAAGGGCGCGTCATCGTGCGGGCCACACCCAGACGCAGTTGCACGTTGTCCGAGAACTTGAACATCGCATTGGCGCTGGGCAGAAACTCGGCATAAGTCGCGCGCGTGGTCGTGGGAAGGACTTCGGTGGTCACGCCTCCCGAACCATCCGCGACGGGCGCGATAGTGGTGCCGCGCACGTCGGTCTGGGTGCGCACGTAACGCAGGCCGAAGTTGCCGGAAACCGGCACGTCGCCCACGTCGGATTCGAAATCGATGCGGCCATAGAGCGCCTGTATCTTCTCGCCGATGCGGTAGGAGTTCTGCAGGTCCGCTGCCGTCGGTTCCAGATCCAACGCATCGGGGCTGACGCCATCGTACTCGCTGCCAAGCGTATAGGCTTGGTTGAACAGCGACCAGTCCACATTGGTCCACGCCTGTCGGTTCACGATCGACTGGTCGAAGGCATTGCCCGGCACGGGATACTGGAGGAAGGCGTCGGTGCGCGTGAAGCCGTCGCGCAGGGTCGCACTGTTACGGTCGCGGCGCTGATAGTCACGATAGCGATCCGATATCTGCCCGCCGAACCGCAGCTTGGACAGGCGGATGCCGCCCACGTCGAAGTTCATCTCGCGCGAGATGTTGAGGATGAAGCTCTTGTCCTCGTCGATCGAATTGATCGGGCGAACGGCAAAACTCTCGAACGGCATGAGCGAAGGATCGGTCAGGTCAAGATCGGTATAGAGCGACGTGACGCGCCCTTCGTTCAGGACATCGCCGCTGAAATCGAACGTCAGGTTGCCGCCCCGTCCGCTCGCCGTGCGGTACTGGACGCGCTGGATCGGCGTGTCGAGGTCGCTGCTGGCGCGGGCGTAGCTGACGCGCGGTTCGATATGCCAGTCGCCGAGGTCCAGCTTGAACGTGGTGTTGAGCTGGAGGTTCTGGTGCGACTGGTCCATGTATTCGCTGTAGTTGCGAACCCGCGCGCCGCGGATCGTGCCCGCGACAAGTCTGCCGTCCTCGACCACTGCGCTGGACAGGTCGAGCCGCGAAAGCTGGCTCGGGATGTAATACGTCAGGCGGCGTTCGGTCGTTTCGTTGTTGAACTGCGAGAACAGGCCGTCGACGTCGATCTCGAAGCTGGAGGACGGGCGCCACTGCAGGCCGACGACGGCGCTGATGCGCTCGCGATCCTCGGTCTCCAGATAGGGCTGCGCATCGCCGGGCACCCGCAGCGTTCCGAGGCCCTCCACTTCGGCATCCTGCCATCCCATGCGCAGGCGGTCGAACTGGACCTTGCGGCGCGAATAGGACAGGCCTGCCAGTACGCCGAAGGTCTTGTCCTCATTGCGCCAGCCGGCAGAGATCGTGCCGTTGGGATTGACCGTGTCGGTCCGTTCCTCATAGCCCGCATAGGCATTGGCGGCGACGAAGGACTCCCGATCAAGCGGCTTGATGAGACGGATGTCGACCGTCGAACCGATGCCGCTCTCGACCAGGTCGGCCGTGGGCGACTTGGTAACGACGACGCTGTCGATCAGCGTGGCGGGCAGCACCTGCAGGCGGAACTGGCGGCCGGACTGGCCGGAATTGCGGATGTTCTCGTTGTAGGCGAGCGGCATGCCGTCGAACGTCACCGCCTGGAAATTCGGCCCGAGCCCGCGCACGCTGATGAACTGGCCTTCGCCTGCCTCACGCACGATGGTGACGCCGGGCACGCGTTGCAGCGCTTCGGCGACGTTGAAGGCCGGCAGTTTGCCGATATCGGCCGCGACGACCGCGTCCGATATCGAATCCGCATTGCGCTTCACGCCCAGCGAACGCTCGACACCGTCCGAAAACGGCGCGGTCACGACGATTTCACTGGCCGGGGTCGGCTCGCCGCTCGCGATTTCTGGCGTTTGCGCGGCCGCCGCCGCCAGAGGGCGGACGATGAGCGCGCCCGAACGGTCGCGCACGACCGTCAGCGAGGTGCCCGCGATCAGGCGGCGAACAGCCGTTTCCGCATCGAACTCGCCGGAAACGGCCGGAGCATTGAGGCGCGCCACGGCATCACGCGTGAACAGGATGTCCTGCCCGCTCTGGCGAGCCAGCTGCTCCAGCGCCCGATCCATCGGCTGCGCGGCGATGGCGACGCGCACCTGCCGCGACTGAGCATGCACAGAGGGCGCCAGAGACGCAGTTGAAAGAACCAGCGCAAGCGCCACCGATCGGCAAAGCTGCCGTTTGAAAGAAGTCATGTCCGATACCCCGTCCGGACGCCCATCGTGAGCGCCGCTTAATGCGTCGTCGTTCTGGACGGGCTTTTCCTCACCCCCGGAGGCAAATAAAATTCAGCGAGCCGTCGCAATCCGGATCACGTCCGGCTCTGCCGCGATCTCGACGGGCAGCAGGACCGCCAGCGAGCGGGCGAACGCCTCGGGATCGCCGACGCGGTAGACCCCGCTCAGGCGCAGGTCGGCGGCGCGAGCATCTGCGACGACCAGTTCGCGACTGCTGTAGCGGTTCATCTCCGCGACCGCCTGCGCCACGGTTTCGTCGCGGAATGCCAGTCGCCCGCTCTGCCATGCCAGCAGGTCGTCGATCTCGGGCCGGTCGAGCTTGTCCTGCCGGCCCGGCTCCATGGCGATGCGATGTCCCGTCGAAAGTTCGACACGGGCACCGGCCGACTGCACCTGCGCGCTGCCTTGCACTGCAGTGATGAGCACGACGCCGTCGTCCCGGCGCAAGTCCAGCCTGCCCGATTGCGCGACCGCGCTTCTGTCGCCCGCTTCGATGACGAAGGGTCGCACATCCCGTGCGATCTCCACATCGACGCGGCCCGATGACAGCGTCAGCAGGCGCTGCGAGGAACTCGCCGTGAAGCGCACGCGGGTGTTCGTATCGAGCATGATGCGCGTGCGGTCGTCCAGCACGAAGCGCCGCTGTTCGCCGACACCGGTTTCGTACACGCCCGCGCGGGCTTGCTGCCAGCCGAGCCCCAGCCCGCAAGTCAGGACCAGACCGGCCCCGCCCGCCATCACCGCGCGCCGGGACACGCGCTCCGGCTGCCGCGGGGGCGCAGGCCGCGGATCGTCGCGAAGACCGCCGACGGCGTCCCAGATCGTGGACGCATTCTCGAATGCACGGGCGTGTGACGGATCGGCCTTCAGCCACGCATGGAATGCCGCCTCATCCCGAGAGGATCGGTCATCCGCGTGCAGTCGAGCCAGCCAGTCCGCCGCCTGCCGGTTCATATTCTCCGGCTTGCTGCGGAAGATCACGTCACCATTTCTCCATCCACTCGGCCAGATGCGCCATCGCCTTGGCAATGTGCTTTTCGACAGCGCTCTGGCTGATGCCGAGTTCCTCGGCAATCTCGCGATATTTACGGCCGTCCAGCCGATACATCAAGAAAATCTGCCGGGTTCGAGGGCTTAGCGCCTCGATCCCCACGCGCAGACGGTCGAGCCGTTCGCGCGCGATGAGCACCTCGTCCTGCAGGGGATGGTCATCTGCAACGGTAGCCACATCCGCATCCCAGACGAGAGTTTCCCTGGCCCGTCGCTCACGACGGTGGGCATCGATGCCGCGATTGGTCGCCGCACGAGCCAGAAGCGCGTCGGCATTGCGCGCAAGGGTCGAGCCGGTGCTGACGTTGACCCATGCATCATGCAGCAGATCCTCGGCATCGTCACGCCGCGTCATGCGCGCGACCTGATCCCGCAACCGCGCCCAACTGAACGCCGAGCCCGGAGCGTACTTCGATGCGTTCGAGAACCCCATCGGGGCCACTTAGAAAAGCGAAAATGAGGTTTGATGACACATCCAAGTTCGGCGCATGACGATTCAACGCAAACATGCGGACCTGACCCCCGGATTTTCTTCCAGGCTTGATTGGAGGCTGGCGTGAAACCTGCCGGCGTAGTCGTCGCCACGGCATCGAGCTGACCTCGAACGCCGTCCTCGCCCCGTGCGGTGAGATCGGGGGCCGCACTATATTGGCTCGGGCAAGCCGATGCGGAACGATCCGAGGCGCAGGCTACATGTTGCAGGGCGGCTGAATGCTGCGGGGGATCTGGCGCACGACACCCGGGCTGGTCTCGGACTGAGCATGGTGAGGGCGATCGCGCAAGCGCACGGCGGTCATGCCCGCCTCCTCGAAAGTCTGCAGGGTTTCGCCGTGGAGTTCTCGACCTCTGCGCGCAGCTAGGTGCGATTATGGCGGGATGTTATAGTTGACGCCCCGGCCCTGCACTCCGAGGCGTCAGCCGTCCTTCAGTGATTGGGGATATGCGTGCCGAGGTGGCGTCCGGCGATGTAGCCGAATGTCATACCCGGCCCAAGCGTCCCGCCCGCGCCACCATAAGCTTCGCCCAGCACTGCCGCCATGACGTTGCCCGCCGCGTAGAGGCCGGGGATCGGGTTGCCGCTCCAGTCGAGAACCTGCGCATCGGCGTTGGTCTTCGGCCCGCCGGCGGTGCCCAGCGCGCCCGATTCCATCTTCACCGCAAAGAACGGACCCTGATCGATCACGCCTAGCGTGCGGTACGGCGGATCGAACTCGGCATCGCCCCACATGTAGAAGTTGTCGTAGGTGTTGTCGCCGCGGTTGAAATCGTCGTCGTGGCCCTTGCGCACCATGTCGTTGAAGCGCGCCACGGTGGCTGTCAGTCCCTGCGGGTCGATCCCGGCCTTCCCTGCCAGTTCCTCCAGCGTGTCGGCCTGCATCATGAACGAGGGGACCGGGCCGCCGGGCGGGGTGTTGAAGGTCTGGTACTTGTTGCGATAGCGCTGGTCGATGATGAGCCAGTAAGGCAGGTTGGCGTAGGAATGGGTGCCCGCGTCGAAGGCATGGAGGGCCTTACCCATGGCGTTGTAGTTGGCTGCCTCGTTGACGAAACGCTTGCCGTTGCGGTTGACGAGGATGGCGCCGGGTCGCGCCCGCTCGTCCGAACCGAGCAGGTAGTTGGGCTTGGCCGCGCGGTGCTGCGGCTGGAACTCCAGCACGCTCTGCTGCCAGAAGGCGTGCTGCATGTTGCCGAGCTGGGCGCCCGCCTCGATCGCCATGAGCAGGCCGTCGCCCTCGTTCTCCGGCACGCTGACCGGGCCGGTGAGGGGGCCGCGCAGGAAGGTCTTCACCAGCGTCTCGTTCCACTCGAACCCGCCGGTGGCGATGACGACCCCACGCCGCGCGCGCACATGGAAATCACGGCCGCCAGCGTCTTCGGCCACGACGCCGATCACCCGGTCGCGGTCCTTCACGAGCTTGCGCGCGCGCTTCTCGAACTCGACCGGGATGCCGCGATCGAGGACGGCGAGGAACAGCGATCCCGCCAGCGCCTGACCGAGTCCGCGATAGTCGCCCGCTTCGCGCTCGGCGAGGGTGGCTTCATCGAGGGTGCCGTTGATGGCTTCCATCAGGCTGCCGCGCACCGGATAGGCCATCTTGGTCGGGTTCACGCGGGTCGCCCACTTGCCGAGCCGCTCGAACGAGAAGGCGTCGTTGTCCAGCGAGCGGCCGCCGTCGGGCTTGGCGCCGGGCATGTAGGGCTGGTAGTCCGGGAAATCGGCATACGCGTGGAAGCGCACCGGCGTCCTGTCCGCGAGGTAGCGGATCATCTCCGGCCCCGTCTCCATGAACGCCATCAGCGTATCGGGATCGAGGTTGCCGGGCGCGAGCGAGTCGAGATAGGCGACGACGTCCTCGTCATCCTCCTCGATCCCGGCTTCGAGCTGGTGGTGGTTGCCCGGAATCCAGAGCATGCCGCCCGACATCGCGGTCGTACCGCCGACCATGCCGGTCTTTTCGAGGATCACGACGTCCTTGGCGCCGAAATCGTGTGCCGCGATCGCCGCCGTCATGGCCGCGCCGCCGGAACCGAGGACGACGACGTCCGCCTCCAGATCCCAGTTGAAGTCTTCCGTCATCATCCATCTCCCCGTCTGCTTTGGTGCGACAAGTTCGGCTCTTCGAATGCGTCAGTTCACCGCAGGTTGAAAACTAGCTTTTTGATGGTTCCGGAGAACCGGCTCCCGGCAATGGTGTAGTCGCCGTTGACCGGCGTGATCGTGTCCATGCCGACATCGAAGCCTTCGGTGTGGGACATCCAGCCCCTGATCGTGCGCCCGATGCGTCCGCTGCCGACGGGCTTGCCGTCGATGCTGATCGTCAGCGTCCCGCCCGAGCCGGGTTCGGGCCTGTCCGCCTGGAATGCGGCGGAAAGCGTGTGTGATCCGGCGGGCAGGGCCGCGTCCGCGCGGATGGTGAACTGGTCCGTCCCCACCGCATTGTAGTGGAAGACCGGCACGCCGTCCTTCAGGTAGAAGGCGTAGCCGCCGAACCGGCCGCCCTGGGTCACCAGTACGCCTCTGGCTCCTTCTGGCACCTCGACGTCGGCATCGATGGTGAACGACCTGCCGATCGTATGTGGCGCGGCATCTTCGTTGAGATGACTGAGCGGGGCGTAGTAGGTGAAGCCGGCACGGTTGCCGCCCATGGTCGGACGACCTTGCGCCCCTTCCGAATAGTCGTGGATCGGCAGGATGTTGTTCGCCGCTGCTTCCTTCCAGAACAGATCCTGAAGTTCCTTGAGCTTGCCCGGGTTCTTCGCCGCAAGGTCGTTGGCGGTGGTGAAATCCTTGTCGAGGTTGAACAGGGTCCACTTGCGGTCTCCCGGCCCGACGCCGAGCTTGCGGTCTTCGCCGACGCCCACTTCCCAAGCCATGCGCTTGGGCAGGGTGCCGGCCATCCAGCCGTCGTGGTAGATGCCGAAGTTTTCCATCATCTCGAACACCTGCGTGCGCCGTGCGGAGGGAGCCGCGGGGGCGGCGAAGCTGTACGCAAGACTGATGCCGTCGATCGGTTGCTGCTTCACGCCCTTCACCGTTTCCCGCGCCTTCACGCCTGCGACTTCGAGGATGGTCGGCGCGATATCGCTGACGTGGGCGTACTGGCTGCGGAACGTGCCGCCATCCCTGATCCGCGCGGGCCATGAGACGACCATGCCGTTGCGCGTCCCGCCCGCCTGCGAGGCGATCTGCTTCCACCACGGATAGGGGCTGTTCATCGCCCAGGCCCAGGCCGCGTTGAAGTGGTTGTAGACCTGCGGCCCGCCGATCTCGTCATAGTGAGAGGCGAGTTCGGCGAACGTCTCCCTGTGCCCGGTGATGGGCGGACTGTTCGTAGGCCAGCCCGTCGAGGCCGCCTTCCGAGCTCGACGCATGTTGTATCTGCTCGTTCAGTTGTCAAAGCCGATCACGCTGAACGCAGCCCAGAAAAATGGATGCGCATAGCCCGCGCCGGTGCTGCCATCGGCGAAGGTCATTTCGGTCGCCCTGAGAGCTTCCGGTGACGACTGTCCCGAGGCGAAGTTGCGAACCGTCTGGGTGGTCAGGGCGACCGTCGCCTTGGAGTCGACCTGCCAGTGCGATACCAGCAGAGAGCGGACGCCTGCATGGAAGAAGGCTTTTGCCAGTCCGGTCAGCGGCTCGGCATGTCCGTCGCTGCCTGCGGCGGTATTGCAGGCGGACAGGATCACCCAGTCGGCATTGAGCCGCAGTCCGGCGATCTCGCTGGCAGACAGCAGCCCGTCGTCCTGGTCCGATGCTACCGCCGGAGGAGTCAGGACCAGAGCCGCCTCGGCATAGCCCGCGAGATCGCCCGCCACGAGGCCATGCGTGGCGAATGCCAGGACGCGATAGTCGGCCAGCGGCGCGGTCTTGATCGCACGTTCCGATGCCGCGGCGCCGACCATCAGGTTCGCCGAGCCCGCCCCCAGTGCGCTCGCCATCTGCTCAAGCTCGCTGCGGCTTTCGGGCAAAGGGGTAAGGCCGGAAAGGATCGACGGATCCGCCAGCCGGGTGCGTCCCAGCGAGCGTGTCAGCACGATCTGTGCATTGACCGCCGCCTTCCCTGAGAGTTCCGGGTCGCCGACGCCAAGGAACGAACCGGAAGGTGCAACGCCCTTTTTGAGCCGCCGCAAAGCCACGGTCGATGCAGCCGATGGGAAAACGCCGATCGCATGCCGCTTTGCGACCCATTCGATGGATAGGAAGTCCGAGGCGCGGCGAATGGCGGCGGCGGGTGGTTGGCTGACCAGCACGCCGAGCGGGATGCTCGACAGCGCACCGTCCGGCACCACCAGCAACGTCTTCGCTTCGGGCGCTGCGTCGAGGGCGGGGCGAAGCAACCGCTCGTACAGACGGCTGGCGAGCATGGCGTCGAATACCGGCAGTTGTCGCACGCCCGGTGGCGGCGCGATCGAGGCGCGCAGATCCGCGACGAGACGGGACATCTCATCGCGGCCCATGTCGACCGCGTAGGCCGAGGCCGCCTCGCGGCTCGCCCAGAATACGTAGGTCCGCTTGTCCATCACTGCGAAAGTGAGAGCCAGTTCGCCGTCCTTCAGCACCGACTGCACGTCCGCGAGATCGACGACGAGCGAACGCACCACGAGATCCGACTGCGGAAATCTGCGCGAGCGTTCCAGATCGAGGCGGCTCAGTTCGGCAAGGATGGCCGACTGGCGTTGCAGCATGTCGCGCTGTTCGGCTTGAGGGCTCTCGGCAGAATCGGGATCACTTCTGGCAAGCTGACGGTTGCGTTCGGTATCCAGCAGCTTCCATTCCTGGACGAGATCGTCGCGGCGGCGGAGCATCTCCGCAAGCGGCCCCTGGTTCGCCTGCAGGCGCCGCGACATCTGCGCGATGGCTGCTCCGGTGCTGATGGAGGACGCAAGCTGCGCCGTCCGAAACGCCGGATTGACGAGATCATTGCCGATTGCCCCGGACGCGGTGAAGGCAAGGTCCAGATCCTGTTGCAGAATCTCGCGCGAACGCCGCCGTTCCGCCTCGGCATCGGCCCAGGGTGCGTCTTCCCCGAGGTTCAGCCGCTGCTCCAGCGTGCCGACCGCTTCGGAACTGGCTTTGCGCGCCGCTGCCATCTGCGCCATCGCGGCATGAGCGGCGGCGATGCGTGACAGGGTGAGGCCCGCCGATTGCGGCGTCATGCTCCCCCCGCCACGCTGGATCGCGAGCGCGCGCTGGAGCAGGGGCATGGCCACTTCCGGCTTGCCCTCGTCCAGCGCGATCTCGCCCAGCGCGACGAGGCCGGGCGGCAGGTCTGCGGAGTCCTTTCCGCGGGCACGTTCGAACCCGCCGATTGCCGCAGCGAAAGCGGCCTTCGCCTCCGGAATGCGCTTCTGTTGTCGATAGCATCGGCCCAGCGCCGCATTGGCGCCCGCACGAGCGCGCGTATGGTCGCCGGGCACCGTGGCCAGCATCGCCAGTCCCCGCTCTACCGTCGTGATCGCCGAAGCCGCGTCGCCCGCGGCTTCCAGCACGAAAGCCCGCTCGATCTCCGCCTCCGCCTCGCGCGCGCTGGGGCCGCCGTAGACATCGCGGAAAGCAGCGGAGGACCGGTCGAAGAAGGAGGAGGCGAGGGGGTATTCGCCCGCCAGATAGGCGGCATCGGCAAGCCCGAAGTATATCTCGCCCTTGCGTGGGCTATGCGCGATCCCGACGCGCTGGTGCTCCAGCAGCGCGGCGTCGTAGTCCAGCCGCGCCTCGCTGACCTCGCGGCGCAGTAGGTGGATCGAGGCGCGACGCTGAAGCAGGTCGACGCGCAGCGTCCGGTCGCAGGCCAGCGTTGCCGGATCGAGCGCCTTGTCGGCGGCGCTCGTCAGCGCCAGCGCTTCATGAAACTGCCCGCGATCGAAGGCGAGGCCGGCGCGGGCGAGTGCGAGGCGTCCGTCACTTGCGGTGCCCGGGCCGAGTGTCGCGAGAACCTGTCCGGCTTCCGTGATCTGTCCGTTATAGCGGTATGCCTCGGCCAGTTGGAGCCGCGCCTGAGCGAGCAGCGCCTGCGCCGTCCCGGCCGATTGCACGGCGGCTTGCGCTTCGCGCACGGCCTCGGCACCCAGGCCGCGTGCTATCGCGAGCCTGCTTGAAGCGATGGCGCTGCCGACCGCCATGTCGGGTGCCGTCTCTCGGAAGTGACGGTCGGCGGCCTGCAGCGGCGCGGCGGCATCGTCCAGCCGGTCCTGCCCCATCAGCGCATCGGCGAGGCGCAATTGCGCGACGGCGAACAGCAAGGCGAAAGATGCTCCTGCATTCTGCGTCAACCCGATCGCTTCGCGGGCGTCGGCCTCCGCTCCCGCAAGGTCGCCGAGGCGCATGCGCAGCGAGGAGGTATCGACAAGGAGCAATGCAAGCTGCGGGTTGCCCGCAGGCCATTCCGTGCGGGCCTGTGTCAGCGCCGCCTGCGCCCCGGTGAGGGCGTCGGGAATCCGGCACTGCGCGGCAAGCGCGCGCGAGGCGGTGATGCGCTCCGCCACGCTCTGCGCCGCTGCGGGGAGCGGGGTGCCCATGAACGCCGCAAGCCCCGTGAGCAGCCCCAACCAGACGCGCCGCCGCATGGCTCAGGGCCGTGTTTCGCCCGCGAATGTGCCGACGACTGAGTAAGTGCCCGTCGTATTGAGCATCTGGAACTGCCCCACCGTGCCCAGCGGCAGGGCCGCACCGTTGCCTACGAGTTCGCCCGTCACGCTTGCCTGCACATTGTTCACGAGGTTCGAGAGGCCCGAGTAGGACGCGCCGCTCCCGGGCGTCAGGCCGATGCTGTAGGTCGCATCGGGGCCGCTTCCGCTCGCCGCCGGGAACTGCAGGCTCATCGCATACTTGCGGCCGGAGAAGTCCCAGTCCTGCGTGAACTTGCCGACATCGACCCGCGATGTCTGGTTGTCGATCACCGAACCGATGGCGTGGCCGCTGTAGGTCGCCCGGCCGGAGAGCGACTGCACCGGCGCTCCGGCCCACCGCTCGCCCACGGCCCAGCTCGACAGCGCGGTGTGGCGCTGCGGATCGGTAGCCGAGCCGGTCGACATGTCGCCGAAGAAGAAGCCCCACTGCACGTGCTGATACCTGGTGTTCAGATCCGCGAACGCGGTTGAATCCCCGACCAGTCCCGCGCCCGCGACGAGCACCGCGCCGGTCGTCGTCGCGGCGGCGAAGTTCTCCCTGTCGATGAAGGCGCTCGCCCCGCCGCTGCCGCCGAGTTGATAGGTCGAGCCATCGAACTGCATGGCCGCATCCACGGTGTTGTCCGCACCGTTCACCGAGACATTGCTCACCCTACCGAGCGCGAGGCGCCCGCCTGCAGCCGTCTCGACCAGACCGGCGACATAGCCGGTGTTCGACGCAACCGGGATCGCACCGCGCAACACCGTCTCGTCACGCGTGGCGAGGCGAAGGAAGCCGTATTGCGAGGAGTTTCCGTTGAGTTGATCGATGGTGCCGCCGGTCGTTCCTGACCCTTCGCCGACGTTCTCCAGCACGAAGTACGAGGCGTAGCCGGGATTGCTCTCGTCGCCACCGAAGGACGAGGCGACCAGCGGGCTCGAGATCGCTAGGGTCGAACTGCTACCCGAATGGGTGGAGCCGAAAGTGCGACCTGCGACCGTCACTTGGGCGCGATCGTCATTTAATACGCCGTCGGCGTAAGTGAGGGTGCCCAGCGTGACGCTGATCGTGCTTGCGGAACCGTTGGCAGAGAGCCCGAAATCCGCCTGATACAGCCGTGAAACAAGGCTTCCTGCCGGATTGGCGACGTAGAGCGGGGTGGATTGCAGCGTCCCGACGTCTATCCCGGCTGGCAATGTCTGCGTGGGCATGAAGGCGCGGAAGGCGAGGGGCGCGTCGGAAGCCTTGAATGTCAGGTCCGTTGCAAGGTCAGCGGTATTCAAGCCTCGGGTCAGCGCGAAGGAATCGATACTGGCTGTGCTCGAAAGGCGGGTGGACGTTCGTGAAACGTCGCCTGTGCCGAAGACGAAGATCGAATTATCCGACAAGGACGTTTGTTCAATATAAAGGAAATTATTGGGTGATCTGTCGCCATTGGTTCCCGGCGGCTTTTCCAGGCTGCCAAAGCCTTTCTGGAAAATTCCGATACCGACATCGATGTCGCCTATGCTGAGTTTATCGACCAGATACTCGTTAATATACGCGACATAACCTTCGTAAGTCGTCGGTGCCTTGGACGGATCGCTTATCGAAGGCGCACCCGCGCCGGTTATGCTCTTTGCGAGAACCGGGCCATTGTATTGCGAGACGGATATCGTGCCATCATCGGGGAATGAAAGAATGGGGAGGATAAGAGCGTAACCACCGCGCCCTGCATCGCTTATGCTTGCCAGTTCCGGCTGAGAAGTCAGGATAAGCAGATCCTGCTCTTCAAATCTTGTCGATATGAAGAAATAGTCCATCGAATCGACGTAGCCTATCTCTTTACCGTCCGAGCTTACGTATGCATATCCATCCGAGTTCAGATAATATAACTCGTTATTGAATTCTATGAATGACTTGTCGGCAGATTGCGATATCTGGGTTCTCTCGATTTCCAAAGAAAACTCCTGGTTCGCGCTTTGAGCCAAGCCTAAAGAGAAAATGTATGAAAGGTCTTCCGAAAAATTGTCGGTCTCCACTCCGCCGATGGTGTGTCTGGTTAAGGAAGAGGGGCTGTTTTCCTTCAAGTCGTAGTCAAAGCTCGGTGATCCGATAAACCTGTTGGAGGCTAGGCCGACGTCTCTTCTGCAACGAAAGCTGGAGCAGGCCGTGGCGCTCGAAGATGTGAGATCTTGCGCCAGAAGCAGGTCGTTGGCAGCGTCGCCCAGTGAAGGGTTCCCCTGCGTAGGCACTGTCCCTGTACTCACGCCCGCTACGGTGATGACCTGTCCCCCCGGCAGCGTGATCGTCCGCCCCGGTCCGCCGAACTCCAGCGAGCCCGTCGGCTGGTTGATGGCCACTTCGCTGCGCACGAGCTGCGTGTCGGTCTCCGGCGCCTGTTCGGCTTCGGCGTCGACGTCGCTTTCGGCCACTTTCACCAGTCGCGCCATGCCGCCCGTGCGCAGGCCGGGATTGATGACGGCGGCGTCGGCGAAGGCCCGTCCCCGGCTCTGGCGTCGGGGAGCGGACACGCCGCCGTCGGCGATGACGGCTTCGAAGCCCGGTTTTTCGATCCGGACGTCGCCCCTGTCGGCCATCACCGCCAGCGTTCCGGCGAGCAGCGATGCGCGGGTGCCGCCGCTTTCCGTCGTCACGAAGGCCCCGCCGTTCGCGAGGCTGAGACGGCCGCCCGGCGCGACCAGTTCTATCGGCGCGGCACGGTTGAGCTGCCCGCCCATCAAGCGCACCGACCCGGCCTCAAGCTGCGCCGAGAAGCTTCCCGTGCCGGTCGCCGGATCGAACGTGTAGTCGCTGACGAGAACCGCGCTCGACGGGCCGAGGACGATCGAACCGCCGTCCGACAGCAGGATCTCGAACGTCTCGTTTGGACCGGAGGCAAAGCGCTCTCCGCGCACCGAGGCGCGCTCGGTCCGCGCCACGGTGCGGGGTGAGAGTTCGACCCGCAGGGCGGTGCCCGCGGCGATCTCGGCCCGGGAAGCCGTGGGCGTCGTCAGTCCTGCCGCCGCAGTCGTGCAGGCCAGCGCGGCGCGCAGCCAGCCGGTGCGGGAACGGGTGCGCTTGATGGAATTCGTCATCGGCAAATCCTTCCCTTCGCTCAAAATCGCGCGGTCACGCCGAACAGGCCGGACACGTTGTTGTAATCGTAATTCGGGAGATTGGCCCGGTTCCAGGTGTGCTGGAAACGCGCGTCGAGGGCGAGGCTGGCGTTCAGCGGGATGCTGAGGGCCAGCGCGACGTCGAAGCGGTCCTCCTGCCGGCGGGTGTCTCGGTCCACCAGTGTGTCGGGCTCTTCGTAGCGGGTATAGCGGTAGCCGAAGCTGCCCGAGAGATACCAGGCGAGCGTGCCGACCGGCGGCGCGAAGACATGGCCGAGGCCGATCTGCGCCGCGCCGGACTTGCGCGACTGATAGGCGCGGTCAGCATCGACGATCTGTCCGTTGACGTTGCCGATCAGGCGGGTTCGGGGCTGGAACTGCCAGGTGCCCTGCACCTGACCCGTCCAGTAATCGCCCGACTGGTCGGATGCCGCGCCGCGCAGGGTCGAGTTGCGGTAAGTGCGGTCCTCGTATCGTCCCTCGATCGCGACGCTGGTGGTCAGTCCGGTGCGGAACAGCAGGTCGGCGCCGCCGCCGACGCTGCCGTAATAGCGGTCGCCGCCCAGCGACAGCAGCGTGCCCAGCACGTAAGGGCGCACGAGGCCGGTCGATGAGGTCGCCCCGCCAAGATTGAAGCGGGGTCCGAACCGGCCCTGCAGGTACGTCAGGTCGATGTCGGTCTCGTCGCGATACCAGTTCTGCGAGGCGTAGCCGTCGAGCACCAGTTCGTGCCCGGCCTGCCCTCCGAGGCCGACCGCAGCCTCCAGATTGCCGGAGAGGTTGAACGAGAAGTCGCCGCCGCGCGGGATGGTCAGGTCGTCGCCGCTCAGGATGATCGGGGAGACATTGCCGAGTTGCGGCTGCACGCTGACGAAGTCGGGGGAGCCGTTGGGGTTGGACTGATACTGCACGCCCGAGGACAGGAAGCCTGCGAGCCGCAATGTGCTGAGGTTGCCTTCGGCGGTGCGCAGCGCCTGCCGGGCGCGGATGCGCGCATCGGGCGGTGCGTCCGGCGCATTGACCGCCGCTTCGAGGTAGGAGCGCGCAAGATCCGCCTGTCCTACACGGAGGTAGAGCAGGCCCAGTTCCAGCTTGATGTTCGCCAGATCGGGATTGATCTGGAGCACGCGTTCGAGCGCGGCGATGGCGGCCTTGGTGTCCCCGGCGGCCGCCGCTGCGCGGGCGTACTGGAACGATGTCTCGGCGTCCTCCAGATTGCGCGAGAGTTGTTCGAGATCGGCTTGCGGAGCCTCCTGCGCGGAAACGGAACTACTAGCGATGATTGCCAGTGGCGCGAAAATAAATTGAGCAGTTACAGCCCAAAACCGCATATCAACCCCGCCATTTGTTGCCCCGATTCTTCTAAATCAACACATATTCTTTATCGATTGGCAAGAAGAGTTGCGAAAATTGTAAATTAACGACAATGATATCCTCCTGAAATTTCCTTATAAAAATTTCTCGATGAATTATATTTATATTTCTTTTCAATCAGTTCGCTAATTGGCGTTGCGCTCGTGGTCGATAGATGCGCATTCGGTTATCGTCATGAGTATAGGTATGGGGCATAAGCGCGGCGGGATTCGAGCGAGGCGCGTATGGGCAAGTCGGTGCGGGCAGTGTTGTTCTGCGTGAGCTGCGTCATCGCGCCGGGTTCCGTCGCCCACGCGCAGGACACCGAGGCGCTTTCCGAGCGGGACGTCGATTGCTTCGTTGCGGGTTGCGACGAGGATGCTGCGCGTTGCGAAGACGCAGCGGCGTGCCCTCCCGCCGATAACGGGATGCCGAGCATGACTACGCCCCGGCCTTTTGCTCTGCCCGTGGGTGGCGACAAGGGGGGCACATCCACGAAAGCGGCCCGCCCGCCCGCGCGCAGATCGCTCGACATGAGGATACAGTTCGAACTCGGCTCCTACGAACTGACGCCTCGGGCCCGGGCCAATGCGGACCTCATCGCCCGGGCCTTGTCTGCCGACCGCGCCAACCGGGTGTTCACCATCGCAGGCCATACCGACGCGATCGGCAACGCAGCCTATAACCGGCAATTGTCGCGCGACCGCGCGCAGGCCGTCACCGATTATCTGATCGGCAAGGGAGTCCCGCCGGGAAAGGTGCGCACTGTGGGATACGGCTTCTCGCGGCCGCTCGGCAACCGCGCTGCCACTGATCCCGCGAACCGGCGCGTCGAGATCGTGCGGCAGTAGGAATGGCGGCGGCCGGGGATGGGCCGCCTTAGCGCTGGCGCAGTGCCTCCAGCACGACCGCAAACGCAGCCGATGGATGGCGGCGGCTGGGGTAGTAGAGGTGATAGCCGGGGAACGGCGCGCACCAGTCCTCAAGTATGCGGACGAGGCGGCCTGACGCGAGGTGGTCGAGGATCTGGTCTTCGGGAACGAAGGCCAGCCCGAGCCCGTCGAGCACGGATGCCAGCCGCAGCCCGCCGTGGTTGACGACCACCTGCCCCTCGATGCGCACCCGCATTTCGCGCCCGCCGCGCTCGAACTCCCAGGCATAAAGACCGCCGTAGGTGGGCAGGCGGATGTTGATGCAGTTGTGCGCCGTCAGGCCCTGTGGCGTCTCGGGAGCCGGATGGCGGGCGAAGTAGTCCGGCGACCCGACCACGGCCATGCGCATGTCCGGGCCGATGCGGACCGCCACCATGTCCTTGGCCACCTGCTCCCCCAACCGGACGCCTGCGTCGAAGCCCTGCGCGACGATATCGGTCAGGCCGTAATCGACGACGATCTCCACATGCAGGTCCGGATGGTCCGGCAGGATGCGGTTCAGCGCGGGTTGCAGGATCGAGATCGCGGGATGCTCGCCGGCGGTGATCCGCACCGTGCCCGCCGGCTTGTCGCGCAGGGCGGTGAGGGCCACCAGTTCCTGCTCGATATCCTCGAAGCGCGGGGCCAGCGTGCGGAGCAGGCGCTCGCCCGCCTCGGTCGGCATGACGCTGCGGGTGCTGCGGGTCAGCAGGCGCAGGCCGAGCCGCGCTTCGAGGCCCTTGATGGTCTGGCTGAGGGCGGACTGCGAAACCCCGAGCTTCGCCGCCGCCCGCGTGAAACTACGCTCCCGCGCGACGGCGACGAACGCGGCCAGATGATCGAAGCTCTCAGTCATTCATTAGCCAGCCTAATCGCGACATCCCGATTATAGGTTCTAATCGATGGCGGTGGCGAGGGCTATGTTGGTGCTCCGAGTGAAATGCCGTTCTCGTCCTCCGACGAAGGTTGGCGGCGACGGCCTGTGAACGAAAGAGCGACAAATGGAAAAGCGGCAGCTTGGCAAGTCAGGCCTTGAGGTTTCTGCGCTGGGTTTCGGATGCATGGGGCTCAGCTTCGGCTATGGCCCGCCGACGGATCATGACGATGCGATCGCACTGCTCCGCGCGACGCACGAGAAGGGCGTCACTTTCTTCGATACGGCGGAGGCTTACGGGCCGGGCCACAATGAGGAACTGGTCGGCGAAGCGCTGGCGCCGGTTCGCGACGAAGTGGTGATCGCCACCAAGTTCGGCTTCCGCAACGGCGTGCCCACGGACGGGCTGGACAGCCGCCCCGAACGTATCCGGCAGGTCGCCGACGAAGCCCTGATGCGGCTCAAGACCGACCGGATCGACCTGTTCTATCAGCACCGCGTCGATCCGAACGTGCTGATCGAGGACGTGGCGGGCACCGTGAAAGATCTGATCGCGGCGGGCAAGGTGAAGCACTTCGGCATGTCCGAGGCGGGGCCGGAATCGATCCGCCGCGCCCATGCGGTGCAGCCCGTCGCCGCGCTGCAGAGCGAATACTCGATGTTCTGGCGCGAGCCGGAGGCGGAAATCCTGCCGCTGCTGGAGGAACTGGGCATCGGCTTCGTGCCGTTCGCGCCGCTCGGCAAGGGGTTTCTGACCGGAAAGATGACTGCCGGGACCGAGTTCGCGAAGGACGATTTCCGCAGCACCGTTCCCCGCTTCCAGGCCGATGCCCTTGCCGCGAACCAGGCGCTGGTCGACCTCGTGACCGGCATCGCCTCCGAAAAGGCATGTACTCCGGCGCAGGTCGCGCTTGCGTGGCTGCTCGCCCAGCGGCCGTGGATCGTGCCGATCCCGGGGACGACCAAGCTGCACCGGCTTGAGGAGAATCTGGGCGGCGCGGACGTCGAACTGACCGGCGACGACCTTGCGCGCATCGCCGAAGAACTCGGCCGCATCGAGCTTCGGGGGGAGCGCTACTCCGCCACGCACCAGAGTCTCATCAACCGCTGAGCCTTCCGGGCACGAGCCGAATCCCCGCAGGGGACCGGCATTCGCCTGCGGGGCAGCAGCGCCTTTCAAGGCACAAGCGCAGTGCAGCGGCAGGGCCGCCGCGCTGCGCTTTGGCGATTCGAAGCTCCGGCGAAAACAGCATGAGCGGATCGGGGGGCTGTGTTATCTTGAGCGCGGAAAACTGCGCCGCGCGCGGATCGACTCAGGTCATGGGAAGTCCGGAAGCGGGCGATATTGCGGCTGCGAACTCGCTTAAGCCCGCGTGTTTGAAGGCATGACGCGGCAACGTCGATAGGGCGTAGACGGCGGAAACAATCCGTATTACCATATCTGCAATAAGTATTACTGACATGGGTGGTCAAATATTACGAGGGCAGGCGTATGGGCGGAGTTCTTGTTGGTAAGCGGGTGATCGGTGCCGAGGCGCCGGTCACTGTCGGATGGGAAAACATCGGCCGGGTCGAGGGCGGGCCGGTCAAGCAGTTCATCTTCACCTGGTTCCAGCCGACGGTGCTCTTCGCGCTGATCGCGTTCTGGTACTACGCTCCCAACTCGATCGCCAAGGCGTCCACCGCGATCGGCATCGGCATCGGTTTCCGCGCACTGCTGCTGGCGATGGAATGGTTCTTTCCCCGCTACGAAAGCTGGCGGCTGACCTGGAAGGAATTCGCCACCGACCTGTTCTTCGTCGGCCTCGGCTACACGATCCTGCGCATCGTCGACAACTACATCGGCGACGGCGCGATGATCGAGGCGATCCAGCACCAGTTCGACTGGGACAAGTTCGCGTGGTTCACCGGACTGCCGCTGCTGCTCCAGGCATTCCTGATCTCGTTCATCTTCGATTTCGGCCAGTACTGGATGCATCGCGGGATGCACAACTGGTATCCGCTGTGGCTGCCCCACTCGGTCCATCACTACATCACCCAGCTGAACATCAACAAGGGCGCGGTCGGCAACCCGGTGGAGCTGTTCCTGATCGGCCTCGGCATCGGCGGCTTCTTCGACTTCCTGCCGCGCGCGTTCCTGCTGGCCGGCGCGATCGGCATGGCGATCGGCAGCTATCAGCACATCAACGTGCGCTTCAACACGCCGCGCTGGTGGCGCTTCCTGTTCCACACGACGGAACATCACAGCCTCCACCACTCGCAGGATTTCGAGGCGAGCCGCAGCAACTTCACCAACACCTACATCTTCATCGACCGCATGTTCGGCACTTGCGTCGATGGCGAGGCGGAGCTGCTGGGCATGGAAGGCGGCCGCCGCATGGGCATCCGCGAGCAGATGACTTTCCCCTTCACCGAAGGCTGGAAGACCCTGAAAGAGCGCTTCGGCGGCCTGCGTCCCACCACGGCCATCCCCGCCGAATGATCGGGGCCGCCGTTCCGCAGCCCTCCACCATTTCCCGCAATGCCGGGCCCCGGCGCCCATGACCTCCCCGACCGCCCGGGGAGCATGGGGAAGCCGTGCCGAAAGGAAGACCATGAACGCGCGTTTCATCGACTGGATATGGCACATCAGGGGCAGCCTGCCGCTCGCGCCCGGACAATCCCGCGATGACGCCTTCGACCGGCTTGCCCCGCTGTTCCACCAGACCGGAACCAGCCATGAGCGCGGCGACGACACGCTGCGCTTCAGCAAGAAGGACCAGGCGGCGCAGGACCGGATGTCGGTCTTCGACGGGGGGACGCTCAGGATCGAGAACGGCGCGGCCGGATCGGTGCTGCGCTATCACATGACCAGCCGCGCGCTGCTGTTCTGCTTCCTCGCGCCGCTGCTGTTCCTCGCCTTTGCGCAGCTCAACATCACGCTCGGCAAGATGGAGAAGCCCGCCGCCGAGGAAGCGGCGAAGAAGGACAAGGACGCCGACAAGAAGAAGCCCGAAGTGGCGATGAACCCCATCGACAAGTTCCTCGGCGCCCCCGCTCCTGACAAGCCCAAGAAGGACAAGCCCAAGGAGGAGGACAAGAAGCACTCGCCCACTTCCGCCTACGTCTTTGCGGGTATCTTCGCGACGCTCTACGTGATCGGGCGGATCCTGGAGGACAGGAAGATCAGGTCGCTCATCAGGCGGAATCTGCTGGGATAGCCTGCGCCGGTACTTTGGCGGCCAGAGTCTCGAACAGCCGGTCCACAGCGTCGGCGAGCCGCTCGTCGAGAAGCGCCAGCAGTTCGGTCCAGCCAGACAGCCCGTCCAGTTCGCCGGGGCCGTCGGACACGCCGCGCAGACCGATCATCGGCACGCCGAACCGCTGGCAGGCGCGCAGCACGGCATAGGTCTCCATCTCGACCAGATCGGCGTCGATCTGCGCATAGTCATCCCCGCCGACGATATTGCCGCCGGTCGAGAGCGATGCGCGGGGCACGTCCGGCAGCGGAGCGCGGATCGGCAGGACCGCGGGGTGATCGGCGAACGGCGTGACACCCTTGGCGAAGCCGAGGCGCGATGCGTCCATGTCCCGCCAGGATACGCTCTCCACCTGATACACCGCGCCCAGCGTGCAGCGCCGCGATCCCGCCGAGCCGAGCGAGACGACGAGGTCCGGCAATTCACCGGTGGCGCGAAGCCGTTCGAGGCACAGGGTCGTGTTGACCGCCGCCTCGACCGGGCCGACGCCGGTGATGAGCGGCGTCATCCGCGCCTTCAGGTGCAGGCCGTATTCGTGGTCGGTCGCCATGACGAACAGCACGCGCTTCCCTGCAATTGACGTTGGCTTCACGACTGGCTCCTGGATCGGTGTGGCGGCGCGAGCTTTCGCAAACGCGCAAGACACAGGCAAGACATCTCGGGCGGTCATACGCCACTGATGGCGGCTTGATTTTCCGATCGCCGGAGTGCCAAGTCCGCCCATGCATACCCACACCCGCGCGCTGATCGCCGCTGCCGCCTTCGCCATCGTCACCCGCAAGAAGGTCGCGGGCCTCTACGACCACGCCGCACAGCGAGACCTTCAGATCGCGGCCGAATTCCGCGACGGCCAACTACAGGGCCTCGACGGCGATCGCGGAGCGAAGTTCGGCGGGACGCTGCCGGAAATCCGCGATCTGGCAGATGGAACGTCCCTGTCCATCGAGGCGGATGGAACCGGCGTGAAGGGCTACGACAGAGGTTCGTCGACGTTCTTTGCGGCGCGGGTCGAAGGCGGTCTGGTGCAGGTCTACGATTACGCCGAAGCCGCGTGGTTCACCTACGACGTGCAGGATCCCGACGCCGCCAGCGATTACCATCGCGCCTCCGGCACCGTTCTCTAGCTGCCGCGCCTCAGCGCCGGGCGACGCCGATCAGCGCCGTCGAGGGGATGGGCAGCACCGTCCGGTCGCCCGCCATGCGCCGCACCTCGACCACGACTTCGGCCTTCCGCGCGTCGCTCAGGCTGGTCCAGTCGGGCGACATGCCGAACAGCGTGTCGGGCTCGGCGAGCGCCGCCACGTCGAGCGGATAATCGTGCGTGACGTGCTCGATCTCGGGCTCGCGGTATCCGGCGGCGATCAACTCGCGGGCGAAGTCCGCAGGCTCGCCGAGCGCCTGCACCGCCTCCGGCATCGTCATCCCTTCGAGTTCGGGAAACAGCTTGCGGCGGATCTGCCCGAGCAGCAGGAAGGTCGCGGCGCCCCGGTCCTGCCATGTCGCCACCACGCCATGCCCACCCGGCCGCGTCACCCGCGCCATCTCGGCAAGGCCCTTGCGCCAGTCCGGGAACATGATGACGCCGAAGATCGAAAAGACCGCGTCGAACCCGCCGTCGTCGAGGGCCAGCGCCTGCCCGTCCATGACCCGCGCCTCGACATTGGGCACGCCAGCCGCCGCAATGCGCGCGATCATGCCGGGCGAGAAGTCGGTCGCCAGCACCCGCGCGCCCGTCCGCGCCGCCAGCAGCGCGAGCGCCCCGGTGCCCGCGGCGACGTCGAGCACCCGGCTGCCGTGCGTCAGCGGCACCCGCGCCAGCGCGGCTTCGGCATAGCGTGCGGTGAAGGGGTGGGCGGTCTGCTCATAGTGCCGGGCGGCGGTGTCCCAGTGGTCGGGACTCTGGAATTCGGACATTTCGAAGGCTCCACGAATCATGTAACATTACAAGTATCGTGATATCCCTCCCTTGCCAATCCCGGCCAGCGTGCGAAGGAGCGAACGGTGCGCAACGACAGTCGCCTATCCCGCATGCTGCATGTGCTGCTGCACATGGCCCGGCACGATGGTCCGATGACGTCGGAGGCGATCGCGCGCATGCTCGGCACGAACCCGGTGGTCGTGCGTCGGACGATGGCGGGCCTGCGCGATGCGGGGTACGTGCGGTCGGAGAAGGGCCACGGCGGCGGCTGGGCGATCGCGGCGGATCTGGAACAGGTGTCGCTGCTCGATGTCCACCGCGCGGTGGGCGGCCCGCGCCTCTTCGCCATCGGCAGCGAGCACGCCAATCCCGACTGCGCGGTGGAGAAGGTCGTGAACGAGGCGCTGGAGGATGCGCTGCGCGAGGCCGAAGCGCAGCTCATCGCCCGGCTGGGCGCGGTCAGCCTTGCCGAACTCGCCCGCAGCTTCGATGCGCGATGCCGGTCGGCATCATGGCCGGCGGACTGATCCGGCCCGGGCGCTCTGCCGGACGAGGGTGCGAACATACGACTGTCACGAATTGATTGTGGTCATTCCATTGTTGCTGGTTCGTCTCCGCTTTTCGCACTATCGCAACACCGATGCGCATACTGGTGATCGAGGACGACGCGGCTCTCAGCGATGAAATCGCCCGCGCCCTGCGGGCGGAGAACTTCGCGGTCGATGTCGCCGCGAACGGGGAGGATGGGCGCCATCTGGGCGCGACCGAGCGGTACGATGCAGCGGTGCTCGACCTCGGATTGCCGAAGGTGGATGGGCTGACGGTGCTGCAATCCTGGCGTGCCGAAGGGCAGGCGCTGCCCGTGCTGATCCTGACCGCGCGCGATGCCTGGGCGGAGAAGGTCGCCGGGTTCAAGGCGGGCGCGGACGATTACCTCATCAAGCCGTTCCGCGTGCAGGAACTGATCCTGCGCCTGCGCGCGCTGGTGCGCCGGTCGAGCGGCCATGCCTCGAACAAGGTGACCTGCGGCGCGCTGGAGTTCGACGTGCAGCTTGGCCACTTCGAGATGGACGGTCTGCCGGTGCGGCTGACCGCGTTCGAGTGGCGCGTGCTCTCCGCGCTGATGCTGCGCAAGGACACCGTGGTGGACCGGCGCGAACTGCTCGACCGGGTCTACGAGTACGACGCGGACGTCGATTCCAACTCGCTGGAGGTCATCGTCGGTCGCCTGCGCCGCAAGATCGGCGCGGACATGATCCGCACGATCCGGGGGCGCGGCTACCTGCTGACGGCTGACTGAGGGTTCAACGCGGCAAGGTCAGGCACAGGCGCAATCCGCCCATCGACGAGCGGTCGAGATCGAGCGCGCCGCCATGTAGTTCGGCGAGTTCGCGGGCGATGGGCAGGCCGAAGCCGTGGCCTTCCTCGCGCTCGTCGAGGCGGCGGCCAGGCACCAGCGCCTGATCGATGGCTTCGGCGGAAATGCCCGGCCCATCGTCCTCGATGACGATGCGGACCATGTTGCCTGTCTCCCGAGCCGACAGCCGGATTTCGCGCGCGGCCCACTTCCACGCATTGTCGAGCAGGTTGCCGAGCATCTCGGCCAGATCCTGCGGATCGCTCCTGACCGCGAGATCGGGGGCGATGTCGGCGGTGAAGGCGATGTGCCGGTCCGCGTGGATGCGCCCGAGCGCAAGGACCAGTTCGTCAACGCTTTCGCCGAGCGGCACCGGCGTACCGCCCGGCGATCCCGGCGCTGCGGCGCGGGCGCGGCCGAGGTGGTGGCGGATCGCACCGTCGATCTGGCCGACCAGTTCGCCAAGCTGTCCCGAAGGATCGCAGCCCGGCTCGGCCACGCGAATGCTCAGCGTCGCCAGCGGCGTCTTGAGGCTGTGCGCGAGGTTGGAGACATGGCCTCTGGCGCGTGCCAAGGCGGCCTCGTTCTCGTCGAGCAGGGCGTTGAGTTCCTGCGCCAGTGGCGCGAGTTCGGCGGGCTGGCGCGCGGGCACCCGGTCGAGCGAGCCGTCGCGCACGGCGGTCAGCGCCTTGCGCAACCGCGCCAGCGGCGCCAGCCCGAAGTGCAACTGCGCGAACGTCGCCGCCAGCAGCGCGACGCTCAGCCCGCCGAGGATGAGCAGGATCGGTGTCAGCGCTCTCTCCAGCATGCCGGAGAACACCCGCGCGGGCGCGAAGGCGGTGATGCGGATGGTGCCAGCGGCGGTGCGGTTCTCCAGCGTGCGCACGTAGGAATCCGGCGTGCGGCCCGCGAGCAGGCTCTCGTCGCCGCCCCGGAAATGCCCCTCGCGCCCCGGCGGCCCTTCCCAGCTGATATCGTCGAGGCGCGAGACGTCACGCGATGCGTAGACGCGCGTGGGCGTCTCGATCTGCCAGCCCCAGCCGCGCCGGTGCTGCGTGAACGGGCCGAGTTCGGTGAGCATCGCGCCGTCCACGCTTCCGTCGGCGCGGACGCTGCGCAGCAACAGCGCGATCTGCGCATCGAGCCGCTCGTTGAGGCTGCGGCGCACCAGATCGTAGACGCCCTCGCGGATCAGCAGCGCCGCGAGCAGCAGCGCGACGCCGGTCAGCGCCACTCCGGCCATCAGCAACCGGGCGCGGATCGAGCGCGGAAGCAGCTTCATATCGGTAGTGCCCCCATGCGCGACGCGTCTTCGCCCAACGCTGCTCGATAGCGTGTTGCTCATATCCCGTGCCCCCCAACCGAACCTGAACGCACCCACTGCGACAAATCGAAACGGAAACTGAACCGCACCGTTCAGCCTGCATATGACCTTAGTCGCTATTAATATTCACTATCAACAAGCGATACCGCCAAGCCGTGAGGGAAAATGCAGAAGCAGACGATCGATGGGTCGGGCGCGTGCTCGATCGCCGCACGTCGCGCGGGGCGTCCTCTCAGCGTGCTCACCGTGCTTGAACGGCGCGTCGTTGCCCTCCTGCGCACCGCCGGTGACGTTCAGCACGGTCTAGGTTCAGTTCAGTCACCCCTTCGCGGCATCCTCGAACGCCTTGCCGACGAGGTGGAAATCAACGGTCTCGTCGTCTTCGGAGAGCAATCGCGCTTCGTCAGCGACGACGAAATCGCCATCCTGAGCTGGCTGTCGATGCTCCAGCGCCCGTCCCAATCGGCCCATCTGCACATGGCCAATCCCTTCCAGCAGGCCCTGCGCGCGCTCGCCGACGCGCTTCTGGATGAGGATCGCCGCCTGCCCGCACGCTCGATTCTGGCCGAGGATCGGATCGCGCGAGAAGGCTGTTTTCGCATGGAATTTCAGCCGGATACCGCTGCCGACCCGGTGCCGGATGCGGGTGCGGAAAGCGCCGAGGCACGGGCGCTCGCGCTCGTCGAGCGCTGCCGGTTCGCCACCGCCTCGCAGTTCCGCGCGCTCGGCATCTCCACCCAGAAGCTGAGCCGCCTATGCCGTCGCGGCTATGTCGAGCGGGTCGCGCTCGGCCTCTACAAGAAACCGGGGGCCTCGGGCGCCATGCTCGCGTCCTAGACCCCGTCATCGACGCCGCGATCCATCGGCGAAAAACCAAATAAATCAGGTGTTAATCCAACCAAGGGGGCTCTCTTGTCCAATTCCCGTATCCGTCGTTCACCCTCCCGGGTCGCCCCGGCCTATCTGGCGCTTGCCTGCGTCGGCTTCGCGTCCGCGCCCGCACTGGCGCAGGACGCCAAGGAGGATACGACGCCCAGCCTCGGCGGCGTGACCGTCTCCGACACCGCGATCGAGGAGACCCCCTACAAGGTCGATCGCGCGGCATCGCCCAAGTACACCGCGCCGCTGCTCGACACGCCCAAGTCGATCGTCGTCCTGCCCTCCGAAGTGATCCGCGAAAGCGGCTCCACCACGTTCGTCGAGGCGCTGCGCACGGTACCGGGCATCACCTTCGGCGCCGGTGAAGGCGGCAACCCGCAGGGCGACCGTCCCTTCATCCGCGGCTTCGACGCACAGGGCAGCACCTATATCGACGGCATCCGCAGCGTCGGCGGCCAGTCGCGCGAGATCTTCGCGGTCGAACAGATCGAAGTGGTCAAGGGCGGCGATTCCACCATGGGCGGTCGCGGCAGCGCCGGCGGCAGCCTCAACCTCGTCAGCAAGATGGCGCATCTGGGCACCGATGCCCGCGCCGACCTCAGCTACGGCACCGACGACTACAAGCGCGCGACCATCGACGCAAACTACCAGATCGGCGAGACCGCTGCGATTCGCCTGAACGGCATGTGGCACGATGCCGACGTCGCCAAGCGCGATGTCGTCACCTACAACCGCTGGGGCATCTCCCCCTCGGCCGCGCTGGGCCTCGGCACCTCGACCCGCGCCTTCGTGAACTATTATCACATGCAGAGCGACGACATCCCCGATCCGGGCATCCCGTTCGAGCGTTCGGCGGGTCAGGTCACGTCCACCTCGCTGCTGCACATCGGCCCGGCCGAAGTCGTCAACGGGCAGAAGGTCGACCGCAGCAACTTCTACGGCCTCGCCAACCGCGACTTCCGCAAGACCAACGTCGACGAGTTCCTGATGCGTGCGGAGCATGATCTGACCGACCGGATCAGGCTGCGCGGCACGACCAAGTACGCCAACGTCAAGCAGGCCTACATCATCACCCAGCCGGACGACAGCCAGGGCAATGTCCAGAACGGCCTCGTCTGGCGCCGTGCGAACTCGCGCTGGAGCGACGTGGACTCCATGGTCGGCCAGATCGACCTTTCGGGCACGTTCGACACCGGCGGGATCGAGCATTCGTTCTCGGCAGGCGTCGAGGCGAGCTGGGAGCAGTCGAAGCGGGGCAACTTCGCGGTCAACACCAACGTCACCTCGGTCAACACCGGTGCCGGGCGCTGCAGCGCCGCGCAGCAGGCGGCGTTCAACTGCACCAGCCTGTTCAACCCGAACCCCTACGACAACTGGCAGAACATCCCGGTCGGCGGCACCACCGGCGTTCCGATCACCCGCAGCGCCGCCACCGCCAAGACCGAGGCGACGACCTACGCGATCTACGCGCTGGACACGATCAGCTTCTCGGATTCGCTGAAGCTGAACCTCGGCATCCGCCAGGACTGGTACAAGACGGTCCAGACCACGATCCCGACCACCACCGCCGCGCCGGTGCTGGAGAAGAAGGACAACTTCCTGAACTATCAGGCGGGTCTGGTGTTCAAGCCGATGTCCAACGGCAGCCTCTACGTATCCTACGCCAAGTCGACCACGCCTCCGGGCAGCCTCGTCGGCGAAGGGCAGGAAGGCAACGCGATCGCGCTGACCACGCTTGACGACCTCAAGGCGGAAAGCACCAAGTCCTACGAAGTCGGCACCAAGTGGGATTTCATGGATTCCGCGCTCGGCCTCAGCCTCGCCGTGTTCCGCACCGAAACCAAGAACGCCCGCACCACCGGCGCCAACGGCCTCCTCGAATATGTCGGCGAGCGTCGCATCCAGGGTGTTGAGGTCGGCTTCAACGGCAAGCCGCTGCCGTTCTGGAGCATCTTCGGCGGTTACACCTACATGGACTCCGAAGTGCGCAGCATCGGCACCAACGTCACGCCGACCACGGCGTTCGCGCTGGGCAAGCCGTTCCCCAATACGCCCAAGCACAGCTTCACGACCTGGACCACGTTCGACATCGCCGGGCGTTTCCAGATCGGCGGCGGCGCGATCTACAACTCGAAGCAGTACGGCAGCTTCGGCAACGCCGTTATCGCCGGCACCAACAACACCATCGTCCGCTCGATCCCCAGCTACTGGCGCTTCGATGCAACCGCTGCGATGGACGTCACCGATAAGATCGCGCTGCGTGTCAACGTGCAGAACCTCGCGAACAAGCGGTATTACGACCGTACCTACACCACGCACTTCGTGAACATCGCGCCGGGCCGTTCGGCCTTCGCGACGCTCTCGCTGAAATACTAAGGACAGAAGCTCGGTGTCGTCCGTATGGGCGGCACCGACTTTTCCCGCTCAATATCCGAAGAAGCGCTTGAGCCCGAGCGCCTTGAGGCCGCGACGGTAGGTCATGGAGCTCATGTCTGCCGGGATGTGTCCTTCGTCGCCGGGATCCAGCGGCAGCCATTCGGGCATCTGGGCTTCGACGATGGCCTTGTCTTCCTCGAAGATGCGCTGGTTGAAGTCGTAGACGTCCTGCACCGGCAGGTCGGTATCGAAGTTGCGCGCGATCGGGGCGAACAGGCGCGTCAATTTGGCCGAGACCGGCGAGGCGGCGTTCATGATGACGAGCCGGTCCTTGTCGGGGAAATGGATTTCCAGCGTGGCGGTGAAGGGCAGGTGGCAGCGGAAGTGCCGCAGCCACTGGAAGTCGAGCACGCCGCGCTGCGTCAGGCCGATCGGATAGTTGCCGACGCTGCTCCAGTATTCGGCCTCGAAGCCATACTCGGTGCGCCTGGGGGCATAGGCAGGCACTTCGGCATTGTCGGGATCGGCGAAGGTCTCGGTATGGACGAAGGCGAAGTGCGCGACGTCGAGGAAGCCTTCGAGCTGGCGCCCGGCAAAGCCGTTGATGTCGATCCACGGGCAGGTGATCTGCTGGAATTCCGGCTCGTCCCAGTGCGGCATGTCGGGGATGGCGCCGGGCGGGGGCGTGTCGCCCTCCGCGTCGAGGCAGGTCCAGATCAGGCCGTAGCGTTCGAAGCTCGGGTAGGTGCGCAAGTGCAGCCGCGCGGGAATGTCGCGCGAAGGATGGGCCGGGACGTGGACGCACTTGCCGCCGCCGCCGAACTTCAGCCCGTGGTAGGGGCAGATGATGCCGTCTTCCTGCTGCGCGCCGAGGCTTAGCGGCACGCCGCGGTGCGGGCAGACGTTGGTGGCGATGACGACCTCGTCCCCGGCCTTGTAGATCACCAGCGGCTGGTCGAGCAGTCTGGTGCCGATCGGCTTCGGCCCGACCTCTCTGGCGAGGGCGACGGGATACCAGTGGCGGGCAAGGATGAACCAGTCTTCGGGATCGAAGGTGCAGCCCAGCGGCAGCGATGGGCGCGCGGTGTCGATGGCGGCGGCGGTGGCCATGGGAATTCTTCCGTTGTGGAGTGCTGGCCCCCATTTTCGGCGTTTGGACATGCTCTGTAAAACGCAATGATCCGCACGTCGTGTTGCGAAAATTAGAGCGGATTGGATTGCCTGGAAACACGCAAGGCGAGGTTGCGCTTCCGCCTTCCAGTTCCGATATGGCGGCCGTCGCGATGCCCGCTGGCCCCGTCCCATCGACGGAGCCACGGGCGAAACCACTGGAGACTCGTCGCATGGCCTATCTGGATACCCGCCTCTTCATCAACGGCGAATGGACCGATGCCACCGACGGAAGGACGCTGGCGGTGCAGAATCCCGCCACCGGCGAGGAGATCGGCCGTGTCGCGCATGCAGGGCGTGCCGACCTCGACCGTGCGCTTGATGCCGCCCAGCGCGGGTTCGAGGTCTGGCGCGATTACACGCCCGCTGCCCGCAGCCGCATCATGCGCGCCGCCGCCGCTCTCCTGCGCGAGCGGTCGGGGGACATCGCCCTCCTTCTGACGCAGGAGCAGGGCAAGCCGCTTCCCGAGGCGAAGGGCGAAATCAACGCCGCCGCCGACATCATCGACTGGTTCGCCGAGGAAGGCTTCCGCGTCTACGGCCGCCTCGTGCCGCACCGTTCCAGCCTGTCGATCCGGCAGATGGTGGTCAAGGATCCGGTCGGCCCGGTCGCCGCGTTCACGCCCTGGAACTTCCCGGTCAACCAGGTGGTCCGCAAGATCTCGGCGGGCCTGGCCACGGGCTGCTCGCTGATCGTCAAGGCGCCCGAGGAGACCCCGGCCAGCCCGGCGGCGCTCATCAAGGCGTTCCAAGATGCCGGTCTGCCCGAGGGCGTGCTCGGCCTGGTGTTCGGTGATCCGGCCGAGATTTCCGAATACCTGATCGCAAGCCCGATCATCCGCAAGATCACCTTCACGGGATCGACCCCGGTGGGCAAGCTGCTTGCCGGAATGGCGGGCAAGTACATGAAGCGCGTCTCGATGGAACTGGGCGGTCATGCCCCGGTGATCGTCTGCGAGGACGCCGACGTGGAGCTTGCGGTCAGGAGCGCGGGCAACGCCAAGTTCCGCAACGCCGGGCAGGTCTGCATCTCGCCGACCCGGTTCCTCGTCCACAACAGCGTCAAGGACCGCTTCGCCGAGGCGCTCTCCACGCTGGCGCAGGGGGTGAAGGTCGGTGACGGCCTCGCCGAAGGCACGCAGATGGGGCCGCTTGCCAATGCGCGCCGGGTCGCGGCCATGGCCGAGTTCCAGGAGGACGCGGTGGCGCGGGGCGCCCGGCTGCTGACCGGCGGCGGACGCATCGGCGAAGCGGGCAACTTCTGGTCGCCCACCGTGCTGGCCGACGTTCCGCTCGATGCCCGGCTGTTCAACGACGAGCCGTTCGGCCCGGTCGCGGGCATCCGCGGGTTCGACAAGCTGGAAGAGGCGATCGCCGAAGCCAACCGCCTCTCGTTCGGCCTTGCCGGCTATGCCTTCACCAGCAGCCTCGCCAATGCCGACCTGCTGAGCCGCCGGGTCGAAGTGGGCATGCTGTGGATCAACACACCTGCCGCAGCATCGGCGGAACTGCCGTTCGGCGGCATCAAGGACTCCGGCTACGGCACCGAAGGCGGTCCGGAGGCGCTGGAGAACTACCTGAACATCCGCTCGGTCGTGGTCGCCAACGTCTGACCCGACGCTCCCGACCGCAGGGACATCGAAGGCCGCGCCATCGAAAGGTGGCGCGGCCTTTTTCGTTCGAGGGGGCTTGTTGTGGGAGAAGGGCCTTAAAGTGTCGTCGGAGAACCGTGTTCTCTATCGAAAATCTGCGCTTTCCCCATAAAGCGCGTGTGACCTTCCGCAGGACGCGGAAACACGGGGGAGAAGAGCGGCGGCAAGGGCATCACGCCGCCGGTCGTATCACGCCCCGCATCCTGTAGGAAAACGGCGGCGCTCCCCGCCTCAGGCCACCGCCGCCAGAGGCTGCTCCCCTTCCGGCTTCGCGAAATAGCCCGGCACTTCGCCCGCCTCGATCGGCTTGCTGTAGAAGTAGCCCTGAAGGTGCGTGCATCCGGCGCTCTTGGTGGCGCCGATGAGGTGGGCGTCGCTGATCCCCTCGGCCACCACTTCCGCGCCGACGTGGCGGGCCATCGTGACTGCCGCCTCCAGCACCGCGACCGAGGCCGGATCCTGCCCCAGATCCATGACGAGGCTGCGGTCCAGCTTCATGCGGTCGAACTTGAAGCTCTTGACCATCGAGAGCGAGGAATAGCCCGTCCCGAAATCGTCGAGCGCGATGCGGAAGCCGAGGTTGCGCAGCAGGTTGAGCGTCAGCAAAGCCCGCGTATTGCGCTCTATCGACAGCGATTCCGTGACTTCGAGGAACAGGCGCTGCGGCGCGATCCCGTGGCGGCGGCAGCGTTCCAGCAGGAAGCCGCTGAACCCTTCGTGCTGCAGTTGCAGAGGCGACAGGTTGATGCTGAGGTGCAGGCCGGGCCAGCGGGAGAAATCGGCGAGCGCGCGCTCGATGATCCATTCGCCCAGCCGCACCATCAGGCCGCTGCGCTCCGCCGCCGGGATGAAGCTCGACGGGGGCACCTCGCCCAGTTCCGGGTGCCGCCAGCGCACCAGCGCCTCCACCTCGCGCGCGTCGTCCACAACCGAATGGATCGGCTGGTAGACCATGCGCAGCTGCTCGCGCTCGAAGGCGAATTCCAGATCCTTCTCCAGCGCACGGTCCACCGCCCGTTCGCGCGCCATCGACATATCGAAGGCGGTGGCGCAGTTGCGGCCGTTCTTCTTGGAGGCATAGAGCGCGATGTCGGCGTTGCGCAGCACCGCCTCGACGTCGTCCACCTCACCGATGCCGAGATCCACCACGCCCATCGATACGGTGATGGCGACGGAATATTCGCCGAGGCTGAACGGTGCGCGCATGGACGCGACGATGTCGCCCGCCAGCGCGAGGCCGCAGCCGTCGGCACCGAGCGGCACGCAGACCGCGAACTCGTCTCCGCCGACGCGCGCCACCATGCTGTCCGTGCCGAGCAGACCCTTCACGCGCTCCCCGATCGGGCGGACGAGTTCGTCGCCTGCGGCATGGCCGTAGTCGTCGTTGACGTGCTTGAAGCGGTCGATGTCGATGACCATGCAGGCGAAGCGGTCCTCGCTGCCCGCTGCCATCAGCTTGCCGAACGTCTCCTGGAAGGCACGGCGATTGGGCATTCCGGTGGCGGGATCGCTGAAGGCGAGGCTCTTCACCGCATTGGCGTTGCGGCGGAACGTTTCCAGCGGGCCGGACAGTGCCTTCAGTTCCTTGAGACGGAATTCGCCGATCTCGATGTCGAGATCGCCGTCGGCCAGTCGCTGCACGTTACCGTGCATCCGGCGGATCGCGGGCAGGATGTTGCGCAGGATGTCGAACAGCGCGAGCAGCACGACGAGGATCGTGACGAGGCCGGTCCCCGCCACCAGAAGCTGCCAGCGCCCGATGGAGTTCACCAGCTGCGTCTGCGCGACGCGGCGGTCTTCATGGGTGCGGCGGGCGATGCCGTCGGCGAAGGCGGCCATCGCCGCGTTGCGCCGTTCGACACGCTCGATCAGGGCGCGGCTGGTCGCGCCGCGTTGCTGGATCTTGCGGATTTCGGCGACGTGCAGGTCGAGCACGGCGAAGGGGTTTCCCGCCCCCGGCGTGTCGTAGAGCGCAACGCCGCTGCTGCGCAGCTTGCCCAGCTTCTCGTCGATGCCGATGGCCTGGTCGGTCAGCTCGTCGCTGCCGCCGGTCGCCGCCATGCCGCGATTGGCCGCCATGCGCAGCTTGTCGACGGCATCGGCGAACTGGTCGGCATTCTCGGCGATGGCCGAGGCGGCAATCAGCGCATCGCTCTGCCCGCGCAGGGCATAGGCCTCGCGCTGGGTGACGACCTGCAGCAGCATCGTCAGCACCACGATCAGCGCGAGCGCGCCCACAAGGCGCGTTTCGAGCGACGCGAACGCGCGCCCCAGTTTCGACTTCTCTTTGAACATTTTGCACCCGAATTGTGCCGGGATTCCCCGTCCCGGGCCTTCGAGCATCAGGGTTAACGTTTATTTCCTAAGATTTTCTAATGAACACAGTCACTTCGATGTCTTAAACAGTCATCGAACTGTCATCATTCGCACTGACGGCAGCGGCAGCCATGAGCCCGACCGACGGGAGAAGCGGGCGTTGTGGGATCGCCGTTGATTTCGCTGCCCGGATGCGGCGCCGTCCCGCCAGGATGACAATTATTTCACCGGATCATCAAGCGCTTGCTTATTATACGGCGACGGTGAACATGGCGACGCGGATCAAGGGGGTTGATGTGCGTCTTGCGATTACAGTGTGCCTGGCGACGATGCTCGCCGGAGGGACCGCTCATGCGGCCGGGGATCAGGTGCAGCGCGGGCCGGTGCCCAAATGGGCGGTACAGTCGGAGCCGATGCCGGTCCCGGACGACGCGGCAGGCGCGGTGTTCATGCGGCGGCAGGACACCGAGGTTCACCTCGACGAAAAGGGGCAGGTGCTGTTCAACGCCTACCGCGCCAGGATTCTCCATCCCAATGCGCTGCAACTGGGCAACGTGTCGATCGCGTGGAACCCGGCGGCGGGGGCGCCGGTCGTCCACGGGATCAGGATCTACCGCGGGGACGAGGTGATCGATGTCCTCAAGAACGCTTCGTTCGAAGTGCTCCGACGCGAAGACCAGCTTGAGGCGGCGCAGCTTGACGGCAACCTGACGGCGGTGCTGCGCATCCCCGACCTGCGCGTGGGGGACGAGCTGGAATTCGGTGCGACGATCCGCTCCAGCGACCCGACGCTGGGCAGGAACGACGCCGGGCTGCTGGTGCTTGCCGCCGAGCCGGCGCCGGGACGCTTCCACCTGCGGCTGAGCTGGGAGGGTGCGGACAAGCCAGCGGTGAAGATGAGCCCGGACATGGAGAAGGCCGCGCGTCCCGACGCGCAGGTGATCGACTACCTGTTCGACAATCCCGCCGCGCTGACCCCGCCCAAGGACGCGCCGCCGCGCTATCTCTGGCAGCGGGTCGTGGAATTCAGCCGGTTCTCGGATTGGCAGGGCATCTCGCGCCGGTTCGCGCCGCTGTTCGCGACCGCCTCGAAGCTCGATGCGAAGTCGCCGCTCAGGCAGGAGGCGGCGCGCATCGCGGCGGCCAGTGCCAGTCCGCTCGACCGGGCGAGCGCGGCGCTGAAGCTGGTGCAGCAGGACATCCGCTACATCTACGTCGGGCTCGACGGCGGCAACTTCACGCCCGCGGCGGCGGACGAGACGTGGCGGCGGCGCTATGGCGACTGCAAGGGCAAGACCGCGCTGCTGCTGGCGCTCCTGCGCGAAATGGGGATCGAGGCGCAGCCGGTGCTCGTGAACAACGGCGGCGGCGACGATGGCCTCGACCAGCGCCTGCCGAGCCCGCGCATGTTCGATCATGTGCTGGTGCAGGCCCGGATCGAGGGCAAGAGCTACTGGCTCGACGGAACGCTGCCCGCCGTGGTGCTGCCCGGCGCGGACCCGGTCATGCCTTACGAATGGGTGCTGCCGCTCACGACCGAGGGCAGCACGCTCCAGCATCTCGACTGGAAGCCCGCCGCGCGGCCGGATCAGGTGACGCTGTTCGAGATCGACGCGCGTGCCGGGTTCGACAAGCCCGCGCGCATCACCAATACCGTGATCCGGCGCGGGATCGAGGGGTTGCAGCAGGAAGTCCAGTTCTCCGCGCTGACGCCCGCGCAGATGCTCAGCGGCTTTCGCCAGCAGGCAATCGGCGACACCTGGCAGACGATCGACGACGTGAAGTGGCATTACGACCGCAAGGCGCAGGCCAGCGTGCTGACCATCAGCGGCACCGGCACGGTCGACTGGGATGACGGCGGCGATGGCGCCAAGTCCCTCGCGTTGCCCGGCGGCGGCTTCAACCCTCCCGAGAAGCGCCTGCGCGCCGCGGAGCAGGACCAGAGCCTGCCCTATTACAACAAGCCCGATTTCGACTGCCGCGTCACCACCGTGCGCCTGCCGGAGAAGACCAGGCCGGGGCAGTGGACGCACAAGGACGACATCGACAACCGCATGTTCGGTCGCTCCTACTACCGCGCCTTCGATGTGCGCGACGGCGCGCTGCGGATGGTTCGCGGCCTGCGCGTGGAGCAGAAGGAAGTCGATGCCGCGCGTGCTCTCCACGACAACGGCCGGGTCGCCAGCTTCGACAACAGCATGGCCTGGATCACCTACGACCCCGCCGCCGCCGATACCGACAACAAGGCGGGAAGGCCGGTCCCGGCGACCTACGACATCGACTGGACGGCGGACGGCGTGCCCTGTCTCGCATCCATGGCGGCGAAGTAGGCGAAAATCCCCAGGTTCGCGGGAGAACCGCCACGAAAAGAACCATCTGCGGGCGGCCATATTGCTGTGCGCATCATGATGGTTCACAAGGGCGAAATGCCTGACAAGACGAAGACCCGGGAAAAGACGGCCAAGGCGTCCCGCCGCCAGCGCGAGGCGCCGACCATCAGCGACGTCGCGGAGCACGCCGGCGTCTCGCCGATGACCGTGTCGCGCGTGATAAACAACCGTACCACGGTGCGGGAATCCACGCGTGAGCGGGTCGAGCGCTCTATCGAGGCGCTCAACTACGCGCCCAGCGTCGCGGCGCGGGCGCTGGCGGGCGGCGAGGAAATGCGGCTCGGGCTGCTCTACAGCAACCCCTCGTCCTCGTACCTCAGCGAGTTCTTGGTCGGCGGGCTGGATCAGGCCAGCCGCAACAACGCGCATCTGGTGGTCGAGCAGTTCGACGAGGGCTGGTCGGTCGAGGAACTCGTCCGCCACCTGCAGCGCGGCCGCCTCAACGGCATCGTCCTGCCGCCGCCGCTTTGCGATTCTCCCGAGATGGTCGAGGCGCTGCAGGTGGCCGGGATTCCGGCGGTCTCCGTCGCGGGGGGGTATGCCTTCGAGGAGTCGGCGATCGTCGGCATCGACGACTTCCACGCCGCCGGTGAGATGACCCGCCACCTGATCGCGCTCGGCCATGTGCGCATCGGTTTCATCCGGGGCAACCCGAACCAGCGGGCCAGTGAGCGGCGTTACGAAGGCTACGTATCGGCCTTGTCGGAGGCGGGTCTCGAACTCGATCCGGCGCTGGTGACGCAGGGGTTCTTCACCTACCGTTCCGGCCTCGACGCGGCGGAGCAGATCCTCGACCTCGCGGAGCCGCCGACGGCGATCTTCGCCAGCAACGACGACATGGCCGCCGCCACCGTGGCGGTCGCCCACCGGCGCGGCCTCGACGTGCCGGGCGACCTCACCGTCTGCGGCTTCGACGATACCCTGCTGGCGACGACGATCTGGCCGGAGCTGACCACGATCCGCCAGCCGATCAGCGACATGGCCCGCGCGGCGATCGACCTCATCGTGCAGCGCCTGCGCGGCGACCGGCGCGACGGCGCGAAGATGGCGAAGGTGGATGCCCACGGGCATGTGCTGCTGGACTACGCGCTGATCCGTCGCCAGTCCGACGCCGCCCCGCGCCGCCGCCCCCGGCCGCGTCCGCGCCGTCAGGAGGGGGCTGCGGCCTGACGGGTTTCCGGCGGTTGTCGTACTCGCCGTGACCGGAATTCATTACTCTGAGAAAAAAGCGCGCGTCAGGATCAACTCCTACTCGACACCTTGATTTGATAGCGGTAACAGATTGCTCGTCTAATCATGGCGCGTGATCGGGGCAGGAGCCTCGACGCCGCCGGAACCCGCAGAGGATGTCGTTAGTGGAGCACAGGTCCGATGGGCTGGTCAGCCCCGTCCGCTTCGCCGGCGCATCGTGGAGCGCGGGTTTCGCGTTTGGCAAGACTGACATTGGTCGTACTGCGAAACGCATCCCGTCGTTGCTAGCGATATCATCGGGTATGGCTGCGGGTATTTCCGTAGCAGGATTTTCAAGGCTCCTCCCGACTGTGCCCGGCGCGCCTGCGCCGGGCACGATTTTCGGCGAGGGGCGGTCAATGAACAGAGTGGGAGCAGGACGATGAAGAACAGGGCACGGGCCGGTGAGGCCGCA
Organism: Novosphingobium kaempferiae; assembly: GCF_021227995.1. Taxonomy (NCBI): domain Bacteria; kingdom Pseudomonadati; phylum Pseudomonadota; class Alphaproteobacteria; order Sphingomonadales; family Sphingomonadaceae; genus Novosphingobium; species Novosphingobium kaempferiae. The sequence continues at coordinate 3,884,287 of NZ_CP089301.1, forward strand.
CGCATGATCGCGCGCAAGGGTGCGCTGGCGCTCGGCCTGTCGTGGCTGGCGCTGAACGCGGGCGCCGCCGCGGCCGAGCCGATGGCGCTGCTGGACCGTAACGGCAGCCGCGTCGCCGTCGAGCCCTATGCCCCCAACATCGTGCGCGTCACCATCGCGCTCGACCCCGCGCTCGCCAGCGCCGCGCCGGGCGAGGGGCCGAATGCGAAGGCCGACGCCACCGGCTGGTCGCACCGCAGCGACGCCTCGGGCGACGTCTTCACCTCCGCCGCGCTGACGCTGACCGTCGACGCCAAGCCCTATCCGCCCGCGCCGACGATGATGGAGCGCTACTTCGCACCCTCGCTGCCGCCGGTCAGCCTTTCGGTGAAGGGTGCCGACGGCACCGTGCTGACGAAGATGACCGGGTGGGAAATGGCCCCCGTCACCGTCAACGGCGAGAAGACCTTCAAGATGGGCGCGACCTTCGACGCGCCGCAGGACGAGCACTACTACGGCCTCGGCCAGAACCAGGAAGGCACGCTCGACCTCAAGGGCCGCCAGATCGACTGCGCCCACAACTATGACGCGCCTGCGGGCGAGACCGTCTGCGTGCCGTTCATGGTGACGAACAAGGGGTACGGCATCGTCTGGGACAACCCGGCGCGCACCACCGTCTGGCCCGGCCTCCACGGCAGCACCCGCTTCCAGTCGCAGGTGGGCGAGCGCGTCTCGTTCTTCGTCATCACCGGCAAGACCGCCGACGAACTCTACGCCGGCTACGCGAAGCTGACCGGCGAGACGCCGCTGCCCCCCAAGGCCGCCTTCGGCCTGATCCAGAGCAAGGCCCGCTACGAGACGCAGAAGGAACTGCTCGACATCGCGCAGGGCTATCGCCAGCGCAACCTGCCGATCGACGTCATGGTGCTCGACTGGTTCTACTGGTCGCGCATGGGCCAGCTCGACATCGACCGCACCTACTTCCCCGATCCCAAGGGGATGAACGCGCAGCTCAAGTCGATGGGCATGCGCTCGATCATCAGCGTCTGGCCGCGCTTCGAGCGGGAATCGCGCTACTTCGACATGCTCGACGCCAAGGGCTGGCTGCTCAAGGACAAGGACGGCAAGTCGGTCGACGGCCTGCCGGTGCGCTTCGACCGCGCCGGTGCGCTGATCGACAGCACCAACCCCGAAGCGCGGGAATGGTTCTGGGGCAAGCTGCGCGACAACATCGCGTCCGAAGGCTTCGACTGGTTCTGGCTCGACGAGACCGAGCCCGATCTGGTGCCGGACAACTACTTCTATTCGGTCGGCTCGGGCGACCGCTATCACAACCTGTTCCCGCTGGTTCACACGAGCGGCGTCGCGGACGGTTCCGCGCGTGATCGCCCCAACTTCCGCAACCTGATCCTCTCGCGCGCGGCCTACCTCGGTTCGCAGCGGACGGGCGGGCTGTTCTGGTCGTCGGATGTGAAGTCCACCTGGGATGCGCTCAAGCGGCAGGTGCCTGCGGGCCTCGGCTTCACGGCGACGGGCCTTGCCTACTGGGGCAGCGACATCGGCGGCTGGCAGTGGCCGAGCGGCCCGAAGGCGCAGCACCCGCTGCTGGTCGATCCGGCGGGCGCGACGGCGATGGGCGCGGACTACACCGATTATCCGGAACTCTTCGTGCGCTGGTTCGAATACAGCGTGTTCTCGCCGACGCTGCGCATCCACGGGCAGCGCCCCGGCACCGCGCTGTGGGAATACGGCAAGGCGGCCGAGCCGATCCTCGCCGAGAACCTGCGCCTGCGCTATTCGCTGATCCCGTACCTCTACTCGCTGGGGCGCGGCACTTACGAGACCGGCGCGCCGTTCATGCGCGCGCTGTTCATGGACTTCCCGAACGACCCCAAGGTCGCGACCATCGGCGACCAGTACATGCTGGGCAAGGCGTTCCTCGTCGCGCCGGTGACCGAGCAGGGCCAGACGAAGAAGTCGGTCTACCTCCCCGCCGGGACCGCCTGGTACGACTACTGGACCAACCAGCGCTACGAAGGCGGCCAGACCGTCGAGGTGGACGCGCCGATCGAGCGTATCCCGGTCTTCGTCAAGGCGGGCTCGATCGTGCCGCTCGGCGTGCAGGTGGAAAGCACCGCGAGCAAGCAGGCGCTGGAGAGCATCCGCGTCTATCCGGGCGCCAACGCGACCTTCACCCTCTACGACGACGACGGCACGACCAACGCCTATCGCGGCAAGAGCGGCGGCAAGAAGGCCGAACTGGTATGGGACGACGCCACGGGCAAGCTCACCAGCCGCCAGCCGCTGCCGACCGGGCAGGCGCTGCCGGGCCTCGTCAGGATCATGGGCGGGCGGTAAGCCTGCTCCTCAAAGCGTTTCAGGAGATTAACCGATGACCGGAATCAACCGCCGCCAGCTTGGCATGGGCCTTGGCGCCGCAGCGCTCGGCGCGGCGCTCGGCGGGCGTGGCGCCGCCGCGCAGGTGCAGGCATCCGCCGCCGCTGCGACAGGGCAGGGCGCTGATGCGCTGTCCTTCCCCGCCGACTTCCTCTGGGGCTGCGCCACCGCCGCCTACCAGATCGAGGGCGGCGTGAAGGAAGACGGTCGCGGCGAGACCAACTGGGACGTGTTCTCCCACACCCCCGGCAAGACCACCGATGGCGGCACCGGCGACGTCGCCTGCGACAGCTACCACCGCTATGCGGAGGACATCGCGCTGCTGAAGGCGCTGGGCGTCAAGGCCTATCGCTTCTCGGTCGCATGGTCGCGCATCTTCCCCAACGGTCGGGGCAAGCCCAACCAGAAGGGGCTCGACTACTACAACCGCCTGATCGACGGACTGCTGGCGGCGGGCATACAGCCGCACATGACGCTGTTCCACTGGGACTTGCCGACCGGCCTCAAGGGCGGCTGGCAGTCGCGCGACACCGCCTATGCCTTCGCCGACTACGCCGGGTACATGGCAGGCAAGGTGTCGGACCGCGTGAAGCACATCATGACGGTGAACGAACTGCGCTGCTTCACCGACCTGTCCTATATGACCGGCGGCAAGGCACCGGGCCTCAAGCTGCCGATGGGCGAGGTCAATCAGGTGCGCCACCATGGCGTGCTTGCCCATGGCCTCGGCGTGCAGGCGATCCGCGCGGCGGCGAAGCCGGGCACCGAGGTCGGCCTTGCCGACAACGCGACGATCTTCGTGCCAGCCATCGAGACGCCCGAGCATATCGAGGCGACGAAGAAGGCCATGCGCGAAGAGAACGCGATGTTCCTCACCGCGATCCTCGAAGGCCGCTATCTCGACAGCTACCTCGCCGCACAGGGCGCCGATGCGCCCAAGGTGAAGGACGGCGACATGAAGGTGATCGGCAGCGCGCTCGATTTCGTGTCGCTCAACATCTACACGCCCAACTTCGTGCGCGCGGCGGATACGCCGAGCGGGTACGAGATCCTGCCGCACCTCGCCAATTCGCCGCGCATGGCCTCGCCCTGGCTCTACGTCGGGCCGGAGGCGCTGTACTGGGGCGTGCGCACCGTCAACGACCTGTGGCAGCCGAAGAAGATCTACATCTCGGAGAACGGCTGCTCGGCGGACGATCCGGTGGCGCAGGACGGCAAGGTCTACGACGCCGATCGCGTGATGTACCTGCGCAACTACCTGACGCACCTCCAGCGCGCCGCGCGCGAGGGGCTGCCGGTGAAGGGCTACTTCCTGTGGAGCCTGATGGACAACTTCGAGTGGGAGGACGGCTACACCAAGCTGTTCGGCATCCACCACGTCGACTTCAAGACGCAGAAGCGCACGCCCAAGCTCAGCGCCGACTGGTATCGCGAGCTGGTGCGCACCAACCGGCTGGTGTGATCGTGGCGCCGCCCCGGAGCATGTCCGGGGCGGCGTGGCGGCCATGTTGCAACGAAAAATGATTGCGCTACCATAATTCGGCGCGGATGGAGGAGTGGATGGTCAGGAACGGGTTACTCGCGGCAGCCGCGATGATCGCATCGGCGCAACCGGCGTGGGCGGCGCAGGCGCAGTCCGCGCGCGAGATCCGCATCGACGTCGCCGCGCCGACCGGGCCGGTGGACCGCTTCTTCGACCTCTCGGTCGGCTCCGACTTTCCGGGCACGCTGATCCGCGAGGACAGCCAGGCGCAGCTCAAGGTCGCCTCGGATGAGCTGGGCTTCCGCTACATCCGCTTCCACGACATCTTCCACGATGCGCTGGGCACCGTGCGCAAGGTGGATGGCAAGGTCGTCTACGACTGGACGAAGATCGACCAGCTTTACGACGGCCTGAAGGCCAAGCGCATCCGCCCCTTCGTGGAACTCGGCTGGACGCCCGCGGTCATGCGCACCTCGCCGCAGCAGCTGTTCTACTGGAAGGGCAACACCTCGCACCCCGACCCGGCGATGTGGCGCGATCTCGTCACCGCCTTCGTGACGCACATGCGCGAGCGCTACGGTGCCGAGGAAGTGCGCCAGTGGTACTTCGAGCTGTGGAACGAGCCCAACCTCGACGGCTTCTGGGAAAAGGCGGATCAGGGCGCCTACTTCGCGCTCTATGCCGATACCGTGCGCACCATCAAGGCGATCGACCCGGCGCTGCGCGTCGGCGGCCCGGCGACGGCGGGCGCGGCGTGGGTGCCGGAATTCCTGAAATACGCCGCCGACAACAGGCTGCCGGTCGATTTCGTGGCGACGCATACTTACGGCGTCGACGGCGGCTTCCTCGACGAAGAGGGCAAGCAGGACACCAAGCTCTCCCCCTCGCCCGATGCCATCGTCGGCGACGTGCGCAAGGTGCGCGGCGAGATCGAGGCGTCGGCCTTCCCCGGCATCCCGCTGTTCTTCACCGAATGGAGCACCAGCTACACCCCGCGCGACTTCGTTCACGACAGCTACGTGAGCGCGCCCTACATCCTGAGCAAGCTCAAGGCGACTGAGGGGCTGGTGCAGGGCATGAGCTACTGGGCCTATACCGACCTGTTCGAGGAACCCGGCCCGCCGCCCACTCCGTTCCACGGCGGCTTCGGGCTGATGAACCGCGAGGGCATCCGCAAGCCCGCGTGGTTCGCGTACAAATACCTCAACGCGGTGAAGGGGCAGGCGCTCGCCACCGGGGATGCGCAGGCGATGGCGGCGGCGGACGGCAAGCGCGTGGCCGCGCTCGTCTGGGATTTCCAGCAGCCGGTGCAGAGCGTCAGCAACAAGCCGTTCTACACCCGCCTCGTGCCCGCGACGCAGAGCAGGCCGGTGACGTTCCGCTTCGCGCATCTGGCCAAGGGCACCTATCGCCTGCAGGTTCGCAAGACCGGATATCGGCTCAACGACCCGCTCTCGTCCTACATCGACATGGGGATGCCCGCCGCGCTCAGTCCCGCGCAACTGGAGCAGTTGCAGCGCGAGACGGCGGACAGGCCGGAGCAGGACAAGCCGATCCGCGTCGGCAGCGACGGCACCGCGACGGTGGAGGTGGCGATGCGCAGCAACGACGTGGCGCTCGTCACGCTCGAACCTGCGGGCAAGTGAGAGAGATACGGGCATGACCATCACCCGCCGCACCATGTTCCAGGGGGCGCTTGCCGGGGCCGCCGTGCCTGCGCTTGCAAACGCCCTCGGAACTGCCAAGACGCCCGCCGCGCCGCATTGGGGCACCGGCGCTGACGGCCAGCGCAAGGCGGATCTCGGCAACGGGCTCTACCGCAATCCCATCGTCTCGGGCGACCACCCGGACCCGACGATCCTGAAGGATGGCGACGTCTACTACATGACGTTCTCGTCCTTCGATTCCTATCCGGGGCTGGTGATCTGGCGCTCGACCGACCTCGTCAACTGGGCGCCGGTCGGCCCGGCGCTGCACCGCAATCTCGGGACGATCTGGGCGGTCGATCTCGTCAAGCATGACGGGCGCTACTTCATCTACATCCCCGCCGACCCGAAGGGCGAGGGCTGGTCGATCTTCGTCATCTGGGCCGACGACATCGCCGGGCCGTGGAGCGAGCCCGTCGACCTGAAGATCAGCGGCTGCATCGACCCCGGCCACATCGTCGGCGAGGACGGCAGGCGCTACCTCTTCACCAACGGCATCCGCCGCATCCGCCTGACCGACGACGGCCTCGCCACCGACGGCCCGCTGGAGAAGGCGTATGACCCGTGGCGCTACCCGGACAACTGGGTGGTCGAGAACTTCGCCCCCGAAGGCCCCAAGCTGCTGCGCAAGGGCGAGTGGTTCTACCTCGTCACCGCGATCGGCGGCACGGCCGGGCCGGTGACGGGGCACATGGTCATCGCCGCGCGCTCGAAGTCGATCCATGGGCCGTGGGAGCACTGCCCACGCAATCCGCTGGTGCGTACCGTCAGCACCGACGAACCGTGGTGGTCGCGCGGCCATGCCACGCTGGTCGAAGGCCCGGCGGGCGACTGGTGGATGGTCTATCACGGCTACGAGAACGGCATGCGCACGCTCGGCCGCCAGACCCTGCTGGAGCCGATCGAGTGGACGGCGGAGGGCTGGTTCCGGGCAAAGGGCGGCGACCTCTCGCTGCCGCTGCCCAAGCCGAAGGGCGGCAGGCCGAGCCCGTCCGCGCCGGGCCTGTCGGACGATTTCGCGAACAACCGCATGGGCGTGCAGTGGAGCTTCCACGCGCCGAAGCGCGGCGAGGCGGAGCGCGCGCGGTATGAGCGGGGCGGTCTGGTCATCGCGGCGAGCGGGAAGTCGCCCGCCGACTCTTCGCCGCTGACCTGCCTCGTCGGCGATCGCAGCTATGAGGCGGAAGTCTCCATCGACCTCACCGGCGATGCCGAGGCGGGCGTGCTGCTGTTCTACAACCACAAAGCCTTCGTCGGCATCGGCTTCACGCCGGACAGGCTCAAGGTCTACGAATATTCCGAAGACCTGCCGTGGGCGGCGGTGCCCCATCAGGCGCGCAGCCTGCGCCTTCGCGTGACCAACGAGGAGAACGTGGTGACGCACCACTACTCCTACGACGAGGGGCGCACCTGGCAGCGGCACGGCACCCGCATGGAGGTGTCCGGCATCCATCACAACGTCTTCGGCGGCTTTCTCAGCCTGCGCCTCGGCATCTATGTCGCGGGCGAGGGGCAGGCGAAGCTGCGGGACTTCCGGTACAGGGCTCTTGGCAGCGTCCGTACCGGCTGACCGTCGCAGCGCAAGGCGACGGTCACGGCGCACCGCCCCCGAACCCTCCTCCGAAGGGGCGGTGCGCCGATGATTTTCCCGGGGGCGAGGTCAGCGCCCCCGGATTGCTCCGCTATCAGCCGGCCGACGCTTTGCGCGTCGATATCCAGTCGTCGACCACGCGTTCGAGCACGGTCAGCGGCATCCCGCCGCCTGCCAGCGCGGTATCGTGGAAGCCCCGGATGTCGAAGCGGCTGCCGAGCGCCGTCCGGGCCTTTTCGCGCAGGCGGGTCCACTCGTTGTGGCCGACCTTGTAGGCGCAGGCCTGACCCGGCCATGCGCAATAGCGGTCCACTTCCGAAGTCGCGCCGCCCTCGGCCCGGCCGGTGTTGTCGAGGAAGTAGCGGATCGCCTGCTCGCGGCTCCAACCCTTCGAATGGATGCCGGTGTCGATGACCAGACGCACCGCGCGGAACAGCAGGCTCTGGTAGAAGCCGATCCGGCCCAGCGGATCGTTGTCATAGGCACCGAGTTCATCGGCGAGCTGTTCGGCGTAGAGGCCCCAGCCTTCGGCGTAGCTGGAGAAGAACAGCAGGTTCATCAGCTTGGGCGCCGCCGCGCTTTCCTGCTGCAGCGCGATCTGCAGGTGATGGCCCGGGATCGCCTCGTGATAGGTCAGGGTCGGCAGGCCGTACTTGGGCCAGTTGGCGGTGTCGGTCAGGTTGATCCAGTAGATGCCCGGCCGCGTGCCGTCGAGGCTGGGCGCATTGTAGTAGCCCTGCGATGCGCCTTCCTGGATCTCGGGCGGCACCCGCTTGATCTCGACGCCCGACTTGGGAAGGCGACCGAACGCCTTGGGCAGCAGCGCCTGCATCGCCGCCATCTGCGTGTTGAGGTGCCCGATCAGCTCGACCTTGGCGGCGTCCGTATTGGGGTAGACGTTGGCCGGGTCGGCGTTCAGCGCGGCCATGCGCTCGCCGACCGTCCCCTTGGTGAAGCCCTGCGATTTCAGCAGCGCGTCAGAGCGCGCCGTCAGGTCCGCGACCTGCTCCAGCCCGATGCGGTGGATCTCTTCGGCGGAGAGGCGGGTGGTGGTGATGTAGTTCAGGCTGTTGGCATAGTACTGCGCGCCTTGCGGCAGGCGCGATACCGAAGCCTCATGCCCGGCCTTGGGCAGCGCGGCCTGCAGGGCGTCGTTCTGGCGCTGCAGGGCCGGATAGACCCGCTCGGCGACCAGCTTCTGCACCCGTGCGCCCCAGTCGCCGGGGATGGAATTCTCCTTCGTGCGCCGCGCGATCGATCCGACGAGCGTGGAGTCGGCGGCAGGCGTGCCCAGCATCCCTTTCTGGAGGCCGATGGTCTTGTTCAGGATGAAATCGGGCGGGATGACGCCGAGGCCGAAATCCTCCTGCATCCGGTCGGTCTCGGCGGCCAGCACGTCGGCGAAGTCGTTGACGCGCGAGACATAGGCCTCGGCATCTGCCGCCGTCTTGATGGTGTGCTGGTTGTCGAGGAAGTCCGCCGTGTTGAGGTAGGCGCCGCCGCCCTGGCTGACGCGATAGATCTGCGGCCATCCGCCCTGGCCATAGGGAATGGCGTAAGTCCTGATGACGGCGTCGAGGTTGGCGGCGATGGTGTCGTAATAGATCGCGTCCTGCGCATTCAGCGCCGCCCGGTCGATCGTGCCGAGCTGCTGCCGCGCGGTGCGGACCAGCTTGCGGTTCTTTTCCTCCTCCTCGCGGGTGGGGATGGTCAGGTGCGATTTCAGCGCGGCGCGGGCGCCGGTGTCGAGGCCGAGCTGCGTCGCCGTCTCGGGCGAGGCGTCGATCTGGGCGTCGAAGTACTTGTCCATGAACAGGGCGAGGGCGGGGTTGGAACCGGCCGAGGGTGCCGCTTTCCGAGCCAGTGCGGGACCGGCTGCCGCGGCGGCGGCGGCGCCTGCCGAAGCGGAAGCGAGGAAGTGACGACGATCGATCATGGAAGCTCCAAAGTGGCTTATGACAGGAGCCTACGTCATGCTTCCCCGGAAAGGCAAACGCCGCCTGACGCCTACTTACGCTGCCCCAGCCCCGTCGCCGCCCAGTAGATGCCGCCCATCAGGTGCGAGAGGTACTGCGGATCGCGGTACATCTCCACGTCATGTCCCAGCGTGGTCACGAAGACGCGGCCCTTTTCCCACGGGTGATGCCACGCGATGGGATGATCCCTGCCCATCGGCCCGGCGACCTGTCCCGGCCAGATGCGGGTGGGATCGTAGCTGCTCTCGTCGATGCCGAGCACGGTGTCGATGCGCACGTTGTAGGGGTTCGCGGTGACGTAGAACTCGTCGCTCCAGATCCAGCGGGCGGGCAGGCCGAAGGCGGCGGGAAAGCCGCTATCCTCCACCGTCACCACGCCGGTCTGGAGCATGGGATGCGTCACGAAGCTGCGGCCCACCATCTGCTCGTACCAGGGCCAGTCCTTCTTCGGCATGATGAGCGCGCGATGGACCACCACGGCGTTGCCGCCGCCGCGCATGTAGCCCTCGAACCCGGCGCGCTGCTTCGCGTCCAATTCCTCGCCGGGGGTGTTGAGGAACATGACGGCGGCATATTGCTTCAGGTCGCCCTCGAAGACCTCCGGCCGGTTGGTCCAGGTCATCTCGAAGGCGTGCAGCTTCGCCAGATGTTCCAGACTGTCGCGCGCGACCGGGATGTACTCGTAGTGGTACTTGTTCGGGATCGCGACGACGAGCAGCTTGTATTGCGGATCGGCCCATGCGCTCGCCGGGAGCAGGCTTGCGGGCAGGGCGAAGGCGAACAGCGCCAGCAGGAAACGGATCACGTCGGTCCTCAGTCGATGCGCGCCGCGTAGAGCGCGTGGTGCGTCAGGATGAACAGCGTCTTCCTGTCCGCGCCCCCGAACACCAGCTGGAGCGGGCGTTCGGGCACGTCGATCCGGCCGATCTCGCTGCCGTTCGCAGCGTAGACGAAGACTTGCCCGTTGGCGACATAGACGCGGCCCTGCGCATCGGTGGCGACGCCCTCGCCGCCGCGCTCGGCGAAGACCTTGAGGCCGGTCAGCGTGCCGCCCGCGCCGACGGTGCCGGTGTAGGTGCGGTTCTCCGATCCGTTGGTGACGAAGACCCGCTCGCCCGGCTTGCCCTGGATGAAGCCGTAGCTGTCCAGCGAGTCCGAGAAGCGCAGGCCGCGATGGTCGGTCGGGCCCTGCGCGAAGACGCGCCATGCGGGCAGCGCCACGCTGCCGTCGGGGGAGCGGTACTCCTGCGCCTTGGGCACGGCCATGTCGCGCGCGAACATCTGGGCCAGCGTGGTGAACTCGTAGGTCTTCGGGTCGAGCTGGTCCCTGAACTCGCCGTTGTTCCACCAGTTGACGGGCAGGACGGTGCTGGAGGTGCCTTTGGCGGTGGGCGTCGGCGCGATCACCGTGACCTCGGTATCCGGCGCGCCGGGCTTCACGCTGTAGACGGAGCCGTTGCGCCCGAAGGAGGACAGCACCAGCAGGTTGCCCGATGCGTCGACCATCAGGTTCACCGGATCGAGCGCGGCGTCGCGCACGATCTCCAGCCTGCCTGCGTCGGACCAGCTCCAGATGCGCTGGAAATGCCGGTCGATGAAGTAGAGTTTGCCGGCCGCGTCCACCGCGCCGCCGCCCGCGGCGTAGAAGCCATCCGCCAGCTTTTCCACTTTCGCGCCGCCGAAGGTGGAGGCGGCGACCGGCACGGGGCTCTGCACCACGTCGAGCACCGCGAACTCCCGCTCGCGCACGTCGATGCCGTGGGTGACGTCGCGGATGGCGTTCTCGAACGGGAACTTGGTGAGGCGCAGGAAGGTGGCGCAGCCATTCTCGTCGCAGGTGCCGACGCCGCTCTCGCCGTTCACGTGGACGTTGCGGAAGCGGATGTCGTGCGAGTTATAGAGCGTTACCGCCGCCGGGGCGGGCTTGCGCGTGCGGGTGACGCGGTAGCCGTGGAAGTTGGCCACGAGGATATTGCTGGAATTGCGGATCTCCAGCGCCACCGCGTCGCCGCTCTCCCCGGCCTCGCCCTCGGTCTGGGGGGCGAGGAGTTCCCAGTTGGACACGCGGTTGAGGCCGATCTCGGTGCGGACGTGGTGCTCGACCGAGGCCTGGATGAGCCGCCCCGGCGTCTGCGTGTCGGAGATGAGGATGCCGGGGTTGGCGAAAGTGCTGGGGCTCCAGACGTTGGCGAACGTGCCGCCGCCGCCCTGCGTGACCCACAGGCTCGCGTACTGGCCGTCCCAGCGCTTCGCCGCGTCGGGGTCGGCGGTGGCGTTGTTGTTGTAGGGATCGAGGCGGGCGCCGTCGAAGGCGTTGGTGCCGTGGCCGTTCTGGAACTTGACGTCGTTGACCATCGAGTTCGCGCCCGCCTTCCACAGCAGGCCGGTGGCGCGCGGGTTCACGCCGCCGGTGTCGAGGCCGATGCCAGCGACGATGGCGTCGCCGCCGCTCGCGCTCTCGACCAGCGCCTTCGGCGCGCCGACGCCCTGCCATGCGGGGGTGCCGTCGGGCAGGACGATGCGCGCAAGGCTGGGGTGGAGGCCGACGAGGACGGTGTCGGGCTTCATGCGCAGCGTGTCGCTGACGCGGTAGAAGCCCGCAGGCAGGTACACGACGCGGTGGCTGTCGATCGCCTTCTGGATCGCGGCGGTATCGTCGGTCGCGTTGTCGCCCTTCGCGCCGAGGATGCGCACGCTCACCCAGTCGGAGACCGGCGGAAGCGCGCGGATCGCCGGGGCGCCGGGCGAGGGCAGGGCGGTGAGCGCCTCGGCGTCCATCTGCGTCCGGTATTCGCCCATCTGGCCGAGCGCGGGCAGGGTCAGGCCGTGAGTGAAGGACGTGACATTGTAGGCTGCGCTCTTGCCTTTCACGGTCTTCCCGCTCTCCCGGAAGCGGGCGAAGACGGGGGTGTTCGCCGCCACCGTGTTCTGGAAGCCGACCTGCATGTAGACGCTGTCGGGGTTGGAGATGACGACGCCCGCCTTCGAGACGTTCTCGAACCGCACGTCCTGGCCCCAGAGCCAGTCGCCGTAGCCCTTGTCGATCTCGATCCCGACCGGCGTGTCGCGGATCGCGACGTTGAGCAGGGTCAGCCCCGCCTCATGCTCGCGGATGGCGGCGTCGCGCTGGCCTTCGAAAGTGGCGTCCACCAGCGCGAAGGGCCACGCGGGCGAGGTCTTCTCGGCCAGGATGCCGTAGCGACCGCCCTTGAAGTGCAGGTCTTCCGCCTCGTTGGCGACGTGGTAGAGCCCGGCGAGGCCCGAGCCGAGGTCGAAATCGACATGGCTGACGAAGCTGTGCTGGGCCGAGTGGAAGCGGATCGCGGTGGCGGCGGGGTTGCCGTCCATGATGCGGAAGTCGATGTTGCCGAGCGCCGAGTAGAACGTGCCGGGGTTGGCGTCCGCCACGTCCTTGTTGAACGGCACCGAGCCCGGCGGCGGGAACGCGACCTCGCGCGTGTCCTTGGGGTCGCGTTCGCGTGGCGAACCGGCGAAGACGAGCATGTGGCCGACGCCGCGCTGGAAGCCCGGGGTCTTCGCGCCGAGCACGATGACCGGGCGCTTCTCTCCGACGCCGAAGATGCGCACGCCCGGCCAGAGGAACAGCGTGCGGCTGATGCGGTAGGTGCCTTGCGGCAGGAACACGATGCCCCCGCCGACGCCCTTGCCCGCCGGGCCTTGCGCGGCCTTGTCGATCGCCTGCTGGATCGCGGCGGTATCGTCCGCGCGCCCATCGCCTTTGGCAGCCACGGTGACGGCGGTGGGCTCGTCCGGCGCGACGGTATAGACGGACGGCGATGCAGCGACCGGCGCGGCGGCCACAAGCGCCAGCGCCATGGTTGAGGCTCCGATCAGTCCGCGTTTCATTTCAGGGTTCTTTCCGTAAGGCAAAAATGTCCCGGCCGCGCGGCCGGGACAGTTCGTGGGGGGTAATCTGTACGATCCCGTTCGTCATTGCGAGCGCAGCGAAGCAATCCACTGGCGAGCCGTCAGGCCCCGGATTGCCGCGGCCCTGCGGGCCTCGCAATGACGAAGGGAAGACGCGAAGGGCAATTTTAGAAATTGAACCTCAGGCCCGCGCGGTAGATGCGGCCCAGCGTGTCGTAGAGCGCGGGGTTGATGTCGAGCCCGGTGTTGGTCTGCGGCGAGGCGACGGGATCCTTGTCGAATACGTTGTCGACCTTGCCGTAGAACTGCAGGTTGTCGCCGAACTTGATCGTCGCGCCGACGTCCACGTAGAACGCGCCCTTCATCTTGTTGTAGTCGATGGTCGGGTGGTTGCCGGTGGAGGCGGGGCAGGAGGTCTGGCAGACGACGTACTGGTTGCCGAAGGTGCCGTCGCTGATCCAGCGCTCCTGCACGGTCAGGGTGAAGCGGTCGCTGTCGTAGGTCTGCACCGCCAGCCACTTCCAGTCGGGCGTGGCGCCGGTGTTGTTGCCCGCCTGATCGATCGGATCGACGCCGGCGACGCCCGCGTTGACGATGAACTTCTGGATGTGCGTCGCCAGCGCGCGGACGGTGAAGTTGCCCGGCAGCCCCAGCGGCTGCTGCCACTGGTAGCTTGCCTCGATGTCGAAGCCGCTGGTCTTCCACGATGCGAGGTTGAACGGCTGGACGTTGACGAAGTTGGTCCCCTGCGCGCCGTCCAGCTGGAAGCCGCCGCAGAACGCCTGATTACCGTCGAAGCAGAAGCGCACGATCTGGTCCGCCGACAGGGTGGAGACCACGCCGTCGAGCTTGATGTGGTAGTAGTCGAACGAGAGGCTGAGGCCCGGCATCCACGACGGACGCGAGAGCACGACGCCGAGTTCGGTGTTGCGCGCGACTTCGGGCTTGAGGGCGGTGTTGCCGATGGTGTTCTGGAAGATCTGGACCGCCACGTTGCGGAACGGATCGTTGAAGTTGGGCACCGTGGTGACGGTGGGCGCGGCGAACAGTTCGGACAGGTTCGGCGCGCGCACGTCACGCGAGGTCACCGCGCGCAGGCGAATGCCGTCGAGCGGGGTGTCCCAGGTGCCGCCGACCTTCCAGGTCCAGACCGTGCCCGACGTGCTGTAGTGCGTGGCGCGCGCCGCGCCGTTGAGGTTCGCGCGGCCGAGGCTGTCGCTGTTGAGCAGCGGCAGGTCGACTTCGACGTAGCCTTCGTAGACCTCGTACTTGCCGCGGCCGTTCTTGTAGTTGCCCGCCGCCCAGTTGCTGCCGAGCGTGGAGTTCAGCAGCGGATCTGCAGGATATTCCGGGCTGTTGGGGCTGAGCGCCGAGACACCCGCGCCGTAGGGATCGGCGTTCACGCGGTAGAACTCGCGGCGGTACTCGCCACCGAACGCCACCGAGACCGGGCCTGCCCAGGAGTCGAACGGGTTGCCCGAGAAGTTGGCGCTGAGCACGTCCTGCGTCAGCTTGGTATGCTGGAACGGGCCGTTGTCATGCGGCGCGACATAGGCGAGCGCGGCAGCGGAGGGGGCGAAGTTGCCGAAGATGTTGATCGGCTGGCACCCGTTGGCGCGGGCCACCGGATCGGCGCAGACGATCGCGCCGTTGAGCGAGATCGCGTTGGTCGCCGCGACGTAGCGGTTCTGCAGCACGATGTCGCGGACGCGGATGTCCGAGATGGTGATGCCATGCTCGTAGTACGCGTCGTAGTTCCACGAAGTCCCCGCCATGTCGAACGCGCCCTTGAGGCCGCCGACGAAGCGGTACTGCTTGCGGTCGGTGTAGACGTGCGGATCGGGGAACGAGGCGTTGCTGGTGCCGAAGTTGAAGCTGCTGATCCCGGCGGCGGTGCAGCGGTCGCGCACCAGTTGCGGCAGGAACGGGTTGGCGCACTGCACCGTCAGCGAGGGGCGACCGTAGCCGGGGCTCGGCTGGTTGTTGGTCTTCACCTGCGCGATGTTGACGGAGATGTAGGCTTCGTTGTTGTCGGCGAAGTCGTAGCCGATGCGGCCGTAGCCGTTGATGCGCTCAAGCTCGGACTTGAGCGATGCGCCCGAGCCCGGCGCGCCGGTCAGGTCGCCGCCGACGCAGAAGCTGTTGCCGCGGAAGCAGTTGCTGACCTGCCCGTTGCCGAGCGGCGCGCCGTTCGACCCGTAGTTGAAGTTGTAGGGCGTGCCGTTGGCGTCGAAGGCGATGCCCTGCAACGGGCCGTTGTTGATGAGGCCGTAGCGCGCGTACTGATACGGCTGCGCGTAGTCGCGATAGTTGAACTGCGGCAGCCCGTTGTTGGTCTGGCCGGTGTTCATCAGCGTGGTGGCGCGATACCAGTCGCGGCTGCCCGCAAGGTCGGTGCCGAAGTCGCCCGCGCCGACGCCGCCTTCGTGGTCGTACTCGCCGCTCAGGACGACATGCAGACGGTTGTCGAGGAACGACTTGCCCCATGCCGCCTGGACGAGCGCGGTCTCGTCGTCACCGTACTTGGTGATGCTGCCGAGGATGTTGCCCTTGAAGCCTTCGAACCGGGTGTCGGTGATGAAGTTGACGACGCCGCCCACCGCGTCCGACCCGTAGGAGGCCGAGGCGCCGCCGGTCACGACGTCCACGCGCTTGACCAGCAGCTGCGGGAACATGCTGATGTCCGGCACGCCGGTCACGTTGGCGCCGACGACGCGCTGGCCGTCGAGCAGCGTCAGCGTGCGGATCGGCTGGAGGCCACGCAGCGAGAACGAGCTGAGACCCTGCTGGCCGCTCGAGGTGCTGAACGTGCCGGTCGACGCTCCGGTCGAGCCCTGGAGCGAGGGCAGCTGCGCGATCGTGGTGAAGATGTTGGGCTGCGCGTTGGCGGTGATCTGCGCTTCGCCGATCACGGTGGTCGGCGTCGGCGCGTTGAAGCCGCTGGTGGTGATGCGCGATCCGGTGACGACGATCTCGGCGGCGGTGCGCTCGCTGACGGCGCTGTCCTCCTGCGCGGGCGGGGGGGCTGCCGGTGCGGTGTCTTGCGCCTGCGCGGTGCCGCAGAGGGCAACCGCTACCAGTGCGGCGAAGCTGACGCCGGCGCGTTGCCGGTGCGCGGTGGTGATCCTGCTCATGAAATCCTTCCCCTTCGATCTCCCCGGCCGCTCCTTTTCGGACTCGGCCGCGCCATTGAGGCGTTGTTTTCTGGTTATCCTGCTAGCGCTCTCACCGCACTTACGCCTTAGGTCGTAGATACGGAGGTATCAGGGCCGGGTGGCGTAAAGCGCGTGGTGGGTGAGGATGAACAAGGTGCCGCCGTCCTCGCCGCCGAACAGGATCTGCAAGGGGCGTTCGGGCACGTCGATGCGGCCCTGTTCGGAGCCGTCCGGGCCGTAGACGAAGACCTGTCCGTTGGCGACGTAGACACGCCCCTTGCGGTCGACCGCGACGCTCTCTCCGCCCCGGTTCACGAACGCCTTGGGGTCGGTCAGTGTACCCTTGGTGCCGATCAGTGCGCTGTAGGTGACGTTCTCCGAACCGTTGGTCACGAAGACGCGATCGCCCGGTTTTCCGCCGATCAGGCCGTTCGCGTTGAGGCTGTCGGACCAGCGCCAGCCGACGTGGTCGGTCGGCCCCTGCTGCCAGGTGCGGAACGCGGGGAGGGCAAGGCTGCCGTCGGGCGAGACGTACTCGCGCTCCTTCGGCGTGCCGACGTCGCGCGCAAACATCTGGGAAAGCGTGGTAAATTCATAGGTCTTGGGGTCGATCTGGTCGCGGAACTCGCCGTTGTTCCACCAGTTCACCGGCAGCAGGGTGCGCGCCTTGGAGCCGGGACGCACGGGCGTCGGCGCGATCACGGTCAGCTGGTCCTGCGGCCCGTCCGGATCGATGGAGTAGACCCCGCCCTTGGCCCCCAGCGAGGACTGGACGAGCAGGTGCCCCGAGCCGTCTATGGCCAGATTCGCCGGATCAAGTGCATGATCCCGAACGATTTCAAGCCCCTTGGCGGCACTCCACCGATGGATCCGCTGGAACCGCCGGTCGATGAAATAGAGCTGCCCCTTCGCATCCACCGCTGCCCCGGAAATCGACCAGAATCCGTCCGCCAGCTTGTCGATCGCCGGACCGGCAGGCGGGGGTGGAGGGTTGGAGCCCCCGCCCGCCGGTCCGACATCCAGACGCGCGAATTCCCGTTCCCGCACGAGGAGCCCGCGCGAGACGTCCTCTATCGCGTTGTCGAACGGATACTTGCTCGCGCGCAGGAATGTGCCGCAGCCTTCATCGTCGCAGCTCGCGTAGCCGCTCTCGCCGTTGACGTGGACGTTGCGGAAGCGAATATCGCCTGAATTGAACAGCTTGGCCGCCGTCTTCGCGGGGTGGTAGCTGCGCGTCACGCGGTAGGCGTGGTAGTTCGCGAAGAGCAGGTTGCGCGAATTGCGGATCTCCAGCGAGACCGCATCCGGCCCGTCGCCGACCTCCTGCTCGGTCTGCGGGGCCAGGAATTCCCAGTTCTCCACGTTGTCGAGCACGATCTCGTTGCGGGCATGGTGCTCCACCGACATCTCGTAGACATGGCCGGGGGTCCTGGTGTCGGTGACGACGAAGCCCGCCTGCGCGAAGGTGTTGGGGCTCCACACGTCCGCGAAGGTGCCGCCGCCGCCGTCCGTCACCCAGATGCTGGGATATTGCGCGTCCCAGCGCCCGTCCGCCACCGGATCGCCGCTGCGCGCGGTCAGCGCGCCGAGCGGCTTGCCGTCCGCCGTCGGCGTGCCGCCGCCGCCCATGATCTTGACGTCCTCGACCAGGCTGTTCTCGCCCGAGCGCCACAGGAGGGCGGAAGCACGCGGGTTCACGCGCCCGGTGAACAGGCCGAGGCCCGAGAGGATGTTGTCGCCCCCGCGTGGGCTCTCGATGATCGGCACGACCGGGCCGAGGCCCGCATGGCCCGGATTTCCGTCGTTGATGGAGAACTGCGTGATCGCCGGATGCAGCCCGATCAGCACGGAATCCGGGCGCAGTTTCAGCCGGTCGGTGACGCGGTAGAAGCCCACCGGGAAGTAGAGCACGCGGTTCGCGTCGATGGCCTTCTGGATCGCGGCGGTATCGTCCGCCTTGCCGTCCCCCGCGATGCCGAGCGTGCGGGCGTTGACCCACTCCGCCATCGGCGGCAGGTCGCGGATCGCGGGTGTACGCGGCGCGGGCAGGGCGCCCAGCGCCTCGATCTCGGCCTGCGTCGCATAGTCGCCGGACTGGCCGAGGCTCGGCACGGCGAGGCCATAGGAGAAGGCCGATACCTTGTAGGCCGAGCCCTTGCCCGCGACGGTCTTCCCACTGTCCCTGAAGCGCGCGAACACTGGCGTTTTGGCAGCAAGCGCGTTCTCGAAACCGATCTGGGTGAAGACGTTCTTCTCGTTCGAGATGACGACTGCCGCGCGGCTGACGTTCTCGAACCGCACGTCCTTGCCCCACAGGGAATCGCCGTAGCCGCGATCCACCTCGATCCCCACCGGCGTGTCGCGGATGGCGACGTTGACCATGGTGAGGCCGACCTCATGCTCGCGGATGGCGGCGTCGCGCTGGCCCTCGAAGCTGGAATCGAGCAGCGTGAATTGCCATGCGGGGGACGTCTTCTCGGTGACGATACCGTAGCGGCCGCCGTGGAAATGCACGTTCTCGATGACGTTCCCGGCCTGATAGACCCCCGCGAAGCCGGAACCGAGGCGCATGTCCATGTGGCTGAGGAAGGCATGCTGAGCGAGCCGGAAGCGCACGCCCGCAGCCGCGGGATTGCCCGCGCCGATCTCGATGTCGACGTTGCTCATTGCCGAGTAGAACGTGCTTGAATTGGCATCGCGCACCACCTTGTCGCGCGGGACAACCGTGGGGACGGGCACGGGAACCTTGCCCACCGCATACTGGTCGTCCCCGGCGAAGACGATCATCGTCGAGACGCCCTTCTGGAACCCCGGCGTGCGCGCGCCGAGCAGGATCGTCGGGCGCGTCTGGCCGACGCCGTAGACGCGCACGCCTGCCGGGACGATCAGGCTGCGGGTGATGCGATAGGTGCCCGATGGCAGGAAGACGATGCCGTGGCCGGTGCGGTCGCGCGCCTTGTCGAGCGCCTGCTGGATCGCGTCGGTATCGTCGGCCTTGCCGTCGCCACCGGCGCGCACGGTCACGGCGGTCGGCTCCTCGGGAGCGACGGGGAACACGGAAACGCCTGCCGCGAGCGCGGGGCCTGCGTGCGCAAGCGCGGTTCCGGCCAACATGATAGCCATCGCGCCACTGCGTCCGATCATATCGCTTCCCCTGTCCCGGTTCTTGAGTCCGACTGCGCCTTTGCGGCGCCTGCAATTCGGTAGAGCGGCCCATCCGTCACCGCACTTGCGACAAAGGTCGTAGTTCCCAAGCCTTTGGGCGTGCCCCTATAGGCAGGCCATCCTGCTGCCATGGCTCACGAAGGACGCCGTCTTGCCTGCCACGCCCGGTCATGTTCCCGCCTCTCCCTGCGCCATCGTCGTGATGGGCGTGAGCGGTTGCGGGAAATCGACACTCGGGGCGCTGCTGGCCGATGCACTGGACGGGCCGTTCCTCGAAGGCGACAGCTTCCATTCGGCCGACGCGGTCGCGAAGATGCGCGGCGGACAGGCCCTGACGGACGAGGATCGCTGGCCCTGGCTGGACCGGCTCGGCGTGGCGGCGGTGGAGGGGCTGCGCGAACATGGCGTCGTCGTCGTTGCCTGCTCGGCGCTGCGCCTCGCCTACCGGGACCGGCTGCGCGAGGCCATCGATGCGCCGGTGCGCTTCGTGTTCCTTGCGCAAACGCGCGAGCGCCTGCTGGCGCGGCTCGGCGATCGTTCGGGGCACTACATGCCCGCAAGCCTGCTCGACAGCCAGCTCGCCACGCTGGAGCCGCCCGAGCAGGAAATGGCGACGATGACGCTCGCCGTCGAGGCGCCGCCCGAGGTGTTGCGCGATACCGTGCTCGACTGGCTGCGGAGCGCCTGAGCCCTAGGGCATCAGGCGGCGGCGACCTTCCCACAAATGCCAGCGCATCGCCAGCGCCGCGCCGTCGGGATCCTGCGCGCGAATGGCGCCGACGATCACCTCATGCTCGTGCAGCATGGTCGCGATGACCTCCGGCGGGCGCGAGCGGGAGATATCGACGCCTGCGCGCATGATCTTCTCGACGTCCGCCCAGAGCGCGTCGAAGGCGATCAGGAACGCGGGATTGCCGGTCGCCGCGGCGATGCGACGGTGCAGTTCCATGTCCTCGGCATGGGCGGGGGCGTTGGACAGCAGGGCCTGCCGCAGCAGGTCCATGCCCTCCTCCACATGCGCCATCTCCTGCCCGGTGCGGCGCGTAGCGGCCAGTCGCGCCGCCTCGGCCTCCAGCACGAAGCGGACTTCGTAGCTCCCGAGCGTCGAAGGCAGTTCGGCGGCGGGAACGAAGGCGGCGAGGCGCTCCGACGGGCGGCTCTTGACGAAGGAGCCGGCGCCGCGCCGTGCCTCGGTGATGCCGTCAGAGGCGAGCCGCACCAGCGCCTCGCGCACGATGGCGCGCGATACCCCGAAGATCTCGGCCAGCCGCGACTCCGAAGGAAGCCGCGCGCCGACCTCAAGATCGCGCGAGTTGATGATCTCGACGATGCCCGCGTAGGCGTGGTCGGAAAGCCGCTCGTGGTTCACCGGGGCTCCTTTCTGCCTGCAAGCGTCATGGTTTTCCCCTTTGTTAGAAGATGCTGCTCGCGGCAAGCACCAGCAGCAGCCCGACCACCGCGACGACCGTCTCCATGATCGACCAGGTGCGGAACGTCCCCGGCATATCCGTGCCGAGGTAGCTTTTCACCAGCCAGAAGCCCGGATCGTTGACGTGCGAGAAGAACAGCGATCCCGCGCCGATGGCGAGCACCATCCACTCTGGCTCGACGCCCGATGTCGCGACGAGGCCCTGCATGACACCCGCCGTGGTAATCGTCGCCACGGTGGCGGAGCCCGTTGCCAGGCGGATGCAGACAGATACGCCCCAGGCGAGCAGCAGCGGCGAGATCGCGCCGTCGCCCGCAAGGCGCACCAGCAGGTCCGACAGGCCCGCCGTCACCAGCACCTGCTTGAGCGCGCCGCCCGCGCCGATGGCAAGCAGGATGCCGCCAGCAGGCGCCATGGCCTCGGTCCAGATCGCGCCCTGGATCGTGCGGTCGCCCAGCCGGTGCCCGAACAGCAGCGGCAGCGCGACGAGGTTGGCGATGAGCAGCGCGACCACCGGATCGCTCACCCAGCCCAGCCACGCCATCGAAGCGGCGAGGGCAGGCGGCATCAGCGCCACGGCCTGCCCCGCCGCGATCAGCACCACCGGCAGCAGCACGGCGGTCAGCGCACGGCCTACCGGCGGCGCGGCCACGTCCACCGTCATCGGAGCGAGCGGCGGCGGGCTCAACGTGACCCCGCGCGCGGTGAAGCGGGCGAGCACCGGTCCGGCGATGATCGCGGTCGGAATGCCGACGATGAGGCCGTAGAGCAGCGTCAGGCCAAGGTTCGCGCCCAATGCGTCCACGGCAAGAAGCGGGCCGGGGTGTGGCGGCACCAGCGCATGGACCACCGAAAGTCCGGCCAGCGCTGGCAGCATAAGTCTCAGCTTCGCGGCGTCGTCGTTCTGCCCGCTCGGCAATGCTGCGGCTGCGGAAGCGACGATCGGCAGCAGCAGCACCAGCCCCGTTTCGAAGAACAGCGGCAGGCCGATCAGCAACGCGGTGAACAGGCTCGCCCACGGTGCGCCGCGAACGCCAGACACGCGCAATGCTGCACGCGCGAGACCGCCCGCACCGTCCGACAGCTGCAGCATGGCGCCAAGCCCGAGGCCGAGCGCGACGACGAGGCCGGTTCCGCCGAGGATCGTTCCCGCACCCTTCTCGACCGCTTCCGCCGTCTTCTCCAGCGGGATCCCGGCGAGCAGGCCGACAGTGAACGCGCCGCACAGCAGGCCGATGAACGGATGCAGCCGTCCGCGCACGATCAGCAGGATCGAAAGCGCGATACCGGTGATGGCGGAAAGGACGAGCCGGTAGTCTTCCGGCGTCATGAACGCGCAGTCCCGGCCACGATATGCTGCACGCGGCGGCGGCCTTCGGGCAACCGCACAAGACGTAATGACGATGTCATCCGTTCCCTCTCCCTTGTCGACGATTCGCGCTGCCGTTGAAGCGCGTTCGCCTGAAACCTGTTGGACAGGTTATAGCTCGAATTAGGCGATGTACTAGAGAATTTCGAAGTATCGGCGATTTTTCGCTTGAACCTGTCAGACTGATTCCCTTATCATCGCCTTCAATGAAATCCGGCAACGGCGGTCGGGATTCCGGCTGCCACCATCAAACTGGGTCATGTCGAGGGAGAGTGAGATGCACCTTGTTGCGGATCCTTGTGTCGTTCCCACCGCTCCGGGCGAACCGGATGCTCCCCATCTCACGCCCACGCAGCTCAAGGTGCTGCGCTGCGTCCATTCGGGCCTGCTGAACAAGCAGATCGCCTACGAACTCGGCATGGCCGAGGCGACGGTGAAGGTCCACATGACCGCCCTGATGCGCAAGCTGAACGTGCGCAACCGGACCCAGGCGGCGATCGCCGCAGGCCGTCTCGAAGGCGCGGCCGCGTTCTGAGCAACGCTTGGCCGAAGTGCCGGTGCGAATTGGGGAGAGGGTGATGTCGGCAGGTTCTCGGCGCGATGTTCTGGGCGGTCTCGGCGCGGGCCTCGTGCTTGCGGGAATGGGTGCGGGCCGGGCGATCGGCGCGCCGCGCAAGATCGGCTACGCGGTGGTCGGCCTCGGCTACTATGCGACCCGGCAGATCATGCCCAACTTCGCAGGGTGTGAGCATTCGAGCCTCGTCGCGCTGGTCAGCGGCACGCCTGCCAAGCTGGATCAGTACGGCGCCGAATACGGCATCCCGAAGACGCACCGCTACAGCTACGCGGACTTCGACCGCATCCGCGACAATCCGGATATCGACGCGGTCTACATCGTGCTGCCCAACAGCCTCCATGCCGAGTACACGGTGCGCGCCGCGCAGGCGGGCAAGCATGTCATGTGCGAAAAGCCGATGGCGACCTCGGTGGCCGAGTGCGAGACGATGATCGCCGCCTGCCGCAAGGCCGGGAAGAAGCTGATGATCGGCTACCGCTCGCGCTTCGAGCCTTACAATCGCCTTGCGATAGAACTCGCGCGCGGCGGCCATGTCGGCCCGACGAGGCTCATCACGGCGGAGCACGGTTTTCCGATCCAGCCCGGCCAGTGGCGTCTCGACAAGCCGCTGTCCGGTGGCGGCTCGATGATGGACATCGGCATCTACAGCCTGAACGCCGCGCGCTACCTCACCGGGGAAGAGCCCGTCGAAGTCAGCGCGATCGAGTCCACCGACCGCTCCGATCCGCGCTTTCGCACCGTGGAGGACCGCATCACGTTCGCGCTGCGCTTTCCTTCGGGGATCGAGGCGAACTGCATCTCCAGCTACAGTTCCGCGCACAACGGCTATCGCGTCATCGGCACCGAGGGGTGGATCGGCATGGAGCCCGCGACGCCCTATACCGGCCAGACCATGATGATCCGCAAGGGCAACAAGACCGAACCGCGCGTCCTGCCTGCCCCGGCGAAGAACCAGTTCGCGGGGCAGCTGGACCATCTCGCAGAGTGCGTCCTGAACGGCACGACGCCCATCGTCGCCGGGGAGGAGGGCCTTGCCGACTTGCGCGTGATCGAGGCGATCTACCGCTCCGCCGCCGAGCGCCGCCATGTGAGTCTGCGCGCATGATCGACCGCCGTGCGCTGCTGGCGGGCCTGGCCGCGGTGCCGATGCTCGGTGCCGCCCGTGCGCTCGCGGCGGAGAAGGAAGCCGCATTCGAAGGCGTGCGCCGCCTCGATCCCGAACTCGACCGTATCGTCTCCGTCGATGCGCGCGTGGACGTGCTCGGGCGGGGCTATCGCTGGGCGGAAGGGCCGGTCTGGCTGCCTTCCGAAGACTGCCTGCTCTTTGGCGATCCGGGCAACAACATCATCCATCGCTGGCGCGAGGGGCAGGGGATCTCGACCTTCCTCTCGCCTTCCGGCCATCCGCTGCCGGTGCCGCCGAGCATCAGTGAGCCGGGGCTGAATGGCATCGCGCTCGACGGCAAGGGCGGGCTGGTCGGTGCCAACAGCGGCTCACGCTCGATCGACTGCATCGACCTCGCGACGATGCAGCGCACCACGCTGGTGGACAGGTTCGAGGGCAAGCGCTTCAACAGCCCGAACGACCTGTGCATCGCTTCGTCGGGTGCGATCTACTTCACCGATCCGACTTACGGCCTTGCCGGTGGGGACGATTCCCCGCTGCGCGAACTGGCGTGGTGCGGGCTCTATCGGCTGTCGCCCGACGGCAAGGTGGCGTTGTTCGACCGCACCCACCGCAGGCCGAACGGCGTCGCGCTGTCGCCGGACGAAAAGACGCTCTACCTCGCGCTTTCGGACGAGAAGGAGCCCGAAGTGCTGGCCTACGCGCTCGATGCCAAGGGCATGCCCACGGGCCAGCGCCGTTTCCGTGACATGCGTCCGCAATACGATGCCGGGCTGCCCGGCCTGCCGGATGGCATCAAAGTCAGCCCAAGAGGCGACGTCTTCGCCACCGGGCCGGGCGGCGTCCATGTCTGTTCCGCGGACGGGCGACTGCTGGGGATCATCGGTACCGGAAAGCCGGTTGCGAACTGTGCTCTGGGATCGAAAGGGCGGCTGTTCATGACCTCGTTCGATCGTCTGGCAGTGGTTACTCTCAAGCAGACCTGACGCCTCGTGGCGAATCGGTGTCGGAGTGTTTCCGAGTCGCCAGGCTCCCCGCCCGGCGCGGTGGGTTTGCGCTAACCTTGCAGGCCATTTTTCCACCCTCGAAGTGTTGCTGAAAGGCATCTGTTCGGCAGGAGAATGGTCGCGAGGATCTCGCGCCATTCACCCGGCATTGTCCGTTGGGAGCGTTACCGGATGGATCGCAGTCTTGACCTGAATGTAGATGCTAAAGGTCGGAAATACGTAGGTGCAAGCGCTGGCAAGATGATCGTCAAATCACCGTTAAACATCGCCATTTTTCGCGCGTTTTTGCGCATCTGAAAATTAGTTTCACAAGAGAAATGATGCCTCGACGCACATTTCCCTACGGTTGATCCGATTTATGGTATCGCTCTCATAAATCGTTTGACCGAGACATTGGCGAGGCCTAATCGCCTAGTCCGACAAATAGTCGCGATAGCGACAAAGTCGATCGGTGGGGAGGATGGAACGTGATGCCTCTCTGCATTGGAGTCAGGAGGGGAATCATGCGTAAATCCAAGTTCCACACCCGTGCGAGCGCCATCTGCCTGGCGATGCTGTCGGTGGCCGCAACGCCGCAGGCCTATGCGCAGTCTGCCGACGACACCGCATCGGTGAGCGGCGATGAAGCCGAGGCGATCGTCGTGACCGGCCGCCGCGCGGCTCTCGAGTCCGCCGAGAACCGCAAGAAGAACGCGATCTCGATCGTGGACTCCGTCGTGGCCGATGACGCGGGCAAATTGCCTGACAATTCAATCACCGAAGTCCTGCAGCGCGTTCCCGGCGTGACCATCGTCCGCTTCGCCGCGATCAACGATCCGGACCACTATTCGGTCGAAGGCTCGGGCATCCAGATCCGCGGCCTGTCCGGCGTCGCCTCGCGCCTCAACGGCCGCGAAATCTTCAGCGCAAATGCCGGTCGTTCGCTCCTCTGGGGCGACGTGACGCCCGAACTCATGCAGGCCGTCGACGTCTACAAGTCCTCGTCCGCCGACCAGATCGAAGGCGGCACCGGCGGCTCGGTCGACCTGCGCACCAAGCTGCCGTTCGACTTCAGCGAAGGCCTGCACTTCGCAGGCAGCGGCGACCTCAGCTTCGGCGACCTTGCGCTCAAGACCGACTACTCGATCTCCGGCCTCGTCGCAGGCAAGTGGAATACCGGCATCGGCGACATCGGCTTCGTGCTCGACGGCGCGTTCAGCCAGTTAACCTCGACCTCGCAGTTCGTGCGCATGGAGCCGATGTTCCGCACGCGCATCTCGGGCGACGACTACTTCATCCCCGGCGGCTACGCCTATGGACAGGAAGACTTCCGCCGCAAGCGTGACGGCCTCTACGCCGCCGTGCAGTGGGCGCCCAGCAACGACCTGACGTTCACCGGCGTGTTCTTCCAGTCGCGCTACCGCAGCCGCTCGGACGAGTTCGGCTCGTTCGTGACCTCGCAGGGACTGGCGGTCGATCCGAGCCAGAGCACCTTCGACGACTTCGGCGGCCTGATCTCGTCGCCTGCCGTGTTCCAGCGCGACAGCGCGACCTTCCTGCCCAGCGACGCGCCGATCACCACCGGCGGCACTACCGGCGCCTGGCAGAACCGCACCAAGACGCAGGACATCTCGGGCTCGGTCAAGTGGAACCCGGGCGGCGGCCCGCTCACCGTCGATGCGGCGTACCAGCACATCACGTCGACTTCGAAGCAGCACCGCATGAACCTGTTCCGCACGGTCGATTTCCCGACCAGCTACGGGCTCGATCTCAGTGGCAAGCTGCCCTCGATCACTGTCGCCGACTCCTTCGTGCCGAACCTGCTCGATCCGGCGAACTATGCCTGGCAGGCGGCGATGCCGCATGACGAGGACAACCGCGGCAAGCTGGACTCCGCCTCGCTCGACCTGACTTACGCGATCGGCGAAGGCTTCCTGAAGTCGGTAAAGGTGGGCGGCCGCTGGGCCGAGCGCACCGAGCGCGACTTCAACAACGGCTACGCATGGGCTCCGCTGGGCGTGGTCTGGAACGGCTTCCCGGTCATTCCGTTCTCGCAGAGCCGTCCAGGCGATTACCCGCTCTACACCTTCAAAAACTTCTTCCACGGCGGCATCGACCTGCCCGCCAGCCAGTACTTCCCCTCGACCGACTTCGCGCACAACGTCGGCGTGGACGAGATCCACGACATCTACGGCGGCGAGGCCGGACGTCCCGAAGGCTTCGTGCTGCCCAACGACCGGACCGACTACAGCACCAAGACGCTGGCCGGTTACGCGATGCTCAACTTCGGCAGCGAGTGGGGTGAATCCTCGCTCACCGGCAACGTCGGCGCGCGCGTGGTCAACGTGAAGAACGCCAGCTCCGGCTACTTCCAGCAGAACACGGCAAGCTTCGTGCGTAACGGTGTGATCTATACCCTCAGCGACGCAGCGCAGGTGCGCGGCGGCGGTGCGGAGTTCACCCGCGTGCTGCCTGCCGTCAACGTGACCTATTCGCCGACCGATCCCGTCAAGATCCGCGCGGCCTACAACATCACGATGGACAACCAGTCGTTCAACGCCCTGCGCGCTTCCGGCAGCCTGAGCGCGCAGACGACCGGCAACGGCACCCCGCCGCAGTTCGCCAACTACACCACGACTACCGGCGACCCGACGCTCAAGCCGACGATGTCGAACAACTTCGACCTCTCGGTGGAATGGTATCCGAGCCCGGGCACCAGCCTCCATGCGGCGGCATTCTACAAGCGCATCACCGACTCCGTCGTCTACGGTTCGACCCAGCGCGCGGTGACGGTGACGTTCGCCGACGGCACCACCGAGCAGGCGATGGCGACCACCAACGACGCCCGCACGGCGGACAAGGCGGCGACGGTGAAGGGCTTCGAGCTGGGCGGTCGCCTGTTCCTCGACCAGCTTCCGGGCTGGCTCTCGGGCATCGGTCTGGAGGCGAACTACACGTTCCTCGACAGCAAGAACCCGGGCGACCTGTACTACGACATCGACGGCGTGGCACATAACGACGTGCCGCTTCAGGGCCTGTCGAAGCACAACGTCAACGTGGCGTTCCTCTACGAGCACAATCCGTTCTCGCTGCGGGTCGCCTACAGCTGGCGTTCGAAGTACCTCCAGTCGACCAACGCCAACGGTACGAACCAGAGCTACAACTTCTTCACCGCACCGGGCGTCAGCAGCAATATCGCCACCAATCTGCCCGTCTACGGTGACGACTACGGCACGCTCGATGCAGGCGTGACGCTGCGCGTGAATGACAACCTCTCGGTGCAGCTGCAGGGCACCAACCTGCTCAACGCCACCCAGAAGACGCTCATGGGCGGCTATCCGGGCGAGCTCTACGGCCGCAGCTGGTTCCAGAGCGACCGTCGCTACCGCATGGGCATGAACATCACTTTCTGATCTCCCAACGGGAGGCGGGTCCGGTTCGGACCCGCCTCTTGCCGATACGAAAGGGCCGCCGTCGCGGGATGCGACGGCGGCCCTTTCTGTCTGCGGGGGCGTTCCGGCTCAGGCGGTATGGATGCCGTTGCGCCGTCCATAGGCGTAGAACAGGTCCGGCCAGGCATGGGCGGGAACGTCGGCCGGCAAGCGCGCGCCGAAGCCGTGGCCGCCCTTGTCGAAGCCGTGGAACTCGGCGGGCCGGTTCTTCGCGAGCATCGCGCCGTACATCGCCACGCTGTTGGCGATGGGGACGAGGCCGTCGTCGCTCGCCGCCGCGAGGAAGACCGGCGGGGTGCCTTCGGTCACGCGGTTCTCGACCGAGGCGGCCTTGCGCTCCGCCGCGCCCGAGTTCGGGCCGAGCAGCGCATCGCGCGATCCGGCGTGGACGAAGGGCTGCGCCAGCGTCACCACCGGATAGATCATGCCGACGAGGTCGGGCCGCGCCGAGAGCCGGTCGGCTGCGTCCACCGGGGCATAGACGCTCTCGTCGAAGCGCGTGGCGATGCTGCCCGCAAGGTGTCCGCCTGCGGAGAAGCCGAGCACGGCAAGGCGCGCCGGGTCGATGCCGAACTCTGTCGCGCGCGAGCGCACGAGGCGCACGGCGCGCTGGACGTCCTGCAAGGGCACGGTCGCGCGGTTCTTCCAGCCTTCGCCGGGCAGGCGGTAGTAGAGGATGAAGCAGGTGACGCCGCGCTCGGTCAGCCAGCGGGCCTGCTCCTCGCCCTCGTTGTCGATGGAGAGGAAGCCGTAGCCGCCGCCGGGCAGGAGGATGACCGCCGATCCGTCCTGATAGGCGGGGCGGCGCACTTCGACGGTCGGGAGCGCGATGCCGGTCAGCCAGCGGTCGTCGAAGGCGGGATCGGTCGAACGCTGCTGAAAGGCGCGGGCCGGAGCGGTGGCAGGCGCGGTGACAGGCGCACCGGGCGCCTCGCCCGGCCACAGCGGGATAGAGGGGCCGGAAAAGGCGATGGCGCGCGGCCCGGCGCCGGCCTTCGAACTCATCGCAGCGGCCGAGAGCCCCGCCACCGCAAGGTCGCCCAGCAGCGCGCGCCGGGACGTGGTCGTATCGTTCATCAAGCTGTCCTCTCCAGGGTATCGGCGCAGGTTAGCGGGTGTTCGATGATTGCGCTATCGCAGCGGTGCCAGGCGAGAAAAGATTTATCGGATATTTTTGCGTTTCAGGCATTCCCCTTGGGCATTGGTAGCGATATCGTCGTGCCGATTCCGCACAAGGCGGCAGAAGCATCGGGACGAGAGGACAGGGCCTTGGGCATTCCAGGAGCGAGACACGCGCTGGCGTCCGCGCTCGCCATGGTGGCGGTGCTGGCGGGGCCGGTCCCTGCGCAGGCGGCGCATACCGAAGTCGCCTACGACTGGAGCAACGTGCGGGTCGGCGGCGGCGGGTTCACGCCGGGCATCGTCTTCAGCACGGTGGAGCCGGGCCTTGCCTACCTGCGCAGCGACATGGGCGGGGCCTATCGCTGGGATGCGAAGGCGCAGGCTTGGATACCCTTGCAGGACGGCATGGCCGAAGGCAGCTACATGGGCGTGGAAAGCGTCGCGCCGGACCCGGTGGACGCCGGCACGGTCTATCTCGCCGCCGGGATGGGCGCGCGACTGCCGTCTGCGATCCTGCGCTCGACCGACCGGGGCGCGCACTGGCGCGTGACTCCGGTGCCCTTCGCCATGGGCGGCAACGAGGACGGGCGCGGCTTGGGCGAGCGGCTCGCGATCGATCCCTTCGACAACCAGCGGCTGCTGTTCGGCTCGCGCCATCAGGGCCTGTGGGCGAGCGACGACGCGGGCGCGCACTGGCGGCAGGTCGCCGCGTTCCCGCTCGCAGGGCTGGGCCTGCCCACCCAGCGCCGCACGACGCATGGCGGGCTTTCCTTCGCGCTCTTCGATCCCGCACACAAGGGCCGCATCTTCGTAGGCAGCGCCGATCCGGGCGCGCATCACCTGTTCCGCTCGGACGACGGCGGGAGCACATGGGCAGCGGTGCCGGGCGGCCCGCCCGCCGATCTGCTGGCGGCCAAGGCCGTGCTCGGGCGCGACGGCAGGCTGACGGTGACGCTCAACGACGGCATCGGCCCGAACGGCATCCGGCGCGGCGTGGTTTGGCAACTCGATACCGCGACCATGGAGTGGTGCGACGTGACGCCGCTGCGCGGGGCGGACGCCCCCGTCGGTGGCTACATGGGCGTGTCGGTTTCCGCGACCGATCCGAAGATGATCGCCGTCAGCACGGTGGATCGGGGCCAGCCCGTCGATACCGTGTGGCTCAGTCGTGACGGCGGTGCGCATTGGGACGAACTCTGGCGTCGCTCTGTGCGTGATGTGTCACCTTCACCGTTCCTCGATTTCGACGGCAAGGCGAACTTCGGGCACTGGATCGCCGGGCTGGCGATCGACCCGTTCGATCCCGGTCACGCCGCCTATGTCACCGGGGCGACGGTCTACGGCACGCAGAACCTCGACAAGCCGGGCGAAATGCGCTGGCAGCCGTGGACGCGCGGGATCGAGCAGACCGCCGTCATCACGCTCACCAGCCCCACCGGCGGCGCGCATCTGGTGTCCGGCTTCGGCGACATCGGCGGCTTCCGGCACGACGACTTCGCCGTCTCGCCGCCGCGCATCCATCTCCAGCCGTTCCTTACCAACACGAACACGCTGGACTATGCGGGGCAGGCGCCCGCGATCATGGTGCGCAGCGGCAATACCCATGCGCGCACGGTGCCCGACACTTCGCTTGCATGGTCGGCGGACGGCGGGGCGTCGTGGAGCGGCCTGCATGTGCCGCCGTGCGAGCCGCACGCGGACGGTTCGCCCTGTCCTGAGGCAACCGGCGACGCAGCCGTCACCGTCTCGGCCAATGGCAAGGCTTTCCTCGTCGAGACGGACGCGCCGATCGTTTCGCGGGATCGCGGCGCAAGCTGGAAGCCCGTTTCGGGCCTGTCGTCCCGCACGCGGGTAACTGCGGACAAGGTCGATGCGCGGCGCTTCTATGCGGTGGATTTCGCCCAAGGCCGCATCGTGCGCAGCGACGATGGCGGCGCGGTATTCCATGCCGCCGAAGCCAAGGGTCTGCCTGCCGACCTGACGCCCGCCTATTCCGCGAACCGCGAAAATCCCGCGCCGCTCCTTGCCGAGCCCGGACGCGCGGGCGCGCTGTGGCTGGCGCTCGGCGGCGATCTGTGGCGCTCGACCGACTTTGGCGAAAGCTGGCGGCAGACCGGGCAGGCGATCCGCGTCGACCGCTTCGGGCTGGGAAAGGCCGCGCCCGGATCGTCGGACCCGGCGCTCTATGCGCTCGGCACGGTCGACGGTGTGCGCGGCATCTGGCGCTCGCTCGACGGCGGCGGCGCGTGGACGCGGATCAACGACGACGAACACCAGTGGGGCCTGCGCATCCGCATGGTCTCGGGCGACCCGCGCCTGTTCGGGCGGGTCTACATAGCGACGGACGGACGCGGCCTGCTGACCGGCGATCCGGCGAAGGGGGAATGATGAAGATGCTGAAGATCGCACCGCTGGCTCTCGCACTCGCGATGGTGGCGAACGGAGTGGCCGTCGCGGCGGAAGCCGATAAGGCGACACCGCTGCCACGTCTGGAAACGCGCGACGGGCGCCATGCCCTGATCGTCGACGGCGCGCCGTTCCTGATGCTCGCCGGGCAGGTCAACAACTCCAGCAACTACGCCGAACCGCTGAGCACGGCCTGGCCGGTGCTCGACGCCATGCACGCCAACACGGTCGAAGTGCCGATCGCATGGGAGCAGGTGGAGCCGGTGGAGGGGCGCTACGACTTCACGTTCCTGCAGGAACTGCTCGATCAGGCGCGGGCGCATGACAAGCGCGTGGTGCTGCTGTGGTTCGGCACCTGGAAGAACACCAGCCCGGCCTATGCGCCCGCCTGGGTGAAGCTGAACAACGCGCGCTTCCCCCGGATGAAGGACCAGCAGGGCAAGGACCACGGCGTCCTCACCCCGCTGTCGCGCCCCACCATGGAGGCGGATCGCCGCGCCTTCGTGAAGGTGATGGAGTACCTGCGCGACCACGACCGGCAGAACACCGTCATCATGGTGCAGCCGGAGAACGAGACCGGCTCCTACCGCGTTCCGCGCGATTTCTCGGCGGAGGGCAACCGGCTCTTCGCGCAGCCGATCCCGGCGGTGCTGGCGCGCAAGCTGGGCAAGTCGGGCACCTGGGAGCAGGCGTTCGGCAAGCAGGCGCCGCGTGCCTTCAACACCTGGCACGTCGCCAGCTACGTCAATGCCGTGGCGGAAGCGGGCAAGGCGGTGAAGCCGCTGCCGATGTACGTCAACGCCTCGCTCGCCGGTCCGTCCAACGTGCCCGATCCCACCGGCGTCGCCAGCGGCGGGCCGCAGTGGGACGTGCTCGACATCTGGAAGGCGGCCGCCCCGGCGATCGACTTCGCCGCGCCCGACATCTACGATCGGGCCAGCGGCAACGTCATCCAGTACCTCGACAAGTATGCCCGGCCCGACAACGCGCTGATGGTGCCCGAGATCGGCAACGCGAAGGAGTTCGCGCGGTTCTTCTGGCCCACCATCGGGCGCGGCGGCATCGGCTTCTCGCCGTTCGGCATGGATGCGACCGGGTACTTCAACTACCCGCTCGGCGCACAGGCGCTCGACAGGAAGACGGTCGCGGCCTTCGCGCTGCCCTATGCGGCGGTCGGCTCGATCATGCGTGACTGGGCGCGGATCGCCGCCACCCGCCAGACCTGGGGCGCGGCCAAGCCCGACGACGGCAGTGACCAGTCGGCGACGCTGGGCGGCTGGAAGATCACCGCAAGCTGGGGGCAGTGGCAGTTCGGCATGAAGGACTGGACCTGGATCAAGGCCGAGCCGACGCCATGGTCTTCGGAGCCGGTCGGCGGCCTTGCCGTGGCCCAGCTTTCCGACAGCGAATACCTCGTCATGGGCGACCACGTCCGCGTCAGCTTTTCGCCCGCCGACGGTCGGGAGGACGGGATGATCGTCGCGGTCGAGGAAGGCACGTTCAGGGACGGAAAGTGGGTCATGTCGCGCGTGTGGAACGGGGACCAGACCGACTATGGCCTGAACCTGATCGACCGCCCGCAGGTGCTCAAGGTCACGACCGGCTTCCATTCGTCCGGCAAGCGCTGAGCGGGCGATGACGGCCTTGCGACCCGATCGCCGCAGTTTCATGGCGGGCGCGCTGGCGACGGGCATCGCCGGGCGTGCCGTGGCTGCCGGAGCCTCCGTCAGTGGCCCGGTCGCGCCGACGTGGAACTCGCTCGTCTCGCAGTACCGTTACCCGGAGTGGTTCCGCGACGCCAAGCTCGGCATCTGGTCGCACTGGGGCCCGCAGGCGGTGCCCGAGCAGGGCGACTGGTACGGGCGCTTCCTCTACATGCAGGGGCATCCGATGTACGAGCATCACCTGCGGACCTACGGCCACCCGGCCGAGACGGGGATGCTCGACCTGCTCGACCGCTGGAAGGCGGACAAGTGGGATCCCGAGGGGCTGATGCGCCGCTACGTGAAGGCGGGGGCGAAGTACTTCGTCAGCCTCGCCAGCCATCACGACAACTTCGACTGCTTCGACAGCGCGCATCACGAATGGAACGCGCTGCGGGCCGGTCCCCGGCGCGATGTTGTGGGGACATGGGAGAAGGCGGCGCGCGCGGCGGGGCTGCGGTTCGGGGTGTCCAACCACATCTCCCACGCCTGGCACTGGTATCAGCCCGCCTATGCCTACGACCCCGAAGGTCCGCGCAAGGGCGAGCGCTACGACGCCTTCACCCGCACCCGCGCGGATGGCCGGGGCAAGTGGTGGGACGGGCTCGACCCGCAGGCGCTCTACACCGGCCGCCACATGGTCGCACCGGACGGGATCGACGGCATCGCGGCGATGAATGACTGGCATGACCGGAACGACGGCCAGTGGGTCGAGACCGCGCCACCGGGCGACGACCGCTTCGCGCGCAACTGGCTGCTGCGCCAGATGGACCTCGTGGCGAAGTACAAGCCGGACCTGTGCTACTTCGACGACTATGGCCTGCCTTTCGGGGACTACGGGCTGGCGGCGGCGGCGGATTACTACAACCGCTCGATCGACTGGCATGGCGCGATCGACGTCGTGCTCACCGCCAAGCAGCTTGGCCCGCAGGCGCGGTTCGGGCTGGTGCAGGATGTCGAGCGCGGCTTCACCAACCGCATCTGGGACGAGCCGTGGCAGACCGATACCTGCATCGGCGACTGGTTCTACAACCGCTCCCGCTTCACCGACCGCAGCTACCTGAGCGCGGAGGCGGTGATCCAGCGGCTTGCCGATGTGGTGTCGAAGAATGGCTGCCTGCTGCTCTCCATCCCCCAGCGCGGCGACGGCACCATCGATGCCGAGGAGGAAAAGATCCTCGACGGCATGGCGCAATGGATGGCGGTGAACGAGGAGGCGATCTTCGCCTCGCGCCCCTGGCGCGTCTTCGGTGAAGGGCCGACGGTACTGCCGACAGGGATGCAGAACGAACGGGCCTTCAAGGGCTTCGTGCCCGGCGACGTGCGCTTCACGGCGAAGGGCGGGGCGCTCTACATGCTGGTGCTGAAGCCGTCGCCCGGTCCGCTGTCCATTCGCGCGCTGGGCCGTGGGACCATGCACGGCGCGGTGGAGCGGGTGACCCTGCTCGGCGCGGGACCGGTGCGCTGGCGGCAGGAGAATGCGGCGATGGTGCTGGACCTGCCCTCGAGCGCGGGCATGGTGCCGGTCGTGAAGATCGAGGGACGCGGGATTGCCTGAAACAACGAGGCGGGCCTTGCGGCCCGCCTCGCGGTATCGGTCACGAAATGACGCGGAATGTTACGCCGCGTCGACGAGGACCAGTTCGCTGTCCTCGATCGCGGTGACGCGGATCACGTCGAGGTCGCGGATCGCTGCACCGTCACGGGCGTTGACCTGCACGTCGTCGATCTTCACCGCGCCGGTCGCCGGGACGAGGTAGCCCTTGCGGTCCGCGCCGATCGGGTATTCTGCCGTCTCGCCCGCCTTCAGCGATGCGGCGACGATGCGGGCATTGGTGCGGATCGGCAGGGCATCGCCGTCGCCGTCATAGCCCGAGGCGAGGGTGACGAACTGGCCCGCACGCTCGCCCTTGGGGAAGGGACGGGCGCCCCAGCTCGGTGCTTCGCCGTCGCGGGTGGGCAGGATCCAGATCTGGAAGATCTTGGTGGTCACGTCCTCCATGTTGTATTCCGAGTGGCGGATTCCGGTGCCCGCGCTCATGACCTGCACGTCGCCCGCTTCGGTGCGGCCCTTGTTGCCAAGGTTGTCCTGGTGCGTGATCGCGCCCTCGCGGACGTAGGTGATGATCTCCATGTCGCGATGCGGGTGCGGCGGGAAGCCAGTCTTCGGCGCGATGGTATCGTCGTTCCACACGCGCAGGTTGCCCCAGTGCATGCGGGCCGGGTCATGATACTCGGCGAAGGAGAAGTGATGCTTGGCGTCGAGCCAGCCGTGGTTGGCGCCGCCGAGGCTGTCGAAGGGGCGAAGTTCGATCATCGTAAGTCTCCGTGGGAGGCGGCAGGTTGGGGGAGCCGCTCCGTTGAAGACCATCTAGGAGATTCGAGCTTTCAGGATCAGAGGGATAAAATCTTCTGGTCAGTTCGAGAAAATAGAAAAGCTGATGCGGTGCCGAACACCCCTCGCAGCCGGACGATCGTCGTCCGGCTGCGAGGGGCACGCGATCAGTCCTGCGGCGGGGTGACGCCACGGCGTTCGAGGAAGCCGAAGATCGTGTTCCACAAGTGGACACTGATCCGCGGGCCGCGCACGGCATGGGTCTGGCCGGGGTAGAGCATCATCTCGAACGGCGTCGCGCTGCCCTGCATCCGGGCGATCAGGCTGGTGCTGTTGTCGAAGACCACGTTGTCGTCGGACATGCCGTGGATCAGCAGCAGCGGATCGGCGATCTTCGTGGCGTCGTCCAGCGTGCCGGACTTGCGATAGGCTTCCGGCACGCGGCGCGGGTCGCCCATGTAGCGCTCGGTATAGTGGGTGTCGTAGAGTTCCCACTTCGTCACCGGCGCACCGGCGATGCCGGCCGCGTAGAGGCCGGGGTCGGTCTCCAGCATCTTGAGCGTCATGTAGCCGCCGTAGGACCAGCCGTAAGTCGCGATCTTGGCCGGATCGACGAAGGCGAGCGACTTGAGGTACTCGGCCCCGCTGCGCTGGTCCTGCACCTCGACGGTGCCCATCGCCTGACGGATCTGCGATTCAAACGCGACGCCCCGGTTGGCGCTGCCACGGTTGTCGATCTCGAAGTAGATGTAGCCCTTGTCGACGATGGCCTGCGCCAGTGCGCCCTTCCAGCCGCGCGTGACGGTCTGCGAGTGCGGGCCGCCGTAGTGCTCGAAGAACACGGGGTAGCGCTTGCCGGGCTTCAGCTCCGGCGTGATCATCATCCAGTGCAGGTCCGAGCCATCGGCGGCCTTGATCGTCCCGAACGTGGTCGGGCGATGGCTGGCGAGGTAGGGCGCATAGGGATGCTTCGCGTCCAGCTTGTTCTCCTCGACCCACGCGAGGCGCTTGCCGTTCTCGTCGGCGATGTAGGTCTGCGAGGGCTGGGCGGTGGACGAACGCGTCACCAGCATCGTCGAGCCATCGCGGCTGCCCGATGCCGCGTTGTTCCAGCCGGCCTCGGTCAGCTGCTTCGGAGCACCCGGCTTCGTAAGGTCAATCGCGTAAAGCTGCTGCGCCAGCACGTCGTCGCGGTTGCCGAGGAACAGCAGGCGGCCCTTGGCCTCGTCCACCGAGACCAGCTTGCTCACCATCCAGTCGCCCGAGGTCAGCTGCTGCCACTTGCCGTCCCTGAAGCGATACAGGTGGCCGAAGCCGTCGCGTTCGGACCACCAGACGAGGCTGCCGTCCTTGAGGAAGCGGTAGTTGTCGGTGAGGTTGATCCAGCTGCCGTTGGCCGCCGTCTCGGTGAACAGGACGCGGCTGGCCCCGGTCTGCGGATCGACCGCCAGCATGTCGAGCCTGGTCTGTTCGCGGTTCTCGCGCTGGACGTAGAGCGTCCTGCCGTCGCGGGCCCAGTCGACGCGGGCGAGGTAGATGTCTCGGTCGGGGCCAAGGTCCACCTCGACGCGGCCGCTGCCATCGGGCTTCATCACATGGAGTGAGACGAGCGCGTTGGGCGTGCCCGCAGCCGGATAGCGCTGTTCGAAGGTGTGGGTGCCCTCGGCGCCGATCGCGGTGCGGGTGACGACGCCGACGGGCGCCTCGTCATAGCGCTCGACCGCGATGCGCGCATCGTCGGGCGACCACCAGTAACCCGCCATGCGCGCCATTTCCTCCTGCGCGACGAATTCAGCCTCGCCCCAGTGGACGGTGTCGGCGCTCTCCTGCGGGGTGATCGGCTTGTGCTCCGCGCCATCGAGCAGGCCGACCCAGAGGCGTCCTTCGCGCACGAACGAGACGAACGCGCCCTTCGGGCTCAGTGCGGCGTTGAGTTCGTCCTGCGGGGAGTCGGTCAGGCGGCGCACCTTGCCGTCGACGCCCGCGAGGTAGAGGTCGCCGTCCAGCGGCACTAGCACCGCGCTGCCGTCCTCGGTCCATTCGTAGGAGATGATGCCCTTCAGGCTGCCGACGCGCTGGCGTTCGCGCTGCATCTTCTCCGCCTCGCTCAGCGCGCGGCCCGAGCCGAGCTTGAGCGAATCGACGAGCATTCGCCACTCTCCGCCGCGCCGGTCGAAGGCCCAGAGGTCGTAGCGGTCCTTGTCGTCGGCGCGGTTGCGCAGCAGCGAGATGTAGCGGCCGTCCGGCGATACCTTGACTGCGCGGGGCTGCGCACCGTCGAGCGAGGGGCTGGCGAAGACGCGCTCGAAAGTGAGGGCGGTTTCAGACATGGGGAGGGCGCTCCGGTGTTCGGCGGGGGCGGCGAATGCGGGAAGGGCGGTGGGGGGAAGCGCCGCGAGGATGCAGGCGCTCAGCAGACGGAATCGGTTCATTGCAGCTACCTAGAGGCAGGCAGAGCCGAGGGGAAGCCGCCCCTGTGCAGGACTGGAACCGGATGGAGCGGATATCAGAACCGCACTTCCGCGCGCAGCCCGCCTTCGGGTGCGACATCGAGCAGGAGTTGGCCGTCATAGACGCGCATCAGGTCGAACGTGGCGGCAAGGCCCAGCCCGGAACCGGGTGTCGCCGGGTCGAGCCGGACACCTACGCCAAGGACCGCCGCACGCTGCTTCGGCGGGATGCCGGGGCCGTCGTCGCGCACTTCGACGTAGCGGTGTCCGCCTGATACGACGATGCGGCTGAAGGCCCACTTGAAGGCGTTGTCGATCAGGTTGGAAAGGATCTCCGCAAGGTCGCCCCGGTCGCAGGGCAGCCGCAGGCCATCCGGGATATCGATTTCGACGCTCAGCGCCCGGTCGGCGTGAAGGCGGCGCATTGCTTCGAGGATCTGCGCCAGCAGCGGGGCCACTTCGGTGAGGGTGCCCGCACCGCGCGTTCCCGCCGCGCTGGCGCGCGCCAGATGGTAGTCGATCTGCAACTGCATCGCGCGGCAGCGGGACAGGAGGAAGTCGGCGGAGCGGTGGTTGCCGCCAAGGCGGATCTGCTCGGCCTCGTCGATGACGAGCGCCAACGGCGTGCGCAGGTTGTGGGCGAGGTTGCCCGATTCCGTCCGGGCGCGGGTGATGAACTGCGCCTGCCCTTCCAGCATCGCGTTGAAGCTTTCGACGATGGGTGCGAATTCCGTCGGCACGTCGTTGCCGAGCCGGTCGGTCTCGCCGTTGCGGAGGCTGTCCACGTCCTTGCCCAGCCGCCGGACCGGGCTCAGCCCGAAGTGGACCATCGCCAGCGCCCCGCCAAGGAGTGCGAGCCCCATCGCCACCATCGACAGGGTGAGGTCCACCCGGAACTTGCCGATCTGCTCATCCAGCAGGCGCTTGTCGGAAGCGATGGTCACGATGAGGGGGCGCCCGTCCACCATGATGCGGGCGCTGCGCTGGTCCACGGGCTGGCCCGCGACACGGCTCGACAGCCACTGGTCGTCCGGTCCTGCCGCGAGCCGGGCATCCGGGCGCAGGGAGGCGGAATGCAATCGCTGGCCCGCCCCCTCGACCTGCCAGTAGAGGCCGGAGTGGAGCACGGTGAACTGAGGGTCCGACAAGGGCCGCGTCACATGCACGCGGTTCTGCGGATCGATGGCGATCTGCGCGATCAGTTCGCCGAGGTGATGGTCTAGCTCGGTCTGGTAGCGGTCGATGGTGTGGACGCGGTAGAGATTGCCGATGAACAGTCCTGCCATGACCATGGCAAGGAGGACGCCGACCGCCGAGCCGGTGACGAGCCGTGCCTTGAGGCTGTTGTGTGCCGTGTCGGTCACGCGGTCACCAGCCGATAGCCGAGGCCGCGCACCGTCACGACATGCTCGCGACCGATCTTGCGGCGGAGGCGGCCGACCAGCACCTCGACGGCGTTGGGGTCGCAATCGCGGTCGAGGCTGTAGAGGTTGTCGAGGATCGCCTGCCGGGTCAGCGTGCGGCCCGCGCTGTAGAGCAGCATCCGCAGCAACGTGAACTCGCGCGCGGTAAGGGCCACCGGCGCGCCGTCCAGCCAGGTCTCGCTGCTCGCGGTGTCGAGCGCGATGCGGCCCGAGGTGATGCGGGTGGCGCTGTGACCGGCGGCCCGGCGGGCGAGCGCGTGAATGCGTGCGACGAGTTCCTCCGTGCGCACCGGCTTGACGATGAAGTCGTCCGCGCCCGCGTTGAGCCCCTCCACTTTCTCCTGCCACCCGCTCCGCGCGGTCAGGATCAGGATCGGCGTCGAGATGGCCCGCGCGCGCAGTTCGCGCACCAGTTCGATCCCCGACATCCCGGGCAATCCGACATCCACGACGATGACGCTGAACCCATCGGCGGCGAACGACGGCGCGCCCTCGGCATCGCCCAGCCATTCGCAGGTGAAGCCATGGCGCGCGAGATTCGCGACCATGCGCTGCGCCAGCTCGGCTTCGTCCTCGATCAGCAAGATTCTCATGACGCAGCCTCACTGACAGGATTTCGACAGGTTGCGAAGCTAATTGCTGCGTCTGCGAGATTTCGGGCGCAGCGACAGATCGGGGGCTTTCATGATGGTTCTGAACCGGCATTTGCCGTTGCTGGCGTTGTTCGCCGCCCTGTCTGCGTGCTCGGGCGGCGGCGAAGCGGAAGGCGACGCTGCGCAGCGTGAAGCGGCCGCGGCTCCGGCCAAGGGCGCACTTCCGCTCTCGGTGCAGCAGATGGAGCGGCTGGGCATCCGCTTTGCTCCGGTCGATGCGGCGACGCAGATGCCCGTCGCGACGGTGCCCGCAACTCTGGCGCCGCCTCCCAACGCACGCGTCGCAGTGGCGGCCGTGATCCCTGGCGTCGTCACCCGCACGCTGGTGGTGGAGGGCGACACCGTGCGTCAGGGTCAGCCGCTCGCCGTCGTCGCCGCGCGGGAGATGTTCACGATCGCGGCAGGCATGGAACAGGCTTCCGCCCGCGCCGCCATGGCGCGCGCCAACGACCGACGCCTCGGCCAGCTCGCCCGCGAAGGCGTGATCGCCGGTGCCCGCGCCGACGAGGCCCGTGCGGCGCTGCGCGAGGCGGAGGCGGAACTGAACGAACAGCGCCGCGTCGTGCGCCTCGTCAACGGCGCGCCCGGCAGCGGCAGCTATACGCTGACCGCGCCCATCGCGGGCAAGGTGACGCAGGCTACGATCCAGACCGGCAGCCCGGTCAACGAGGCGACTTCGGCCTATGTCATCGACGCCGCCAGCCGTTACGAACTGACCGCGCAGGTGCCCGAGCGCCTGCTCGCCCGCGTGCGCCCCGGCATGACGGTCAGGCTGGCCGGCGATGTCCGCGGCGAAGTGACGAGCGTGGGCAGCGTCCTCGATCCCGAGACCCGCTCGGCGACGCTGCGCGCGCGGGTTCCTGCGGGTGCGGGCGTTGTGTCGGGCCGTGCGGTCAGCGCCACTCTGCTGTCGCCTGCACCCGAAGGCACGGTCGTCGTGCCCGCCGCCGCCGTCGTCGATGTGGATGGCAGGCCTGCCGTCTTCGTGCGCACCGCCAAGGGTGCCACGGTCCGCCCGGTCGAGGTCGGCGACCGCGCCGATGGTCTTATCGTGGTGCGCTCCGGCCTGCGTGCGGGCGAGCAGATCGCCGTCGCGGGCATGAGCGAACTCAAGTCGATCGCGGGGCAGGACTGATGCTGCGCGCGCTCGTCGCCTGGTCGCTCTCCTATCGCCTGCTCGTGCTGGCGCTGACGCTCGTCGTGGGCGGGCTCGGCGCATGGGCCTATTCGACCCTTCCGGTCGATGCCTATCCCAACATCGCGCAGGCGCAGGTCAAGATCATCCTCAAGGCCCCCGGCATGACGCCCGAGGAAGTCGAGACGCGGGTGATCGCCCCGCTCGAACTCGAACTGCTTGGCCTGCCCAATCAGGCGACGCTGCGCTCCACCGCCAAGTACGCCATCGCCGACGTCACCATCGACTTCACCGACGGCACCGACATCTACTGGGCGCGGCAGCAGGTGGGCGAGCGGCTCGCGGGCGTGATGGCGGACCTGCCGGAAGGCGTTTCGGGCGGCATGGCGCCGATCTCGACGCCGCTGTCCGACGTCTTCATGTTCACCATCGACGGTCCGCTTTCGCTGACCGAGAAGCGCGAACTGCTCGACTGGACGATCCGTCCGGCGCTGCGCACCGTGCCCGGCGTCGCTGACGTCAACGCACTGGGCGGGCATGTGCGCACTTACGAGGTGCGGCCCGATACCGTCGCGCTCGCGGCTGCGCGGCTTTCGGTGGACGATCTCAAGGCCGCCGTCGAGCGCGGCAACCGCAACGACGGCGCCGGGCGTATCGCTGCGGGTGAGGAAGCGCTGATCGTGCGCGCGGTCGGCGCCATCCGTGATGCGAGCGATATCGAGCAGATGGCCGTCACCGCCCGCGAAGGCCGGATCGTGCGCGTCGGCGACGTGGCCAGCGTCGGCACCGGTTCGCTCACCCGCTACGGCGGCGTCACCGCTCACGGCAAGGGCGAGGCGGTGCAGGGCCTCGTCATTGCCCTGCGCGGCGCGGACGCGCGGCAGGTGGTGGACGGCATCCGCGCCCGCGTGGACGAATTGCAGGGATCGATGCCGAAGGGCACGAAGCTGACGATCTTCTACGACCGCTCCGACCTGATCGGACGTGCGGTGCATACGGTGCAGAAGGCGCTGCTTGAAGCGACCGTGCTGGTCGTCGT
Organism: Novosphingobium kaempferiae; assembly: GCF_021227995.1. NCBI lineage: Bacteria > Pseudomonadati > Pseudomonadota > Alphaproteobacteria > Sphingomonadales > Sphingomonadaceae > Novosphingobium > Novosphingobium kaempferiae. Next base: position 3,926,833 of record NZ_CP089301.1, read on the forward strand.
GCTGCTGATCCTGTTCCTTGGCGACTGGCGCGCGGCGGCTATCGTCGCCTCCACCCTGCCGATGGCGGCGCTCACCACCTTCCTGTTCATGCGCGGCATGGGCCTGTCCGCCAACCTGATGAGCCTTGGCGGCCTCGCCATCGCCATCGGCATGCTGGTGGACGGTGCGGTCGTGGTGGTGGAGAACGTCGTCGAGCGCCTGAACCACGCGCGTGACGAGCATGTGCCGCGCCTCAACGTCGTGTTCCGCGCGACCGCCGAGGTGATCGTGCCGGTCTCCGCGGGTCTCGTCATCATCGCGCTGGTGTTCCTGCCGCTGCTCTCGTTGCAGGGGCTGGAGGGCAAGCTGTTCGCTCCCGTCGCGCTGACGATCATGTTCGCGCTGGCCGGATCGCTGCTGCTGGCGCTGACGCTGGTGCCGGTGCTGGCGTCCTACGGCCTGCGGAGCGGCCACCATGGCGAGCCGTGGATCATGCGCCAGCTCGCGCCGCGCTATGCCGCGCTGCTGGGCGGAGCCTTCGCGCGCAAGAAGCTGGTCTACGCCCTGGCGGGCGCGGGTCTCGTCGTGGCCGGACTGGCCTATGGCGCGGTCGGCAAGACCTTCATGCCGACGATGGACGAAGGCTCGGTCGTGATCCAGATCGCCAAGCTGCCGACCGTCGGCCTCGACCGCTCGCTGGAAGTCGCCGGGCGCGTCGAGAAGGAACTGATGGCCAGGGTGCCGGAAGTGACCGGCGTGATTTCGCGCACCGGCACGGACGAGATCGGGCTCGACCCGATGGGCCTCAACGAGACCGACATGTTCGTCACGCTCAAGCCCTCGACCGAGTGGCGCGGCGATCGCGAGTTCGTGGTGGCGGAAATGCGCAAGGCGCTCGACGGGATGCCGGGCTTCGACCCCAGCTTCACCCAGCCGATCGAGATGCGCGTGGCCGAGATGCTGACCGGCGCGCGCGGCGATCTGGCGATCAAGATCTTCGGGCCGGACCTCGACACGCTGGCCGATCTCGCGGGCAAGGTGCAGCACGTCCTGCAATCGACGCGCGGCGCGGCCGAAGTGCTGACGGTGGCGAACGACAAGGTGGACTACCTCCAGCTCGACATCGACCGTGCCGCCGCCGGGCGCGCGGGGATGCCGGTGGACCAGTTCCAGGACACCCTGCGCGCGCAGCTGGAGGGCCTGCCCGCGGGCATCGTCGCCGAGGGGCAGAAGCGCATCCCGCTCGTCATCCGCGCCGCCGACGGCACCCGGGAGGACGAGACCCGGTTTGCCGACATGCCGCTCACCACGCCGAGCGGGGAACTCGCGCACGTCAGCGACCTTGCCCGTGTCGAGCGGACGCAGGGGCCGATCCGTCTCGATCACGAAAGCGGCTCGCGCTACGCGCTGGTGCAGGCCTTCGTCTCGGGCCGCGACCTCGTCGGCTATGTGGAGGAGGCGAGGGCCAAGGTCGGCGCGCAGGTGCCGCTGCCGCCGGGCTACCGGCTTGTCTGGGGCGGGCAGTTCGAGAACCAGCAGCGCGCTTCGGCACGGCTGATGATGGTGATCCCCGGCGCGCTGCTGCTGATCTTCCTGGTGCTTTACGCGACGCTCAAGTCGCTGCGCGGATCGCTGCTGATCCTCGCCAACATTCCCTTCGCGGCAGTCGGCGGCATCGTCGCGCTGTGGATGACGGGGGAGTACCTGTCGGTCCCCGCATCGGTCGGCTTCATCGCGCTGCTGGGCATCGCGGTGCTGAACGGCCTCGTCCTCGTCGCCTACTTCCGGCAGTTGCGGGAAGACGGTCTGTCCATGGCGGAAACCGTGCGCACCGGGGCAGAGCGTCGCCTACGTCCGGTCATGATGACCGCGAGCATCACCGCCTTCGGGCTCGTCCCGCTGCTGTTCGCCACCGGGCCGGGCAGCGAGATCCAGCGTCCGCTGGCGATCGTGGTGATCGGCGGCCTCGTCACCTCGACGCTGCTGACGCTGGTGCTGCTGCCGATCCTGTTCGAACGCTTCGGTGAAAGCCGCAAGGAAACGGAGATGTCGGCATGAGTCGGGTGGTGCTGACCCTGCTGTGCGGCGTGCAGGACGCCGAGGCCATTGCGGCGGCGCTGGGCGATTGCCTCCATGCCCCCGTCCATATGCGGCGCGAGGCAGTGCTCGGTCGCGATTTCGATGATGCCGCGACCGTGGAACGCGTCGCGGGAACGCTCGCGCGCATGGCGGTGGAAGTGGAGACGGGTGCCGATCGCGTGGCCGCAGCGGTCGACGCGGCAAAGGCGGTGCGGCGGAGCCTGCCGTTCCGCTGGCGCACGGTGGCGGTACTGGCTGGAGGACGAGTGGCATGAACTGGGCGTGGCTCCTGATGGCCGGCACCGCCGCCTGCGCAATCGCCGTACCGGCGCAGGCACAGGACGCGGACCTGCCGCCGCCCGAACTGGTCAACGGCGTGCTCGATGCACAGCCCGGCGTGAAGGCGGCGATGGCGCGCATCGACGGAGCGGACGCGGAGGCCGAGGCGCTGCGCCGGGGGCCGAACGAGATAACCGCCCAAGGCACCCTGTCGCGCCGCAACGTCGACCGGGAGGGCAGCTACGTCGAGTACGACGCGACCGTCAGCCGCCCGTTCCGGCTGCCCGGCAAGGCCGCGCTCGACCGCCGCGCGGGTGTGCTCGGCGTCGACATCGCGCGGAACCGCATGGAGGATGCGCGGCACCAGTCGGCGCTCGCTCTGGGCGGGTTGTGGTACGACTGGGTGCTTGCAGGTGAGCTTCTGCGCAATGCCTCGGCGCTGGCGACCAACCAGCAGGCGCTCGTCGCCGCCACTCGCCGCCGTGTGCAGTTGCGCGACGCGGCGGAGCTGGATTTCCAGCAGGTTTCGGCAGCGTCAGCGCTGGCCGAGGCGCAGGTCGCAGATGCTGCTGCGTCCCGTGACCGCGCGCGGGCGCTGCTGGAGGCGCATTTCCCCGACCTGCCGCTCCCGGTCGAACCGCCGCGCCTTGCCGATCCCACCGTGCCGCCGGAAGGGCTGCGCGAACTCCAGCGGCTCGTCGTGGCGCGCAGCCACGAGATCGCCGCCGCCGTCGGCACGGCCGAGCGTCAGGACGTGCTGGCGCGGCGCGCGCGGGCGGATCGCTTCGCCGATCCCTCGCTCGGCGTGCGCGTGTTCAGCGAGCGCAGCGGGCAGGAGCAGGGGGCGGGCCTCTATGTCTCTTTGCCGCTGGGCGGCGGCCATCGCCGTGCGCTCGCCGATCAGGCGTCGGCGCTGGCGGGCGCGGCGCAGGCCGAGAGTACCGTGGTGGAGCGCGAGATCGCGGGGAATGCAGCCGCCGACGTCGCCGAGTTCCGCGCGCGGCAGATGGCCTGGCAGGCCAGCCGCACGTCGGTCGAGCGAGCGGAGCAGGGCGCGAGCCTTGCCGCGCGCGGGCAGGAATTGGGGGCGATAGACCTCGCCGACCGGCTCTATGCAGACCGGCAGGCGAACGAGGCGCGTGCGCAGGAACTGACGGCGCGGGCAGCGGCGGCGCGGCTCATCCTCAAGCTGCGGATCGATTCCCACACGCTCTGGATCGATTGAGCGCCGGTTGCCTATCGGGGCGAGTGTCGTCCGATCCTCGCCACGGTCTCGGTGAACCAGCCGTGCAGCATGCGGAACGCAAGGCAGGTCGCGCCGGTCGCGGCGAGGCCGAGCAGCAGGCCGAGGAGCACGACGCGTCCTTCGTCGCTCGTCCACAGATCCTCGATCCGCCCGACCGCGAGGTAGCCGGGGGCGAGCATCACCGCCACCCAGAGCACGGCGGAGGTGACGTTGGCGATCTGGAAGACGTGGCGCGGCATCGCCAGTATCCCGGCGACGAGCGGCACGGTGGCGCGCACCGGTCCCATGAAGCGGCCCATGAACACGGCGGCGAACCCGTATCGGCGGATCATCAGGCGGGCGCGGGCGATGAGATGGCGATGCCGGTTGAGCGGCCTGCGCCGGTAGATGCCCGGGCCGATCCGGTTGCCGAAGGTATAGGAAAGCCAGTCACCCGCGATCGCGCCGACCACGGCCCAGAGCAGGATCGGCCAGGGCTCCAGCGCCCCCGCCCCGACGAGGCCGCCGATCGCCAGCATGACGGCGGTCGCCGGAATGAACAGGCCGACGATGGCGAGTGACTCGCCCAGACACAGCAGCCCGACGACCGGCCCCGCCCATGCGGCGTGGGTGGTGACGAACTGCGTGGTCTGTTCGATCATCCCGCCGCGCTCCGCGTCAGGCCGCGACGGTTTCGCGCGTGCCGCGTTCCAATGGCCGGATGATGCGGCCGAGCAGGCCCATGTAGCATTCGAGCACCTGATGCGAGGCGGCGTCCCAGTCGTAGGCGCCGCTTGCCTCCCTCCCGGCCCGGCCCATGCGCTGGCGCAGCGCAGCATCGCCGACGAGGCGGCGCAGGGCCTCCGGTGCGCGCTCGTCGTCGCCGCGCGGATAGAGCAGGCCGCAGTCTTCCCGCAGGAGATTGCGCGCGCTTGCCACGTCGATGGCGACTACCGGTACGCCCGCCGCCATGGCTTCGAGCGTGACGTTGCCGAAAGCCTCGGTGGTGCTGGCGTTGAGGAACACGTCGGCGCTGGCGACGGCGCGGCCGAGATCCTCGCCCATCAGGTGCCCGGCGAAGCGGGCCTGAGGCAGCTTGCGCGCCAGCCACGAACGCTCCGGCCCGTCGCCGACGATCAGCGGTCGGATCGGCAGCCCCTCGCGCAGCAGCCGTTCGCAGAGCGTGGCGAACTCGCCGAGGCCCTTCTCGCGCACAAGGCGCCCGAAGTGGAGCACGGCGACTTCGTGGTCGGCGATGCCGTGCGCGCGGCGCCAGCCGAGACTGCGCGCGGCGGGAGTGAACTGGTTCCGGTCGACGCCGCGGCTCCATACCCGCGTGCGGCTGGCGAGGCCGCTCGCGGCGAACTCCTGCGCGATGGCGGGGGTGGGGACGAGGATGCGCGCGCTGCTGCGGTAGAACCGGTCGAGGTGTCGCTCCATCGCCGGGCGCAGCAGCGCCGCGCCGTAGAAGGCGGCGTATGTCTCGAACCGGGTATGCAGGCTGGCTACCACCGGGATGTCGCGTTCCGTTGCGAAGCGCTGCGCCGCCGTGCCGGTCCAGTCGGGGGCGGAGACATGCACGATCTCGGGATCGAACGCCGCAAGGTCGGCGCGGATCGGGCGCGGCAGGCCAAGGCCGAGCCGGTAGTCGCCGCGCCCCGGGATCGGCAGCGAGGGGACCGATACCAGCGTGCCTTCGGGCGCGAAGGCGGGCGTCGGGGATGTGGGCGAATAGACCCGCACCGCGCAGCCGCGCCGCTCAAGGTAGCCGACAAGCCGGTTCAGCGCCTGGTTGGCGCCGTCGCGGACATAGTTGTAGTTGCCTGAGAACAGCGCGACACGGGGACGGCGACCGGGATTTTCTTGCGAACGAAGGGCCGTGGCAGGCTCGAAATACGACATCAATTCTTCCGGTTTTTCTTGTTTTTTCCGTTTCCCCTGCGTTCCCGAGCGCTACCGCGCCCCGGCTTACGGCAACCTTACAAGAGCGGCCCAAATCACAGCTCGCGGATGATCCGCAGGCCCGCGTGTGGTCGCCAGCCCAGTTCCTCGCTGTGGACCGCGCCGATCCCTGCCTGCATCGAAAGGTGCCCGCCAAGGCGCTGGTGCAGTTGCGGCATGACCAGGACGTGCCGCTCTTGCCCGGACCGGAAGTTCACCTCCAGGCCCACGCGGCTGGCGTCCGAGAGGTCGTAGAAGGTCGAATGGTTGAGCAACAGCCGCCCGCCGCCGTCCCGGCCCGAGCTGACATCACCCACGCCCGCCATCGCCATCATGCTCCAGCGTTCGTCGAAGCGGTAACCGGCAAGGTAGAGCAGGCTGCTTTCCCACCGGCCGCCTTCCCGGTCGTAGACGCCGAGATACTGGACTCCGTGGACGCCCCGGCCTTCCGCGAACGTGCCGAATGTGCCCTGAAGGCCTACCTTGTACGCCGTGACGTGCTCGTCCTCGAACGGCAGTTCGAGTTCCACGGCGAACCCGTCCGCGACCGCAAGTTCGATCTCGGGCGCCCATTCGACCACGCGGTCCGGCCCGGAAAGGCGCGTCTGGGCGAGGGCGTTGACCTCAAGCTCGCCCGCCCGCGCGCCCAGCGGGCGGACCATGTCGAAGACCATCGGCTCGGGCACGTCGGGATAGTCCTGCGCGGCTGCCGGAGTGGCCGACAGAAGGATCAGGGCGGCCAGTATGGGGGCGGCCAGTATAGGGACGGCAGGCGGGCGGCACGGGCGCATGGGAAAGGACACTCCTGTTGCGCCATGGCTCCATCGCCGCGATAGGAGCGGGATGAGGACGATCCATGGCATCTGCGCGCGGCCAGCAGCATGGCGCGACTTACGGCGACCTTACGGCGCGGCCCTGCATCGGAGCGGTCGATGCGGCTGCTGATCGTCGAGGACGTCGCCGAACTGGCCGAACTGATCGGCTCGCACCTGCGGCAGGCGGGCTTCGCGAACGACATCGTCGGCAGCGCCGAGGAGGCGCGCATACTGGTGGAGGCCGGTAACCACGCGGCGCTGCTGCTCGATCTCGGCCTGCCGGACCGGGACGGGCTGGCCCTGCTGCGCGACTTGCGCGCGGCGGGGCACAAGCTGCCGGTGCTGGCGCTGACGGCCCGCTCGGCCATCGCGGACCGGGTGGCGGGGCTCAATGCCGGGGCCGACGACTACCTCCCCAAGCCCTTCGCCGCCGAGGAACTCGTCGCCCGTGTCGCTGCGCTGCTGCGGCGTAGCGCCAGCGAGCATGCCGACACGCTCGCCTGCGGACGCCTGCAGTACGAGGCCGGATCGCAGACGGTGCGCGTGGATGGAGAGACGGTCGTCCTGCCGCCGCGCGAGGTCCAGTTGCTCGACCTGCTGCTGCGCCATCGTGACAAGGTGGTGCGCAAGACCCAGATCGAATCCGTGTTCTTCGGGCTGGGGGAGGAGTTCTCCTCCAACGCCGCCGAAGTGGGCGTCCACCGCCTGCGCCGCAGCCTGAAGACGCTGGACGCGCGGGCGGAGATTGTCACCGTGCGCGGCCTCGGCTACCTCATGCGGGCCGAGCAGGAGGGCTGATGCGCAGCCACTCCATCCTGCGGCGCATCCTGCTGCTGCATGCGGTGGCGACGCTGGTGACGGCTGCGCTGGTGGCGGGCGGGGCGATGATGCTGGTGGACAGCACCGGCGACCGGCTGCACCGCCAGATCCTCGACGAATATGCAGACAAGATGCTCACGGGGCTCAGCCGAAACCCGGCGGGCGGGCTGACGCTTTCGCCGCAGGCCGGTTCGTGGCTGCGCGGCGGGGGAAGCAGCCTCAGCTTCTGGATCGAGGATCGCGGGCGGCGCGTGCGGGTGGAGGGGCTGCGCTTCGGCCCGGCGCTCAACGTGCCGACGCGGAGCGAACCGGCCTACTTCACGCGCCTTCGCGGCTCCAAGATCTACTCCGGCGTGACCGCGCCGCTGCCCGGCCAGAAGGCGACATGGGTGGTGATCGTGCAGGATCTAGACCATCCCGACGTCATCTTCGACGACCTGCGCACGCAGATCGCGGTCGTCGGCGGGGGGCTGCTCGCGCTGTTCATCGTCGGGTTGCTCGCTGCCGATGCGTGGATCGTGCGTCGCTCGCTCGCGCCCATCGACCGCGCCTCGCGCGAGGTGGAGCGGGTGTCGCCGCACCAGCTTCACCAGCGCGTCGATACCGAGGGCATGCCGGGCGAAGTGCTGCCGCTGCTGCGCGCGTTCAACGTCGCGCTCGATCGGGTGGAGGACGCCTATCGCATCGAGCGGGACTTCGCCGCCGATGCCGCGCACGAACTGCGCACGCCGCTGGCGATCCTGCGCTTGCGGGTCGGCCAGCAGCCGGAAGGCGGCGACCCGCAGCTCCTGCGGCAGATCGATGCGCTGGAGGCCATCGTCGAGCGGTTGCTGCTCGTCGCCGAGGTCGATGCCATGGTCTGCGATCCCTCGGAAGTGGTCGATCTGCGCGCCGTCGCCGAAGAGCGCGTGGCCGCCATCGCGCCGCTGCTCATCGCGGGAGGCAAGCATGTCGAGATCACCGGCCTGCCCGCCGCGAAGGCCCGCGCGTCCGCCCATTTCGCCGAACGCGCGCTCGACGTGCTGCTGGAGAACGCGATGAAGCACACCCCGCCGGGGACGAGCGTGACGGTCAGCGTCGGTCCCGGCGCGACGCTCTCGGTCGCGGACACCGGGCCGGGGCTGGCGGATTACGGGACCGAACGGTTCGAGCGCTTCGGCCTCGCCCGGCGCGATCTGGCACGCAGCGGCGGCCTCGGCCTCGCCATCGCACAGGAACTGATGGGCAAGGTCGGCGGCAGCATAGAGGCGGTGCCGAACGTGCCGCAGGGCGCGCTGTTCCGCCTCGGTTTCGTGGCCGCCGACGCCTGAGGTCTCAGGCCGCCTCGGCCTTCGCCGCAGCCGCCGCATGGAAGTGGGCCGGGTCGTAGTAGTAGGGCTTGATCTCGCAGCACTTGCCGTCGCGGAAGCGGAACATCTCGCACAGCTCGGCGGGCTTGAGCGCGGGGTCGGCGAAGCGCATCGTCAGGACCGCGATGGCGCTGTCCTTGCCGGTGAGGAGGTCGCTGCGGTCGAGGCCGACCACGTCAGCCATGCCCATGGCCTTGGCGAAGAGTTCCTTCAGCCCGTTCTTGCCGCGATAGGCCCCGGCCATCGGCAACGCGTCCGCTTCATAGGCGACGAAATCGTCCGTGAGCATGGCGTTCGCCGTCTCCCAGTCGCCCGCGCCTGCGGAGGCGTAGAGGCGGTCGACGAGGTCGGTGATCTCTTCCGGGGTCATGCTCATGGGGATCCTGCTCCGTGTCTGTTTGGGACGGAGTTTGCCGCCAGCCTGCGCCCGCGCAAACCTAGCGTTTAGACCAGCCTTCCGCTTGCCCGATGCGCGGTTAAGCAGGGGGGATGGGAAAGGTAAGACAGATATTGCTGGCACGGCGGCCCGAAGGGATGCCCGTGCCCGAGGACTTCCAGCTGGCCGAGGCGGAGATGCCCGAGCCCGGCGACGGCGAGTTCGTGGTGGCCATGCGCGTCGGTTCGGTCGACCCGGCGATCCGCGGCTTCCTTGATGACCGGCCCAGCTACATCGAGCCGGTGGCGCTCGGCGCGCCGATCAACGGGATGTCGCTGGGCGAGGTGGTCCGCTCCAACAACCCGGACTATCCGGTGGGTACGTTCGTGCGCGCCTTCGCGACCTGGCAGGACCACTATATCCTGTCGAACGAGAGCTGGGGGCTTGAGAAGGTCCACCAGCAGGCGGGTACCGAACTCTATCACTACATGGGCGCGCTCGGCCCGGTGGGTCTGACCGCATGGGTCGGCCTCTTCGCGGTGGGCGAGGCGAAGGCGGGCGAGACCGTCGTCGTCAGCGCGGCGGCGGGGGCCACGGGATCGACCGTCGGCCAGATCGCCAAGGCCAAGGGGTGCAAGGTCATCGGCCTCGTCGGATCGCCGGAGAAGGCCGAGGTCATCCGCGAACTCGGCTTCGACGCCGCCATCGATTACCGCGCCACGCCCGACATCGCCGCCGAGATCGCGAAAGCCGCGCCTGAGGGCGTGGACGTCTATTTCGACAACGTCGGCGGGGAGATGCTGGAGGCGATCCTGCCGCTCATGCGGCTGCACGGCCGCGTCGCGGTGTGCGGCATGATCGGCCAGTACAACGACGCCGATCACCCCTATGGCGTCAAGACGCTGTGGCAGCTGGTGGTGAACCGCATCCGCATGGAGGGGTTCATCACCTACGATTACCCCCATGTGCTGGAGCAGGCGCAGGCCGAGCTGGACCAGTGGGTCGCCGAGGGCAAACTGCGCCCGCTCGCCAACTTGCGCGACGGGTTCGAGAACCTGCCCGCCGCCTTCATCGACCTCATGTCCGGCCGCACCATCGGCAAGACGCTGGTCTGCATCTGAGATCCTCCAAACGATGGCTACCATGAGCGAAACCTTCCACCCCGTCATTGCCGAGGCCGAGTTTCCCGAGGAGGGCAAGGCCGCCATCCGCCTGGGCGGCTGGAGCGTCCTCGTCGTCAAGGTCGAGGACGGCTACCGCGCGGTGAACGACCGCTGCACCCATCAGGCGGCGCTGCTGTCCCCCGGCCGCGTGCGGCGCGGGGCGATCATGTGCCCCCTGCATGGCGCCCGCTTCGAGGCCGCCACCGGCCGCTGCATCGGCGGCGCCTACGCGGACCTGCGCACCTTCCCGCTGCGCATCGAGGGCGGCGTCATCGAGGTCGCCGTGCCGGATGAGGCGCCGGGTCCGAACGAACGGCCGGTCGGGGTCTGACGCACCTCCTGCGTCATTGCGAGCGTAGCGAAGCAATCCGGCGCGATGTGATGGCGCTGGATTGCTTCGCTACGCTCGCAATGACGAGGTGAGGGCGGGCTCGATTACTCGCACAAGGCATAGTTTCGCCTGTCGAGGCAGGGGTTAGCATCCTCCCGAAATCATATGGGAGAATGCCGAAATGCCCTTCACCGGCCCGTTCGAGGACCGCCTCGCCATTCGCGAACTGCTTGAGACTTACGCCGACGCGGTGACGCGCCGCGATGCCGAAGCCTGGGGCGCTACCTGGGCGCAGGACGCCGAATGGTCGCTGCCCGACTATCCCGAACTTGGCACCACCAAGGGGCGCCCGGCCATCGTCGGCATGTGGATCGAGGCGATGAAGGCCTATCCCGGCATCATGTTCGAGGCATGGCCCGGCTCGGTCGAGGTCAGCGGCGAGCACGCTGTGATGCGGAGCTACACCTCCGAGGTCTACGATCAGGACGGCGTGACCATGCGTGACCGCGGTGTCTACGAGGATACCTGCGTGAAGATCGACGGCAAGTGGCTGTTCAAGAGCCGCTCGTTCCGCAACATCCACCGCCAGCACGCGCCGAAGGGCGTCTGAGGATACCGTCGTCCCGGACTTGATCCGGGACCGCTGGCCGTCTTTAGGCGGGTGCCATCGGCGGGGGCTTCGACAAGCTCAGCCTGAGCGGGATTAGGGTAACAGGCCCTTGCCCCGTGGTTCGTCATTGCGAGCGCAGCGAAGCAATCCACGACTGGCCTCGCGCCGTTGGATTGCTTCGCTGCGCTCGCAATGACGATTCAGGGGGCGTCTCGCGCGGAAAGCCGGAACAGACCGCGTTCAGGCTTTCTTGCGCAGTTGGACTACCGCCCAGGTACTCATGATGATCGCGACGGCCACTCCGACCGCTATCGAGACTATCGCAGCAATGCTCATGATCGGCCTCCTTGCCGCATCATAGCATTCTGTCGTCGTCATTCAAATCCGGACAAGCGCCATAGAAAAAGGGGCGGGGCCTTGCGGCTCCGCCCCCCTTCTCTTGGTCTTGGGAAGGATCAGAACTTCTTCGTCACTTCCACCATGACGGTGCGGGGCAGGGTGCCGAAGCCGAGCTGGTCGGCCTTGACGCCCGCCGGGGTGCCGGTGCCGCCGCCGGTCGAGGGACCATCGACCACGCCGGTCACGTAGAAGCGGTTGGTCAGGTTCTTGCCGATGACGGCGAGCTGCCAGTTGCTGTCCTCGGCGCCGAAGCGGATGCCGGCGTCGAGCGTCACGTACTTGCTCTGGCGCGACAGCGGGTTGCCGAAGCCCGAGGCGAGGTAGCTGCCCGAGTACTTGGAGTCGACGTTGAAGCCCAGCTTGTAGGCCGAACCGACCGACATCTCGTAACCGATGCCGAGGTTGCCGGTCCACTTGGGCGCAACCGAAAGCTGCGTGCCGGTCAGATCCTGACGGCTATTGCCCTGAAGGTTGCAGCCTTCCGCCGGGGTCTGGCCAGCGAAGCAGGGGGCCAGCGGGAAGTCGATGTAGCGCGCCTCGTCGTAGTTGATCGAGCCGTGCACATCGAGGCCGGGCACGCCGTTGGGCGCGAACTCGAACTCCACTTCCACGCCCTTGGTGCGCGCGTCTGCGGTCAGGGTCTGGAACGCGAAGATCGGCGAGTTGAAGAAGTCTACCTGCAGGTTCTTGTACTTGTAGTTGAACGCGGTGACGTTGAAGCGCAGCTGGCGGTCGAGCAGCGTCGACTTGAAGCCGATCTCGAAGCCTTCGGCCTTCTCGGGATCGAAGGTCAGGTCGGCGGTGGGATCGGTCGAGAACTTCGAGTTGATGCCGCCGTTGGAGAAGCCGCCCGACTTGTAGGCGGTCTTGTACGCGCCGTAGACCATGAGGTCGGGCGTGGGCTTCCAGGTCAGCGTGGCTTCGGGCGACCAGTTGGTGAAGTGCTGGCGCGCGGTCACGACACCGAGGCCGTCGGGGTCGTTCTGGTCGCGGAAGATGCCGAGGACCAGCGGGTTGTTGTAGGGCTGCGTGAAGAAGCTGTTCTTCGTCTCGTCGGTATAGCGCACGCCGCCCGCCAGTTCGAGGCTGGGCAAGATCTTGTAGGTCGCCTGGCCGAACACGGCCATCGTCTCGCCTTTGGTGAAGCTGCTCTTGGCGGTGGTGACGTATTCGTAGCCCGCGGGCGCGGCGGAGTTGGAGACGCCGCCGGTCAGCACGAACTGGTCGAAGTCACGCCGGGTCTTCTGGTAGAGCATGCCCAGCATGAAGTTGAACGGCCCGTCGAATTGCGTCAGTGCGCGCAGTTCCTGGCTGAACGCCTTCCACGACGAGTTCTCGGTCGCCCACGTCGGGCCGATGCCGTTCTCGCTGCCGCCAGACTGGAAATCGCAGGCGCAGGTCCAGCGGTTGTTGTTCCACTGGTAGTTGGTGACGGACGACAGCTGCAGTTCGTCGGCATCGTAAGTCAGGTTCAGGGTGCCGCCCGCCGAACGGTACTTGTTGTAGAGCGAGCCGTCCTTCTTCGCATAAGGATAAGTCGCGGCGATGTCGGCGGGCATGTTGTTCTGGTGGGTGACGAAGTCCTTGCCGCAGGCATAGCCGTTGAGCTGCGAGGTCTCGCCGTTGCCGCAGCGGTACGCGACATAGTTCCACGAGGAGTTGTTGACCGTGCTCTGGTCGAAGCTGCCCTTGAGGGTGGCGGTCAGGCGGTCCGTCGGCTCCCACTTGAGAGTGGCGCGGGTGAGGAATTCCTCCTCGCCGGGGGCCTTGCGTGCCGCCGGGGTGGCGACGTGGGTGGTCGGGTTGCCGGTGCCGCCCGCGAGGACGCTGACGGAATCGACTTCGGTGTAATTGATGTCGTCGGCGACGTTGCGGTAATAGCCGCCGTCCATCTTGGAATAGCGCGCGGCAAGGCGGAAGCCGAGCGTCTCGGTCAGCGGGAACGAGGCGTAGCCTTCCACGCGGTACTGCTGGCTGCGGAATTCGTAGCCGCCCTTCAGCATGAATTCGGGCGCGGCGGTCGGATCTGCCGAGGTGATGGAAATCACGCCTGCGGTCGCGTTCTTGCCGAAGAACAGCGCCTGCGGGCCCTTCAGCACTTCGACGCGGGCAAGGTCGAAGAAGCCCTCGTTGATGACGCGGCCCTGGCCGTAATAGGCACCGTCGACGACGACGGCTACGGACTGCTCGATGCCGATCGAGGTGGAGGACGAGCCGATGCCGCGCAGGGTCAGCTGCGCGCCCGAACCGTTGGAGGCGCGACCGACGCTGAACTGCGGGGCGATGGCGGTGATCTTCTCGACGCTGGTAACGTCGCGGGTGGCGATCTGCTCGGCCGAGATGGCGGTGACGGCGACCGGAACGTCCTGCACCGTCTCCTGCCGCTTGCGGGCGGTGACGATGATGTCGTTGAGGCCGCCCTGCTGCTGCTGGGCCGCGTCATCCTGCGGCGCGACGGCGGGCGCGGGTGCTTCCTGCGCCATCGCGGGCGTGGCCATCGTCAGCGCCGTGGAGACGAGCAGGACGGATTTGGGGATACGCATTTCAGAAACCTCCCGTATTCTTGTAATCGTTCTTGCATCCTGCCTAGACCCGCGCGTTTCCGGGGGTGTCCTGTGCAAACGGATAGCCCTATCAGTTTGGACAGGTGGCCTGCGGGCTGGCGGGCGCGAGGGTCTGCGCGAGGAGACCTGAATTGACGCGCTGCCGTTTCTGGCGACTGGATCGCCACCCCGAGGGAAATACCGATTTCGCCCGTTTCCTGAGCCTGCAGGAAGAGGACTGCGCCCCGCTTGCCGAGGGCGAAGTGCGCATCGCGGTCGAGTGGCTGTCGATGGACGCGGGCACGCGCATGTGGATGAGCCCGCGTACCGACGGCTACCAGCCGCCGCTGCCGCTGGGCTCGAAGATGGTCGGCCTCGTACTTGGCCGGGTGATCGACAGCGCGGACGTGGCCTATCCGGTCGGCGCGCTGGTGCGCGGCTTCGGGCAGTGGGCGGACGTCGCCACCGTCGTCCCTGCGCTGACCGGGCTGGAAGTGGTGGACGAGACCGTCGCCGATCCGCGCCAGCACTTCGGCGCGCTCGGCATGAATGCGTGGACGGCCTATGTCGGCGTCAGGGAAGTGGCGGCGGTCAAGGCGGGCGAGTGGCTCGTCGTGTCAGCCGCGGCGGGCGCGACGGGCAGCCTTGCCTGTCAGGTCGGCAGGAACCTCGGCGCGAAAGTCGTCGGCATCGCGGGCGGGGCGGACAAGTGCCGCTACCTGATCGATGAGGTCGGCGTCGACATGGCGATCGACTATCGCAATGAGGACGTGGCGGCGCGGCTGGCCGAAGTGCCGGGCGGCGTTAACGCCTTCTTCGACAACGTCGGCGGCCCGATCCTCGACGCGGTGCTGGGCAACATGGCGCATTACGGCCGCGTCGCCGTCTGCGGCATGGTCGCGGGCTACGACACCGACGCGCCGATGCCGGGCCCGGCGAAATTCGACCAGGTGCTCATGCGCCGCCTGCGGATAGAGGGGTTCTTCATCCCCGACTTCCTCGAACGCGGGGCGGAGTTCATGCCACAGCTGCGCGGCTGGCTGGACGCCGGGAAGCTGGCGGTCCGCTTCGACGAAACCGCCGGGCTGGACAACGTGCTGACTGCCTACGAGCGGATGCTGACCGGCAAGAACATCGGCAAGGTGGTGGTCAGGCTCTAGGGGGCGGTCGACCTTAACTCTTCGTCATTGCGAGCGTAGCGAAGCAATCCAGCGTCACGGCACCGCGCTGGATTGCTTCGCTACGCTCGCAATGACGATGTAAAGGGGGCGGTGACGAATTTGGACCTCAGGCCGTAAGCTTCGCCAGCCAGGCCTGCGCCTGCTTGGGCTCACCCACCGCCTGCGAGCTGACCGGACCGCGCTGGTTCAGAAATTCGCGGTGCAGTTCGAACGGCTCCATGAACAGCTGCTCGCGCGCGGCGTCGATCTCTTCCGCCAGTTCAGTTAGGTTGGCGATGGTCGGCGCGACTGCGGCGCGGGCATGGCGGTCGGCGTTGTGGTCGAACAGGCCCCACTTGCCCGCGGCCGTTACCCGCAGCGCTGCGATCAGCGCCTCGCGATAGTCCGCTTCGAGGTCCGCACGGTGCGCGTCGAGGCGTTCGAGACGATCTGCTTTTGCCATCGAGATCGCCTAACGCAGGGCTACGATGGCGGCAAGCACGGATACAGTTGACAAATATCGCCAAATAGGTTATATGGCCCAGCATCCGCCGGACCTGACGTACAAGGGTTCGGCGGTGTATCGGGTCGGCGTCGTGGGCCGGGATGCGGTATCAAGCCGTAGCTACGCACCACGGTGTCCATCGAAGACCCGGACCGTCCTCTAGGCTCTGGCCCGGCCGTTCCCCCAACCGAGTTCTCGGCCTGGGAGCGGCTCTCCCGGAAGTCCCATGACCGATACCGACGCGAGCCCCAACGTCGGTCATACCGGACAGGTCCGATGGAATACAGGTCGAGCCGGGCTGCTCTCCGCACCTACCCGGCCACTCGCAACGCGCTGTGGAAACAAAACCCCCGCGTCCCGTCCGGACGCTCACGACGCCGACCCGATGTTCACTCTCGGATCCTCGCGTCTCTTCCCCCGGCGTTAGGCCCGCACTCGCCAGCGGGCGTTTTCGTGTGTCCGGCGTTCGTCGTCGTCCCGGGCTCGACCCGGGACCGCTGGCCGTGACCGGCCCACCGCGCTGCACGCGCCCTGCCGACAGCACCTACCCTAAAGACAGCCACCGGTCCCGGGTCGAGCCCGGGACGACGCCAATTCCTCCCCGAGCTTGTCTCGGGGAGGGGGACCGCCGCCGCAGGCGGTGGTGGAGGGGGATAGACCATCCCATTCCCCCTCCGTCAGCGCTTCGCGCTGCCACCTCCCCGAGCAAGCTCGGGGAGGAATTAGGTGCTACCTTCCGCCCAGCATTACTAGCCGATCGGGCGTGAGCAGATCGCGCCTTGGGCAGCCAAGCTGCGCCATCGCGGCTTCCAGCTCGGTGCGTAGGACGTGGATCATGTGCGCAACGCCGGGCATCCCCGCCACCGCCAGCGCGTGCATCTGCGGGCGTCCGACCAGCACAGCCGCCGCGCCGAGCGCCAGTGCCTTGGCCAGGTCGGTTCCCATCCGGACCCCGCCGTCGAGCAGCAGCGGCACACGGCCCTGCGTGGCTTCGGCGACGCTCTGGATCAGTTCGAGTGCACTCGGCAGACCATCCAGCACACGCCCGCCGTGGTTGGAGACGATCAGCGCATCGGCCCCTTCGTCCACCGCCCGCGCGGCATCCTCCCCCAGCACCAGCCCCTTGACGAGGATCGGCAGCGAGGTCGCCTCGCGCAGCCATGCAAGGTCATCCCATCCCGGTGCGGCATCGGTGAGCGGGGTGCCCAACAGGATCCTGCCGCCCGGCACCGAGGTCTGGCGCGGACGCGGCATTCCGGCGAGGTTCACTGCCTCCACCCCCGCCGGGAGCGTCATGCCGGCAGGCTTGAGCGCCGCGTCGACGGTCAACACGATGGCCTCGTATCCTGCCTCCTCGGCGCGGCGGACGAGTTGCAGGCTATGCTCGCGCTCCGGCTGGAGATAGAGTTGGAACCACAGCGGCGCAGGCGCGCGGCCAAGTTCGCGCGCCATCCCCTGTCCGGCGGCGGCGATGTCCTCGAGCGGCACGCTCGACAGGGTGCTGACGACCATGCCGGTGTCGAGCGCCATGGCCGCCCGGACGCAGGCCAGTTCGCCTTCGGGGTGGGCGAGGCGCTGGTAGGCGATCGGCGCCAGCAGGATCGGTGAGGCATGGCGACGACCGAGCAGTCCGATCTCCGTGCTGCCGGTGAGGTCGGCCATGGCGCGTGGCAGCAGGCCGATGCGGTCGAACGCGGAACGGTTCTCCGCCAGCGTGATCTCGCGGCCTGCGCCTTCCTGGATGTGCCGCCATGCTTCCGGCGTCAGGTGTGCTTCGGCGCGGCGCTCGTAGTCGGACAGGGTACGCAGGTCCGGCGGGATCGCGGCGAGCGGCGGCAGGGGCGCGCTCACGTTGCCGACCATTGCCGCAGCAGGTTATGATAGACCTGCGTCAGCGTATCGACAGAGGCATGTTCTGGATGGTCGGTCGCGACCGACTGGATCGCACCGTCGAGTTCGAACATCAGCCGCCGCCGCTCGGGCGAGGCGATGAAGCTCTGGGTCCAGAAGAACGAGACGAACCGCACCCCGCGCGTCACCGGCATGACGCGGTGCAGGCTGGAGCCGGGATAGACGATCAGGCTGCCCGCGGGGAGCTTGACGGTATGCGTGCCGAACATGTCCTCGATGACGAGTTCGCCACCGTCGTATTCCTCCGGGTCGGACAGGAACAGCGTGCTCGACACGTCGGAGCGCAAGTGTTCGCCGGTGCCGGGGATCGGGAAGATCGCGTTGTCGACGTGGTTGCCGTAATGGCCGCGTCCGTCGTAGCGGCTGAAGCGGGGCTGGAGCACCTTTGCGGGCAGGGCGGCGGCGATGAACAGCGGGGTCTGCGACAGGCGGCCTAGCACGCGGTCGGCAAGCTGCTTCGCGAGTGGGTGATCGAGCGGGAGCTGTTCGTTCTCCTTGACCAGCGCGGCGCGATGCCCGGCGGTGGCGCGGCCGTCTGCCCAGTCGGCGGTCTGGAGCGCCTCGCGAATCTCGCGGACTTCGGCGGCGTCGAACAGTTCGGGAATTTCTATGACCATGCGGTCTCTATTTGCCGAGGATGCGGCTGCTGACAATGATCCGCATCAACAATAACGAAACCCGGCGGGTACGCTCGGTGAGCACCCGCCGGGCCGTTGGGATCGTCGATTACATCTTCGCGGTCAGGGTGAACACTGCCGAGCGCGCGTCGCCCGGGGTCGCCCAGCCGTTGTTGCGGATGCGCGTGAAGTACAGCTTGTCGCCGATGTTCTTGACGTTCAGCTGCGCCGAGATGTTGGGCGAGATCTCATACGCCAGGTAGCCCTGGTGGATGAGGTAATCGTCCGAGAACGACGCGGCGGCGGTCGGCGTACCGGCGGCGAGCATGAAGCGGCCCTGGTAGGTGAAGCCGTAGCCGATGGTCAGGCCGAAGGGCAGGCGGTACGTGGTGAATAGGCTGCCCGAGTGCTTCGGGGTCTGCGGCAGGTACTGGCCCGCGCCCGGGTTCGGGTTGGCCGCCGAGTTGGTGCAGGTGCGCACCGGGTTCGTGGTCTGCGCGCCGGGGTTGGCAAGGCAGAAGTCCGAGACCGACTGCAGCAGTTCGCTGTCGAGATAGGTGTAGTTGGCGGTGACGTTCCAGTTCGGCGTGATGCGGCCGGTGACGCCCAGCGCGATGCCGTCAACGCGCGACTTGCCGTCGAGCTGCTGGTCGGGAACGGTCGGGTCGCCGGAGACGACGGCGTACTTGTCACGCTCGTTGCGGAACGCGGCGGCGGTCAGCAGCAGGCCGCCGTCGAACAGTTCGGCCTTTGCGCCGATCTCGTAGTTCTTGGCCGATTCCGGGCTGATGTTGCAGGTTGTGTTGACCACGCCCGGCGCCTCGGCCGTGCACGAACCGTTGACCGAGTTTTTCGACGGCGTGCGCGAGTTGCCGTAGGCGATGTAGAGGCTGACCGCCTCGACCGGCTTGTAGTTGAGGCCGACGCGGTACGAGAACAGCGTGTCGGAATTGCTCGCCTTGGTGCCTGGCGTCACCTGGCCCAGCGTCGCGGTCGCGGTCGAGATCGTGTCGGCGCGCGAGCTGCCGGTGTTGCGCTCGATCCGGGCGCCGCCGCTCAGTTCCAGCTTGCCCAGCTTCATCGTGTCGAACAGGTAGCCCGCCACGTTGGTCTGCTCACCGATGGTGTGGCCGGCGCGGATGAAGTTGATCGCACCGGTATAGACGTTGCTGCCATACGTGAAGGCCGAGGTAGCCGGGCCGACGATCACTTCGTTCGGGTTGTCGATGTTGATCAGCGGCAGGCGGGTGAAGGCGTTGGTGCCGTTGGCGTTACGCAGCACGTTGCCGTTGTAGAGGTCGTACTTTTCCCAGGTCGCGGCGGCACCGACGTTGATCGTGTGCTCGATCGCGCCGGTGTTGAACACGGCCTTGACGTCGAACTGGTCGAACATCAGCTGGTTGCGCGTGTCGCGGGTCGTGCCGCGCGGGCCGGTGGCGTAGTAGTAGCCTGCCGGAACCAGCACGTTGTTCGGCGCGGCGGTCGTACCGATGTTGACGGTGCAGGCCGCGCCCGTGGGGGTCACGCCCGAGGACAGGCAGTACGTGCCCTGCGGCGGGTTCACCATGGTCAGCTGGCGTGTGTCCTGCCAGCGGGCGAGGTTGCGGATCGAGACGCTGTCGCTGACTTCATGCTCAAAGATCGCGGTCAACTGGTCGGTGTTGAGCTTCTGGCGGTCGACGTTGCGGAAGCCGAAGTAGTCGCTGCGGTGGACGCCCGGGATCGTGCCGCCGTTGTAGTAAGGCAGGCCGTACTGCGGGATGTTGTCGTCTTCCTGATGGACATACTGCAGCGTCAGGCTGGTCGGGCTTTCGATACCGATGGTGATCGAAGGTGCGACGCCCCAGCGGTCGTACTTCTCGACGTCGCGGCCGGGCACGTCGTTGCGGTGCCACATGGCGTTGAGGCGCACGGCGATGAGGTCGTTGACGCGCTTGTTGAGGTCCGCGGTGGCACGATAGTAATCGTCGGTGCCGACGCCGCCGGTGACGACGTAGGCGTCGTCCGCCTTCGGGCGCTTGGTGATGATGTTGATGTTGCCGCCGACCGAACCGGCGCCCGAGATCACCGAGTTGGCGCCGTTGGTGATCTCGATCTGCTCAAGGTTGAACGGGTCGGTGCGGGTGATCTGCGCGCTGTCACGCACGCCGTCGATGGTGATGTCGTTCGCCGCGCTGTAGCCGCGGAAGTTGATGTTGTCGTTCGGGCCGGTGCCGCCTTCGCCAGCGCCGAAGGTGATGCCGGGGACAGTGGCGAGGACATCGCGCAGGGTCAGCAGGTTCTGCTGCTCGATCACCTCGTTGGTAAGGACGGTGATGGTCTGCGGCGTGTCGCGGACGGGGCGGGTGCGCTTAGGCGATTCAAGGCGGCGGCCCGGCTCCTCGGTGATCGCGCTGTCGCTGACGGTCACGCCGCCGAGGCTGCGATCGCCGTCAGCCTGCTGAGCATGGGCGACGGGCGCAAAGACCGGCGCGATGCAGGACAGCGCAAGGAACGTGCGGCGCGCGGCCGCCTTGGACTTGATGGACATGTCTTCCCCTCTGAAGCTTGACGGAGGGGCTGATATTGAGAGTTACTCGCATTATCAAGTGCCCATTTCAAAAATGTTTCCTGCGGTTTTCATTTTTGATGCAGGGTGTTGAACTTACGTTGCAACATGACCCGAGCACACGATGTTCAAGCGGGCTCCAGCAGCGCCTCGAGTTCAGGGCTGACCCATTCAACGATATCGTCGTCAAGCCGGGTGAGCACGCGGACGGCAAGCTTTTCCCGGATGGCGAGATCGCGCATCGTGCCGGGCTCCAGCACGCACAGCGCCGTGGCCCAGGCATCCGCGAGCATGGCCGAGGCATGGACGACGCTGACCGCCATTGCATGTTCCACCGGCAGGCCGTTGCGCGGATCGATGGTATGCCGTCCGCGAACGTAGTCTCCCGAGGTCGCGACGGCGAGTTGGTGCAGGGCGATGCGCAAGGGGGCGATGCCCTCAGCCGGTGTCTCGAGATCGACCCACCAGGGATCGCCGTCTGGACGCAGGCCGCGTCCGACGAGTTCGCCGCCGATTTCGACAAGAGCGTGGTGGCAGCCCATGTCGTCCAGCAGCGCGGCGAGCGCATCGACGGCGTAACCCTTGGCGATGCCGGAAAAATCGAGGCGCAGGCCGCCGGGCTGGCGCAGGCGGCGGGTCTCGGGTTCGTATGCAAGGCGGATGAAGCCGGACACGGCGCGCGCGGCCTCGATCTCCGCAAGCGTCGGTGGGCGCATCACGGGCGTTGGACCATGGCCCCACGCGTTGACGAGTGTGCCGACGGCGGGGTCGAACGCCCCCGCCGAACGCTCCGCCACATCGAGCGCGGCCTCCATCACCCGCGCGAAGTCGGCGGGCAGGGTGAGCCATGCCCCGCCATCGGCGCGGTTGAACCGGCCGAGCAGGGAGTCCTCGCGCCAATGGCTCATCTGGGCGAGAATGTCTTCGAGGCGCGCCTTGATGGCAGCCGCCACCGCCGCTCGGTTGAAGCCGGGCGGGGCGGCGAGTTTGACGCGCCAGGTCGTGCCCATCGTCTCGCCGCCCATCTCGACCACTGGCAGCCCCTGTCGCCAGGTGGCGAACGAGGCGGGGTCTATCTCGAGCGGGACGGCGAGACGCATGGAGGCTTCGGTCGTCAGGGTGCGACGACTTCCAGCGTGGTGGTGAAGGCCATGCGGCGGGCGCTGGCCTTCTTGTCGCTCGGCTTGGCGTCCTCAGCGCTGGCGTTCAGCCAGTACCAGCCTGCGACCGGCCACTTGATCTTGACGGTGCCGTCAGCGCCGGTGGTCAGTTCCTGCGCATCTTCCGCCTCGCGGTACTTCTTGCCGCCGGGGACCACAGTGATCTTGACGCCCGCAGCAGGCTTGCCGTCGATCAGGAAACGGAACGAGCCTTCCTCATCCGAGACGAGTTCATCGGGGTGCGTGATCGGGTCGAATTCCAGCCCCTTGCCGGTCAGCGCAACCTTGGTGGGCGCGCCCGCGGTCACGTAGACGAAGTTGCGCGTGACCGACTCGGTCAGCTTGATGTCGGTGGCGTTGGCCGGGATGTCGGCGACGGTCGGGACCATGCGCATCGGCGGGCGGGCAGGGGTACCTGCCGGAGCCGCCGGAGGAGCACCGGCACCGGCAGGTGCGCCCGGTCCACCGGGAGCACCCGGACCCTGCGGACGGCCACGGCCACCCACGCGCCATTCCTCGGCACCGACCTTGAACGTGCCCATGACGCCGGTACGCTCCATACCGATCTTCCAGGTGCCTGCCTTGTTCAGCGCGACGTCGAAAGTGCCGCGATGACGGCCCTTGGACGGATTCTCGACTTTGCCCTCGGTGCCGTCGGGCGCCCAGACGCTGACCTGAGCGGGGTCCATGGCGACATGGTCGGGGTAGAACAGGTCGTTCGAAACGGCGGCGTCGACGGTGACGTACTCGTTCGTGCTTGCCAGCGTGCTGGTCGAAGGCAGCAGCCACATGCGGTGGGCAAGGGCAGGCGTGGCCAGCACGGACGAGGCCGCAGCGGCAATCAGGATGGAGCGGAAGCGCATTGGTGTTCCCCTGTTATCGAATGAAAGAATGGATCAACGCTGAGCAATCAGCGCACGGTGACTGTGCCGAGTTCGGTCTTGCCGGAAGCCGAGCCGCCCTTGCCGCCCACGGTGAAGGGCACGGAGACGAGTTCGCGTCCGCCCGTCTCGCGCGCGGCCTCGACCTTGAGGACGTAGTCGCCCTTGGGCAGGTTGGCCGGGATCGCCACGGTGTAGCTGCCGGGCGCGCGGGTCGCGCCGCTCAGGCCATCGGCGGGAAGGTTCAGCGAACGGCCGCCCTTGCGCCACCAGGTGCGCAGGTCCGCCAGCCACTTGGTACCGGGCTCGTTGCCGCGCTTCTTGAGATCGTACCACACGAAGATCGTGCGGGCGTTGCCGCCGGCGGCGGGCTCGACCCAGCCAGCCACGTAGGGCCGGTGGTACTCGGCCACCTTGATCTGCGGAACGGTCACGGTGACCGAGGCGGCAAGCGCAGGCGTGGCAATAGTACCTGCCGCGAGCAACGGCAGCGCGGGCAGGATCTTGGTTCTGGTCATCACATGCTTTCTCGTCAGTGGATGAAAAGGAGTGCCAGCAGCAGCGGGATCAGCAGGCTGAGGCCCACCAGCGGCCAGGTCATCGGCCGGTGCTTCGCGTGCAGCTGGAGCAGGAACAGGCCGGTGATCGTGAAGATCAGGCAGGCGACGGCGAACAGGTCGATGAACCACGACCATGCCCCGCCGGTGTTGCGCCCCTTGTGGAGATCGTTGAGGTACGAGATCCAGCCGCGATTGGTCACTTCGGCCTGCACTTCGCCGGTCGCCCGGTCGATGCTGACCCAGGCATCGCGCCCCGGTCCCGGCATGGCGATGTAGACTTCGTCCTCGCCCGTCCAGTCGGCGGCGTGGCCGCTCGGGTCGAGGGGAACGGCGGCTGCCACGGCCTTCGCGACTTCGGGCGGAAGCGGATCGGTGGCGTCGCCCGGCGCGTGGAGCTTCGTCAGCAGCGCTATCGGCACCTTGCCCTCGCTCTGCGTAACCACCGGCTCCGCGCCGATCGAGGCGGCGTGGTTGAGGGTGATCCCGGTCGCGGCGAACAGCAGCATGCCGACGAGCGAAATGGCCGCGCTGACCCAGTGCCAAGTATGCAACTGCTTGAGCCAGAAGGCGCGGGCCTTCTTGTTTTTCTTCTTCTTGCCGGCGGCGGCCTTCGGTTTGGCGGGACGCGGCGGGGCGACCGTCCGTGCATCGTCCGAGGCTCCGGCGTCGCCCGGATCGGCGTCGCGTCGGTCTAGGGCGTCGGCAACTTCCAAGATGTCGCATCCTTCGGTTCTGGGGAGGGCGTCACCTTGGCGCTAACGTGCCGCCACACGTCGTTTGCGATGCCAAGAGCCCTCTGGACGACGAGCTGCTTAGTGTATATGCAAATCACTCGCAATAGTGGTTGGCAGGAGGTTACAATTGGCGACAGTCGCGGCGCCCGCGCTGGATGAACGTGCGTTCGTCCCCGTCCCGCCTGCGTTGCGCGAGCTGGGGTTCGTGGCGCAGGAACCCGTCGAATCGCTGTCGCCACTTGGGTGGGAGCGGTCGGAATACCGTCCGGCTCGCGCCAATCCCGTCGCGCTGATCGCCTCGGCGGCGATGATCCTGGGCATGGGTGCCTGTCTTGCCACGCTTAATATCGTCGCTGCGCACAAGGAGCGGATGCGCCTGACCGCCGTCGAACTGGAGGAACTCGAGGTCACGCCGCCGCCTCCCCCGCCCGAGCCGACCAAGCTGGAGACGCCGCAGGCTGCGGTGACGCAGACGGTGGCGCCCAAGCCGATGATCGAATTGCCGAGCCCCGGCCCGCAGCAGGTCATGGTCGATGCCCCGCCGCCGCCTGCTCCGCCGACTTTCGTGAGCGAGGGCGTGAAGCCTGCCGCCGCTCCCGCAGTGGCGCCTGCGCCCGCCTCGACGATGGAGGGGGGTGACCTTTCCAGCAAGGTGCTCTTCGCCAAGCCGCCGACCTATCCCGTCGACGCCCGTCGCGCGCATGAGCAGGGGACGGTGAAGCTGCTGCTGCTGGTCGGCTCCGACGGCACCGTAAAGGACATCAAGGTCGCGTCGAGCAGCGGCAGTTCGCGCCTCGACGGCGCCGCACTGCGTGCGGTCAAACACTGGCGCTGGTCGCCGACGATGAGCAACGGGGTGGCGACGGCCGTGCGCGGTTACGTGACGATCCCGTTCGTCCTCACCACCGCCTGAGCGACCGGGCCGTCAGGCGCGGTCCTGCAGGGCCGCGTGCAGCGCGGTCATCGCCTGTTCGAGCTGCGCGGAGCTGTAGGGCTTGTCGAGCCGCACGGTCGGCTGATGGTCGAGGCCCGGCTCGAACCCGCCGCTGGCGATCGCGAGCGGCACGTCGCGCGCCGCCAGTTCGGCGATCACCGGGTCCGCCTTCTGTCCGGCAAGGTTGAGGTCGATCACCGCGACGTCGTAATCGCCGGTGCCTGCGGCATCCAGCGCCGCGCCGAGGGTCGCAAAGGGCCCGACGACCTCGCAGCCAAGGTCGGCCAACATCTCTTCCAGCAGCATTGAGACGAGGAACTCGTCCTCCGCCACCAGCACCCGCAGGCCGTCGAATCGCGGCGTGTCGTCAGGCATGTGCGATCCTCCGGCATGTGTGTACGCGACCACACATCGCGCTTCCAAGCTATTGGCAGCGCTTGAAGCCTTCGGCAAGCCGGGTTTCAGCCTTCGATGATCTCGCGTATCCGTCCCGCGAGCAGGTCCATGGCGAAGGGCTTGGTTATCATCGCCATGCCGGGCTCAAGGAAGCCCGAGGCCAGCGCCGCGTTCTCGGCATAGCCGGTCATGAACAGCACCTTGAGGCCGGGACGGCTGGCGCGCCCTCCGTCCGCGACCTGACGGCCGTTGAGGCCGGGCAGGCCGATATCGGTGATGAGCAGGTCTATCCGCCGGTCCGACTGGAGGATGGCGAGGCCCGCAGGCCCATCCGATGCCTCGATGGCGTTGTACCCGAGTTCGTCTAGCACTTCGAGGATCAGCCCCCGCACGACCGGCTCGTCCTCCACCACCAGCACGACTTCGCCACTCTGTGCGGGGGGCAGGGCGGCTAGCTGGTCGCTTTCATCCGGCGCGCTGTCGCTGCCGTGATGGCGCGGAAGGTATAGCTTGATCGTGGTGCCGATGCCTTCCTCGGAATAGATCCGGGCATAGCCTTCAGATTGGCGCGCGAAGCCGTAGATCATCGACAGGCCGAGCCCGGTGCCCTGTCCGATCGGCTTGGTCGTGAAGAAGGGCTCGAACGCCCGCGCGGCCGTATCCCGGCTCATGCCGACGCCCGTGTCAGTGATGGCGATGCACACGTACTGGCCCGGCTTCACGTCCCGCTCGCGCGCGGCGTAGTGACTGTCGAGATGGGCGTTGCACGTCTCGACGGTGAGCTTGCCGCCCTGCGGCATCGCATCGCGGG
The DNA here is from genome assembly GCF_021227995.1 of Novosphingobium kaempferiae. Taxonomy (NCBI): domain Bacteria; kingdom Pseudomonadati; phylum Pseudomonadota; class Alphaproteobacteria; order Sphingomonadales; family Sphingomonadaceae; genus Novosphingobium; species Novosphingobium kaempferiae. Next base: position 3,952,959 of record NZ_CP089301.1, read on the forward strand.
CGTTGATGACGAGGTTGAGGATGGCGCTTTCGAGCTGGTTGGCGTCGCAGCGCGTCAGCCACAGCCCGCCCGCCAGCACGAGCGAAAGCTCGATGTGCTCGCCCAGCGTCCGGCGCAGCATGTCCTCCATCGAGGCGATCAGCGGATTGGTGCGGACCGGGCGCGGGTCGAGCGGCTGGCGGCGCGAGAAGGCGAGCAGCCGATGCGTCAGTGCCGCCGCCCGCTCCGCCGAGGTGCGCGCGCCCGTCAGCCAGCGGTCGAGATCCTTCGTCCGACCCTGTGCCAGCCGGTTGTGCATCATGTCGAGGCAGCCGGTGATGCCTTGCAGCAGGTTGTTGAAGTCGTGCGCGATGCCGCCGGTAAGCTGGCCGACTGCCTCCATCTTCTGGCTCTGGCGCAGGGCCTCCTCGATGGCGCGCTGTTCGGTTATGTCGCGGCCGATGGCGTGGATGCGCCGTTCGTCGGGCACCGCCGTCCAGGCGATCAGGCGATAGTCGCCGTCCTTGGTGCGGTAGCGGTTCTCGAACGCGATGGTGCGCTGCCCGGTCGACAGCTTGGCGATCTCGGCGGCGGTGGCATCCAGATCGTCGGCATGGACGAAGGAGGCGACGCGGCGGCCCAGCATCTCTCCCTCGTGCCAGCCCAGCAACCGCTCGGCGGAAGGGTTGACGGCAGTTATCAGCCCGTTGAAGTCGCAGACCAGCATGAGGTCGCGGCTGATGCTCCAGAGCCTGTCGCGGTCCTGCGCGTAAGCGGCTTCGGCCTGCTTCTGCGCCTCGATCTGCGTGAAGGTGCCGACCCATGCGGTGATCGTGCCGTGGGCGTCGGTCAGCGGCAGCGCACGGGCGAGGTGCCAGCGATAGAGCCCTTCGGCGTCGCGCAGGCGCAGTTCGGTGTCGTAGCTTTCGCCCGTCGCCAGAGCGCTGGACCACTGATGCAGCGTTGCGGCGCGGTCGTCCGGGTGGACGAGGCGGGCCCAGCCATCGCCTTCCAGCGCGCCGCGTGGCTCGCCGGAATAGGCGTAGGCGCGGTCATTGAACCAGTCGAACCGGCCATCGGCGCGCGCCGTCCATACTTGCGTCGGCATATTCTGGGCGAGGGCGCTGAACTGCGCCTCGCTCTTCTCCAAGGCCAGTTGGGTGCGCTTGCGGTCGGTGACATCGCTGACCGCGCCGATCATCCGCACCGCGTTGCCCGCAGGATCGAACTCGAACTCGGACTTGCGGGCGATCACCCGCTCCTCGCCGGTATCGGGTCGGCGGATGCGATATTCGACGTCGAGTGCGGCGACCCCGGAGTTGCGCCGCGCGTGGTTGGACGACAGGTGGCGATCTTCGGGAACGATAATCTGCTCGAACAGCTCCGGCGGCATTGGGCCGTTCTGCGGCACGCCGAAGATGCGGCAGAATTCGTCGGTGCCGCTGATGGTGTTCGCCACGATATCGACCGAGAACAGGCCGACGCCGCCTGCAACCTGCGCGCGACTCAGCTGCTCGGCACTGAGGCGCAGGGCTTCCTGCGCGTCGTGTTCGAAGGTGCGGTCGCGCATGAGCTTGACGAGGCCGATGGCGGCCCCTGCCTCGTTGCGCAGCGGGGTCATCTCGCTAAGGCCCCAGAACCGCTCGCCGCTCTTGCGCAGGTGCCAGCGCGCATCGTGGGCCCGACTGTTCTCCAGCGCCTCGCGGCGTTTCGCGGCGGGACGGCCGGCGGCGCGGTCCTCGGGCGTGAAGAACAGGTCGATCGGGTGGCCGAGCATCTCCGGTTCGGTCCAGCCGAGCATCGCCGCTGCGCCTGTGTTCCAGAGGGTGACATTCCCGTCGAGGTCGGTCGCGACGATGCCGTAGTCGATCGCGCCGTCGAGAATCTGGCGGTTGTAGCCCTCGCGTTCACGCAGCAGACCCTCCGCGCCGACGCGCTGGATGTGGGCCCAGGATCGTTCCGTGACCTCGCGGATCACGCCGAGTTCGTAGGAGGTCCAGTGATGCGGACTGCTGTCGTGGATCGCCATGAGGGCGGTCAGACGGCCTTCCTTCACGAGCGGCATGCAGATGGTCGCGGCGATGCCGATGTCTTGGAAAGTCCTGGCTTCCTCGGGCGCTATCTCGACGCTGTTGTCGTTGATGATGAGCGGGCGACCGGCCGAAAGTTCCTGCACCGCAAGCTGCCCGAAGTCGGCGAGGCTGTAATGCCCCACGATCGAGGGCGAACCGTCGGCGTGCCAGTTGCCGCGGATGGTGAAACCGTCCCCGTCATCGTCCATGTCGGCGTAGGCGCAGTTGGACAGGCCGAGGTGCTCGGCGGTCAGGCGGGTCGTGATGGCGAGGATGTCCTCGGCCTGGCGGCAGTCCGCCACGGCGCGGCCGAGATCGTCGAGGAAGCGGAGCTTGGCTTCGCTTTCCTCCAGCGCCAGCCGGGCATGGTGGGCCTCGGTGATCTCGACGACTACCGCGATGACCCCGGCTGGCTTGCCGTCGTCGCCGGGAACGGGGGAGTAGTCGAGGTTCAGCCAGACCTGCTCGGGACGCCCGTGGCGGTGGAGCGTGAGCATGAAGTCGCGGTAGCATAGGGTACCGCCGGCAAGCCCTACCTTCATGACATTGGCATTGAATTCAGCGACTTCCGCCCAGCCGTCGAGCACGTTCGAGCCGAGCAGGCGACTGTCGCGCCCGCCCGCGAACTCGGCATAGGCATCGTTGTAGAGCATGACGCCCTCAGGCCCCCAGAGCAGCACCAGCGGCACCGGGGAGGGGAGCATCATCGCGACGGTATGGCGCAGGCTGACCGGCCAGCGTTCGATCGCGCCGATGGGGGTGGAGGCCCAGTCATAGGTGGCGATGCGCCATGCGAGATCGCCTTCGAGTCCCATGAACCCGTCGTTCCCCTCGCTGCGCGCCATGCCCTTTACCGTCCCCTTTGCGCCGCCGGACGGGCTTTCCGTCGTCGTTTGTGCTCTGGGAACACATCGCGCGGGGGAGGGTTCCCCGTCAATCCATCTTGTCAGCCCGCGATGGCTCTCGGGAAGCGTAGGGGAGGGGCGGATTCCTGCGGTTTCGGAGCGGGACAGGCGCGATTGCGGCCCTTGCTCTTGGCGTCGTAGAGCGCGCGGTCGGCCTCAAGATGGGCGAAGGACAGGTCCGAAGTGCCTGCACTGAACGACACCGAGCCTATGCTGAGCGTGCCACAGGCGTCACCACCCTGCCGCAAAGCGAACCCCGAGCACAGCCCTTCGGCGACCCGCAGGCCCCCGGCGGCATCCACGCGCGGGAGCAGCACCGCGAACTCGTCTCCACCCAGCCGCGCGGCGATCGCGCTTGCCGGAAGGCTGTCCCGGAGGAACTCCGACAGCGCTACCAGCAGGCGGTCGCCTTCCTGGTGTCCGAAGCAGTCGTTGATAGTCTTGAAGTTGTCGACGTCGATAACGAGCAGCGCGCCGCCCTGTGCCTGCACGTCCACCGAGCGTGCCTCGAACCCGCGGCGGTTGAGCAGGCCGGTCAGCGGATCGCTCTGCGCGAGGCGGTTCACGCGCTCCTCGCGCCGCCGCCGGAGCGCGCCCGAGATCGACATGGCGAGCGCGACCTCGACGAGAATGCCTTCGAACAGCGACAGCGCGATCATCGCGCCGGTGTAGCTGGCGAGATCGACGAAGGCGCCGGGCGCGAAGGCGCAGGCCGCCTTCACCGCATAGAAGGAGCCGTGGGCGAGGAAGGTGGAGACCAGCATCCGCGTCTCCGACCCGGTCGTGCGCCGCGCCTCGAACAGCACGCTTGCGGCGCGCAGCGAGAGCAGCGCCACGAAGGCGGCGTTGAACAGCGACATCATCTGGTCGCGGGCGTGCGGTTCGGGGATCGCCATCAGCGCGGCGCAGGCCACCGGGGCGAAGTACCATCCGGGCGAGAGCCTGCGGTCGGCGAAGGCGGCGGCGCCGCGCAGGAACATCAGGTGCGCCAGCGGCACCATCGAGTTCGACAGCCACACGCCGATGAGGAACGATCCTTCCTGCCGCAGCGGCGCCAGCGTGCAGCCGACCACGATGCACAGGAAGCCGAGCGCGAAGCTCAGCAGGAAGCCTTCGCGCAGGGACCGCCATTCGATGAGAAGAAATGCGGCGGCCACGAACGCGATCGCGTTCGACAGCAACAGCATCGTATGTGCATCCACCGACATCGAAAAGTCCCGGCCCCCTTTGCCTGCCGAGGTGTTAGCGCGGTATCCTAAACAAAACGTGCACCATTCGTTTTTTCGAGCGGGAACGGTGGTTTGTCCGCCTCCCAACCCGTCGCCCCTGCCTGCGCAGGGGCGACGGGGTTTGAAGAGCGTAATCGCCATTGCGACGGATGCCCGACGAACCGCGTCGGATGGAGGGATCGAAAAAGCGGTCAGCGCTGTTTCATCGACATGGCGCCTCGGGAGAGGGCGCGCCCAATGCCCCCAAATGCCCTTCGCCCGCCCGGCGTGACAGATCAGAAACACGAAGGAGAGCACCGATGAATCGACGTGACCCCAACGCCGGCAGCCGCCAGACCGGCGGCTATCGTTCCGACGAGAACGCGTGGGACTCGCCCCGTCAGGCCAACCAGTGGCAGGCGGATTCGAACCGGCAGGCCGGAGGCGGCTGGGATGCCGGTGACGATGAGCGCAGCGGCTACCTGACCGACGACGCGCGCGCCCGCCGCTCCGCCTCGCGGGATCTCGAGGGCCGCTATACCGGCGATATTCGTGACGAGGCGCGCAGCCGCTACGGTGACGATGGACGCAGCGAGCATCGCCATGGCAGCAACCGCCCCGGCTACGGTGCGCGTGGCGGCTATGGCGAGCGCGGCTATCAGTTCTCCGGCCACCGCGACGCAGGGTATCCGGCGCGCGACTTCGACGCGAGCGCAGGCAACGACTTCTCCAGCTTCACCAGCGAGGACTACGGCGGTCGCGACTTCTCGGGCAACCGTGGCGGCCTGTCCGGCGGCATGCGTTCCAGCGACACCTATCGCCCGAGCTACGGCCCCGGAAGCTGGGGCAGCAGCAGCCGCGATTACGGCGACTGGCGCGAATATGGCGAGAGCCGTGGTTTCCTCGAACGCGCGGGTGACGAGATCGCGAGCTGGTTCGGCAACGAGGACGCCCAGCGCCGCCGTGAGCAGGACCATCGCGGTCGCGGCCCTTCGGACTACACCCGCTCCGACGAACGCATCCGCGAGGACGTGAACGACACGCTGACCCATGACTGGCGCGTCGACGCCAGCAACGTGCGCGTCACCGTCAAGGACGGCGAAGTGACGTTGGAAGGCACCGTCGACAGCCGCCAGTCGAAGCGCCGGGCCGAGGACATGACCGACGGCGTGTCCGGCGTGCGCCATGTCCAGAACAACCTGCGCGTGCAGACGGAGGGCCTCACCGCCGGCACCGGCACACCGGGCTATTCGCATACCGCGACGACGGGCACTGGCTCTGGCACCGCCACGACGACGACCGGCATGACGGGCAGCGGCGGCACCGGAAGCTCCTGACCGGACGCACCGTCGCTGATGAAGGGGAGCCCCGTGCGGGGCTCCCCTTTTTCGTGTGACGGCCATGCGCCGGGGCTGGACAACCTCGGCGATGGCCATAGGTTTGCAACCATGCCCCGCCGATGGCATTAATCGGGAAGAACCCGGCCGAGCGTACACGCGCAGGCCATTGTCGCAATCTTACGTCACGGCCATTTCCGGGGGTTACATCGCTTTGCGCGGCTGGATTCTGTTTCAGCATGAACTCGACCCGTCGATTCCGGAGGTTCCGGAAGTCCTGCGCTTCCAGGAGGCTGCGGGCGCGCTCGGCATCGAGATGCACGTCCTGCAGCCGCACCGCTTCGAATTGGTGGTCGGCACCGTGGGCGACTGGGCGATGCAGTACCAGGGCCGCCCGATCGACAAGCCGGACTTCGTGATCTGCCGCACCGGCGCGGAGACGGACTACTTCACGCTGGCCCTGCTGCGCCATTTCGAGCGGCGCGGCGTGCGCCTCGTCAACGGCCCGGCGACGATCGAGACGGTTTCGGACAAGCTGCACACGCTCCAGACGCTCAACCGCGCGGGGCTGCCGATCCCGCGCACGATGCTGGGGACGTTCCCCATCGACGTCGATCTGGTGGAGCGCGAACTGGGCTTTCCGGTGATCGTCAAGACGTTGAAGGGCACGCGCGGGGCTGGCGTCCTCAAGTGCGAGGACCGCAGCCAGTTCGAGGATCTGGCCGGGCTGCTCGAAAGCGCGGAGGCCAAGGCCGACTTCATCCTCCAGCATTACGTGCGCGCCAGCCATGGCCGCGATGTGCGTGTGCTGGTGGTGGGCGGGCGCGTGATCGCGGCGATGGAGCGGCGCTCGCTGACCGGCGGGTTCAAGTCCAACGTCTCGCTCGGCGGCGTCGGCGTCGCCTACAACCCGCCGCCCGAAATGGCCGAACTGGCGGTGCAGGCGGCGGACGTGCTGGAACTCGACATCACCGGTATCGACATCCTGTTCGACGAGGACGGGTACCGCATCTGCGAGGCCAACTCCGCCCCCGGCTTCCAGGGGCTGGAGCGGGCGACCGGGCTCGACGTGCCGACCGCGATCCTCGAATGGGTCGTCTCCACGCAGGCCGCCGTGCAGGAGCGCAAGCCCGCCCCGGCGGAAAGCACGGCGCTGGCCGACATGGTCTTCGGCGGCCGCACCGGCCTGCGCGCGCTGCTCGATCGCAACACCGAATTTCGCGGTTTCGCCAGCGCTGTCGGCCTGCGCATGGTCGCGGCGGGGGCGGGCTGTCTGGTGCAGGGCGCGTTCCCGCGCCCACTGGTGGACCGCCGCAGCCCGACCGGGATCGGCCTGCGCAGCCTCTTCGAAGGGCGCGCCAAGGTGGATCTCTCGGGCCTCAACGACCGGACGCAGGAGCGCACGCTGCTGGTGGTGCTCTCGGTGGCGATCTGGGCGGCGGTGCTGCCCTGGCTCGCGGGTGCGGAGCCGCTGCTGAGCGGCGTCCTGTCGGTGCTGGCGATGACCTTCCCGGCGCTGTTCCTGCTGACCTCTCCCGCCGGACGGTTCCGCAGCGGGGCTGCGCGCCGCCGCAGGAGCAACGGATGATCGACTTTTCCGCGATCCCCTGGCAGGCGCTCGCCCCGTTCATCGTGGCGGGGTTCCTTGCGCAACTGGTCGACAGTGCGGTGGGCATGGGTTTCGGCGTCATCGGCAACTCGCTGCTGCTCCTGCTCGGCCTGCCGCCTGCCGCCGCGTCCTCCGTGATGCATATGGTGGAGGGCTTCACCAGCGGCGTCTCGGGCGTGGCGCACGCCCTGCAACGCAACGTCGACTGGACGCTGTTCGCGCGGCTGGTCATCCCCGGCATCGCGGGCGGGCTGGCGGGGGTATGGGCGCTCTCGCACCTCAGCCTCTCGATCCTGCGGCCGGTGCTGCTGGTCTATCTGGCGGCGGTGGGCATCTACCTCATCTGGAGGGCCGCGCGGCGCGCGCAGGCCTATCGCCGGATGCGCGCCGTCGGGCCGCTGGGCTTCGTCGCGGGCTTCCTCGATTCTTTCGGCGGGGCGTGGGGGCCGGTAACGACGGGCAGCCTGATCGCGCAGGGCATGACCCCGCGCATGGCGGTCGGCACCGTGAATGCGGCGGAGTTCTTCGTGACCGTCACCGTGCTCTCGGCGTTCATCGGCAGCCTCGGGCTCCAGTCGGTCGGGCTGGCGGCGCTCGGGCTGCTGATCGGCGGCGTCATCGCCGCGCCGGTCGGTGCGCTGGTGACGCGGCGAGCGCCTTCGCGCGACCTGACGCAGTGGATCGGCGGCGTGATGGTGGCGCTGGCGTTCTGGGGGCTCATCTCGCTCGCCTTCGCGCCGACGCCGCTGTTCTCGCGGATGTGAGCGGTCAGGCGGGGTCGAGCCGCCCGCCGCTCAGTACCTTGGCCAGCTTCGGGGAAATCCTCAGCAGCCCCTGCGCCATCGCCACCACCGCGCCGAGGATAAGGAACGGCTGCGCGATCAGGTAGACCGGATAGAGCGGCGATCCGAGCTTGCCGGTCAGCTTGCCCACCAGCGGGCCGAACAGCCAGATCAGGATGAGGTGCGCACAGAAGTAGAAGAACATGTAAGGCTCGATCCGCCGCATCACCGACGCGGCGGGAGTGGCTGTGAGCCTCCACGCCAGCCACCACACCGCCAGCGACGCAGCGACGCGGGCGACGAGGTCCACCGCCGCGGTCGACGCATCGTCGAACGGGCGCGCGTCGCCGATGGAGACGTAGAGATGCAGCGGCATCAGCACCGCGAAGGGCAGCAGCGCGACCATGGCGGGCCAGTCCGCCGCGCGCTCGGCCAGGTTGATGCGGCGGGCGATGATGCCGATGGTGAAGAACATCAGGATCGACGCGCGCAGGATCACCGGCGGGCCGAGGCCGAGGATGTGGCATGTCCCCGCCGCCAGCGCGATGACCACCAGCACGCGCGAGGGCAGCCTCACCAGCAGCGGGGCCAGCACCATGCACAGGAACAGGTCGCGCAGGAACGGCATCTGCACGTTGATGTCAGGCGGGCGGGTGACGATGAACAGCTCCTCCGCCAGCCATCGCACCGACTGCGGGGTCGGTGCGGCCAAGCCGAACAGCCAAGCGGCGCCCGAGACGAAGACGATCGCCAGCGCATTCCACAGCACCATCGGCAGCAGGATCGTGCGCGCCTTGCGGGCGACGTGCGGCCCCCAGTTGCGCGTGCGTGACGATCCGGCGACCAGCCAGCCCGATATCAGGCCGAGCAGCGGCACCGCGCTGCGCCCGAACACTTCCATCAGGATCCAGCGGAAGGTCTCCTGCGGCGTGCCCCGCGCCAGTTCGAGCAGGTTGCCCGAAAGACCCGTCCATGCGTGGACGTAGACGATCCCGGTGATGCAGATGACGCGGGCGATGCGGATCGCATCGGAGCGTCGGCTTTGCAGCTCAGTCCTGGCTTCAGGCAAGCGGTGTCCCGCCCATGGTCATCCGTGCTCCGTATGTGCTCTTGTCAGCATAAATCCCGCCGAGCGCAGTGGTTGCCTCGGGCGGGATATGCCAAGCCTATTCGTTACGGCGCGCCGGTGGCGGGACGAAGTGACTGCACCGTCAGAACAGTTCCTCGTCGAGCGCCATGACCGTCTCCGGCCCCGCCGCGATCCGCGCGGCATGGAGCGCCGCGCGCGGCAGCACGTAGCTGGCGTAGTAGGCGGCGAGGGCGGCATGGGTACGCTGGGTGCGCGGATCGTCGAGCGCCGGGGCGGCGCCAATGATCCGCACCCACATCCAGCCGAGCGAGACCAGCGCGAAGAGGTTGAGGTACTCCGTCGCCGCCGCGCCCAGCAGGTCGACGTCGCCGGCGCCCGCCGCCACGGTCACGCTCGCCTCCTCCAGCATCGCCAGCGCACCGCGCATGCCGATGACCAGCGGATCGGCGGCATCGGCCTTGTCGAGATCGGCGGAGATGCCCGCGATGTAGGCGCGCAGCGGCGCGCCGCCTTCCAGCGTCACCTTGCGCGCAACGAGGTCCATCGCCTGCACGCCGTTGGTGCCCTCGTAGATCTGGGTGATGCGCGCGTCGCGGACGAACTGCTCCATCCCGGCTTCGTGGATGTAGCCGTGGCCGCCGAAGACCTGCTGCGCCAGCACCGTCGTCTCGAAGCCGAAGTCGGTGAAGGCCGCCTTGATGACCGGGGTCAGCAGCGCGACGTCTGCCGAGGCGGCGGCGCGCACTGACGGGTCGGGGTGACGGTCGGCCACGTCCATGCGGATCGCGGTCCATGCGGCGAGCGCGCGGGCAGGCTCCACGAAGGCGCGGCAGGCGAGCAGCATCTTGCGCACGTCGGCATGGGCGATGATCGGCACCGGGCCGGGGCGACCGTCGGCGGAGCGGCCCTGCAGGCGCTCGCGCGCGTAAGTCACGGCACCCTGCGTCGCCGCGTCGGCAAGGCCGAGGCCCTGGATGCCGACGAACAGCCGCTCGGCATTCATCATCGTGAACATCGCATTGAGCCCGCGCCCGGCCTCGCCGACCAGCCACCCGGTCGCGCCGTCGTAGTTCATGACGCAGGTGGGCTGCGCGTGGATGCCCATCTTGTGTTCCAGCGCGCCGACTGACATCGCGTTGCGCTCATCGAAGGCGCCGTCCGCTCCGGGCAGGAACTTGGGGACGAGGAACAGGCTGATGCCCTTCACGCCCGCCGGGGCATCGGGCAGCCGCGCCAAGACCAGGTGGACGATGTTGTTGCCGAAATCCTGATCGCCCGAGGAGATGAAGATCTTGGTGCCGGTGACGGCGAAGCTGCCATCCTCGCGCGGGTCGGCGCGGGTGCGCAGCAGGCCGAGGTCGGTGCCCGCCGAAGCCTCGGTCAGCGCCATCGCGCCGCACCACTCGCCGGTGACGAGCTTGCCGAGGTAGGTCGCCTTGAGTTCCTCCGACCCGTGCGCCGCCAGCGCTTCCGCCGCGCCGCGCGTGAGGCCGGGGAACAACCCGAACGAGAGGTTCGCGGCGGAGACCATCTCGTCCAGCATGATCTGAACCGTGCGCGGCAGGCCCTGTCCGCCGTACTCGGGATCGCCCGCAAGGCCCGACCAGCCAGCCTCGACATATTCGGCATAGGCCTGCGCAAAGCCGGGCGCGGTGATGACCTTGCCGTCCACCAGCTTCGCCCCCGCCGCATCGCCGGGCAGGTTGAGCGGCGCGAGGCGTTCGGCGCACATGCGGCCCGCCATCGTCAGCACTTCGGCGGCGAGTTCGGCGGTAACTTCCTCCAGCCCCGGCAGCGCGGCCATCTGCGCATCGAAATCGAGCACATGCTCCAGCAGGAAGCGCATCGTCGCGACGGGGGGCTGGTAGGTCGAGGGCATGATCGTCTCCGGCTTGTCTGGCTGCTTGCGGGCGTTGCTGTGTCAATGTACCAAACGGTCGTTACAATCAAGCGAGCATCGCCGTGATGACCGGGCCCCTCGTCGAAATCCCTTGCCGAACGGCGGGCGCGCCGCCATCGCCGCTGCCATGAGCGCCAGAAAGCCGGACAGGGTGGAAACGACAGGCCCCACGCGCGAGGAGGAAGTGCTGGCGGCGGCCGCCGGTCTGTTCGCCGAGCGCGGCTATGCGGCGACCAGCATGCGCGACATCGGCGAGCGCGTGGGCCTGCTGGGCGGCTCGCTCTACCACTACATCAAGAGCAAGGACGCGCTCTTCGTGCGCATCCACGACCGCGCATTGCAGGCGGCGGAGGACCGCATCCGCGCCGCCATCACGGGGATCGACGATCCGGCGCTGCGTCTGGCGACGGCATGCCGCGTGCTGCTGGCGATCCAGCTCGACCCGGCATCGCTGACGATGCCGCTGATGCACGATTTCCGCGCGGTGCCCGAAGTGGTGCGCGCGCAACTGGTGGAGCGCCGCGACGCCTTCGAGCGGCTGTTCGTCGATCTGGTGGAGGCCGCGCCGCCGCCCGCAGGCGTCGACCCCGCGATCTACCGCATCCTGCTGCTGACGACGCTCAATTCCGCGAGCGACTGGTATCGCCCCGGCCGCCTGACGCTCGATCAGGTCGCGGAGCAGATCCTGCGGGTCTACGCGGTCACGGGCTGAGGCTTGACCACGCGGGCGAGGCCTTCCTGCGCGACACTGGCGACGAGGGTGCCCGAACGGTCGTAGATCGCGCCGCGCGCGAAGCCGCGCGCATGGCCTGCCCAGGGGCTCTCCATGCTGTAGAGCAGCCAGTCATCCACCGGCGGGGTCGAGTGGAACCACACCGCATGGTCGAGGCTCGCTACTTGCAGGCCCGGCGTGAAGAAGGTCTTCGAATGCGGCAGCACCGCCGTCGAGACAAGCGCGAAATCGCTGGCGTAGGCGAGGATCACGCGTTTCAGCGCATCGTCGCTTTCCATCGGCGCGGCAAGGCGGAACCACAGGAACTGGCGCGGCGTCTCGCCGCTCTGCATCGCGCCCTTCATCGCGGGCGGTCCGGGACGGACCTCGAACGAGGCGAGGCGCTCCATCATCGCCTGCGGGAACTGCTGCCCGATCGCGGCGAGCGCGGCGGCAAGTTCCGGGCACTGTTCGGGCGCAGGCACCTGCGGCATCGGCGCGGCGTGGGCGAAGCCTTCCTCGCGCCGGTGGAACGAGGCGGCGAGGTTGAGAATCGGCTTGCCGCCCTGCATGGCGACGACGCGGCGATTGGCGAAGCTGCCGCCGTCGAAATCGCGCAGGACGCGGTAGATGATCGGGCGCGTGGTGTCGCCGGCGCGCAGGAAGTAGGCATGGAGCGAGTGCGCCTGACGCTCCAGCCCGTCGCCTTCGTTGATGCCCCGCGCGGCTGCGGCGAGGGCCTGCGCCACCACCTGCCCGCCGAACACGCGGCCCGGCCCTTCGGCGGCGGGGGCGCCACGGAACAGGTCGGTGTCGATCTCCTCGACGTCCAGCAGGGCGCGCAGTTCGGCGACGGCGGCAGCGGGGTCAGCCATCAATTGGCCTCAGCGGGGAGCCTTCGAGCCATGCGAGGGCCTGCCGTTCGATGGAGAGCAGTTCCTCGAGCGTCTGGTCGATGGCGCGCTTCTGCTTGCGCAGGTCGGCGATGCGCTCGCCCACCTTGGCCTTCAGCGCGCGGACCTGTTCCTGATGCTCGGGATCGACGTCGTAGAGGTCGAGGAAGTCCTTGATCTCGCGGATCGAGAAGCCGAGACGCTTGCCGCGCAGGATCAGTTGCATCCGCCCGATCTCCCGCCGCGAATAGATCCGCGTGGTGCCCGCCCGCTGCGGCGCGATCAGGCCCTTGTCCTCGTAGAAGCGCAAGGTCCGCATCGTCACGCCAAGCAGCGTCGCGGCCTCCTGGATGCCGAGCATCTGGGGGAGTTCGGGGGCGGGAGCGGCGCTCAAGCGGCCGGTCCACCCGAGCCCGCTGCCGCCGCGCGCTTCGCGGCTTCCTCGGCGACGAGATCCTTCTTGGACAGCTTGCCGACCATCGTCTTGGGCAGCGAATCCCGGAACTCTATCGAAGAGGGAATCTCGATCTTGTTCAGCCGCTCGCGCAGGAAGCCCAGCAATGTTTCCTGATCCAAGATGTCCCCCGCATGCAGCACCACGAACGCCTTGGGGGCCTGCCCGCGATAGGCGTCCGGGACGCCGATCACGACCGCTTCGGCGACCATCGGATGCTCGTAGAGCGCTTCCTCGATCACGCGCGGATAGACGTTGTACCCCCCGCACAGGATCACGTCCTTGATCCTGTCCACGAGGAACAGATAGCCGTCCTGATCGAGATAGCCAATATCGCCTGTACGCAATGCGCCGTAGATGAAGGTCTTCTCGGTATCCTCGGGCCGGTTCCAGTAGCCCTTCATGATCTGCGGCCCGCGCGCGCAGACCTCGCCCTTCTCGCCGGGCGCGCAGAGGCGGGTAGGATCGGCGGGATCGCGGATCTCCAGCGCGGTGCCTGGGAAGGCCGGGCCGCAGGAGTTGTCCTTGACCAGCCCCTCCAGGGGATTGCAGGCGATGATCGGGCTCGCTTCGGACAGGCCGTAGCCTTCCACCACGTTGACCCCGGTGCGCTGCTCGAACTCGCGCCGCACTTCGAGGGGGAGCGGGGCGCCGCCGGAGATGCAGACGCGGGTCTGGTCGAACTCGCCGTGCAACTGCTGGCCGTTGAGCGCGGTGTAGAGCGTCGGCACCCCGAAGAACTGCGTCGGCTTGGTGCGCTTGGCGGTGGCGAGGAAGGACTTCATCTCGAAGCGCGGCAGCAGGATCATCTCAGCGGCGGTATCGACCGAGTAGTTGAGCACCGTCGTCAGCGCGAAGACATGGAACAGCGGCAGGACGCCGAGCGTGCGCTCCTGGCACTCGGGCATGTGGCCGACATGCGCGATCATCTGCGCCGAGTTCGCGGCAAGGTTGGCGTGCGTCAGCATGGCGCCCTTGGGCGTGCCGGTGGTGCCGCCGGTGTATTGCAGGACCGCGAGGTCGTTGGGCGAACGCTCCACCGGGTCCGGATCGGCGTCGCGCGCGATGAGGTTGGCCCAGCGGGCATAGCGCAGGTCATGCGGCTCGTGCGCGATGTCGCTGCGCTTGAACAGCAGGAAGGCGCGGCGCTTCATCGCGGGCAGGGCGTCCGCGAAGGGGCACACGACCACGCGCTTGAGCGAGCTGCGGCCGACCAGCGGCTCCAGCTTGGGCAGGCAGAGCGCGAGGTCGGTGGCGATCATCACCTCGCACCCGGAATCCGTGACCTGGTGCGCCATCTCGCGCTCGGTGTAGAGCGGATTGAAGTTCACCACGACCGCGCCGATGCGCAGCACCGCGAAGTAGCTGACGACGTAGTACGGCGTGTTGGGCAGGCACAGGCCTACCCGCGTGCCCTTGGTGACGCCGAGATCCTGCAGGCCCCGGGCGGCGCGCTTCACCAGCGCGCCGATCTCGGCATAAGTCCACTTGCGGCCCATGAAGTCGATGGCGGGCCACTGGCCGTGGGCCTCGACCGCATGGTCCAGCAGGTCGGTCAGAAGACGCGGCGCGATCGGCGGCATCTCGTCCGTCCCCGATGGTGAGGTAGAGTCGGTGGCGGGTGCGACCCCGCCGATCGTCGCCGCAGCATTCATCAGAAGGCCATCCTTGCACCGAGGGAGAACACGAGGGCGGAAGCGTCCTGCAACTCGCCATTGACCAGGATCGGCGTCTGCACCGGCGTCCCGGCATAGGCGGCCGTCGTGCGGTCGATGGTCGCGTCCTTGAACCAGATGTAGGAGGCCGCCGCGTCGATGGTGAACTTCTGGCTCAGCGAATAGCTGGTGCCTGCCGAGACGTTCCAGCGGTTGCTGTCAGGCACGCGCGCGTCGCGGTTGCCGTTGCGGGTGGGCGTCATGCCGCGCTGGATGCCGGTGCGTACCGTCCACTGCGGGTTGACCTCGTAGTCGGCGCCGAGCGCCCAGGTCCAGCTGTTGCGGTAGTTCTCGGGTATCGACTGGTTCAGCGGGGCGCCGAGGTCGATCGAGTCGAACTTGCTCCAGCCCATGCGCACGACCTGCGCGTTGAGGGTCAGGCTCTTGCTCATCTTCGCGCGGGCGCTGCCGATGACCATCCATGGCGTGCTGAATTCGGCGGTGGCATCGATGGTGCCGTTGCGCGCGGCGAGCGGACCGGCCAGCCCCTCGATCGTCACGGTGCCGTCGAGCTTGTGCTTGATCGACGACTTGTAGGCGAGGCCGAGCGAGACCGGGCCGTCATGGAACTGCATGCCCGCAGACCAGCCCACGTCCCATCCCTTGCCCTTGAGGTTCTGGTGCCCGTCCGGCAGCAGCGGCGAGAGGTTGGGGAGGTAGTTGCCGAGCGCGGCGTCGACATGCTCGATGTTCGCCGCGCCGCCGATGTAGAGGCCCTTGGCGACTTCCACCGCGATGCTGGGCTGGATGTCGAAGGTGCGCAGCTTGGTCTTGTCGGCGCTGTAGCGCGACCAGCTGTCGGCATCGTAGTCGGTAGTGAAGGAATAGGGCGCGGTTACGGACAGGCCAAGCGCCACGCGGCCGAAGCCATAGGCGATCGCGCCCGAGGGGAGCACGCCGTTGTCGATGGGGTTCTTTGCGAGCGGATCGCCGCCGACCGAGGCCGGGGCCTGCGCCGGGCGCACGATCACGGTGTTGTT
The DNA here is from genome assembly GCF_021227995.1 of Novosphingobium kaempferiae. Classification (NCBI taxonomy): domain Bacteria; kingdom Pseudomonadati; phylum Pseudomonadota; class Alphaproteobacteria; order Sphingomonadales; family Sphingomonadaceae; genus Novosphingobium; species Novosphingobium kaempferiae. Next base: position 3,968,595 of record NZ_CP089301.1, read on the forward strand.
GTCCACCACCTTGCCGCGCGGACGGATGAAGCTGGCGCGGACCGAAGCTTCGCCGCCCTGCATCCCGGCGATCGAGGCGGGGTTCCACCACAGGGACTCGACGCCGGTGTCAGCCGCTTCGCCCGAAAAGGCGCGGCCCTGTCCGCGGACGGACTGCTCCTGAAGATAGAACGCCTGTGCGCTCGCGGTGCCTCCCCAGGCGAGGGCGACGGCGCTGGCGGCGCCGGCAAGGAGGAGGCGACTGGAACGGTAATGCATTGGTACTCTCCCTAAGCGACTGTTTTTCGCTTGTTCTTGAACGACCCTGGTCTTCACTTGATCCGCGTCCAGGTCTGCGTCTTGCAGAGCGGCCAGACGATGCAGCCCTTGAGCTTGAGCGTGTCCGCGCCCGAAGGTGTGATGGTGGCCTTGTAGGTGCCGCCATCCTCGGGGTTGTAGATCGACCCGCCCGACCACGTATTGCCGTCCGCCTTGAAGCCGCCGAGGATCTGGAGGCCCTTGAGGCGGCGGTCGCGCTTGGACGCGTCCTTGTTGTTGATGTCCTTGAGTTCCGGGTTCTTCAGGATGTTCTCGGAAGACATCAGCTTGCCGCAGATCGAGCCGCCGCAGCGTTCGATCTCGACGACGCCGTGCTTGGCGGGCGTGCGCCACGAACCGACCAGCGAACCGGCATCCGCAGCGAGCACCGGCGAAGCGGCGCTCATGGCGGAAACCAACGCCATGGTCGTAAGTTTAACGAAGTGCATTTGCGACCTCTCCATCTCTCTCGCCCGGGTTCGTTTATGCTGGAACCGCGCCCCTCGCTTCGCAGGTGACGCCGGATCCCGAACCGGATGGACTCGGCATATCCCAAAATTTGCTTGACGTATAGGGAAAGATTCGCACCTTAAGGGAAGACGTTCGAAGGAACGAGGATCGCTACGGATTCGGCACAATAGCCGCGCCGGTCCGCCCATGGAGAGAATGCATGAAAAGCGTCGTGATCGCGGGCTATGCCCGTTCGCCGTTCCACCTTGCCAACAAGGGCGCGCTCGCCCGCGTCCGCCCCGATGACCTTGCCGCGCAGGTGATCCGTGGTCTCATCGCGAAGACCGGCGTCGAGCCCGCCGATATCGAGGATATCATCGTCGGCTGCGCCTTCCCCGAAGGCGAGCAGGGCCTGAACGTGGCGCGCCTGATCGGGCTCCTCGCGGACCTGCCGCTGTCGGTCGGCGGCATGACGGTGAATCGCTTCTGCGGCTCGTCGATGAGCGCGATCCACACCGCCATGGGCCAGATCGCCATCGGCGCGGGCGAGGTCTTCGTCTGCGCGGGTGTCGAGTCGATGAGCCGGGTGCCGATGATGGGCTTCAACCCGCTCCCCAACCCGGTGCTGGCGAAGAAGAGCGCCGCGTACATGGGCATGGGCGAGACGGCGGAGAATGTCGCCACCAAGTACCAGATCGGTCGCGCCGAGCAGGAAGCTCTGGCGGTTTCCAGCCAGCAGAAGGCCGCCGCCGCGCGCGAAGCGGGCAAGCTGGTGGATGAGATCGTGCCGATCGAGACCAAGGCGGGCACCGTCAGCGAGGACGGCACGATTCGCGGCGACACTACCGCCGAGGCGCTCGCCGGGCTCAAGCCCGCGTTCGATGCGCAGGGTTCGGTGACGGCGGGCACCTCCTCGCCGCTGACCGACGGCGCCAGCGCCGTGCTGGTCACGACCGAAGAGTATGCACGCGCTCATGGCCTGCCGATCCTCGCCCGCATCAAGTCGGTCGCGATCTCCGGCTGCGCGCCGGAAACCATGGGCCTTGGCCCGATCGTCTCCAGCCAGAAGGCGATGCAGCGCGCGGGGATTTCCGCCGGTGATCTCGACGTGGTGGAACTGAACGAAGCCTTTGCGTCTCAGGCACTTGCCTGCATCAAGGATCTCGGCCTCGACACCGCCAAGGTGAACATCGACGGCGGAGCCATCGCCATCGGGCACCCGCTCGGCGCGACCGGCGCGCGCATCGTCGGCAAGGCGGCGGCGCTGCTCAAGCGGGAGGGCGGCAAGTACGCGCTCGCCAGCCAGTGCATCGGCGGCGGGCAGGGCATCGCCACCGTTCTGGAGGCAGTGGAATGAGCGAGCCGATCAGGAAAGTCTGCGTCATCGGCGCGGGCACCATGGGTGCCGGGATCGCCGCGCAGGTCGCCAATGCGGGCGTGCCGGTGCTGCTGCTCGACATCGTTCCCAAGGACGCTGCGAACCGCAATGCCGTGGCCGAAGGCGCGGTTGCGAAGATGCTCAAGACCGAGCCCGCGCCGTTCATGAGCAAGTCCGCTGCGAAGCTGGTCGAGACTGGTAACATCGAGGATCACCTTGAAAAGGTTGCGGAATGCGACTGGGTGATCGAGGCGGTGATCGAGCGGCTCGACATCAAGCAGGGCCTCTATGCCAAGCTTGAACTGGTGAAGCGCGACGGTACGGCGGTGTCCTCCAACACCTCCACCATCCCGCTGGCGCAGCTGGTGGACGGGCGTTCGGACGCGTTCAAGCGCGACTTCCTCATCACCCACTTCTTCAATCCGCCGCGCTACATGCGGCTGCTGGAGATCGTCACCGGGCCGCAGACCGATGCCGGTGTCGCCGCGAAGGTGGAGCGGTTCGCCGACGTCGCGATGGGCAAGACGGTGGTCAAGGCCAAGGACACGCCGGGATTTATTGCAAATCGCATAGGCACTTACTGGATCCAGCTGGGTCTCAACGCCGCCTTCGACATGGGGCTGAGCGTCGAGCTGGCCGATGCCGTGGCGGGCAAGCCGATGGGCGTGCCCAAGACCGGGATCTTCGGGCTCGTCGACCTCGTAGGCATCGACCTCATGCCGCATCTGCAAGCCAGCCTGACCTCCACGCTAGCCAAGGATGATCCCTACCATGCTATCGCGCGCAGCCATCCGCTGATCGAGAAGATGATCGCGGACGGCTATACCGGCCGCAAAGGCAAGGGCGGATTCTACCGTCTTAACAAGGAGATGGGCCGCCGCAAGGAGACCATCGGCCTGCAGTCCGGCGAGTATCGCGAGACCGTGCGCGAGGCCGGTCCCTCGGGCGGCGCGGGCAGGGGCGACCTTCGCAAGCTGGTGGAGGTCAAAGGTCCGATCGGCGACTACGCATGGGCGGTGCTGGGCGGCACGCTGGCGTATGCGGCGGGGCTGGTCCCGTCCGCTGCGGCCGATGTGGTGGCGATCGATGACGCCATGAAGCTCGGCTACAACTGGAAGGTCGGGCCGTTTGAGATGATCGACAAGCTGGGCGCCGCCTGGCTTGCACAGCGCCTTGAAAACGAAGGGAAACCCGTCCCCGAAATCCTCAAGGTCGCGGGTGATCGGCCCTTCTACCGGATCGAAAACGGGGTGCGCCAGTACCTGACACTGAACGGAACCTACGAGGACCTGAAGCGCCCTGAGGGTGTCCTGAGGCTCTCCGACGTGAAGCTGGCGTCCTCCCCGCTGCTGCGCAACGGGTCGGCATCGCTGTGGGACATCGGCGACGGTGTCGTCGCGCTGGAATTCACCGGCAAGATGAACGCGCTCGACGGCGACGTCATGAAGCTCATCGTCGAGGCCATCCCCCTCGTCGCGTCGAAGTACAAGGCGCTGGTCGTCTACAACGACGCCGACAGCTTCTCCGCCGGGGCCAATCTCGGCCTTGCCATCTTCGCGGTGAACATCGCCGCGTGGAGCGAGATCGAGAAGCTCGTCGCCGGTGGGCAGATGGCGTACAAGGGGCTCAAGTACGCGCCGTTCCCGGTGGTCGGCGCGCCGGCGGGCCTCGCGGTCGGCGGCGGGTGCGAGATCCTGCTGCACTGCGACGCGGTGCAGGCGCATGCCGAGCTGTACATGGGCCTCGTCGAATGCGGGGTCGGGCTGATCCCGGGCTGGGGCGGCAACGGCGAGATGCTCGACCGCTGGCAGAAGAACAAGCTGATGCCGAAGGGGCCGATGCCCCCGGTCGCCAAGGTGTTCGAGACGGTATCGACCGCTTTGGTGTCGAAGTCCGCCGCGCAGGCGAAGGAGATGCTGTTCCTGCGGGCCGAGGACGCGATCACCATGAACCGCGACCGCCTGCTCTACGATGCCAAGCAGAAGGCGCTCAGCCTGGTGGACGGATACAAGGCGCCCGAGCCGCCGCACTTCCGCCTTCCGGGCGAGAGCGGCCGCACCGCGCTGTCGATGGCGGCCGAGGGCTTCCGCAAGCAGGGCAAGGCGACCGATTACGACATGGTCGTCTCCGATGCGCTGGCCGGCGTCCTGTCGGGCGGCGAGGCGGACCTCGTCGATACCGTCAGCGAGCAGGATCTGCTCAGGCTGGAGCGGGAGACGTTCATGCGGCTGGTGCGCGAGCCGCGCTCCATCGCCCGGGTGGAGCACATGCTCGAAACCGGCAAGCCGCTGCGTAATTGAGACAGGAACAACGGGAAGAGAGCGTGATCCACCACCCCCTCTACGTCATTTCGAGTGGCGCAGCCGCGAAGCAATCCAGCGAAGGCGCGAACCGCCGTGGATTGCTTCGCCTTCGGCTCGCAATGACGAACGGTGGGGGCAAGGTGGCACATCGCAACCCGCGAGGAGAGTGACACATGCAGGTCTATGAAGCGCCCTTGCGCGACATGAAGTTCGTGATCCACGAACTCCATCAGGACGACGGGTTCGGCAATCTGGAGGCGCTGGAGGAGTTCAGCCCCGATCTGGTCGACGCGGTGCTGGAAGAGGCGGCGAAGGTGGCGCAGGAAGTGCTGCTGCCGCTCAACCGCTCCGGCGACATGGAGGGCTGCACGCTGGAGAACGGCGTCGTCCGCACGCCGAAGGGCTTCAGGGAAGCCTACGAGATGTTCCGCGACGGCGGCTGGTGCGCGCTGGCGTCCGACGCCGAGTGGGGCGGGCAGGGGCTGCCCGAGGCGGTGAACAAGATGACCGAGGAGATGATCTGCTCGGCCAACCTCTCGTTCAGCCTCTACCCCGGCCTGACGCACGGCGGCACCACCGCGATCGAGGCCTATGCCAGCGACGACCTGAAGCGGTTCTACCTGCCGAAGATGGTTTCGGGCGAATGGTCGGGCACGATGTGCCTGACCGAGCCGCATTGCGGCACCGACCTCGGCATGTTGCGCACCAAGGCGGTGCCGCAGGAGGACGGTTCGTACAAGCTCAGCGGCGCCAAGATCTTCATCTCGGCGGGCGAGCATGACCTGACGCCCAACATCATCCACCTCGTCCTCGCGCGGCTGCCCGATGCGCCTGCGGGGGTGAAGGGCATCAGCCTGTTCCTCGTGCCGAAGTATCTGCCCAAGGAGGACGGCACGCCGGGTCCGTCGAACGGCGTCTCGGTCGCCGCCATCGAGCACAAGATGGGCCTCAAGGCGTCGGCCACCTGCCAGCTCAACTTCGACGATTCCACCGGCTGGCTGGTCGGCAAGCCCAACAAGGGCATGGAGGCCATGTTCAAGATGATGAACACCGAGCGCGTCTCGGTGGGCGTCCAGGGCCTTGGCGTGGGTGAAGCCGCCTATCAGTCGGCGGTGTGGTACGCCAAGGAGCGCCTGCAGGGCCGTTCGCTCTCGGGCGTGAAGAACCCCAACGGTCCCGCCGACCCGATCATCGTCCACCCCGACGTGCGCCGGATGCTGATGACCATGCGCGCCTACAACGAAGGGTGCCGCGCGCTGGGCGGCTGGGTCAGCCGCGCGCTCGATGCGGAGAAGCACGCCACCGATCCCGAGGTGAAGCAGCGCGCGGAGGACTTCATCGCGCTGATGACCCCGGTGGTGAAGGCGCTGTTCACCGATCTTGGCCACGAAAGCGCCAACATCGCGGTGCAGGTCTACGGCGGCCACGGCTACATCGCCGAAAGCGGCGTGGAGCAGTACGCCCGCGACGCGCGCATCGCCATGATCTATGAAGGCACCAACGGCATCCAGGCGCTCGACCTCGTCGGCCGCAAGATGCCCGCGCACATGGGCCGCTACCTGCGCAGCTTCTTCCATCCCGTCTCGCAGTTCGTCGACGCGAACAAGGGCGACGCGCAGTTCAAGCCTATGATCGAGGCGCTGGAAAAGGCTTTCGGCGCGCTCCAGCTCTCGACCGCGACGATCGCGCAGAAGGGCATGAAGGATCCCGAGGAAGCGGGCGCCGCCGCCACCGACTACCTGCGCCTGACCGGGCTGGTGGCGATGGCCTACTGCTTCGCCAAGTCCGCCCTCATCGCGCGGGACCGGTTGGGTGAGGGCAGCGAGGACGCCGGGTTCTACAAGGCCAAGCTGGCGACCGCGCAGTTCTACTTCGACCGGATCCTGCCGCAGGCGACGGCAGCGTTCCTTGCCATCAAGGCGGGCAAGGCCTCGATGATGGCGCTGGAGGACGCGGCGTTTTGATGGGGCGAGGGGTGGGACTTGCCCACCCCCGCTCTAAACTCTGTCATCCCCGCGAAGGCGGGGACCCATCTGATTCCGGTGCAACAGGCACAGTCAGGAGATGGGTTCCCGCCTTCGCGGGAATGACGACGATGTAAATGAGAGGCGGGCCTCTATCAGGCCAACACCTGCTCCGGCCGCATCAGCGCCTCGGCCATGCGGTCCGCCATAACCGACGGCGGCAGGCCATCGCGCGACGCGGCTTCGAGGATTTCCAGCGTGCGCGGCCCGATGTCCATCACGCGCCCGCGCACTTCGCTCTCGCTTTCGCCGAGGTATTCCGCCGCGACGTTGATGATGCCGCCCGCGTTGACCACGTAGTCCGGCGCGTAGGAAATGCCCCGCTCGACCAGCAGGTTCGCCATGTCGGGGCTGGCCAGCTGGTTGTTGGCCGCGCCGCACACGACCTTGCCCTTGAGCAGCGAGACGGTCGCCTCGTCCAGCGCGCCGCCCAGCGCGCAGGGGGCGAAGACTTCGGCCTCGAAGGCGGCGATGGTGTCGATGGTGGCGATCTTGGCGCCGGTCTCTTCCGACAGGCGCGCGCAGCGCAGCGGGTCGATGTCGGCGACGACGAGCTTTGCGCCCGCGTCGTGAAGCAGGCGGGCAAGCCCCGCGCCGACGTTGCCGACGCCCAGCACCGCGACCGTCACGCCCGCAAGGCCGCTGCCGTAGCGGAACTCGACCGCGGCCTTCATCGCCTCGAACACGCCGAGCGCGGTCCAGGGCGAGGGGTCGCCACCGGCAAGGCCCGGCAGCGCGGTGCGTCCGGCGACGTGGCGGGTGTGGCGGGCGACGCATTCCATGTCGGAAACGCCGGTGCCGACGTCCTCTGCGGTGACGTAGCGGCCGTCCAGCTTCTCGACCGCGCGGCCGAACGCCTCGAACAGCGCGCGGCGGTCGAAGTTGCCTTCGGGGCGGCGCAGCACGGCCTTGCCGCCGCCCAGCGGCAGGCGGGCCATGGCGTTCTTGTAGCTCATCCCTTCGGCAAGGCGGAAGGCATCGCACATGGCGTCGGCCGGGTCGGCATAGGTCCACAGGCGGCAGCCGCCGGCGGCCGGACCGCGCGCGGTGGAGTGAATGGCGATGACACCGTCGAGACCGGCGGCTTCGTCGGACAGGCGGACATATTCCATCGGCGGCATCATGCGCCGGGTCTGGCTAACCATCGCTAAGGCTCCATTTGCGGGGTCTTGGGAGACGCCGCCATTGTGGCAGCGATGGCGAGGGAATTTTGACCTCATTTCGGTCCTCCATCACGAAATCCGACAAGACGAGACCCGTGAAGGCATGATATCAGGCAGGAATGTCCGATCTTGATCCCTATGAGAGAAAAATTCTCCGCGAACTCCAGCGCGACGCGAATCAGACCACGGCGCAGATCGCGGAACGGGTGGGCCTCTCCGCCTCGCCCTGCTGGCGGCGCATCGACCGGCTGGAGCGCGAGGGCTTCATCCAGCGCCGCGTCGCCATCGTCGACCGGCACAAGGTCGGCCTCAACGCCCACGTCTTCGTGCAGGTGAAGCTGAACGCCCACGGCCGCGCCAACCTCGACGAATTCGGCACCAAGATCCGCGAATTTCCCGAGGTGCTGGACTGCTACGTGCTGCTCGGCTCGGTCGACTTCATGATCCGCGTCGTGGCGGAGGACATCAACGCCTACGAGCGGTTCTTCTTCGAGAAGCTGTCGCAACTGCCCGGCGTGCAGGAAATCACCTCTACCGTCGCGCTGTCCGAGATCAAGGCGACGACGGCGCTTCCAATCTAGGGGGCGATCTGACCCATTCGTCGTCCCGGACTTGATCCGGGACCGCTGCCGGTCTTTACCTCGGCGGGACGACGAAAGGGAAACGATGTCCGACGGCCTGGCGATCCAATCCACCCCGCAAGCCCCGCAACTGACCGACGCGATGCGCCTGCGCGCTATCGTCGCGGGATCGGCGGGCAATCTGATCGAGTGGTACGACTTCTACGTCTACGCCTTCACCGCGCTCTACTTCTCCTCTGAGTTCTTCCCCAAGAGCGACGCGCTGGTGCAGGTCATGGCGACCAGCGGCATCTTCGCGGTCGGCTTCCTGATGCGGCCGATCGGCGGGTGGTTCTTCGGGCGCTATGCGGACCGGCACGGGCGGCAGCGGGCGATGGTGGTCTCGGTGCTGATGATGGGCGCGGGCGCGCTGCTGATCGCGGTGCTGCCGACTTATGCGCAACTCGGCGCGGCGGCTCCGGCGCTGCTGCTGGTCGGGCGCATGCTGCAGGGCTTCTCCACCGGCGGCCAGTACGGCACTGCCGCGACCTACCTTTCCGAAGTCGCGGGGCCGAAGCGGCGGGGTTTCTGGTCCTCGTTCCAGTACGTCACGCTGATCGGCGGGCAGTTGAGCGCCACCCTCGTCATCCTGCTGCTCCAGCAGGTGTTCGGGGAGGCCGGGATGAAGGAATGGGGCTGGCGCATCGCCTTCCTCATCGGCGCGGTTGCCGCCGCGACGATCGTGCTCCTGCGCAACCACATGCACGAGACCTCGCACGCCGCCGACCGCTCGGGCGAGGAAGCCGGAAGCCTGGCCGAGCTGTTCCGCCACTCGACCCGCGCCTTCCTGATCGTCGCCGCGCTGACGGCGGGCGGCAGCCTGATGTTCTATTCCTTCACGACCTACATGCAGAAGTTCCTCGTCCTGACCGTGGGCATGAGCAAGGAGACGGCGACGCTGATGATGACGGCGGTGCTGATCGTGTTCATGATCCAGCAGCCGCTGATGGGCCTGCTGTCCGACCGGATCGGGCGCCGCACCAACATCGTGGTGTTCGCCGCGCTCGGCGTGCTATGTACCGTGCCGCTGTTCAGCGCGCTCGCGGTGACGAAGAGCCCGGTCTCCGCCTTCCTGCTGATCGCGGCGGGGCTGACGATCTGCAGTTTCTACACGTCCGTCAGCGGGCTGTTCAAAGCGGAGCTGTTCCCGATCCACGTCCGCGCGCTGGGCGTCGGCCTCGCCTACGGCCTTGCCAACGCGGTGTTCGGCGGCACGGCGGAGAACGTCGCGCTCGCCTTCAAGCAGGCGGGGCTGGAGCACGGGTTCTACTGGTACGTCACCGCCTTCTGCGTGATCTCCCTGATCGCCGCGCTGATGCTGCCCGACACCCGGCGCGATAATCCCCTCGACCGCTGACCGAAGTACTATATCCCACGATGCATAGTACTGAGCGCAGTGATGAATTGCGCTCAACACCGCATGCAACTCTGACGGAATGGCGCAGGGCAACCAATAGGCGCAGTATGGTTTGAAGGGCACAGAGGGCGCGTCTTGGGCAAGGAAGGCGCGATCCGGCCATGGCTTTGCCGTGTCCGGTCCCGTACAAGGAAGTTCAAACCATGACGGAAGGATACGGAGCGATCTCCCGGCGCGACGTTCTCAAGACCAGTGCTGCAGGCGCTGCGATCGCGGGCTCGCTCGGGCCCGGCAACGTTGCCATGGCGCAGGCGGAAAGCGCGGCTCCCCCGCGCGCTGCCGTCAGCCTCAAGGTCAACGGCAAGCCGACCCGGCTGGAACTCGACACCCGCACCACGCTGCTCGACGCCCTGCGCGAGCATGTGAAGCTGACCGGCACCAAGAAGGGCTGCGACCATGGCCAGTGCGGCGCCTGCACGGTCATCGTCAACGGCCGCCGCATCAACTCCTGCCTGACCCTCGCGGTCATGCACGAGGGTGACGAGGTGACGACGATCGAGGGCCTCGGCTCGCCCGACAACCTGCACCCGATGCAGGCCGCCTTCGTCGAGCATGACGGCTACCAGTGCGGCTACTGCACGCCGGGCCAGATCTGCTCGGCGGTCGCGGTGCTGGAGGAGATCCGCGCAGGCATCCCCAGCCACGTCACCGAGGACGTCTCGAAGCCCTCGCCGATGACGACGCTGGAAATGCGCGAGCGCATGAGCGGCAACATCTGCCGCTGCGGCGCCTACTCCAACATCGCCGAAGCCATGGCCCAGGTTGCGGAGATCAAGGCATGAGGCCGTTCAGCTACGAGCGCGCCACCAGCGCGCAGGACGCCGCCGCGAAGGTCGCGGCCACCCCCGGAGCACGCTTCATCGCGGGCGGCACCAACCTGCTCGACCTGATGAAGCTGGAGATCGAGACGCCGACGCACCTGATCGACGTCAACGGCCTCGGCATGGACAAGATCGAGGCCATCGACGGCGGCGGCCTGCGCATCGGCGCACTGGTCCGCAATACCGATCTTGCCGCCGACGCGCGCATCCGCAAGGATTACGGCGTGCTGACCCGCGCGCTCGTCGCGGGCGCATCTGGCCAGCTGCGCAACAAGGCGACGACGGCGGGCAACCTGCTCCAGCGCACGCGCTGCCCGTACTTCTACGACGTCAACATGCCCTGCAACAAGCGCAAGCCCGGCTCGGGCTGCGCCGCCATCGGCGGGTTCAGCCGCCCGCTCGGCGTGATTGGCACCAGCGAGGCCTGCATCGCCACGCACCCCAGCGACATGGCGGTGGCGATGCGCGTGCTCGACGCCTCGGTGGAGACGATCCGCCCCGACGGCACCACCCGCGCCATCCCCATTGCCGATTTCCACAAGCTGCCGGGCCAGACCCCGCATGTGGAAACCGCGCTGGAGAAGGGCGAGATGATAATCTCCGTCTCTCTGCCAAAGCCGAAAGGCGGCACCCATATCTACTGCAAGGTGCGTGACCGCGCGTCCTACGCCTTCGCGCTCGTCTCCGTCGCGGCGGTGATCGGCAAGGACGGCAAGGGTGCCGTGGCGCTCGGCGGCGTCGCCCCGAAGCCGTGGCGCGTGGAAGAAGCCGACGCGCTGCTGCCCAAGGGCTCCAAGGCCGTCGCCGACCGTCTCTTCGCCGGGGCCACCCCGCGCGAGGACAACGCATTCAAGCTGACGCTGGCCCAGCGCACCATCGCGTCCGTCATAGCGGAGGCAAAGGCATGAAGTTCGACACTCCCGCAGGGACCAATCCGATCGACCGCATGAAGGTCGTCGGCAAGCCCACCACGCGCATCGACGGTCCGCTCAAGGTCACGGGCCATGCGCCTTATGCCTACGAGCATCAGGAACTGCCCGCGAAGCCGGCCTATGGCTACATCGTCGGCTCGGCGGTGGCCAAGGGCACGATCCGCTCCATCGACACTGTGCGCGCCGAACGTGCGCCGGGCGTGCTGGCGGTCGTCACCTATCGCAACGCGGGCAAGCTGACGCGCGGCCGCTTCAACACGGCGGACCTCCTCGCCGGGCCGAAGGTGCAGCACTACCATCAGGCCGTTGCCGTCGTCGTCGCCGAGACGTTCGAGCAGGCACGCTCGGCCGCCGCACTGGTCGATGTCGACTATGCGCGGGACGGCGGCGCGTTCGATCTCGTCGCCGCGAAGCCGGGCGCGCCCGACGCCACCGGCTCCGACGCGCCGACTGCCGTGGGCGACTTCGCGGGGGCCTTCGCCTCGGCCCCGGTCCAGCTCGACCAGACCTACACTACCCCGGACCAGAGCCACGCGATGATGGAGCCGCACGCGACCATCGCCGCGTGGGAGGGCGACAGCCTGACGGTGTGGAGCGCGAACCAGATGGTCGCGTGGGGCGCGGGCGACCTTGCCCGCACGCTCCAGCTTCCACCCGAGAAGGTGCGCCTGATCGCGCCCTACATCGGCGGCGGTTTCGGCGGGAAGCTGTTCCTGCGCTCGGACGTCATCATGGCCTCGCTCGGCGCGAAGGCGGCGAAGCGGCCGGTGAAGGTGGCGCTGCCGCGTCCCTTCATGGGCAACAACACCACGCATCGCCCCGCGACGATCCAGCGCATCCGCCTCGGCGCCGACAAGGACGGCAAGCTGACCGCCATCGGCCACGAAAGCTGGTCGGGCGACCTCGAAGGCGGTGGCCCGGAAGTGGCGACGCAGCAGACCAAGCTGCTCTATGCGGGCGCCAACCGAATGACCGCGATGCGCCTTGCCGTGCTCGACCTGCCCGAAGCGAACGCCATGCGCGCTCCGGGCGAGGCTCCGGGCCTGATGGCGCTGGAGATCGCGGTCGACGAGATCGCGGAGAAGCTGGGCATGGACCCGGTGCAGTTCCGCGTCATCAACGATACGCAGGTCGATCCCGAGAACCCCTCGCGCCCGTTCTCGCAGCGCAACCTCGTGCGCTGCCTGCAGGACGGGGCCGAGCGCTTCGGCTGGGCACGCCGCAAGGCGCCCGGTCAGGTGCGCGAAGGGCGCTGGCTGATCGGCATGGGCGTGGCGGCGGCGTTCCGCAACAACCTCAACATGAAGTCGGGCGCGCGCGTCCGCCTCAGCCCCACGGGCGGCGTGACGGTAGAGACCGACATGACCGACATCGGCACCGGCACCTACACCATCATCGCCCAGACTGCGGCGGAGATGCTGGGCGTGCCGCTCGCCAAGGTGACGGTGAAGCTGGGTGACAGCTCGTTCCCCGTCTCCGCCGGATCGGGCGGCCAGTGGGGTGCGAACAGCTCGACCGCGGGCGTCTACGCCGCCTGCGTCAAGCTGCGCGGGGCCATCGTCGCCAAGCTCGGCTTCGGGCCGGGCGAGGCCCTGTTCGAGAACGGGCAGGTCCACGTCGGCAACCGCGTCGCCGACATCGCCAGCGCCGCCAAGGCGGGCGAGATCGTCGTCGAGGACACCATCGAGTTCGGCGACCTCGGCAAGAAGTTCCAGCAGTCCACCTTCGGCGCGCACTTCGTCGAGGCGGCGGTGGACCGCTACACCGGCGAGACGCGGGTGCGGCGCATGCTGGCGGTCTGCGCGGCGGGCCGCATCCTCAACCCCACGGCGGCGCGCAGCCAGGTCATCGGCGCGATGACCATGGGCGTCGGCGGGGCGCTGATGGAGGAACTCGCGGTCGACAAGCGCTTCGGCTTCTTCGTCAACCACGACCTTGCGGGCTACGAGGTGCCGGTCCACGCCGACATCCCGCACCAGGAGGTCGTGTTCATCGACGAGGCGGACGACAAGGTCTCCCCGATGAAGGCCAAGGGCGTGGGCGAACTGGGCCTGTGCGGCGTCGGCGCGGCGGTGGCGAACGCCGTCTACAACGCCACCGGCGTGCGCGTGCGCGACTACCCGATCACGCTCGACAAGTACCTCGACAAGCTGGGCGAAGTCGCCTGAACCCATTCCTCCCCGAGCTTGCTCGGGGAGGGGGACCGCCGCGTAGCGGTGGTGGAGGGGGAAATCCTGCCCCCTCCGACAGCCCTGACGGGCTGCCACCTCCCCGAGACAAGCTCGGGGAGGAATTGATGCGTCACGCTTTGCGGCCTAGGCTGGGGTCATCACCATCAGGACAAATCCGTAAATGCCTTTCAGGCGCTCCGATCTCGCCGATCTCAGCTATTTCCTCGCCATCGCCCGGCACCGCAACTTCCGCAAGGCCGCGACCGAGCTTGGCGTCAGTGCCTCGGCGCTCAGCCACTCGCTGCGCGGACTGGAGGAGCGGCTCAAGGTCAGGCTGGTCAACCGCACCAATCGGTCGGTCACGCTGACGGCGGCGGGCGAGGATCTCCACGGCGCGATCCACGATCCCTTCGCCGCGATCCATGAGGCGGAAGACCTGCTCAACCTCCACCGCGACGCTCCCACCGGCCGCGTGCGGATCAACGTGCCGGACGAGGCGGCGACGCGCCTGCTCGCTCCGGTGATCCCCGAATTCGTCGCCCGCTATCCCGACGTCGAGCTGGAAATCTGCGTCGACAACACGATGGTGGACGTGATCGAGGGTGGCTTCGATGCGGGCATCCGCTTCGGCGGCACCGTGCCCGAGGACATGATCGCGCAGCGCCTCTCCGCCGACTTCCGTTGGGTCGTCGCCGGCGCGCCCGCCTACTTCGAACGGTTCGGCGAGCCCGCGCATCCGCGCGACCTGATGGCCGGGCACCGCTGCTTGCGCATGCGCCTCGGCAACGGGCGGATGTACCACTGGGACTTCGAGAAGGGCGACGAGGTGCTCGCGCTCGACGTGCCCGGCCCGATCACCATCGACAATGCCAGCATCTGCCGCGCGCTGGTGCTCGACGGGCTCGGCCTGATGTACGCCGCCGAACCCGCCATCGCCCCGCTGATCGAGCAGGGCCTGCTGCGCGTGACGCTGGATGACTGGGCCTCGCCGGGACCGGGCTACTTCATCTATTATTCGAGCCGCCGCCAGGTGCCCCGCGGCCTGCGTCTGCTGGTGGACCTGATCCGCGAGTTGAAGCCGCTGGGGTGAGTTTAGCGTCGTCCCGGACTTGATCCGGGACCGCTGGCGGTCTTTAGGCAGGGCAGCGTCCTCAATAATCCTCGGTATCGATCGTCGCGTTCATCGCCGCCGAATAGCGGTGCCCGACAACCGTGTGCTGGTTGATGAGCGCGCCCGCGCGCTCGATCACCTCGGGCGGGATCGCCAGCGTGTTCGCTGCGTGGTTCTGGTCGAAGTGCGCGATCGTGCGCGTGCCGGGGATGGCGTGGAGGTGCTCGCCCTGCGCCAGCACCCAGGCCAGCGAGAGCTGCGCCGCGTTGGCGCCGACGCTGGCGGCGAGGGCGGAAAGCTGTTCGATCAGCGCATGGTTCGCAGGCCAGTTCTCCGGCCAGAAGCGCGGCATCGTGCGGCGGATGTCACCCTCTTCCAGCGCATCGGGCGAGGCGATGTCCCCGCACAGCGCCCCGCGCCCGACCGGCGAGAAGGCGACGAGGGCGATGTCGAGGTCGCGCGTCGTCTCCAGCACGCCGAGCTCGACGTTGCGGGTCCACAGCGAGTACTCGGTCTGTACCGCCGCCATCGGATGCACCGCATGGGCCTCGCGGATGTGCGCGGCGGACCACTCGGAGACGCCATAGGCCCCGATCTTGCCCGCCTCGATCGCGCGGGCCATCGCGCCGACCGAGTCCGCGATGGGCGTGTCGCGGTCCAGCCGGTGCATGTAGAACAGGTCGACATGATCGGTCCCGAGCCGCTTCAGGCTGGCGTCGAGCGAGGCGGTGATGCTTTCCGGCTTGCAGTCGATGTAGCGGCGCTCGCCCTCGGTGACGATGCCGGTCTTGGTGGCGAGCAGGAATTCGCCGCGCCGGTCCATGATCGCCTCGCGCAGGATCTCCTCGCTGACGCCGTTGCCATAGATGTTCGCCGTGTCGAAATGGTCGCAACCGGCGTCGAGCGCGTGGCGGAACAGCGCCACCGCATCCTCGCGCGCGGGGGCGGAGCCGTAGGCCCAGCACACGTTCATGCAACCAAGACCGATGGGGGCGACTTCGCGTCCGGCGAGCAGGCGTGTGTTCATGGCCCGGAGGTCGGCGAAATCCGCCGCTCCGTCAAGCGCCCGCCACGCGCAGCTACTTGCGCATATAGCATGGAATAATATGCAATTCATTCGCAATAGCAGTGGACATCAGCTTGATGAGGCTTATCTAACCCGGCGACTGAAGTGCAGAGCGAAGGAGGTCTCGATCCCATGGAAACCCGCCGCGAATCCGACAGCATCGGCGAAATCGACGTACCCGCGCGCGCCTACTGGGGCGCGCAGACCCAGCGCTCGATCGAGAACTTCCCATTCGGCGAGACCGAGCGCATGCCGATTGCCATCGTCCACGCCCTCGCTCTGGTGAAGCAGGCGGCGGCGCGGGTTAACCGCAAGCACGGGCTAGACGGCACGATCGCCGACGCCATCGAAAGCGCCGCGCAGGAAGTGGTCTCGGGCAAGCTCGACGACCAGTTCCCGCTGGTGATCTGGCAGACCGGGTCGGGCACCCAGTCCAACATGAACGTCAACGAGGTGATCGCGGGCCGCGCCAACGAGATCCTGACGGGCACGCGCGGCGGCAAGTCGCCGGTCCATCCCAACGACCACGTCAACATGGGCCAGTCCTCGAACGACAGCTTCCCGACCGCGCTTCATGTCGCGGCGGCCCGCGCTGCGACGGACAAGCTCTACCCGGCGATCGACCGGCTGCACGCTTCGCTGGAGGCGAAGGCCGAGGCGTGGAAGGACATCGTCAAGATCGGCCGCACCCATCTTCAGGACGCCACCCCGGTGACGCTGGGGCAGGAGTTCTCAGGCTACGTCCATCAGGTCTACCGCAGCCGCAAGCGCATCGAGCCTGCCGTTTCGCACGGCATGACCGCGCTGGCGCAGGGCGGCACGGCGGTCGGCACCGGCCTCAACGCCGCGCCCGGCTTCGACGTCGATGTGGCGCAGGAACTCGCGAACCTGACGGGCCTGCCGTTCCGCCCGGCCGAGAACAAGTTCGAGGCGCTCGCCTCCAACGATCCGCTGGTCCACCTCTCGTCCACGCTGGCGACGCTGGCGGTAGCGCTGACCAAGATCGCCAACGACATCCGCTGGCTGGGCTCCGGCCCTCGCTCGGGTCTTGGCGAGCTTGACCTCCCCGCCAACGAGCCGGGCAGCTCGATCATGCCGGGCAAGGTCAACCCGACGCAGTGCGAGATGCTGACGATGGTGTCCGCACAGGTCATCGGCAACCATCAGGCGGCGACCGTCGGCGGCCTGCAGGGCGCGTTCGAACTCAACGTGTTCAAGCCGCTGATCGGGGCGGCGGTGATCCGCTCGATCGACCTGCTCTCGGTCGGCATGGTCAGCTTCGCCGAGCGTTGCGTGGATGGCATCGAGCCCAACCGCGCGCGCATCGCCGAACTGCTGGACCGGTCGCTGATGCTGGTGACGGCGCTTGCGCCGGAGATCGGCTACGACAATGCGGCGAAGATCGCCAAGCACGCCCATGCCGAAGGGCAGACGCTCAAGCAGGCGGCGCTGGACCTGGGGCTGGTGGACGAGGCGACGTTCGACCGCGTGGTGCGGCCTGAAACGATGGTGTGAGGATGGCCCTGTCGTCCCGGGTCGAGCCCGGGACGACGATACTCCTCTTCGTCATTGCGAGCGCAGCGAAGCAATCCAGCGCGGTTTGAATAGCCTCGGATTGCTTCGCTGCGCTCGCAATGACGAATTACGGCGCCATGGCTCACCCCGCTCTGATTTTTGCAACGATCCGTTTCGATCATTGCGTTTGATCGCGCAGGTCAGGCAAGGCAGTTAGGGAGCGGGTGCGGGGCGCGGTTTTTCCGGTCGCGGTCTGTGCCATTCCTGACCGTCTGACCGCGCGAGACCATGGCCGAGCATCCCGCCCATCCTTCCCTCCCCCAAGTCCCTCAGGGTGAGGCGGAAATCGCCGCCGCCGCGGCTGCGCGCTGTCTGCCGATCCTTCCCGAATGCGCGCCCGGCGTCGAGGCGAACCTAGCGCTGCTGGCCCGCCATGTGCGCACGATGCGCGGCGAGGCGGCGTGAGGAGCATCGCCGAAACCGCCGCCGCCGTGCGGGCCGGAACGCTGAGCGCCCGCGCGCTGGCGGAGGAGACGCTCGCCGCGCTCGCCACCGACACGCACGTCGCCGTGACCCGCGTCCTTCACGAACGTGCCCGCGCCGAGGCCGATGCGGTGGACGCGATGGTCGCTGCCGGGCGCGATCCGGGGCCGCTGGCGGGCGTGCCTTACGGGGTCAAGGATCTGTTCGACCTTACTGGCCTGCCGACCACGGCGGGCTCGACGCTTTATGCCGATGCGCTGCCTGCCGCCACCGATGCCGAGGCCGTGGCGCGGTTCAAGGCGGCGGGCGCGGTGTGCATGGCCACCCTCAACATGGACGAGTTCGCCTACGGCTTCGCGACGATCAACGCGGCCTACGGCACCACCCGCAATCCTCACGATCCCTCCCGCCTCGCAGGCGGCTCCTCGGGCGGCTCGGCGGCGATGGTCGCTGCCGGGCTGCTCGCCTTCACGCTGGGATCGGACACCAACGGCTCGATCCGCGTTCCCGCGAGCCTCTGCGGGCTCTACGGCCTCAAGCCGACGCACGGCGACCTGCCGCTTGCGGGGGTATTCCCCTTCGCCGAGAGCTTCGACGACATCGGCCCGTTCACCCGCTCGATCGCGGAAATGTCGCTCGTCTGGCAGGTGCTCGGCGGCCGTGAACCGGCGGGCAGGGGGGACTTCCGCGTCGCCTGCCTCGGCGGCCGCTTCCGCGAGAATGCCGAGGCCGACCAGCTTGCGGCCATCGACGCCATCGCCCCTGACGCGCCGCTGGTCGAACTCCCCGAGATTGCCCGCGCGCGTTCGGCAGCCTTCATCATCACCGCCTGTGAAGGCGGCGCGCTCCACCGCGAGGCGCTGGCGGCAAGCGCCATGGCTTTCGACCCGCAAGTGCGCGACCGCCTGATCGCGGGTGCCCTGTTGCCCGACACACTCTACGAGGAAGCGCAGGCGTTCCGCGCCGAATACCGCGCCCGCATCGAGACGCTGGTCGCCGATTACGACGTGCTGCTCGCCCCCGCGACGCCGACGTTCGCGCCGTCCATCGCCGATCCGCGCATCGCGATCGATGGAGCGCTTTCCCCGGCACGGGCGGACCTTGGCATTCATACCCAGCCGATCACCTTCACCGGATTGCCGTCGCTGGCGGTTCCGCTCTACCGTCCGGGTGCGCTGCCGATCGGCGTGCAACTGATCGGCGGGCCGGGGCGTGAAAGCGACCTCTTCGCCTTCGCCGCGAAGCTGGAGGCGCAGGGCATCATCGGATTTTCCATGCCGCTGGGGGCGGCGCAGGGGGCAAGTGCGTGACGCAGACACAGACCCAAACCATACCTGATGGGCCCGAAGCCGTGCCTTCGGGCAAGCTCGAACGCATCTTCGCCCTGACCGAGCGCGGCACGACTGCCCGTACCGAAGTGCTGGCGGGCATGACGACCTTCCTGACGATGGCCTACATTGTCCTCGTCAACCCGGCGATCCTCGGCAGCGCGGGGATGCCGGTCGCCTCGGTGGCGGCGGCGACCTGCTTCGCGGCGGCCTTCGCCTCGATCCTGATGGGCTTCGTCGCCAACACGCCGCTGGCGCTGGCGCCGGGCATGGGCCTCAATGCCTACTTCAGCTTCACCGTCGTGCAGCAGATGGGCGTGCCCTGGCCGGTGGCGCTGGGCTGCGTGTTCATCTCGGGCGTCGCGTTCCTGATCCTGACGCTGACGGGCGTGCGCCAGCTCATCGTCAACTCCATCCCGCATTACCTCTTCGCCGCGGTCGCGGGCGGCATTGGCCTGTTCATCGGCTTCATCGGCTTCAAGGACGCCGGGATCATCGTCGCCAACCCCGCGACTTTCGTGGCGCTGGGCGACCTCAAGGCTCCCGGAGCGGCACTGGCGATGTTCGGCCTCGTCGTGATCGGCGCGCTCAGCGTCTGGAACGTGCGCGGGGCGATGCTCGTCGGCATCGTCGCCACCACCGTGGTGGGCTGGATCGCAGGCATGGTCTCGATCAGTCCCGAGCCCTATTCGCTTGCCGCGCTGACCGGCACCGCGTTAAAGCTCGATCTCGGCGGCGTCTTCGGGCTTTCCGGCAAGCAGGGCCTCGGCCTGCTGGAGATCCTGTTCGTGTTCCTCTTCGTCGACCTGTTCGACAACATCGGCACCCTCGTCGCCGTGACCAAGCGCGCCGGGTTGATGGACGCAAACGGCCGCATCCCGCGCCTCAACCGCATCCTCATCACCGACGCGACCGCCACCATCGTCGGCTCGATGGCGGGCACCAGCACCGTCACCAGCTATGTCGAGAGCGCGGCGGGCGTGCAGGCGGGCGGGCGTACCGGCCTGACCGCCGTCGTCACCGGCCTGCTGTTCCTCGCGATGATGTTCGTGGCCCCTTACGCGCAGGTGATCCCGCTGGCCGCGACCGCGCCCGCGCTCATCATCGTCGGCGGCCTCATGCTGCTGCCGCTGACCGAGGTGGAGTGGGAAGACCCGCTCTCCGCCATCCCTGCGTTCCTGACCGTGGCGATGATCCCGCTGACCTTCTCGATCGCCAACGGCCTCGCCTTCGGCATCACCGCCCATGCCGTGCTCAAGCTGGTGCGCGGGACGATCACGCGGAAGGACTGGTTCCTGCTGGTGCTGGCGCTGCTCTTCGTCGCCCGCTTCGTCTGGATGGGAGGCGCCTGATGCGCACATTCGCGATCGCCGCCGCCCTGACGCTTTCGGCCACGCCTGCGCTGGCGGACGAGCGGCTTGACCTCACCCCGCGTACCCTCGTCATGACGGCCTACCAGCCCGAATGGAACGCTCTGGTCCATGCGGTGGCGGAGCCGAAGGAGTACCAAATCAACGGCTCGACCTACCTGACCGGCGTGCTGGAGGGCAAACCCGTCCTCCTGATGCAGAGCGGCGTTTCCATGGTGAACGCGGCGATGAACACGCAGCTGGTGATCGACCGGTTCAGCGTGAAGCGCATCGTCTTCTCCGGCATCGCGGGCGGTGTGGACCCGGCGCTGTCCATCGGCGACGTCATCGTCACCGAGGACTGGGGCCAGTATCTTGAGGTGAACTTCGCGCGCAAGGCGGGCAAGGGCTGGAAATCGCCCGAGGAAGTGCGCCCCGAGGCTCCGGGCAACTGGAACTTCATCTTCCCGCGCGGCGTGACCGTGGCCAATGCCGTCACGCCCTCCAAGCGCTTCTTCACCTTCCCGATGGACCCGCAGCTGCTGGACCTCGCCCGCAAGGTCGCGACCACGATCTCCATGGAGCGCTGCGTGCCGCCGTCGCCCCAGCAGCTTCCCGATACCGAGCTGTGCCTCGCCAAGCCCCCCAAGGTCGTCGTCGGCGGCACCGGGGTCAGCGCCGGGGTCTATGCCGACAATGCGGAATTCCGCGAGTATCTCTACAAGGCATGGCACGCCCGTGTGCTCGACATGGAAAGCGGCGCGGTGGCGCAGGTCGCCTATGCCAACCAGGTGCCGACGATCGTGTTCCGCTCGCTTTCGGACCTTGCCGGCGGCGACAGGCACAAGAACATGGAGGACACTTACGAGCGCCTTGCCTCGGTGAACTCCGCCCATGTGGTGCGCGCCTTCGTGGCGGCGCTTCCGGACTGAGGGACAGCATGAAGACCGTAACCGCCAGCAACGGCATCGTCACCGCGCCGCACTATCTCGCGGCGCAGGCCGGGCGCGACGTGCTCGCCGACGGAGGCAGCGCCGTGGAGGCCTGCGTGGCCGTGGCCGCGACGCTCGCCGTCGTCTACCCGCACATGACCGCGATCGGCGGCGACGGGTTCTGGGTGATCCGCGAGCCGGACGGTCGGATGCATTCGATCCACGGCTGCGGCGGCGCGGCGGCCAAGGCCGACCTTTCGCTCTACGCCGGGCTGGACGCAGTGCCGACGCGCGGGCCGCTGGCGGCCAACACGGTGGCGGGCACGATCTCGGGCTGGGCGGCGGCGCTGGAGGCGGATTACTGCAAGCTCCCGCTGGATCGCCTGCTGCGCGACGCCATCGCCCATGCCGAGAATGGCGTGCCGGTGACGAAGGGCGGCGCGGGCATCGCGGCGGGCAAGGGCGACGAACTGCGCGGCCAGCCGGGCGTCTATGCGGCCACCTTCGAGCCGGAGGGCCGCCCGCTGGCGGAGGGCGACACCCTGCGTCTTCCTGCCCTAGCGCAGACCCTGCGCAAGCTGGCGGCGAACGGCCTCGACGATTTCTATCGCGGCGAACTGGCGACGCTGATCGCGGCGGATCTTGAGGCGCTCGGCAGCCCTGTGTCGGCGGCCGACCTTGCCGCGCATGAGGCGACCCGGCCCGAGCCGCTGCATACCGCCATCGGCGGTGCGACGCTCTACAACGCGACGCCGCCGACGCAGGGTTTTGCCTCGCTGGTGATCCTCGCGCTGTTCGACCGCCTCAAGGCCGATGCGCCCGAAGGCTTCGATCACGTTCACGGGCTCGTCGAGGCGACGAAGCAGGCGTTCCTGCTGCGCGACGTGCATGTGGGCGATCCGGCCTATACCGACTTCGATTTTCAGGGCCTGCTCTCGGACCCCGCCGCACTGGACGAACTTGCCGCGCGGATCGACCCGGCGAAGGCGCTGGAGTGGCCTCAGCCGCCGCAGTGGGGCGATACCTGCTGGTTTGGCGCTGCCGATGCGGATGGCCGCGTGGTGTCCTGCATCCAGTCCACCTACTTCGAGTTCGGCTCCGGCCTCGTCCTCCCGCAGACCGGCATCACCTGGCAGAACCGCGGCAGCTCGTTCCGCCTTGCCGAGAGCGGCTGGAATGCCCTCAAGCCGGGCCGCAAGCCGTTCCACACGCTCAACCCGGCGCTGGCGGTGTTCGACGACGGGCGCGTCATGGCCTACGGCACCATGGGCGGGGAGGGGCAGCCGCAGACGCAGGCCGCGCTGTTCAGCCGCTATGCCCGCTTCGGCATGGACCTGCAGGACGCCATCAGCGCTCCGCGCTGGCTGCTCGGCCGCACATGGGGCGATGTCACGACCTCGCTGAAGCTGGAGGACGGCTTCGACGAAGGTCTCTACACCCAGCTTGCCGAGGCCGGGCACGATGTCGAGCGCGTCGGCCCGCTGACCGCGACGATGGGCCACGCCGGGGCGGTGGTGCGCCTTGCAGACGGTTCGTTCGAGGGCGCGTCCGACCCGCGCAGCGATGGCGAGGCGGCGGGATGGTGAGCGACACCCCCGGCGGCGCCCGCGCGGTCGCGCGGTGCGATGCGCTGCGTGTCGCGCCTTACAGCGACATGGAGGGCGGCCTGTTCCGCGCCTACCTGACGCCCGCCTATGCCGCCGCGCAGGAGGCTCTGACCGGGTGGATGGAAGCCGCCGGAATGCGCGTCCATCGCGATGCCGCCGCCAATCTCGTCGGGCGCTATGACGGACACCTTGGCCACGCTCCGGCGCTGGTGATCGGCAGCCACCTCGATTCCGTGCGCGACGGCGGGCCTTACGACGGGCCTCTAGGTATCATGCTCGGGATCGAGGCGGTCGCGGCACTCAACGCGAAGGGCGCGCGCCTGCCGTTCCCGATTGAGGTCTACGCCTTCGGGGACGAGGAAGGTTCGCGCTTCCCCGCCGCCATGCTGACCAGCCGTGCCGTCGCCGGAACGCTGGACGCCGCCGCGCTCGACGTCACCGATACCGCAGGCATCACGCTGGCCGAAGCGCTCGTCACCACGCCCGACTATCTCACCGCCGCCCGCGCGCCGGACACCACGCTCGCCTACCTCGAAGCGCATATCGAGCAGGGCCCGGTGCTGGAGGCGGACGGGCTCGCGGTCGGCACCGTCACCGGCATCGCCGCGCAGCTGCGCTATGCCGTCACCGTCAAGGGCATGGCCGGACACGCGGGCACCGCCACCATGCGCCTGCGTCGCGATGCGCTGGCCGGTGCCGCCGCGATGGTGCTGGCGGTGGAGCAACTCGCCCGTGCCGACAACTCCGATGTCGTCGCCACCGTCGGCGTGATCGAGGCGCTGCCCGGCGCGCCCAACGTCATCCCCGGCGAGGTCCGCTTCACCATCGACGTGCGTTCCGGCGCGGAAAGCCGCCGCGATGCCGTGGCCGAAGGGATCCTTGCGCGCCTTCGCGAGATCGCCGAGGCGCGCGGGCTGGAGATCACCATCGCGCTGGTCCACGACCTTGCCGCCAGCCCGAGCGATCCGGCGCTGATGGACATCATGGACGCCGCGCTCGCCGCCGCGGGCCAGCCGGTGCGCCGCCTCGTCTCCGGCGCCGGGCACGACGCCATGAACATGGCCGCGCTGTGCCCCACCGCGATGCTGTTCATCCGGTGCCGCGACGGCATCAGTCACAATCCCGCCGAACATGTGGAGCCTGCCGACGTGCAGATCGCTCTCGACGTGATGCTCGGCTTCATCGAACGTCTTGGAGAGAACTTTGTCGCCCGCACTTGATCCGCTGCTCTTCGGAGAGATCGATCCGCCCCAGCGCCTGCTGATGGGCCCGGGCCCGATCAACGCCCACCCGCGCGTGCTGCGGGCGATGAGCGCCGATCTCCTCGGCCAGTTCGATCCCGAGATGACCGGGTTCATGAATCAGGTCATGGCGCTCTATCGCCCGATCTTCGGAACCGAAAACAAGTGGACGATGCTGGTGGACGGCACCGCCCGCGCCGGGATCGAGGCGGCGCTGGTCAGCCTCGTCGCGCCGGGCGACGTCGTGCTGGTCGTCAATTTCGGCCGCTTCGGCCTGCTGCTGAGCGAGATTCTCCAGCGCATCGGCGCGGTGATCGAGACGGTCGATGCGCCCTGGGGCGAAGTCGTGCCGATGGAGCGCATCGCCGACGCCATCGCCCGCGTGCATCCCAAGATCGTCGCGACCATCCACGGCGACACTTCGACGACGATGGCGCAGCCGCTCGAAGGCTTCGGCGAACTGTGCCGCCAGGCTGGCGCGCTGTCCTATGTCGATGCGACCGCGACCATCGGCGGCATGGAGCTGGCCGCAGACCGCTGGGGCGTCGATATCGTCACCGGTGGCCTCCAGAAGTGCCTCGGCGGGCCGTCCGGCTCCGCGCCGATCACCATCTCCGACAAGGCCGCCGAGCACATCGGCCGTCGCCGCCATGTCGAGAAGGGCATCCGCAGTGAGGGCATGGTCGATGGCGTGGGGCCGCGCATCGGCTCCAACTACTTCGACCTCGCGATGATCATGGACTACTGGTCCGAAAAGCGCCTCAACCACCATACCGAGGCGACCTCGATGCTCTACGCGGCGCGCGAATGCGCCCGCATCATGCTGGGGGAGGGCCTGGATGCGCGCTACACCCGCCACGCCTCGGCAGGCCGTGCGATGACCGCGGGCCTGCGCGCGATGGGCCTGACGGTATTCGGCGACGACCGCTATCGCATGACCAACGTGACCGGCGTCCATATCCCCGAAGGCGTGGACGGCGAGGCGGTGCGCAAGGCGATGCGCGAACTGTTCGAGATCGAGATCGGCACCGCCTTCGGCCCGCTCCAAGGCAAGATCTGGCGCATCGGCGCGATGGGTTACAACGCGGCGAAGCACAAGGTTCTGCTGACGCTGGCGGCGCTGGAATCGTGCCTGCGCATGGAAGGCTTCGCGCTTCCGCTGGGCGAGGCGGTTCCGGCGGCGATGGCGGCGTGGGAGGCATGACCTCCCGCGACCTCGCCGGCTACGGGCAGACCCCGCCCGACCCGCAGTGGCCGAACGGCGCGCGCGTGGCGGTGCAGTTCGTCGTCAATTACGAGGAAGGCGCGGAAAACAGCGTCCTCAACGGCGACAAGGGCTCCGAGGCGTTCCTTTCCGAAATGGTCGGCGCGGGCAGTCACCCGGACCGGGCGATGGCGATGGAAAGCCTCTACGAATACGGCAGCCGCGCCGGGTTCTGGCGCCTCCACCGCCTGTTCACCGAGCGCGGATTGCCCGTGACCGTCTTCGGCGTCGCGAAGGCCATGGAGATGAACCCCGAGGCGGTCGAGGCGATGCTGGCGGCCGACTGGGAGATCGCCAGCCACGGCTTGCGCTGGATCGACTACCAGTACCAGCCGGAAGAGGTCGAACGGGCCCATATCGCGGAGGCCATCGCGCTCCACGAGAAGCTCACCGGTTCGCGCCCGCTCGGGTGGTATCAGGGCCGGACCTCGCCCAACACCGCGCGCCTCGTCGCGGAGGAGGGCGGGTTCCTCTACGATGCCGACAGCTACGCCGACGACCTGCCCTATTGGGATACCCGCCACGGCAAGCCGCAGCTCATCGTGCCCTACACGCTCGACGTCAACGACATGAAGATCGTCGCGCTCAACGGCTTTACCGAGGGCGAGCAGTTCTTCCGCCACATGCGCGATACCTTCGACCAGCTTCGCGAGGAGGGCGGGCGCATGATGTCGATCGGCCTCCACGGTCGCATCGCCGGCAAGCCCGGCCGTGCGCGCTGGCTGGCGCGGTTCATGGATCATGTGATCGCCAGCGGCGACGCCTGGGTCGCCCGCCGTATCGACATCGCGCGGCACTGGATGGAGGTGCATCCCCATGCGGATCAATGACCCCGTGCTGCTCGCCGAAGTGACGCACGCCTTCCACACCTACGAGACGGCGCTGATGGCCGACGACATCCCGGCGATGGACGCGCTGTTCCACGATGCCCCCACAACCAACCGCTACGGCGTGGGCGAGGTGCTCTACGGGATCGAGGAGATCCGCGAGTTCCGCAAGGGACGCGGCGGTTCTCCGCAGCGCAGGCTGGGCCGCGTCGCGATCACCGTCTACGACGACGCCTTCGCCACCGCCGATGCCGAGTTCTTCCGCGAAGGCTCGGAACGCCGGGGCCGCCAGACGCAATCCTGGGTGAAGTTCGCCGACGGCTGGAAAGTCGTCTCCGCCCATGTCAGCCTGGAGGGTACGACCTCGTGACCGCCCTGTTCGAGCACAGCCCCTGGGTCGAGGAACGCGCCGATGCGCGGCCTTCGACCGGCGACCGCCACGCCGATCTCATGGCCGTGATGTACGATGCGACGCCGGAGGAGCAACTCGCGCTTATCCGTGCCCACCCCGAACTCGCGGGCAAGGCGGCGATCGACCGGACTCTCACCGAAGCCAGCACCGCCGAGCAGGCCAGCGCCGGGCTCGACCGCCTTACGCCGGACGAATACGCCGAATTCCATCGCCTCAACGCCGCCTATCGGGATCGCTTCGACTTCCCCTTCATCATCTGCGTGCGCCTGACCGACAAGGCTGGTATCCTCGCTGCGATGGAACGCCGCCTCGCGAACGACCGCGAGACCGAAGTGGCCACCGCGCTGGAGCAGATCGGCGAGATCGTCCGCCTGCGTCTGGAAGACATGAAATGACTGACAAGATCGGACTGCCCGCGCTCGAGGCGCAGCTGGCTCGCGAACTGGAGCTGATCGGGTTTGCCCGCCCTGAATGGGTGCGCTCGCGCACGCTGGATGGGGAAGCGGTGCTCGACGTCGCGGTGATCGGCGGCGGCCAGTGCGGCCTTTCCGCCGCGCTCGGCCTGCGGCGCGAGGGCGTGACCAATGTCGTGGTCTTCGATGAAAACGCTGCCGGGTTCGAAGGGCCTTGGGAGACTTACGCGCGCATGGTCACGCTGCGTACGCCCAAGCATTTGAATCCCATCGATTTCGGTGTCCCCTCGCTGACCTATCGCGCCTGGTGGGAGGCGCAGCATGGCAGCGCGGGCTGGGAAGCGGTCGACAAGATCGCGCGCGGCGACTGGATGGAATACCTGCGCTGGTATCGTCGCGTGCTCGACCTGCCGGTGCGCAACGGCGCCAAGCTGGAGCGGATCGAGCCGCTGCCGGAACTCGGCCTGCACCGCCTGCACTTCGCGGGCGGCGCGATGGAGCATGCGCGCAAGGTGGTGCTCGCCACCGGCATCCAGGGCGGCGGGGAATGGCACACGCCCGCGATGGTGAGCGACAACCTGCCTCGGCATCTCTGGGCGCATACCAGCGAGCCGATCGACTTCGGCAAGCTGCACGGCAAGCGCATCGGCGTGCTCGGCGGCGGCGCTTCGGCGTTCGACAACGCCAACTTCGCGCTGACGCAGGGCGTGGCGGCGGCGGAAGTCTTCATGCGGCGCAAGCAGTTGCCGCGCATCAACCCGATCCGCTTCATGGAGCGCGTCGGCTTCACCGCCCGCTATCCCGCGCTCGACGATGCGACCAAGTATGCGGCGATGGACGCTTTCCTCGGCCACAATCAGCCGCCGACCAACGACACGTTCGAGCGCGCAGCGGCATGGCCCGGCTTCGCGCTGCACCTCGGCGCACCGTGGCTGGACGTGAAGGAGCACGATGGGCTGGTCCGCGTGATGACGCCGCATGGCGTGCATGACTTTGATTTCGTGGTCATTTCTACCGGCCTGCTGAGCGATCCCGGCCTGCGCCCCGAACTGGCCGACCTCGCCGGCCTGATCGCGCGCTGGGGCGACCGCGTCACCGCGCCGGGCAAGCCCAACGCGCTGATCGACGCGCATCCCTATCTCGGCGATGCCTTCGAGTTCCTCCCGCGCGAGGGCGTGGACGGCGCGCCGCTGCATGGGCTGTTCGCCTTCAACTATTCCGCGCTGGTGAGCCTCGGGCTTTCGGCCTCGGCTCTGTCGGGGCTGCACAATGCGCTGCCCCGGCTGGTGAAGGGCGTTGCGGACCAGCTGTTTCTTGACGATCGCGAGGCTCTGGTGGCCGATTTCCTCGACTACGACGAACATGAATTTCTCGGCCAGTGGCCCCGGGAGGCGGTCGCATGAGCAGCCTCAGCACGCACGTCCTCGACACCACGCACGGCGCACCCGCGACGGGGATTTCGCTCTGTCTGGAGACCGGATCGGGCACGATCCTGTTCACCGGCGAGACCAACGCAGATGGCCGTTGTCCGGGGCTTCCGGCGCTGCCGACGGGCACTTACCGGCTGACTTTCGCGGTCGCCGCCTATTTCCGGTCCAAGGGCATCAAGCTGCCCGAGCCGCCGTTCCTCGACCATGTCTCGATCGATTTCGGCATCGCCGATCCCGATGGGCACTACCACGTTCCGCTGCTGGTTTCGCCCTTCGGCTACTCGACGTACCGGGGGAGCTGACTTGACGGTGCGCTTCCTTCTCGACGGCGAAACGGTCGAACTGGATGCGGTCGATCCGACCGCGACGGTGCTCGATCACCTGCGCTACCGGATGCGCCGCACCGGCACCAAGGAGGGCTGCGCCGAGGGGGACTGCGGGGCCTGCACCGTGCTCGTCGGCGCGCTGGAGGGCGAGGAAATCGCCTGGCGCGCGGTCAATTCCTGCATCCAGTTCCTGCCGATGCTCAACGGCAAGGCGCTGTTGACGGTGGAGTCACTGAACTGCACCAAGGGCGCACAGAGCGCCACCGAGGGCGCATTGAACGACCTTCAGGCGCACATGGCGGCGAACGGCAGCTCACAGTGCGGGTTCTGCACGCCGGGCTTCGTGATGTCGCTCCACGGACGCACCATCGGCGCTCGCGGATGTGAACTTCCGGTCGAGGACGTCATCGCCGGCAACCTGTGTCGCTGCACCGGATATGGTCCGATCATCGAGGCGGGCGAATGCGCCGCTCCGTGCCGCTCCGATGATGCCCCCGTGGTTGAGGCGCTCAAGGGATTGTCGCTCAGCACTTCGGGCGAGTGGCAGGGGCGTCGCTGGTTCGCGCCGCGGTCGAGCGATGAGCTTGCCGCGCTGCTGGCCGAGCATCCCGAAGCACGTCTTGTCGCCGGGGCGACCGACGTGGGGCTCTGGGTGACAAAGGGGCTGCGCACGCTCGATACCGTGATCTTCCTTGGCGACGTGGCCGACCTTTCGACCATCGAGGAAACCGACGAGGCGCTGATCCTCGGCGCGGGGGTGCGTTATGCCGATGCCCATGCGGCGATGGCGCGGCTGCATCCCGAGCTGGGCGAGCTGGTGCGGCGCATCGGCGGGCTGCAGGTTCGCAATGCCGGGACCGTGGGCGGCAACATCGCCAACGGCTCGCCCATCGGTGACGGACCGCCCGCGCTGATCGCGCTGGGCGCGGAACTGACGCTGCGCAGCGCGGCCGGGCGGCGGACGATGCCGCTGGAGGACTATTTCCTCGCCTATGGCAAGCAGGACCGCCAGCCCGGTGAGTTCGTCGAGTCCGTGCGCATTCCGCGCCCCGGTCCGGATGCGGTGATCCACATCGCCAAGCTGTCCCGCCGGTTCGACAGCGATATCTCGGCGGTCTGCGGCGCCTTCGCGCTGAGCGTGACCGACGGCACCGTTACCGCCGCGCGCGTGGCGTTCGGCGGCATGGCGGCGACCCCGAAGCGCGCCGCCGCCTGCGAGGCCGCGCTGACCGGCGCGCCTTTCATCGAAGCGACCATCGAGGCCGCTGCCGAGGCGCTGCGGGCAGACTATCAGCCGCTCTCCGATGTGCGCGGTTCGTCTGACTACCGCCTCGACGCCGCCGCCAACCTGCTGCGTCGCCTGTGGCTGCGCTCGCAGGGCGTTGCCATCTCGGTGCTGGAGGCCACCCATGGCTGAGCGCGACCCCGCCTGGAAGGTGGTGCCCAAGCCCTCCCACCCGCACGACAGCGCGCGGCTGCATGTCGCGGGCGAGGCGCGCTATGCTGACGACCTCGCCGAACCCGCCGACATGCTCCACCTCGCCTTCGGCCAGTCGAGCGAGGCGCGGGCGCGGATCGTGGCGATGGACCTGTCCGCCGTGCGCGCGTCGCCGGGCGTGGTGGCGGTCTACACCGCCGCCGACATTCCCGGTGCGAACGACGTCAGCCCGGTGGCGGGCGACGACCGCCTGCTGGCGGATGGCGAGGTCGTCACCCATGGCCAGTCGATCTTCCTCGTCGCCGCGACCAGCCAGCGCGCCGCCCGCATCGCCGCGCGTCTGGGCAAAGTCGAGTACGAACCGCTTCCCGCCGCGCTCACCATCGCCGAGGCACAGGCCGCGAACTCCCACATCGAGCCGGTGCAGCGCATGGCGCGCGGCGATGCCGCCGCCGCGCTCGCCGGCGCGCCGCATCGGCGCTCGGGCCGGTTCGACATGGGCGGGCAGGACCACTTCTACCTCGAAGGGCAGGTCTCCGTCGCCACGCCCGGCGAGGACGGGCAGGTCCATGTCCTGTGCTCCACCCAGCACCCGAGCGAGGTCCAGCACCTCGTCGCGCACATGCTCCACGTCTCGTCCGCCGACGTAACGATCGAGGTGCGGCGCATGGGTGGCGCGTTCGGCGGCAAGGAGACGCAGGCCGCGTTGTTCGCCGCTGCCGCCGCGCTCGTCGCGAGCAAGACCGGTCGTCCCGCCAAGTTCCGCTGCGATCGTGACGACGACATGGTGATGACCGGCAAGCGCCATCCCTTCGAGGTCGCCTATGAGGTCGGCTTCGACGATGCCGGGCACCTGCTGGCGCTGTCGCTGCACCTCGCCTCGGCCTGCGGGGCGACTGTGGACCTGTCGCCCGCGATCAACGACCGCGCGATGTTCCATTCGGACAACTGCTACTTCCTGCCGGACGTGGAGATCGTGTCCGAGCGGCTGAAGACCAACACCGTCTCCGCCACCGCGTTCCGGGGCTTCGGCGGCCCGCAGGGGATGCTGGCGATCGAGCGTGTGGTGGACGACGTCGCCGCCGCGCTCGGCCTCGATCCGCTCGACGTGCGCATGGCCAACCTCTACGGCCCGGGCCGGGAGACGACGCCTTACGAAATGGTCGTCGCCGACAACGTGGCCCCGCAGATCATGGCGCGCTTGCGTGAGACTTCGCGTTACGATGAGCGCGCGCAGGCCGTCGATGCGTTCAATGCCGCCAGTCCGGTACTCAAGAAGGGCATCGCGCTGACGCCGGTGAAGTTCGGCATCAGCTTCACCACCACCCATCTCAACCAGGCGGGCGCGCTCGTCCACGTCTATGCCGACGGGTCGATCCAGGTGAACCACGGTGGCACCGAGATGGGGCAGGGGCTCTACACCAAGGTCGCGCGCGTGGTGGCGGATGTCTTCGCGGTGCCGATGGAGACGATCCGCATCACCGCCACGCGCACCGACAAGGTGCCCAACACTTCGGCCACGGCGGCGAGTTCGGGTGCGGACCTCAACGGCATGGCCGCACACAACGCGGCCACGACGATCCGCGACCGGCTGGTCGAGTTCCTCGCCCGCACTTACGGACTGCCCGAGAGCGACGTCCACTTCACGCCGGGCGGCGTGCTGGTCGGCGCGGAGACGCTGACGTTCGGGCAGGTGGCGCGCAAGGCGCACATGGGGCGCATCTCGCTGTCTTCCACCGGCTACTACGCGACGCCGGGGATCGACTACGACCGCTCGGTCTTCAAGGGCCGCCCGTTCTACTACTTCGCCTACGGCGCGGCGGTGAGCGAGGTGGTGATCGACACCCTGACCGGCGAGCATAAGGTTCTGGCGGTGGACATCCTCCACGATGTCGGCCGCTCGCTGAACCCGGTGATCGACAAGGGCCAGATCGAGGGCGGCTTCATCCAGGGGCAGGGCTGGCTGACGACCGAGGAACTGGTGTGGGACGGCAAGGGGCGCCTGCTGACGCACAGTCCCGCGACCTACAAGATTCCCACCGCGTCCGACCGCCCGAAGCACTTCATCGTGACCTTGTGGGACGGCGAGAACGTGGAGCCGACCATCAACCGTTCGAAGGCGGTGGGCGAGCCGCCGTTCATGCTGGCGATCTCGGTCTTCTCGGCACTGAACCGGGCGGTCGCGGCCACCGCGCCCGACAGGCGCGCGCTGCCGCCGCTCGACGCGCCGTGTACGCCCGAGCGCATCCTCAAGGCCATCGCGGCGCACAAGGCCGCCGCCAAGGCCGTTGCATGACCCAGTGGATAGGCTGGCTGCGACGGCTGGACCCCATGGTCCCGACCGCGATGGTGAGCGTGCTCGCCAGCGAGGGCTCCGCGCCGCGCGGGGCGGGGACGCGGATGCTGGTGACGGCGGGCGCGCAGGAAGGGACCATCGGCGGCGGCCAGCTCGAATACCGCGCGGTGGAGCAGGCGCGCGCCATCCTCGACCATGCGCCGGGGACGTGGCGGGTGCAGGACTATCCGCTCGGCCCGCTGCTGGGCCAGTGCTGCGGCGGGCGGGTGCGCGTTCTGGTCGAGCATCTCGACGCGGGCGCGCTGGGCTGGCTGCACGATGCCGAGCCGGGCCGGATGCTGGCGACGCGGTTCGAGCCCGATGCGGTCAGGCGCGATGTGTTCGAGCGCGAGACGGCGACCCGCCAGTCCGCGCGCGGCGACCGGCCCGAGGCGGGCGTGCGCATCGTCGAGCCGGTGGGCGAGCGGCCGCGTCCGGTCTATCTCTTCGGCGCGGGCCATGTCGGGCAGGCCATCGCCCGCCACATGACCGGGCTGCCGCTACAGCTCGCATGGTTCGACACCCGGCCCGAGCAGGGGCACATCGACGGCGTGACCGTGGTGGCGGAAGAGGACATCGCGACCTGCGTGGCCGAGGCTCCCGCGGATGCGGCGGTGCTGATCCTGACGCACGACCATCCGCTCGACTACCACCTGACGCTGGCGGCGCTGGGCCGGGCCGATCCGCTCGCCTTCGTCGGCCTGATCGGCTCGTCCACCAAGATCGCGCGGTTCCGCTCGCGGCTGAGGGCGGACGGCCTTCCACCCGAGGCGCTGGACCGTCTCACCGCGCCGATCGGCGTTCCCGGCGTCTCCGGCAAGGAGCCCGACGTGATCGCCATCGCCGTCTGCGCACAGCTGCTGCAATTGAGGGGCAAGTGATGATCCGCGCCTATCGCGCCGAACTGCTGTCGGTATCCCACGATTCCCCCGACGCCGTGCGCCACGAACCCGATGGCCTGCTGGCGGTCGAGGACGGCGTGGTCATCGCGCGCGGGGCCTGGGCGGACCTTGCGGACAGCTACCCCGACGCCGAGCCGCTGGCCGGCCTCGTCGTGCCGGGCTTCATCGACGCGCATGTCCATTACCCGCAGACCGACCGCATCGCCTCCTATGGCGAGCAGCTGCTGGACTGGCTCGACAAGCATATCTTCCCGGCGGAAAAGGCCTTCGCCGACCGCGCCCATGCCGATGCGGTGGCGGCGTTCTTCCTCGACGAACTGCTGCGCAACGGCACCACCAGCGCGCTGGTCTATCCGACCGTCCACGAACAGTCGGTCGACGCCCTGTTCGAAGCGGCGCTGGAGCGACGGATGCGGATCGTCTCGGGCAAGGTGCTGATGGACCTCGGCCCCGATGGCCTGCGCGACACCGTGGCGTCGGGCCGGGCAGAGACCGAGGCGCTGATCCGCCGCTGGCGCGGACGCGGGCGGCTCGGCTATGCGGTGACGCCGCGCTTCGCGCTCGCCTCCAGCGACGAGCAGCTGGCGGACGCGGGCGCGCTGCTGGCGGAGCATCCCGAAGTGCTGATGCACACGCACCTGTCGGAGAACGTCCACGAAGTCGCTGCCGTCGCCGCGCGCTTCCCGGACAGCGCGGACTACCTCGACGCCTACGACCGCTTCGGCCTCGTCACCCCGCGCTCGGTTTTCGCGCACGGCATCCACCTCTCGGACCGCGCCTGCTCGCGCCTGCACGAGAGCGGGGCGGGAGTGGCGGTGTGCCCCTCGTCGAACCTGTTCCTCGGCTCCGGGCACTTCAACTTCGGGCAGGCAGACCGCCATGCCCTGCGGCTCGGCCTCGGCACCGACGTGGGGGCGGGCACCTCGTTCTCGATGCTGCGCACGGCGGGGCTCGCCTATCAGGTGGCGCTGGCGCGGGAGGACCGGCTGGACCCGTTCCGCGCGCTCTACCTCGCCACGGCGGGCAGCGCCTCGCTGCTCCACATCGCCGACCGCGTGGGCGCGCTGGAAGTGGGGCAGGAGGCGGACTTCGTGGTGCTCGACAGCGCATCGACGCCGTTGATGGCGCGCCGTACCGCAGGCGCCGACCTTGCCACGCGCCTCTTCGCGCTCCAGATACTGGGGGACGAACGCGCCATCGCCCGCACTTACGTCATGGGCGAATGCGCGTACAAAAGGACACCATGACCGACCTCGACACCTTCATCACCGGCCTGCCCAAGGCCGAACTGCACCTGCATATCGAGGGTAGCCTGGAGCCCGAACTGATGTTCGAACTGGCCCAGCGCAACGCCGTCGCCATCCCCTACGCCTCGGTGGAGGAAGTGCGGGCGGCCTACGACTTCTCGAACCTGCAGGACTTCCTCGACATCTACTACGCGGGCGCGGACGTGCTGCGGACGCGGGCGGACTTCCACGACCTCGCGATGGCGTATTTCGCGCGCGCGGCGGCGGATGGCGTGGTCCATGCCGAGATCATGTTCGACCCCCAGACCCACACCGACCGCGGCATCGCCTTCGAGGAAGTGATCGAGGGCCTGCTGTCCGCCATGCGCGCCGCCGAGGCCGAATACGGCCTGACCTCGCAACTGATCCTCTCGTTCCTGCGCCACCTGTCGGAGGACGCCGCCTTCGCCACGCTGGAGATGGCCGAGCCCTGGCTCGACCGGATCGCCGCCGTCGGCCTCGACAGTTCGGAAGTCGGCCACCCGCCCGCCAAGTTCGCGCGCGTCTTCGCCACCGCCCGCGCGAAGGGCCTGAAGATCACCGCCCATGCCGGAGAGGAAGGCCCGCCCGCCTACGTCCACGAAGCGCTGGACCTGCTCGGCGTCGACCGCATCGACCACGGCAACCGCGCGCTGGAGGACGAGGCGCTGGTGGCGAGGCTGGCGGATGAGGGCATGACGCTGACGGTCTGCCCGCTGTCCAACCTTAAGCTCTGCGTCGTGAAGGATCTTGCCGACCACCCACTCGACCGGATGCTGGCGCTCGGCCTCAAGGCGACGGTCAATTCGGACGATCCGGCCTACTTCGGCGGTTACGTGGGCGACAACTACCGCGCCGTGGCGGCGGCGAGGGGGCTCTCTCGCGAGGACATCGTGACGCTGGCGCGCAACAGCTTCACCGGATCGTTCCTGCCGCCCGAAGTCGTGGCGTTCCACCTCGACCGGATCGAGGCCTACGCCGCGACCTGACATGGCCGACTGGCGCGAAGCCCTTGCGCAGAGCCGGGTGCTGGAAGTCCTCGCCCCGTTGGACCCGCACGTCGCGGGCACGTTCCCGCTTGGTCTCGACGTCGAGGGGAGCGACATCGACGTGCTGTGCCACGCGCCCGACGCCGCCGGTTTCGCGCAGGACGTATGGCAGGCCTTCGCCGGTTGCGCGGACTTCGCGATGCACCAGTGGGCGAGGGGCGAGCGCGCCGTCGTCGCCGCGTTCACGCTGCGGGGCGTGCCGTTCGAGATATTCGGCTCACCCCTGCCGGTGGTGGAGCAGGTCGGCTGGCAGCATTTCGACGTGGAGCGCAGGCTGCTCGACCTTGGCGGTCCGACCTTTCGCGACGCGGTGATGCAGGCGCGCGCCACGGGTGCGAAGACCGAGCCTGCCTTCGCGCAGGTGCTCGACCTGCCGGGCGATCCCTATGCCGCGATGCTGGCGCTGTCGGCGCTGGACGATGCCGGGTTGCGCGCCCGGATCGATCAGGCCAGCGGGCCTGCGGCAAAGCTTTTGCGCGTGATCTCGAAGATGACGTGATCGACCATGACGCCGCAGCGCTCGTAGCTGCGCGTCCGGCCTTCGACCAGTCGCCCGCCGATGTTCGCCATGGCCCGGCGCGACACCACGTTGTCGGCGCCGACCTGGAAGATCACGCGATCGAAGTGGGACAGCGCGTGCGCCAGCATCAGGCGCTTGAATTCGGCGTTCCAGCCCTTGCCCCAGCAGTCGCGGGCAAGGAACGACCAGCCGATCTCGATCTCGCCCGGCCCTTCGGCTTCGGGCGCGCCGTAGCGGCTCGAACCGACGATCGCGCCGGTGGCGTTGTCGACGATGGCGAAAGCCCCGCCACCTTCCAGCGCGTCATCGAAGAAGGCGCGGAACACCGGCTCCTGCCAGCGGTCGTGCGAGGGGTGGACGGCCCAGATCGCGGGATCGGAGGCGACCGCGAACAGCGCCTCCCAATCCGTGGGCAGCAGGGGCCGCAGCGTCAGCCGGTCCCCGACGAGAACCGGCTGCCGGTTCATGTCAGGCAGTCACGTCCGCGACGGCGGCGATGAACTGCTCGATGTTGCCCTTGGTCAGGCCCGCCACGTTGATGCGGCCCGATGCGGCGAAGTAGATGCCGTGCTTGGCGCGCATGGCCTGCACCTGCTCCGGGGTGAACGGGATGATCGAGAACAGGCCGTTCTGCGAACCCACCGGCGTCAGGTCGACGCCGCCGGTCTTGCCGGCCGCCTGAAGCGTGGCGCGCACTTCGCGCATGCGATCGCGCATCTCGTCCAGTTCGCCGAGCCACTGCGCGGTCAGGGTCTCGTCCTCGAGGATGAGGCGCACGGCGGCGGCGCCGTGATCTGGCGGCTGCGACCAGTTGGAGCGGGCCAGCGCATAGCCGTTCGACATCACCTTGGAGACATCGGCGGCATCGGCGACCATCACGTAGAGCGCGCCGACGCGGTCACGGTAGAGGCCGAAGTTCTTGTCGCACGAATAGCAGATCAGCGCTTCCGGCACGGCGGCGAGGACGCGGCGCAGGCCGTAGGCGTCCTCTTCCATGCCCTTGCCGAGACCCTGGTAGGCGAGGTCGAGCACGGGCAGGATGGTCGAGGCGGCGAGCAGGGCGGCGATCTCGTCCCACTCGGCGTTGGTGTAGTCGATGCCGGTCGGGTTGTGGCAGCAGCCGTGCAACAGGATGGCGTCGCCTTCCTGAGCCCCGGCGATGGCGGCGCGCAGGGCGTCCATGTCGGCGCCGTCAGCGGTGGCGTGGTTGAATTCGAGAACGTCGAGGCCGAGGTCGGCGCAGATCTGGTTGTGGTTCGGCCAGCTCGGCTTGCCGACGATGATGCGCTTGTAGCCCGCGCGCTGGACCATCGCGAGTGCGAGGCGCAGCGAACCGGTGCCGCCCGGGGTCTGCATGCCGTCGATGCGGCCGTCCATGGTCGGATTCGCCTTGCCGAACACGTAGGGCATCAGCTTTTCGACGAAGCCCATGTCGCCTTCGGGGCCGAGGTAGGCCTTGGTGTCCTGCCCGTCGACCAGCTTCTGCTCGGCCGCCTTGATCGCGGCGAACACCGGCGTCGCGCCATCGGCGGTCTTGTAGACGCCGACGCCGAGGTCGATCTTGTCCGCGCGCGGATCGTTGTTGTGGAGCTTGATGAGCGCGAGGAGCGCGTCGGCGGGCTGTTGCTTGAGGTCGTTGAGCATGGCGGGCGGCCCTTAGCCCTGCCTGCGATCCAGCGCAACCGCCTAGTGCAGCGGTCGCGTGGATGCGCAATAAAGTTACGTCAGAACGGCAGCCAGCTCTGCTTTTCGGAGAACTTCATGTAGCCGATGTTCGCGCCCAGGCGCAGGCCCGCGCCCGCGCGCACGGGAATCAGCACGGTGTTGCCGCGGCGCAGGTAGCTGACGGTGAAGCCGCCGACGAGATAGGCCTGACCCTCGCCCGCGCCGAAGCGGTGGAACAGTTCCTGCGTGTCGTAGAGGTTGTAGACCAGCACGAAGGCGTTGCCCGCGTTGGCGCCCGCGTCGAAGCCGATGGAGGGGCCGGTCCAGTAGACCGGGCGCTCGCCCTCGACCTTGTGGTGCAGCGTGCCCGAACCGTAGCGCAGGCCCACCGCGATCGCGCCGCCGGCCTCGCGCCCGACGATGTAGCCGTTGGGCTCGCCCTGCTTGGCGAGGAGATCCTTGATGATGTCGGCGAGGCCCTTCGCGCCCTTGCCGAACACGCCCTCGGCCGCGCCGATGAGGTCGTCCTCGCGATAGGTCGAGGTGTCCTGTGTCGCCACCGCAGGCGCGCCGGGGGCAGAAGGCGCGGGCGTCGGGGCAGGATAAGCGGGCGACTGGCCGCCGTTCCAGTCGGTCGCCGGGGGCGCTTCGACCGGAGTGCCGTTGCCCGGGTCTCCGGCAGGCGGAACGGGCGAATAGGTGGTGCCCTGATTGAGATCGGAGTCGATCGCGGCGTCCGGATCGACGGTCGTGACCTGCGCCATGGCGGGCGCGAGCGGCGTGAGCACCGTGAGCAGCGCCGCCGCGACCTTGACGGCGATCCCGCGGCCTTGCTTGTGATGTCCGATCATGGCGTGCTTACCTTCGTGCTGTTCCTGAGGCCGAATCCGGCGCTCCCACGTCCCCCGCGCACCGCGCGCGGTCAAAACTGGCGTCATCGCACAAGAATCCACCGCGCCTGACCTCGCAATGAACGGGCGACGACACGAGTCGGTTTTGCGGCAGGGCGAATCGAAAATCGGCGGAAACGGGTGGGGTTGTGCAAAAGTATTTTCTTGCGTGGTCCCCCCTTGTCGCCCTCGAATCCCCCCGCTATAGGCACCGCTCCAAGCCGCACTCGGAGACGTGGGTGAGTGGCTGAAACCAGCGGTTTGCTAAACCGTCGTGCCCTTAAGGGGGCACCCCGGGTTCGAATCCCGGCGTCTCCGCCACCATCGTCGGCTCAAAACGTTCCAAGTGATCTTGGAGCGTCTCAAAAATCATTTAAAATCAGGGCATTGGAAAGCTTTAGTTTTCCATGTATTCTCCTTGCGTCTCGCTGCTTCGCACCCCGAAATGAGGGGTCAAAGGGGGGTAGCGAGCCCTCAAAGGGAGGTGGAAAGGAGGGTTCGATTTGCCCTCCAAAGCACAATCTCAGCACCCTCAGGCGGGGTGGGCCGCTCTTCAGGAGCACTCAGTCATGACCCGCCGTGTTCAGAATCGCCTCAACGCCGTTGGTGTGCGCAACCAGACCAACCCCGGAAAATATGCCGATGGCGCAGGGCGCATTCATTCCCTGAAGCGCGCAGGCAACGCACAGGGCGGGCGGGTGTTCGAGGGCATTGCGTTACAAAGCGTGTCCTGACGCGCTGTTCGCCGAGGATTGACGAGGCCAAGCGAGTTGCGGCAATGCTCCCCGGCGAAGGGGCCTTCATGCGGATTGTCATCATCGACGACAGCGGGCTTCGGGCGACCGTGCTCGAAGAGGGGCTGCGCGATGCGGGTTACGATGACATCCACATCGTCCCGCCGCGCGGTGCCTTCGTCGCGCGTCTGGAGCGCATGGCGCCCGATGTCGTGCTCATGGACCTCGGCAGCCCGAGCCGCGATACGCTCGAGGAAATGCTCACCGTCAGCCGGGCATTGGCGCGGCCCATCGCGATGTTCGTGGACCAGTCGGACGAGGCGATGATCGGCGCGGCGATCGATGCGGGCGTGTCCGCCTATGTCGTCGACGGGCTGCGCAAGGAGCGTGTGAAGCCGGTGCTGGAGCTTGCGGTGCGCCGGTTCAATGCCTTCTCCCGCATGCAGACCGAACTCGAGGAGGCGCGCACCGCGCTGGCCGACCGCAAGGTGATCGACCGCGCCAAGTCCATCCTGATGAACCAGCGCGCCCTGTCGGAACAGGATGCCTATGCTCTGCTGCGCTCCACCGCGATGAACCAGGGGAAGAAGCTCGTCGACGTCGCGCAGGCGCTCATAACCGCCAGCGATCTGTTGGGAGGGATATAATGACGACCAGCCTTCGTATCGCCTTCCTGCCGCTCAACGACGTCGCCGTGCTGGCCGTCGCGCGCGAGCGCGGCTTTGCCGAGGAGGAGGGCATCGCGCTCGACCTCGTGCGCACGACGAGCTGGGCGACCCTGCGTGACCGGCTGGTCTACGGACAGGTGCAGGCCGCGCACATGCTGGCCCCGCTGGCGGTCGCGGTGACGCTGGGGCTGAGCCAGCAGCCTGCCGCGCTGGCGGCGCCCTTCAAGCTGGGCGTCAACGGCAACATGCTGGTCATGGCGAAGGACTTCGCCGCTGCGCTCGCTCCCGATCCTGCGGCGCGGCTGGCCGATCCGCTGGGCACCGCGCACGACTTCGCGGCGGCCATCGGGTTGTGGCGACGCAAGCCGGTGATCGGCGTCGTCCATCGCTTCTCCAGCCATGCGCTTATGCTGCGCTACTGGCTCGCCAGTGCGGGCGTGGACCCGGACCGCGATGTGGTGCTGCGCGTGTTGCCCCCTTCGTTGACGGTCGAAGCGATCCATGGCGGAGAGATCGACGGTTTCATCGCCGGCGAGCCATGGGGTAGCGCCGCCATCGATTCCGGGCGGGCCGAAGCCGTCGCCATCGGTGAGCGCATCTGGCAGCGCGGCGTCGAGAAAGTGCTGGCCTTCCGCGAGAACTGGCTGGACGAGAACCCGGACACCGTGGACCGCCTGCTGCGCGCGCTCGCCCGCGCCGCCGTCTGGTGCGACGAGCCCGGCAACCGGGAGGCGCTGGCCGATATCCTTGCCGATCCGCGCTACGTCGGCCAGCCGTCCGACCTGATCCTGCGCGCCCTGACCGGGACGATCGTTCCGAGGGCAGGCGACGCGGCGGTGTCGTCTCCCGACTTCGTGCTGTTCTCGCGGGAGGCGACATCGTTCCCGTGGCGCAGCCAAGCGCTGTGGATC
Source organism: Novosphingobium kaempferiae (assembly GCF_021227995.1). Taxonomy (NCBI): domain Bacteria; kingdom Pseudomonadati; phylum Pseudomonadota; class Alphaproteobacteria; order Sphingomonadales; family Sphingomonadaceae; genus Novosphingobium; species Novosphingobium kaempferiae. Next base: position 4,009,852 of record NZ_CP089301.1, read on the forward strand.
TATTCGCAGCTGGTGCGCTGGAAAATGGCGGAGCCCTCCGACGAAACGGAGGCGAAGGCGGCGGCGGTGTTCCGCCCGGATGTTTATCGCCGCGCGCTGGCGGGCAGCGACCTGCCGATGCCGGGGGCGAGCATGAAGCTGGAGGGCGCCGTGGGTGCGCCGCTCGGGGTCGGATCGCGCAAGGGCGACCTCACGCTTGGCCCCGATCGCTTCTTCGACGGCCGCGTTTTCGATCCCGAGCGGATCGCGGACTACGTCTCGGGCTTTTCGCAGACCCGCTGAAATTCCACGCGATTTTGCATCTTGCCAGATTCAGCGAATCGCGTGACTATATGAACGTCGCGCGATGATGCGCGCCCATACCGGATAGCCGTCCCAAGGGCGGGAGGCCATCCTCACCGAAATTCGCAGCAAAGCCGCTGACCGGGCTCACCCCATGGTGACGTCCGGCCTGCGGCTTTTTTCGTTTCCGTTTCAGGGTTATGAGGGACACAAAATGGCAACCGCATACTGGCGACCCGATGACGAATCCGCCGCCGATCACGCGCAGTCTGATCTGGGAGCCAGCGCTTCCGTGAGCTTCTGGAAAGCCGGCCACGCGCCGACGCTCGTCGCGGCCTTCCTCTATTTCGACCTCGCCTTCATGGTGTGGGTGCTGCTCGGCCCGCTGGCGCCGGAAATCTCGAAGACGCTGGGCCTGACGCCTGCGCAAAAGGGCCTGATGGTCGCCGTGCCGACGCTGGCGGGCGCGCTGCTGCGCGTCGTCAACGGGCTGCTGGTGGACCGCATCGGCCCCAAACGTTCGGGCGCGATCAACCAGATCATCGTCATCCTCGGCCTGTTCACGGCCTGGACGATGGGCGTCAGCAGCTTTGGCGGCACGCTGGCGCTGGGCGTGATCCTGGGCTTTGCGGGCGCCAGCTTCGCGGTGGCGCTGCCGCTGGCGAGCCGGTGGTATCCGCCCGAACATCAGGGCAAGGCGATGGGCCTTGCGGGCATGGGCAATTCGGGCACCGTCTTCGCCGCCCTGTTCGCGCCGACGCTGGCGAAGATGTTCGGCTGGAATGCGGTGCTGGGCCTTGCCTGCATCCCGCTGGTGGCCGTGCTGGCGATCTACCTCGCCATCGCCAAGGACGCCCCCAATCCGCCCGCGCCGCGCAAGTTCGTGGACTATGCCGCGCTGCTCAAGCAGGCCGATGCGTGGTGGCTGATGGCCTTCTATGCCGTGACGTTCGGCGGCTTCGTTGGCCTTGCCGCATCGCTGCCGATCTACTTCACCGACCAGTTCGGCCTCAGCACCGTGGTCGCCGGATACTGCACCGCAGGCTGCGTCTTCGCGGGATCGCTGGTGCGCCCGATGGGCGGCGCGCTGGCTGACCGGATCGGCGGCGTGAAGGCGCTGATGATGGTTTATGCGGCGGCGGTGATCGCGCTTGTCGGCGTGTCGCAGGCGCCCAGCCTTGCCGCCGCGCTGGCGCTGTTCGTGCTGGCCATGCTGGCGCTGGGCACCGGCAACGGTTCCGTGTTCCAGCTGGTCCCGCAGCGCTTCCAGGCAGAGATCGGCGTGATGACCGGGCTTGTCGGCATGGCGGGCGGCATCGGCGGGTTCTACCTCGCCAGCTCGCTCGGCCTTGCCAAGCAGTTCACCGGCAGTTTTGCGCCGGGCTTCCTGATCTTTGCCGGCCTTGCAGTCGTGGCCCTTGCCTCCGTGGCGATGGTCAAGGCCCGCTGGCGCGCGACCTGGAAAACCGGCGCACGCATCTGAGCCGGCAACCGGGGCGGCGGTTCCCAAGCCACCGCCGCCCCACTTCCTTTCGTCCTGAGGGGGACGCTTACATCATGAAAAACAATAAGTTGACGGCGGCCGCTCTGGCCGTCGGCGGGATTGCCTGCGCCCATTCCGCGCACGCTCAGGAGATCACCGTCAAGCCCGTCGCCGAGGCGCGGATGCGGTACGAGCATGTCGAACAGGACGGTCTTCCGACCGATGCGGACGCTCTGACGGTGCGAGTTCGCGGCGGACTACAGGTGACTGAGAGCGCACTGACCGCCACCATAGTCGCACAGGGAACGTTCGCAGCGGTCGACAACTACTTCGACGGGCTGCAGGGAGACGCCACGCGGCCGCTGGTCGCCGATCCGCAGAACATCGCGCTCTATCTCGCCCAGTTGCAGTACAGGACAAAGGCCCTGACCCTTATCGCCGGGCGCCAGAAGATCGCCCTCGACGACGAGCGTTTCGTCGGCAACATCGCCTTCCGCGACAATGCCCAGACCTTCGATGCGGTCCGTGCCGAACTGGTCCCGGTGAAGGGCCTCAAGCTCGACCTGTCCTACGCTTGGAGCGTGCGCACTATCTGGGGCATTGATGGACGCGGCGTAAAGCAGCAGGCGGTCGGCGGGGACAACGTGCTGGCGAACCTTTCCTGGGAAACCCCGCTGGGCACGCTGACCGGTTTCGCCTATCTCGTCGATCAGGACGAGGCGGCGGTGCAGGCGTTCCGGCTCTCCAGCCAGACCTATGGCGCGCGCTTCGCCGGGACGCATGCTTTCGGCAAGGCGGTGAAGCTGTCCTATCAGGCAAGCTATGCGCGCCAGTCCGACTGGCACCGCAACCCCAACGACTATAGCGCCGAATACTGGCTCGCCGATGCGACGCTGGACGTGAAGGGCTGGAAGCTCAACGCCGGATACGAAGTGCTCGGCGCCGATGACGGGCGGTCGTTCACCAGCTTCCAGACCCCGCTCGGCACCAACTTCAAGTTCCAGGGCTGGGCGGACAAGTTCCTGACGACCCCGCCGAACGGCGTGCGCGATCTGTACGTGGGTGGCGGTTATGGCGCGAAGCAGATCGGCGCATTGTCCGCCGTCACTTTGCAGGCCACCTGGCACCGTTTCGACAGCGACCGGCTGGACCAGCACTACGGCAACGAAATCAACCTGCTGGCTTCGGCAAAGCTGCGCAAGGCCACGGTGGCGCTCCGCTACGCCCATTACGACGCGAAGGCTTTCGCCACCGACGTCGACAAGTTCTGGGTCCAGCTCGACTGGGCGATCTGACAGTTTCGTCACGGAATCGCTTGAGCCTTCGGGCGATTCCATTTATGTTGCAATGCAAAGGGCAGCGTTGTCCTTCCTACATCGCCGAAACGTCCCACTGGCGGGACATGTAGGCACCGAACGATGGCAAGGCCGCCATCCAGACTTCCGGTTTCGCACCGGGGGTCCGGATGGCGGCCTTTTCTCGTTTTCAGCTCCAATTCCCATGACAGCCGGAGTTTCGAAAATGGACTTTCAGGACGGGATCGAACCCAATTCCGATTACGACGATGCGCTGATCGTGCCTTCCGACGATGTGCGCGAGCATCTGGTCGTCGTCGGCAACGGCATGGCAGGGTGCCGCGCGGTCGAGGAACTGCTGGCGCGCGATGCGGGCCGCTATCGGGTGACGATCTTCGGCGCCGAGCCGCATGTGAACTACAACCGCATCATGCTCTCGCCGGTACTGGCGGGCGAGAAGACCTTCGAGCAGATCGTCATCAACACCCGCGAATGGTACGACGAGAACGGCATCGACCTTATCACCGCCGATCCCGTCACCACGATTGACCGTGCCGCGAAGACCGTCACCTCGCGGTCGGGCCGCACCGTCCATTACGACCGGCTGCTGATCGCGACCGGCTCCGATCCCTTCATCATCCCGGTTCCCGGCAAGGATCTGTCCGGCGTCATCTCGTTCCGCGACATGCATGACGTGGACACGATGCTGGCGGCAGCGGAAGCGGGCAAGGCTTCCGGCGGAGGCTCCGCCGTGGTCATCGGCGGGGGTCTGTTGGGGCTGGAAGCGGCGCACGGCCTGACCCTGCGCGGCATGAAAGTCACCGTCATCCACCTGATGCCCACACTCATGGAGCGCCAGCTGGACGAAGCGGCGGGCTGGCTGCTCAAGTCCGCGCTGGAAGGGCGCGGCCAGACCATCCTGACCGGCGCCGACACCGCCGAGATCTATGGCGACGGCAAGGTTGAGGGCGTCCGCCTCAAGGACGGGCGCGAGATCACGGCCAGCCTCGTCGTCATGGCCGTCGGCATCCGCCCATCCACCGCGCTGGCGCGCGAGGCGGGGCTGGAGGTCAATCGTGGCATCAAGGTGGACGACCATATGGTGACGAGCGACCCCTCGGTGCTCGCGGTCGGCGAATGCGTGGAGCATGACGGCAACGTATACGGCCTCGTCGCGCCGCTGTGGGACATGTGCCGCAGCCTTGCCGACGGGCTGACCGACCGACACACCGGCTATCGCGGTTCCGTCACCTCGACCAAGCTGAAGGTCGCAGGGCTCGACGTGTTCTCCGCCGGGGACTTTTCGGGCGGCGAAGGCTGCGAGGACATCGTCCTGCGCGACGCGGCGCGCGGCGTCTACAAGCGCGTCGTGGTGAAGGACGACAAGGTCGTCGGCGCGGTGCTCTACGGCGACACGGCGGACGGTGGCTGGTACTTCGACCTTCTGAAGAAGGGCGAGGACGTCTCCGAAGTCCGCGACCTGCTGATCTTCGGTCAGGCCTTCGCCTCCGGAGGAGGCGCGCTGGACCCTAAGGCGGCCGTTGCGGCGCTCTCGGACGATGCCGAGATCTGCGGCTGCAACGGCGTTTCCAAGGGGCAGGTCGTCGGCTGCATCGAAGCGGGGGCGTGCAGCCTCGACGCGGTGCGCGCGGGCTGCAAGGCTTCGGCCAGCTGCGGCCAGTGCACCGGCCTCGTCGAGAACCTGCTGGCGCTGACGCTGGGCGAGGACGTCCAGTCCGGCCCGAAGACGATGTGCAAATGCACCAGCTTCACCCACGACGACGTGCGGCGCGAGATCGTCGCGCAGGACATGCGCTCGATCCCGGAAGTCATGCAGAAGCTGCACTGGACGACGCCGGACGGATGCTCGTCCTGCCGTCCGGCGCTGAACTACTACCTGCTCTGCGCGCTGCCCGGCGAATACGTGGACGACCAGCAGAGCCGCTTCGTCAACGAGCGCATGCACGCCAACATCCAGAAGGACGGCACTTATTCGGTCGTCCCGCGCATGTGGGGTGGCCTCACCAACCCGCGCGAACTGCGCGCCATCGCCGACGTCGTGGAAAAGTACGACGCGCCGATGGTGAAGGTGACGGGCGGCCAGCGCCTCGACATCTTCGGCATCAAGAAGGAAGATTTGCCCGCCGTCTGGGCGGACCTGAACGCTGCCGGGATGGTTTCCGGCCATGCCTACGGCAAGTCGCTGCGCACCGTGAAGACCTGCGTGGGATCGGAGTGGTGCCGCTTCGGAACGCAGGATTCCACCGGCCTCGGCGTCAAGACCGAGCGGATGACCTGGGGCAGCTGGATGCCGCACAAGTTCAAGATCGCCGTCTCCGGTTGCCCGCGCAACTGCGCCGAGGCGACGATCAAGGACTTCGGGATCGTCTGCGTCGACAGCGGCTACGAACTGAGCGTCGGCGGCAACGGCGGCATCCATGTGCGCGCCACCGACTTCCTCTGCAAGGTCGCGACCGAGGAAGAGGCGCTGGAATACTGCGCCGCCTTCATCCAGCTCTACCGCGAGGAAGCGCGCTATCTGGAACGCACCGCGCCGTGGATCGAGCGCGTCGGCGTCGATCATGCGAAGGCCCGCGTGGTCGAGGACGAGGCGGGTCGCAAGGCGCTCGCCGCGCGGTTCCTCTACTCGCAGAGCTTCAGCCAGGACGATCCGTGGGCCGAACGTGCCTCGGGCAACCGCGCCGACCTGCACCAGCACCTCCAACCCCAAGCGCTCGAAGCGGCGGAGTGACACCCATGACCGACTGGATCGATATCGGAACCCTCAGCGACATTCCCCAGCGCGGCGCGCGCACGGTGCGGCTTGACGGGGAACCGGAGATCGCCGTCTTCCGCACCGGCGACGACAAGGTCTTCGCGCTCGTCAACGAATGCCCGCACAAGAAGGGGCCGCTCAGCCAGGGCATCGTCCATGGGCACTTGGTCGCCTGCCCGCTGCACAACTGGAACATCGCGCTCGCCAGCGGCGAGGCGCAAGGCGCGGACAGCGGCTGCACCCCGACGATCGCCGTGCGCGAGGAGAACGGGCGGTTGCTGCTGGCCCGACCCGAAGCCCAGAATCCTGAAGCCCTGAGGGACGCGGCCTGATGCGCGAGGCGGTCCGCACGACCTGCGCCTATTGCGGCGTCGGCTGCGGCATCTCCGCTACGCCGACCGGCGAGCGCGAGGTGACGATCCGGGGCGACGCAGCGCACCCGGCAAACGCGGGCCGCCTCTGCTCCAAGGGCACGCATCTGGGCGAGACGGTGGGCCTTGCCGGCCGCCTGCTCCACCCGATGATCGGGGACCGGCGGGCAAGCTGGGACAAGGCGCTGGACCTCGTGGCGAAGCGCTTTCGCGACACCATCGCCAAGTATGGGCCGGACAGCGTGGCATTTTACGTCTCGGGACAGTTGCTGACCGAAGACTATTACGTCGCCAACAAGCTGATGAAGGGCTTCATCGGCTCGGCCAACATCGACACCAATTCGCGCCTGTGCATGTCGAGCGCGGTGGCGGGCCACAACCGCGCCTTCGGCGAGGACATAGTGCCCGCGAGCTACGAGGATCTGGAGAAGGCGGATCTCATCGTCCTCGTCGGCTCCAACACCGCTTGGTGCCACCCGATCGTCTACCAGCGCATCCAGGCGGCGCGGGCCGAACGTGGTACGAAGCTGATCGTCATCGACCCGCGCCGCACCGAGACTTGCGAAGGCGCGGACCTGCACCTCCCCCTGCGCCCCGGCAGCGACGTGGCGCTGATGAACGGCCTCCTTGCGTGGCTGGCCGAGCAGGGCATGGTCGACAAGGCGTTCATGGAAAGCCACGTCGAAGTGCCGGAAGGGTTCTGGAAGCATCTCGCCGCCGGGCGTGACCTGTGGACCACGGCGAAGACTTGCGACCTCGATCCCGCGCTGCTGCTCAGGTTCTATGAGATGTTCGCCGCGAACCCGCGCACGGTTACGATGTTCAGCCAGGGCATCAACCAGTCGATCCGGGGCACCGATCAGGTCAACGCGATCATCAACGTCCACCTCGCCACCGGGCGGATCGGCCAGCCCGGCGCGGCGCCGTTCTCGATCACCGGCCAGCCCAATGCGATGGGCGGGCGCGAAGTGGGCGGCCTTGCCTCGACGCTGGCGGCGCACATGGACTTTGCGCCGGAAAACGTCGCGCGTGTCGGTCGGTTCTGGGCGGCGCCGTCGATGGCGGCGAAGCCGGGGCTCAAGGCGGTGGACCTGTTCCGCGCCATGGGGGAAGGGAGGATCAAGGCGCTGTGGGTCATGGCGACGAACCCTGCCGTCTCGCTGCCCGATGCCGGAAACGTGCGTACGGCGCTGGAGAAGTGCCCGTTCGTCGTGGTCTCCGACGTCATCGCGAACACCGATACCACCGCCTACGCCGATGTCCGCCTCCCCGCCGCCGCGTGGGGGGAGAAGGACGGCACCGTCACCAATTCCGAACGCACGATCAGCCGCCAGCGCCCCTTCATGGCGCGGCCGGGAGAAGCGAAGCCCGACTGGTGGATCGTCAAGGAAGTGGGGCGGCGGATGGGCTGGAAGAGCGCCTTCGCCTACGACACCCCCGCTGACATCTGGCGCGAACATGCCCGCCTTACGGCCTACCAGAACGACGGCGCGCGCGTGCTGAACCTCGCTGCCCAGGCCGTCATCGGCAACGCCGCTTACGATGCGCTGGAGCCGTTTCGCTGGGGCGGCACGCCGTTCGCCGACGGTCGCTTTCCGACGCCGAGCGGGCGTGCGCGAATGGTCAGGGTCGTGCAGATGGAACTGCAGGCACCGCTGGCCGACTGGCCGCTGACGCTCAACACCGGGCGCTACCGCGATCAGTGGCACACGATGACCCGCACCGGCCTCGCCCCCAAGCTGGCGCGCCATCGCGAGGAACCGCTGGTCGAGGTTCATCCCGCCGATGCGGCCACTCTGGGCCTGAAGGATGGCGATCTCGCCCGCGTCTCCACGCCGCAGGGCCACAGCACCTTCCGCGTCGCGCTCAGCGAGGGCCAGCGCCGGGGAGAGATCTTCACGCCGATCCACTGGACCGACCAGACCTCCACCGGAGGCCGCACCGGCCTGCTCCCGCGCCCGCTGGTCGATCCGCATTCCGGCCAGCCCGGCTTCAAGTCCACCCCCGCCGCGCTCGCGAAGGTGGAGACGGAATGGAAGGGCTTCCTCATCCTGCGCGGAGATGAGCCTGCCCGCGTCCCATGCATGTGGGCGACGCGCGTGGCGGTGCCGGGTGGTGCGCTCTACGAGATCGCGGGCAACGGCGATGCCGCGCGCATCGAAGCCTGCCTGCCGAACGGCGAGCGCGTCGAAGCCATAGACCTGACGCGCGGCACCCGCCGCATCGCGGTCATCGTCGATGGCAGACTGGCGGGCGTCCTCTTCGTCACCCACACCGGCCTGCTGCCCTCGCGCGACTGGCTCATCGGGCAGCTTGCTGTCGAGGGCGTGGGCGCCACCGTCCTAGCCGCGCGCGGTCCCGGCAGCCAGCCCGACAAAGGCGCGACCATCTGCGTCTGCTTCGACATCGGCCTCAACCAGATCGTCGCCGCCATCCGCGAGCAGGCGCTGGTCGACGTTCCCGCCATCGGCAAGGCGCTGGGCGCGGGCACCAACTGCGGATCGTGCCGCCCCGCGCTTGCCAACATCCTCGTCCAAACCTCTCAGGAGATCGTCCATGCAGCAGAATGATCTGATCGCGCCCGGAGAAGTCTGGCTGGTCGGTGCGGGGCCGGGCGATCCCGACCTGCTGACCCGCAAGGCGGAAAAGCTGATCGCGGCGGCGGAAGTGATCTTCTACGACGCGCTCGTCGGTCCCGGCGTACTCGACCTGATCCCGGCTGAAACGGAGAAGGTCTGCGTCGGTAAGCGCTCCGGTCGCCACTCGAAGGACCAGCGCACGATCGACGAACTGCTCGTCGCCGCCGCGCTGGCAGGCAGGCGGGTGGTGCGCCTCAAGGGCGGCGATCCCGCGATGTTCGCCCGCGCGACCGAGGAAATGACCGCGCTGCGTGCCGTTGGCGCTGCCGTGAAGGTATGTCCCGGCATCACCGCCGCCAGTGCGGTCGCAGCGTCGGCGGGGCTGTCCCTCTCGTTGCGGGGAACGGCGCGCCGGGTGCAGTTCATCACCGCGCACAGCCGTAACGGGCAGGCGCTCGATCTCGACTGGAAGGCGCTGGCCGATCCGGCCTGCACGCTCGCCGTCTACATGGGCCGGGACGCCGCGCCGGAACTCAGCGCGGCGCTGATCGCGGCGGGCCTGCCGGGATCGACGCCGGTGCTGATCGCCTGCGACGCATCGCTGCCGCAGGAACAGCGGCTGCGTACCCGGCTCGATCTGTTGCCGCTGGTGGTGCAGGCCTTTGCACAGGATCGTCCCACGCTGATGCTTATCGGTGAGGCAGTCGCGCAGACGGATGCTATCGTACCTGCCCGCGCCTTCGCCGAAGGCTTCGCCGCAGGATAACGAGACATGGCCACGGCTCCCGAAATTCCCTGCCAGGCGACGATCGGTTTCGATGCCGCGCAGGCGGTCGTGCGGGAGAACGCCCTGCCGCTGGGTATCGAGAGTGTGCCGCTTGCGAAGGCGGGACGGCGCGTTCTGGCGCAGCCAGTGGTCGCTCGGATCGATTCTCCCCGGCGGGACAGCGCGGCGATGGACGGCTATGCCGTATGCTCCGCCGACCTGACCGGCGAGGTCGTTCGGCTGAAGCTGGTCGGAGAAAGCACGGCCGGCGGATCGGCGCCGCAGCCGCTCGAACCCGGCACCGCGCTCAGGATCTCGACCGGCGCGCCGATGCCCCCCGGCGCCGACCGGGTCGTGATGCGCGAACTTACCCGGACCGAAGGCGACGAGGTCATCGTCCCCGGTACAACCGGCAAGCGCCACGTACGCGCTCGTGCATCGGACTTCGCAAGGGATGATATCCTGCTGCCGGCAGGAACACGCGTGGATGCAAGGACGATGGTCGTCGCCGCCGCCGCCGATCTGGATCGCGTCGGCGTCTGGCGGCAGCCCAGGGTCCATGTCCTGTCGAACGGTGACGAACTGGCACCGCCGGGGCACGCCGCGCCGAATGCGCATTCGGTGCCTGACAGCCTGAGTGAAGGGCTTGCCCTGCTGGCGCGGCAGTGGGGAGCCAAGCCGGTCGGAGCGTCGCGATCGAAGGATCGGGTGGAGGGTCTGCGCGCCATGGCGCAGGCCGCGCTGGAGGACGCGGACATCCTGCTGGTTGTCGGCGGGGCTTCGCACGGCCATCGCGACATGGCGCGCGCGGCACTGATGCCGCTGGGGCTGCGTCTGCTGTTTTCGGGCGTCGCCATCAAGCCGGGCAAGCCGCTGTGGTATGGCAGGATCGGCGGTGCGCATGTGCTCGGCCTGCCGGGGAACCCCACCGCCGCATTGACGACCGCACGGTTGTTCCTCGCCCCGCTGATCTGCGCACTTTCGGGAGCAGGCTTCGACCACGCGCTGCGCTGGACCAAGCGTCGCTTGCTCCATGATGCGCCGGGTGGAACCGAGCGCGATCAATTTCTCTGTGCGATTTCGGATGATGCGGAAAGCGGCGTCAGCATCATCGAGCGTCAGCAGGCATCCGCCCAGATGATGCTCGCCCAGGCAGATCTCCTTGTGGAACGGCGTGCCGGGGCTTATCCGGCGACGGCCGGGGACATGCTGCGATGTTTGCGGTTCTGACGTGATGTGATTAAGCGGAAAGCGCCAAACGTCGTCATGCGGTGGATGCTGTTTCAGTCAGCGACTTCGGCGGGTATCGTGAAGACGACGTGGAAGAAGCCGATCGCCAGAAGGTCCGCTTCGCGCCCTTTGTAGCCGGACAGCAGCTCTGTTCCGTTGCTCTGAAGCGGTCATTCGTTACGGTTAGACCGCCCCTTCTGATGAGGGAAAAGCCGCCCGACGCGAAGCCCTGTGTTCAGGAACAGATTGCATGGGCAATTGCCTCAAGGGCGACACCTTTCGCCTGATTGCTTTTCGCGGCCTTCGCGCCGCTAATTTTTCCAAACTTTCCGTCGTTGTCACACCTCTATTTGGGGAGGCTTGTCATGCGTGATGACATGTTCAAGGTGATTGTCGAACGCCCCCGTTGGGGCGCGAGCCACGCCGCTTCTCCCAAATTGAAAAGGATCCCTCAGACCGACGCACGCCATATCGGGCTCAAGCGCCATGCCGGCATCGGTGCGCCCTACACCAAGTCGTTGAATGAGAACCTCGCCCCCTTGATTCGCTACCTGCGGCGCCAGCGCGGCCGCCGTCTTCAGCGAGATCTGCGCCAAGCTCGACACGGGCAGCACGGTCAAGATGCACGTGCGCCAACATATCGATGATTTCGTGCTGACGCGCATTTCTATCGGGCGTTATGGCGAGTGGATGTTCGAAGGCCAAGTGCTCGGGCGCCGAGGCCAGTGGCTCCGGCGTCGTGAGCTGTTCGTCGATCCGCGCGACGGGATTCTCAAGCACATAACCGTGCTTGAGGCAATGCTGGCCTCCGGAACCTTCAATGACCGGGGAGGCGCACAATGACTTCGATCTCCCTGATCGCTGACGATCCGTCGCGGTTCGATCCGCTGTCATTCGACCAACTCGAGGCGACGGCAGCTTACGAGGGCATACGAAGATTGAAAGCGCGGTCAGATACCTCGGCGTCGATGTGGAAGACGCCTTGACTTTGGCAGAGGGCACCGAGATCTGAAGCTATCTGGCTCCCCGCGGCGGCGGGGAGCCAGAACCAATTAATGTCGGCTATGCGCGGCCCTTTGGCGAATGATGGACAGAAATCCCGTCAGTCCGCTCCTGAGAAGTCAAAATCAGAGGCTGAGTGACCGGCAAGGGTCGATGGCTGGAACGCTTCTGACGAGAATTTGACATCGGTTGGATCGCCCGCTTTTCGTGTAGGTCTGTGATACTTGGACATCGGGTCGCTAGCTGGGACAGACGAACGTCAAATGTCCACAGCAGAACGGCGCAGGCTGATTGTGGGAGAAGGCGATGAGGAATTTGGCGGCCACAATAGCCGGTGCGTACCTGGTTGCTGCTGCAATGTCAGGTTGCAGCCCCGATTCTCGGGAGCCCAAGTCAATGCCCACCACCTATGGCATCGAAAAGGCAGACCTCGCCGCCGCCGAGCCCCAAGACTTTTGCCGCAGCCGTCACCCCACCTTCCTGCGCGATCTGCTGCTGCAGATAAGCAACGGCCTGCCGCCCGGGAGCAAGGGCTTCGATTTCAGAAATCTAAAGGTAGAAAGGCAGAAGCCCGGCGGAGAATGGGTAGCTATCGTCAGGTTCCGCATAGCGGTCCCCGGAGAATCCGCTCAATCCATGCGTGCAATTGCCTCTTTCGATCCGGAAAACTGCAAGACCGGGGAGTGGTCGGTTCATCGAGGAGAAGAGGAGGGCAGTCATTAGGTAAGTTCTGAGTGTGTTAGGCTTCTTCTTCCGTATGCGGGAAGAAAAGGCAGTCGGTTTGCTGTTGGACTATGGAAATCGGCAGCTGAACCACTGGATCGCGTCCACCGGCGGGTGGATCGATTGTCGAAAGCGCGCGAAAATTTCGCTCACGCCTGTGCTGAATCCGCCAGCGTGCGATACATCAAGCTGTTCGCAGAACGAAGGTCGCCAAGACGTCGCTACGCTGCTATCGCCTTTCGTCCCAGATCCTGAAACGGGTTCTGCGGCCTTGCGTGCTACGTTCACTCGCGAGGACAGGTTTCTTCGAGCGTAGCGTAAGGTACTAAGAAAATGACATTCGACAGGGGAAATCGCGGCTACGGTCGTGACCGGTTCGGCGGTGGTGATGATCGCTGGGGCGGCGGCAACGACCGTTTTGGCGGTGGTGACCGGTTCGGCGGTGGCGGTGATCGATTCGGCGGCGGCCAGCGTGGCGGCTTCGGTGGATCGCGCGGCGGTGGTTTCGGCGGTGGCGGCGGTTCGCGCGGCGGCCCGGGCCAGGTCGTCGGTCAGGGCCGTGGCACGGTCAAGTTCTTCAACCCCGACAAGGGTTTCGGCTTCATCCAGCTTGAAGGTGGCGGCGACGACGCCTTCGTGCACATCAGCGCCGTGCAGTCCGCGGGCCTCGAAACGCTGGCGGAAGGTCAGCAGCTGGAATTCCAGCTGGTCGAGCGCAACGGCAAGGTTTCCGCGTCCGAGCTGACCATCGTTGGCGAGGTCATCGTGGCCGAACGCCGCGAGCGCGCCCCGGCTCCCGCCCAGCGTCAGTCGACTGGCGAGAAGGCTACCGGCACGGTCAAGTTCTTCAACGGCACCAAGGGCTTCGGCTTCATCGTGCGTGATGACGGCCAGCCTGATGCGTTCGTGCACATCAGCGCCGTCGAGCGCTCCGGTCTGCATGGCCTCTCGGAAGGCGATCAGCTCGAATTCGAGATCGAGATCGATCGCCGCGGCAAGGCGTCGGCCGTGAATCTGGTCCAGCGCTGACGAATCCGGCCATGGCTGCCGCCGGCGGCCATGGCCTTATATCCGGCCTGCATCGATCGTATCGCGATCAAGGTGCGCCTTATGTCGAAGGCCCGGCTAAAGCCGCTTTCGACATACTGCCTGCTGGAACAAGGACGTGCAGTCCTCATTCGAACGCGCAGCATGCCCTGCCGTGGGTGAACCAGATTGCTTCTGGAATTTATGCCGGGCCACATTACCTGAACCCCAGACCAGGGGTGGTTCATTCCTGCAAGGCTGCTCCCCAGTGGCCCTGTCAGCCTGATGATCTAAAAACCTAGCCGTTTCATGACGAAATTATCGTTATGAAACGGCCAATAACACGACAACGGATTGCATGACCAACGACGATCGCAGCGGCGACAACGATTCTCCCCTTCTCGACCTGGACAAGGGCTCGGTCCAGCGGTTCATCGCGCGCGCCAAAAGTCAGGGTGTCATCACGGTCAAGGAATTGAACGCCGCTCTGCCGCAGGACCAGATGACCACCGATCAGATCGAGGACATCATGGCTGCGATCTCGGAAATGGGCGTCAAGATCATCGAGAACGACGATGATGACGATGAGGAAGGCGAGCAGGAGGACGGCGTCGAGGCCGTCGATGGTCCCGATGATGAATCCGGCTCGGAATCCGGGTTCGACGAAGGCAATTCCCGCCGCCGTCCCGGTGAGACCCGCAAGGCCGATACGGCCGCGCGTTCCGACGACCCGGTACGCATGTACCTGCAGGAAATGGGCGCGGCCGAGATGCTCAGCCGCGAAGGCGAGGCCGCAATCGCCAAGCGCATCGAAGCCGGCCGCGACATGATGATCATGGGACTATGCGAAAGCCCCATGACCTTCCACGCGATCATCGGGTGGTCCGAAGCGCTCAACAATGGCGACATGCTGCTTCGCGAGATCCTCGATCTCGACGCGATGCTCTCCAAGGAGCCGCAGCCCGAAAATCTGGGCGAGGACGGTGAAGCCGACGGCGAGATTTCCGCCGCCACCGCCGGCCCTTCCTTCAAGGACGATGACGATTCCGCCGAGGACAACTCGGAGGAACTCGACGAGGACGGCAACCCGATCCCCAAGCGCAGGGTCGAGGACGATGAAGAGGACAACACTCTTTCGCTCGCCCAGATGGAAGCCGCGCTTACGCCGGAAGCGCTGGAAAAGTTCGCGCTCATCACCGAATTGTTCCGCACTTTCGAACGCGTGCAGAGCGAGCGTCTCGAAGCCCTCGCGCTGGGCATCGATTTCCCGGCCGCCAAGGAAGACCAGTACCAGCAGCTGCGCGAAGATCTCACCGCGCAGGTGGAATCGGTGCAGTTCCATGCGACCAAGATCGAGTACCTCGTCGACAACCTCTACGCCTTCAACCGTCGCCTGACGACGCTGGGCGGCCAGATGCTGCGTCTGGCCGAGCGTCACAAGGTCAAGCGCGCCGATTTCCTCGAAGCCTACACGGGGCGTGAACTGGACGATACCTGGGTCGCCGAAATAGCCCGGACGGACAAGAAGTGGGCGGCCTTCGCAGAAAACGAGGTTGAACCTGCCGAGCGCATCCGCCTCGAAGTGTCCGACATCGCCGCCGCCACCGGCATGGCACTTCCCGAGTTCCGCCGCATCGTCAACATGGTCCAGAAGGCGGAGCGCGAGGCGCGCATCGCCAAGAAGGAGATGGTCGAGGCGAACCTGCGTCTGGTGATCTCGATCGCCAAGAAGTACACGAACCGCGGTCTGCAGTTCCTCGACCTCATCCAGGAAGGCAACATCGGCCTGATGAAGGCGGTCGACAAGTTCCAGTACCGCCGCGGCTACAAGTTCTCGACCTATGCGACCTGGTGGATCAGGCAGGCGATCACGCGCTCGATCGCGGATCAGGCCCGCACGATCCGTATCCCCGTCCACATGATCGAGACGATCAACAAGCTGGTCCGCACCAGCCGTCAGTTCCTCCACGATCAGGGCCGCGAGCCGACGCCCGAGGAAATGGCTGAGAAACTTTCGATGCCGCTCGAAAAGGTGAAGCGGGTGCTGAAGATCGCCAAGGAGCCGATCTCCCTCGAAACGCCGATCGGCGACGAGGAAGACAGCAGCCTCGGCAACTTCATCCAGGACGAGAACGCCGTCATCCCGGTGGACGCGGCGATCCAGAACAATCTGAAGGAAATGATCACCCGCACGCTGGCATCGCTGACCCCGCGTGAAGAGCGCGTGCTGCGCATGCGCTTCGGCATCGGAATGCCGACCGATCACACGTTGGAAGAGGTCGGCCAGCAGTTCTCGGTGACCCGCGAACGTATCCGCCAGATCGAAGCGAAGGCGCTGCGCAAGCTCAAGCACCCGAGCCGGTCACGTATCATGCGAGCGTTCCTCGATTAAGGACGGGCAGCGCGACATCCGACCGAATTGCGGCCGGTCTGCAACTGAGGACCGACAATTCACCGCTAAGGGTCTCGGATGAGTCGAGGGCAGGAAGGCAGCAACGTGCCCGAAGGTGGTCGTTCGTAGGCCCAAACCTCTATCCTGGAGGCTGTCATTCCCAAGCACGGCCGCTGTAATTGTAAAGCGAAGGGCAACGCCGACGCTCTCAACGCTTCAAAGGACCGGACTTCTCACAACCCCTTCCGCGCCTCGACGTCTTTCGCCGATATGCAGAAATCAGGCACATCGCGGTTACAGCGACGAAGGGTAGCTCCCACAGGAGCCACCCTTCGTTGGAAAGATCAGAAGGCGACGCGGAAGCCCACCGAGTAAGTCGCCGGAGCACCGACCAGACGAGCTGCGCCGTTCAGTTCCGGGAAGTAGACTTCATCGGTGATATTGCGGCCCATCGCATAGATCGACCAGCCGTGCGGCGACTGTAGTTCGACGCGGGCGTTGAGCAGCGTGTAGGCGGCGGAAGTGTTGTTCGGCAGCGCGTTCAGGCGGTTCGATTCCTTGCCGTGGTAGAACACGTTGACGCGGCTCTCCAGCTTCCAGCCTTCGCCGAAGCTGTAGTCGTGAACGAGGCCGACGCGGCCGGTCCATTTCGGCGCGCCCGGCAGCGGATCGCCCACGGTTGCCAGTACGTCGGCGATGCGAGCGGAGTTGAACTCGGTGATCTTCGAGTAGAGGTACGTACCCGAGGCATCGAAATCGAGCTCGTGACCGCCTGATCGGAACAGAGTCAGATCGAGCGATCCCTCGAAACCGCGCGTCCTGGCCTTGCCGACGTTGGTGCGCCCGTTGGTGTCGTTGGCGAGACGAGTGGTTGCCTGAAGATTATCGAAGTCATTGGCGAAAGCATCCAGCGACAGGCGGATCGGGCCGTTGAAGTAGCGCACGCCCGCTTCGTAGGCCCATACCGTTTCCGACTGGAACGGCTCGGTCTCTGCCAGCGTCATGATCGAGGTGCCGTCGAAGCCGCCCGAACGATAGCCGCGCGCCACAGAGGCGAAGACGTTGAGGTCGGGGTTGATGAACCACTGCACCGAGGCGCGGCCCGAGACATCGCTGTCCTTGAACTGCTTGTCCCAGCTGAAGTTGTTCGTCGAGGCGAACAGCGTGTTGTAATACGTGATGCCCCACGGATTGTCATCGACGTTGCGGCCGGTGGAATCGATCTGGTCGCTCGTGTAGCGAAGGCCGCCGGTGACGCGCACATCGGGGATCACTTCGAAGTCGGCCTGGCCGAAGATCGCGCCCGAACGGCGGCGCTGGCTGTGGATGTTGTGATAGATCGTGCGCGCGGCCCAACTGGTCCACTGGCTCTGGTAGTCGATCGTGTCACTCATGATGAACGTGCCGACCACCCAGTTGAAGCGGCCCTGCTGTTCGTTGCGCAGGCGCGCCTCGAAAGAGGCCTGGCTCAGCTTTTCGTCGAACAGGTATTCGTACTGAGGATAGGGCGTGCCGTCGCCATTGCCGCCGACCTGACGCTGGCTGGCCTGCGCGCCGACCACGATGTCGAGGCGCAGGCTGTCGTTCATCAGGTGGGAAAGCTGGGCCGAGCCGCCCTGAATGTCGATCTTCTGGCGAAAGTATTTGGCTGAGTAGAACTTGTAGGGATCGCTGTCCTCGCCCGCATTGAGGACGCTGCTATCCTGGGCGGCGTTGATGCGGTCGTACTGGCGGGTATCGCCCCGGTCGCGGCTGGCGAATGCTTTCAGGACAAGCGAAGTATCAGGGCCAAGGTCGATATCCAGCGTACCGCGCGCGGCGAACAGATCCTTGTCGCCGAAGCCCTTGCGCTCGCCCGGATCGGTGATCGCGGGAACCTGCGACTGAACAACGCCGCCCACACTCAGCCGCGCCCCGGCCAGATCGCCGGCGCCCATGCCATGCATGAAGCCGCCGCCCTGGTCGGTCATCACCGCAATGCGCATGCGAACGTTGTCGCTCAGCGGACCGCCGAACGCAGCTTCGGCACGGAAGCTGTCGTAGCTGCCGTAGCGGGCATCGACATAGCCTTCGAAGTGATCGCTGCCGCCGCGGGTGATCGCGTTGATCACGCCCGCGGTGGTATTGCGACCATAGAGCGTGCCCTGCGGACCGCGCAGCA
Source organism: Novosphingobium kaempferiae (assembly GCF_021227995.1). Classification (NCBI taxonomy): domain Bacteria; kingdom Pseudomonadati; phylum Pseudomonadota; class Alphaproteobacteria; order Sphingomonadales; family Sphingomonadaceae; genus Novosphingobium; species Novosphingobium kaempferiae. Next base: position 4,027,938 of record NZ_CP089301.1, read on the forward strand.
CCTCGATGCGTTCGAGGTCGAACAGCGGCATGCCGAGGTAGGCGTTGGAGGTTTGATAGACGCCGTCAACGTGCAGTGCGACCGAAGGGCTGCCGTTGGGTTTGTAGTCGTCCGCCCCGCCGATGCCGCGGATGGAGAGCAGGCCGTAGCTTTCGCCGCCAGTGCTGTAATTGATAGACAGGCCCGGAACTTCGTCGACCAGGCTGCTGAAGTCGGTGATCTTGCGCTTCTGGACTTCGTCGCCGGAAACGACGGTGAGAGCGGCGGGAACTTTCGAGAGATCTTCCTGGCGCTTCTGCGCGGTAACGACGATGTCGCTATCGGCGGTGGCGTCGGTGGCGGCCACATCACGCTTCAGGGTGCGGGGCTCCGCAGCGAGCGAGATCATGCTCGAACCCTCGAACGCGATCTTCATGCCGCGCCCGGCGATCAGTCGGCGGATCGCCTCGGCGCGGGTGAAACGGCCCTTGAGCGGGGCGGAGCGCTGGCCGGCCACGGTGTCGTAGGGGAACACCATCTGCACGCCGGCCTGGCGACCGAATTCGTTGAGCGAGGTCGCCATGTTCTGCGACGGGATATCGAAGCTGATGGCATGTTCGCGGGCATTCGCCGAGGCCGCGTTGGGGGGCGAAATGGCCAGGATCATGGGTAGTGCGATAGAGTGAATTGGCATGTGCGCCCTTCCGGAAAAGCCGTGTCTCGGAAGGGGAGATGCGCGAAACCGGGGCCACCTCTATCGCGGCGCAAAAAAACGTTCAGCTTGCCGAAAGCATGATCGCGCCGCTTTCGCCGCGCTTTGCGCGAATGCCGAATGAGGCATCGAGCGCCTTCAGCAGTTCTGTCGGATCGGTGTTGGTGAAGCGACCGCCAAGGCGGATGCGCGACAGCCGAGGGTCGGCCACTACCAGCTTGTCATCGAGATAGCGGTTGAACTCGGCCACCACGAAGTCGAGGCTTTCGCCTTCGAACACCAGTTGCCCGTTCTGCCAGCTTCTGGCCCGGTCGATCGCCACCGCCTCTGCCGGATGCACGGAGATGTCGCGTCCGATGGCTTGCGCCAGCGCCCCCACCCTGACGGCCCGGTTCTCGGCGCTTGCCGTCCCCTTGAGCACCAGCAGCGCCACGGTTTCCGGTTCGCGCCGCGCGTTGAAGGCCCCGGGTTCGAGGTCGAAGCGCATGCCGTTGGCGGACAGACGCAGGGGAGGCCCGGCCAGAGCGCGCACGTTCAGCGCGATTTCACCCTGATCGAGCCAGAGCGAGCGGGTCTCCCCCTTGATCCGCCAGCTGATCCGGGTGTCCGTGTTAAGCGAAACCCGCGTGCCGTCCTCCAGAACCACGGTGCGCCGCTCTCCCACGCCGGTCTCGGCGTGTTCGCGTGCGGCCGCCTGCATGGCGAAGCCGCCTGCGATCGCGATGCCGCCCGCCACCACGCCGCCGCGCAGCAGGTTGCGGCGGTTGAGGCGCACTGGCCCCAGTCGCCGCGGCTCGGGCAGCGGATCGTGTACGGTGCGCAGGCGCTCGATCTGTTCGAAGGCGTCGGCGACTTGCGCGAAGGCGACCGCGCGCCGGGAATCAACAGCGCGCCAGGCCTCGAATTCCTCGCGCGTTGCCGATCCGGCGTCCAGTGCGGCCAGCCACGCGGCCGCTTCTTCCATCAGTTCGCTTGGTTTCGGCGGCGTTGCCATAGGCGTGAAATCGTCGGTCCTTCTGCCTGCGGGGGCGCTTCCTGCAACGCACTGGCCAGAATGGCCAGTCCCTTTGCAAGATGCTTCTCCACAGTAGAGACGGACAAGCCCATCCGCACCGCTATGTCGCGCGGCAACATTCCTTCGAAACGCCTCAACTGAACCACCGTGCGGGCCTGCGGGGGCAGCGTTTCCATGAGGTCCATCAGCCGCGACAGTTCGATCTGGCCGGAGACGACGGCGAACTGGTCGGGCGCGCCATCGGCGAAGTCCATCGCCTCCATGTCGGCCAGATGCTCGAAGCGCACCACCGTGGCGCGGCGGTGGCGTTCGTGTGCCAGGTTGCGGATGATGGTCAGCACGAAGCCGCGCGCATTGGCGATTTCGCGCTGGTTTGCCGCATCGATGGCGCGAGCGTAGGCTTCCTGGACCAGATCCTCGGCATCGGCAGGCGCGACGAGGCGCGCGGCCTGACGCCGGAAAGCCGCGCGATGCGGCAGCACTTCATCGATGAACCAGCGATCTGCGTCCCGTAGCCAGGCCAACGCCTTCGTCCTTTTTCGCGAACCCGGACGGGGCCGTTAGGCGGTGTGAATGACATTTCGGGGACACCGGTTGTCACATCAATGTCCGAAAAGGCGGATAGCGGTGCAGTCATGCACGATTTTCCGCTAGGCATCGGGTGGCACCGCCGTGCGGTGCTGGCCGCAATGGCCGCGCTCGGCGCGCAGGCCTTCCCCCGATTTGACGCGTTTGCCGCAACCGCCGATCCGTTCGCGCTGGGTGTCGCGAGTGGCGATCCGGCGCAGGACGGATTCGTCCTGTGGACGCGGCTGGTCGGCCCGGCGGCGACGCCGTTGCCCTCACGGGCCGTCCCCGTCCGCTTTGAAATCGCCGAGGACGAGGCATTCCGCCGGATCGTTCGCGCTGGCGTCGAGGTAGCCCATCCAGCGGCTGCTCACAGCGTCCACGTGGAACTGGGCGGATTGCGTCCGGGGCGCACTTACTGGTATCGCTTCCATGCGTTGGGCGCGACCAGCCCCGTCGGCCGCACCAAGACCGTACCGTTGAACGCCGACCGCCTGCGTCTCGCGCTGACCTCCTGTCAGCATTGGGAACTCGGCTGGTTCCACGCCTACCGCGACATGATCGCCGCAGCGCCCGATCTCATCGTCCAGGTGGGCGATTACATCTACGAACAGGCGTACCCCGACCAGCCGAAAGTGCGCAGCTTCGGCTCACCTGACCCCGTCGACCTCGAAGGCTACCGCGCGCGCTATGCGCTCTATCGCAGTGACAAGGACTTGCGGGAGGCCCACCGGCTGTTCCCGTGGTTGGTCACCTGGGACGACCATGAAGTCCTGAACGACTACGCCGCGCTCGCCAATCGCGAAGGACTGCCACCGGAGCTATTCGCTCCGCGTCGGGCAGCAGCCTACCAAGCCTATTTCGAACATATGCCGATCCGGCCCAGCCTGTGGCGCTCGAAACCGACGCCGCGGCTGTTCCGGGGCGTGGACTGGGGAGAGCTTGCTTCGCTCTCCATGCTGGATACGCGCCAGTATCGCAGCGATCCGGCCTGTGCTGCTCCGCAGGTGGCGCGCAACGTGAAGCTCGATCACTGCCGGGAACGGCACGGCGCCGATCGATCCATGCTGGGCGCTATGCAGGAAGCATGGCTTGTCCAGCGTCTCGAACGTGAACGCCGTCCCTGGACCCTGCTGGCCCAAGGGGTGTTTTTCGCTCCTCTGGCGCTGGATGGGACGGGCGAAAAGGTATGGAGCGACCAGTGGGACGGCTACCCCGCCGCCCGAGACCGCCTGACTGAAAAACTGGGTCTGCCATCCGTCAACAATGCCGTCGTGCTTAGCGGCGACATTCACAGTTTCTGGGTCAATGACCTCAAGCACGGCCCGGTTTCAGGTCCAACGGTCGGCACCGAGATCGTGACCTCCGCTCTGGCTGCGCAATTGCCGCCTCCGGGGCGTTTCGGAGATGTTCTGGCCAACAATCCGCACATCCGGTTCAGCGACGTACACCATACAGGATATGTCCTGATGGAAGTCGATAAGCATCGGATGAGCGCACAACTCAGGCAGATCGACGCACGACAGCGAGATGCGCAGCCGAGAGTCCTGGCGATTGTCGAACAGGAAGCGGGTGCCAGGCGTGAACCTGCCGCCGTTACATCGGTATCCTCGCCTGCTGATATGTCGGCGCTTCAGTTGAAGGCGAATCGCACCGCGATTACGCCATGTTTCGGCAAGAGCAGCCGTTCTTGCCCGGATCTTGGAACGACTTGCGCTGGTCGATTCATACCGGGATAGCAGACCGTCAACAGTTGCAGATCAAAATTAGATGCTAAGAGTCTTCAATGGGTCCAAATGCCTGCGATGGGTGGTTGGGTCACTGATGAGATCTGTGATGGGTTTCTGTTGGCAGGTGGCACTTCATCCAAATGGCGACCGAGGGCTTCAAGCTCTCTTTTGCACGATGGATTCACGTCGCCTTTGATGTGACCTTCTGATTTTCCTCCCAGCTTGATTGGAGTCTGGCGTGATGGAAGGACGGACGAATGAAGCGAGCACGGTTCACGTAAGAGCAGATCATCGGCGTGCTGAAGGAGCAGGAGGCTGGCGCGAAGATTGCCGATCTGGCTCGTCGCCACGGTGTGTCGGAAGCGACGATCTACCACTGGAAAGCTAGGTATGCCGGCCTGAAGGATCTTCTCGCAAAAAATTGGTAACGCCCGCTGCCAAGCGAGAGGCGGTCGCTCGTCTCCAGGCGGTTCTGCGGATGAGCGAGCGGCGGGCGTGTCGTGTTATCGGCGCTGACCGGAAGAGCGTGCGTTACCGGTCACAGCGGGACGATGATGCTGACCTTCGGTTGACGCTGCGTGAGCTTGCGCAGCAGCACCGTCGAAATGCCTTCGTGGAATCGTTCAATGGCCGGTTCCGGGACGAATGTCTGAACACTCATTGGTTCTTGTCTGTGGCCGACGCCAGGAGCAAGATCGACGCGTGGCGACGGGACTACAATGAGTGCCGTCCTCACCTCCCTAGGCTGGCTTATGCCAGTTAAGTTTGCTTCATCTGCCGGGGTTGACCCCGGCAGATGAAGGCCGGAGGCTCACATTATGCCCGGACACGAAGCCGGGAACCTTCACAAAGCTGCCAGCCTCTAATCCCGTCAAGGGGCCGGAAGGCAAGACGATCTACCTCAGCACCGATGGCGTGGCCAAGGCTGTGGTCGCCCATGCCGGCTCCGCCCAGGCCCTCGGCAAAGTGGTCGTCGTCGGGCATCGCGATCGCGTGAAGCGCTGCGTGCTGGTTTCGCGGGACAATGGCATGACCGCCGCCGTCGCCCGCGAAGTGCCGCTGCCGGTCAAATACGATCCGCAGTCCGTACAACCCTGGACCCGCCGCCGCGACGCCTATCTCCTCAGCGATCTGATCGCGCAGCTTTCGATGACGCGCAACCGGGTCATCGGCGAGCTGGCAGGCTGACCCAACGGGGTCAGGTGGAGGGCGTTGATCCGCAGCCCTCCACCTGGCCTAGTCAGTCGAGCATCGTCTTGCGCAGCTTCGCGAAATCCGCATCGGTGAAGCCGAGCGTGCGCAGGTAGGCTTCCGAGCCGCCGTACTGCTTGTCGAGGTAGGCGAAGAACTGCACGAGATGCGACTGGCCGCTCGGCGTGTAGAGCGGTTCGGCCTTGCGCGGCGTGCCGTCCTCGGCAGCGACGTAGTACTTCAGGATCGGGTTGTTCGGGTAGTCCTTGGGATCGACCTTGGGCATCTCGAACTGCGGGCGGCGCAGGTCGGTGGACAGGTGATAGTCCTTGACGATTGTCTCCCGGTCTACGCCCAGCACGTCGTAGATCAGCGCCGTCGCCATGCCCGTGCGGTCCTGCCCGGCGGAGCAGTGATAGACCACCGCACCCTCGTCCGCGATGAGGCGGCGGAACAGCGAGCGGAACTGCGGGGCCAGCATCTTCTCCATGCCCGCGTACATGTTCTCGCCTGCGCCCTGGCCCATCTTGGCCATCAGGGGCTTCAGCGAATAGTCGTTGGCGATGAACAGCGCGCCCACCTTGTCATCGAGCAGATCTGGCGCGACCTCGCGCTCCTCGATGCTGCGCAGGTCGACGACGTTGCCGATGCCCAACTGGCCGAGCAGCGCATAGTCGGCATCGGTCAGCAGCGGCATCGCGCCGGAGCGGAACGCCTTGTCCCACTTCACCGTGTGGCCATCCTTCGTGACGTAGCCGCCGACATCGCGGAAGTTGCTGCCCTGCTCCAGCGGCAGCACCCGTTCGGCGACGACGGTGCGCGCCTTGCCGGACTTGCCTTCAAGGATCACGTAGCGGCGGTCGGCTGCGGCGATGGGCAGCGTGATCTTTCCGTCCTTGCTGGCGGCGGCGAAGCGCTGGTCGCCCTTGTCCAGCACGGTGTCGGCGCTGATCCATACCGCGACGGGCGCGGCGTCTTCGCGGTTCAGTTCGACGGTCGCGGCGTCGATCCGCGTCAGCGTCGCCAGTTCGCGGGCCGATGCGGGTGCAGCCAGTGCGAGGACGATAAGGGCAGTGGTAGTGGCGATCTTTCGCATTGTCATTCTCCCGGTCAGTAGCTGAAGCGGACGCCGAACAGGTAGCGCGCGCCGATCTGCTCGACTTCGGTCGGCATGGCGGTGGTGCCCTGATAGGCGACGTAAGTTTCGTCGGTAAGGTTCGCGAGATCGGCGAACAGCGTGAAGTTTTCGGTCAGCGCATAGCGCAGCGAGACGTCGAGGTTCTCGTAGCCCTTGCGATATTCGCCGCTGCCGAAGCCGCCAAGCGAGTCCAGCCAGTCCGACCGCCACTGGTAGCTGACGCGCGCGGAAAGGCCGTACTTCTCGTAGAACAGCGAGGCGTTGGCGATCGTGTCCGACATGCCCTGGAACGCGATGTTCTGTTCGGTCGGCGTGTCGAAATCGCCGTCGAGCAACGTCACGTTGCCCTGGAAGCCGAAGCCGTCGAGTGCGCCGGGCAGGAAGTCGAACTGCTTGAGCACGTTGAACTCGACGCCGTAGAGCTTGCCCTTGTCGCCGTTGTAGGTGCCGGTCAGCAGGTAGTTCGAACGGTCAACGCCGCCGAAGTTGTAGAAGTCCGAACCGACCGGGTTCTGCGCCTGATACAGCACGTTGTCGACCGAACGGTAGAAGCCCGCGAGCGAGATCATGCCGTTGCCGGGCAGGTAATATTCGATGCTGGCGTCCGCGCCCCAGGTGTATTCGGGCTTGAGCGCCGGATTGCCGCCGCCGATGGTGCCGGGGCTGTTGGTGTCGTTGATCGAGGCGCCGACGCGGATCGCGCCGTAGGCAGGGCGGGACACGCCCCGCTGGCCCGCAAGGCGCAGGACGAGGTTGTCGGTAGCGGCGTACTTGATGTTGAGGCTGGGGAAGAAGTCGGTCTTGCTCGAATGGCGGGAGAGGGGGATATAGGCTGCTCCGACCAGTACCGAGCCGGCGTTGTCGAGGACGTAGTTCTCCACGCGCACGCCGCCAACCGCGGTCAGCGGCCCGCTCTCCACCTTGGCCATGACGTAGCCCGCCAGCGTCTTCTCGCGCTGGTAGTACTTGTCGGTCGTCGGCACGTCGAGCGCGGGATCGTAGAGACCCGCCGTCTCAAGCCTTCCAAGCAGGCTGTCGATGTCGCGGCGCATCGCCACGTTGTCGACGTAGTTGAAGGTCACGCCGAGCGGAAAGCCCGTGTCCCAGGCCTTGCCGGTGACATAGTTGTTGACGTCGAACGGCTGGCCCACCGCCGCGCTCATCGCGCCGATATAGACGATGTTGGACGATGAGAAGTTGTTACCCGAAATGTCGCGGTCGATGTAGAGGCCGCCGGCCGATAGCTTGAGGTCGCCCATCTGCTTCGACAGGTCCAGCTTGGCGGTATAGCTGTCCGAAACCGTCTTCTGGCGGGCGGTGATCATGTAGGTGCCCGAGGTGCTCAGGCTCTTCTGGTTGAAGTCGCCCACGATCGACACGATCGGGAAGCGCGGATCGGAATTGTCGTAGCTGAGCGCCAGGTTGTTGGCGGCGCTGGTCGACGACTGCACGAGCGGCAGGTAGCTGGTGTTCTCGGTTTTGGCGTAGTTGAACTTGAACGAGGCGTTGAAGCCGTCGTCGCCCTCATAGTCGCCGCCGACGGTGCCGATGTAGTTGCGGTTGCGGTACTCGCCGAAGTTGAAGCTGCCACGCAGCGGAACGCCGGTCAGGTTGCCCGAGGCCAGCGTGCGGGTGCCGCCGGTCGCGCGGTCGAGGCGGAACTCGTACTGGTTGCGCTGTTCGTTGTCGTTGAACTCCGAGAAGATGGCCTTGGCATAGATGCGCTTGCCTTCCTCCGGCTGGTATTCGACGCCCGCGAACAGGCCGTTGTTCCAGCGCTCGATCTCGTACTGGCGGATATCGAATTCGGTCGGGCCGTTGGCGTCGTAGGCCCCGACCTCACGGTTGTCGGTCAACTGCTTGCGGCGATAGTGCGAGCCGCCGATGACCACGCCGAAGGTGTCGTTCGACCACGACAGGCGCAGCGATCCCTGCCGCTGTTCACCCTTGCCGAGGTCCATGAAGCCGTAACCCGCGTCGCCCGATACGTGCAGGCCCTTCTGCTCCATCGGCGAGTAAGTGCGCAGGTCGATCGTGGCGACGACCGCGTCGGCCTGCAGATCCGAGGTCAGCGACTTGTTGATGACCATCTGCGAGAGCAGCACGGCGGGGATCGCGTCGAAACGGAAGGCGCGGGTATCGCCGCCCTCATCGACGCCCGCCATCGGGATGCCGTCGATGCTCACGGAGGTCCAGCGGTTCGGCGCGCCGCGTACCTGGATGTAGCGTTCCTGCCCCTGGTCGCGCTGCACTGCGACGGCGGGCAGGCGCGAGAGTGCGGCGGCAGCGTTCTGGTCCGGGAAGCGGCCGACCGCATCCGACGCAGCCACGTCGGCAAGGTTGTCCATCACGCGCTTGGCTTCGATCGAATCCTGCTGGGCCGAGACGATCGAGCCGGTGACGACGATGTCCTCGCCGACGGCGGCATCGTCGGCGACTGCGGCTGCGGCGTCGGCCTCCTCGGCATGAGCGAGAGTAGCGCCGGTGAGCGATGCGGCGAGCGCGCCGGCGATGGCCGTCGAGCGCAGGAATATGCAGGTGTTCAGTTTCACGAAAGCCCCCAGAAATGAGTCGGACCTGATCGGTTCGACGTGGCGGCTAGAACGTTTGTATGTATGTTGGATGACATGCGAAAGGACAAATTGGAACATAACGAGCGCACAGTATTGCTCGATTGCAAACGCCCGGTCTGCTAGGCCTGTCCGATTGAAAGCGATTATCGAGCGTCATGCCCCACAGCAGTTCTGCAGAAATTCCGTCATATGACAGACTCATCGCTACCGTGCAGGAGCAGTGGGAACTGGGTGGGGCTGCGGGCATGTCAGCCCGCCAGATCAGCGGCTTGACCGGTGCACCGGTCTCCTCAATCTATCATCATTTCGGTTCTCTGGAACACTTGTTTCTAAGGTCGCAGCAGGCCTGCATCGCCGCTGCCCGGCAATGGGGCGAAGAGCAGTTGCGCCAGTTCGATGGCTTCGCGCCGTCTCCGCATGCGTTCGCTGGATTCTTTGCGCAGATCGTCGATGCATGGTGCGAACAGCGCCGCCCGCTAGCCTTTGCATGGCGTGAATGTCAGTTGCTTGCCCAGCAGTCGCCGTTGTTCCGTGAACCGGCAGAGCAGTGGTCGCAGGTCTGGGAGCGGTTCTGGGACGAAGCCGCGCGGCGCTTCGGACTCGGTGACGGCACGCTGGTGGTGCGGCGCGTGTTCGAGAACGAGAGCTTCCTGCACATGATCCGCTGGCGCCGGATGGTCGACCGGGCGGCGCTGGACGAAACCGCCCGCTCGCTGTCGGCCTGGCTGACGGGAACCGCGATGCCTGTTGCGCCCTGGCGCGAGTACGCACGCGAGGAAGCGCTGTGTTCGATGCCCACATTGCCCGACCGCGACGACACCGCCGCCCGGATCGTGGATGCCGCCGCGCGGATAATCGACGAGGAGGGGCTTGCGCGGCTAACACATCGGGCCGTAGCGGATCGCGGCGGGCTGACGCTCGGCACCGTCTCGCACAAGTTCCGGACCAAATCGGCGCTGCTCGAAGCCGCGTTTGAAGGGCTCTACCGCGCCAATGTCGAGCGATTGCAGCCGGAGACCGCTCCGCGCGGCGACCTTGCCGACGATCTTGCGGGGATGCTCCGGCGCGGGGGCAATGCCCGGGGCAGCGATGAACTTTTCCTTGCCACCGCCCGCGACCCCGGGCTCAGTCAGTTCGGAGCCCAGCTACGCTATCTGCGCGGCCGTACTTCGCGCAGTACCTTGCAGGACCTGGTGGGCGAGCACAGAACGGTCGGCGTCACTGAAGCCGCGCTGTTCTCAAGCTTCCTGACCTCGCAATTGCGGATTTATGCAAGGGCGCAGACTGATACGGTGCGTCCCATCCGCGCGGAACTTACCATCCTGACACGGTTGGTTCAGCGAGTTTCGGCGACCTGATGCCTTGAGGATTGCAGGCTGCGGGTAGTTTGAAGGTATGTTTATGCTCATGTCGTGTCGCACCAAAGGACCACTACGCGGCTCGACAGGTTGGCTTAGCTGAGCTGGCTGACGATTTGCCGCCCTGGGCGGAGTATATCAGCAAATACAGCGCTGGTTGGTTGCGTGCTGTTTCGAGGCGCTTGTGGATGCTCCCGGCGGCGGATGGCAGTTCCGCATCCAGCGACGCCGTCAACACGCCGCCGCCATCGCGCCAGCCCGGGTCGCCAAATGTCATGTTGTACCAAGAGCCGACACTTACCGTTTGGACATACCAGCGACGTAAAATGGGAAAGGCCGGTCGAACCCGGTCCTCGCGCGGCGTGTCCGAATTAATTATCAGCGCGGAGTGACCAGGGCCGCGAAGCGCGCGAATAAGGGGTCATGCGCTCGCACTTCCTCTCGAGACTGATCTCAAAGCCTGTGCGCGGGGAGGCACCGGTCAGTCGTGAGCGCCCGTCGCGGACGACACCGGATAGCTGGAGCAGTCTTATGGTCGCCGCCCAGAACGGGCATGGTGGCGCGTATCGGCGGCTGCTCGCCGAGATGTCGGAGTGGCTCACGCGATACTTCCAGCGCCGCCTGCCCGCAGCCGATGTGGATGACGCCGTGCAGGAGACGCTGCTCGCGATCCATCGGCGTCGCCACACATACGATCCCCAGTATCCGCTTGGCCCGTGGCTGGCGGCGATCGCGAAGAACAAGTGGATCGATCAGCTACGCAGCCTGGCGCGCCGACCGATGGACGAGCTTCTCGACGATATAGCGGTCGGGGACCACGAGGCGACCGTGATCAGCAGTTCCGTGCTGGCCAGCCTGCTCGACGAACTCCGCCCCGCGCAGGCACAGGCAATACTGCTGGTCAAGGTGCAGGGCTTCAGCGTCGAGGAGGCGTCAGCCCAGACCGGCCTCTCCCCTTCGGCCGTGAAGATGAACATCCACCGTGGGCTCGCGCGCCTGACGGCAATCATTGAGAAGACGCATGATGTCGAGTGAAGCCCTGATCGCGGAATTGTCGTCGGACCTCGCTCCCGTCCAGCGCCGCAGCATGCTGCGTGAAGGCGGACTGGTCCTTGCGCTCGGCGTCGTGGAGCTTGTGCTCTTCCTCGCCATGGGCGTGATGCGGCCGGACATGCATCACGTGGGTGGGTCGCCATTCCTGATGTGGCGTGTCGGAAGTCTCGGCCTTCTCGCCATCGCTGCCTGTACCCTGGCGATCAGATCTTACTCACCAACCGCGCAACCGCGCCGGGGGCTGATGCTGGCCAGCGTCCTCGCTGCCTTGGCTATCGTCGGTGGCGCGTTCGTCGTGCCCGACGGTGTGGGCGAGCGCGCGTTGCTCGATCGCATCGATCCCGCAAGCGGCATCCTGTGCGCGACTTCAATCTTCGTGCTTTCGCTGCCTATCGTAGCGCTGCTTGGCGTCCTGATGAGGAGGGCCGCGCCGACCCAGCCCAAGCTGAGTGCTCTTGCCTCGGGGATCGCCGCCGGAGCCTGCGGAGCGTTCGTGTTCGCCTTTTGCTGCCCCTTCAACGATCCGCTCTACGTCGTGGTCTGGTATTCCGTGGGATCCGGCGCCGTGGCCGCCGTGGCCAGATGGCGTCTGCCCCGACGTTTCCGCCTCTGAGCTGACCCAACACGGCCATACCAGGCCGCGCACCGACTGAATCTCTGATCGCCGACCCACCCGGATTACGGGATGGAGCCGTGCGCCTGCGCCACAGAAAGGAACCATGCGATGAAGACCATAACCGATGCGAAGGCCCCGGACCGCGACTGGCTCAAGACCTACTATTACCTGCGCTTCGCGGTCTCTGCGATCTGGGTCGGGCTCGCCTTCACGGTGGCGAAGACCGGCCCGGCGTTGGCCGCAATAATGCTCGTCGCCTATCCTGCGTGGGACGCTCTGGCCAACTACATCGACGCCAATCGGTCCGGTGGCCTCGCCAGGAACAAGAGCCAGATGCTGAACTTCGTCGTCAGCGTCTTGACCGCAATCGCCGTCGCAGCAACGCTTCCGCAAGGCATGCACGCCATCCTCCAGATCTTCGGCGTCTGGGCCGTCCTGTCGGGCCTGTTTCAGCTCCTCACCGGCGTGCGCCGATGGAAGTCCTACGGCGCGCAGTGGACGATGATCCTGAGCGGCGCTCAGTCGGGCCTCGCCGGAGCGCACATGTTCAGCAAGGCCGTCGGCGCCGCACCGGTCAGCATCGCCGACATCGCGCCCTACGCCGCCTTCGGTGCCTTCTACTTCCTCATCTCGGCTGTCTCGCTGACCATCAGCGAGGCCCGCCGCCGCTCGAAGGACGTTGCGGCCTGACCGCACCGCACACCACAAAAGTCAGACCTGCCTTGGCGTAGATCGGACAGCGGTTTCCGGTGACACGCGAGCGTGTCGGTCAGATCGAAGCCAAGACGTTGCCCAAGCTCAAGCATCCGAACCGGACACGCATCATGCGAGCGTTTCTCGACTAAGCAATGCGTTCAACATCTGGCCGAATTGCGAATTGTCTGCATCTGAGAGTTGGAAATCGACAGTGGGAGGGCAGGGATGGATCGTTACGGGTGATCCAGGACGGCACTACTTGCCATGTTCCAAAGATGCATCGCAATCAGACAGCTAGATGTAATGGGATAATGTTCGCATTCAGCCCTCGCCATTCCTTTCTGCAATTGCAGTGATCCGGACCTTATAACCTTTTCGGCTCCAAATTTGCGTGGCGAGTGTAGGTGCTCCTACCGCGATCGCAACGAGCGCGAGTGCAGGGCCAATACTGCCATAGAAAAAGTTCGTGCTGAGCCAGGCGGTGAGCGGCGGGCCGATGCCGAGCCCGGCCATGCTGATGAGCAGCATGTACGTGGCGACGACCGTCCCTCGCATTCGCGCCGGACTGACGATCTGGATCGAGGTTATGCAGGTATTTGAGCATCCGCTCAGGAACATGCTGGTGAAGAAGTAGATGGTGAGCAAGGCGCTGGCCGAACTCTGCATTGCTGCAAGGATAGCGGTCAGCATGCCGAGCAAGACCATCGCAGCGGAAACCAATATGAAGCCGTCGTGGTGGCCCGCCCTCATAAGCCTTTCTGCAGCACGCGGCCCTGCCAGCGATCCGAAGAGCACCGAAACGACGAGAATCCAGCCCAGCGTGCTGCCTGCCTGAGCAGCCGACCATCCGAAATCGCGCCGCAGCATTTCCGGCAGCCAGGTGACGAACGCATAGCTGACGGTCCCCGTGAAGGCACATGACATCAACCCGGCATACATCCGCGCATGTTGCTTTGCGTGAGTGACCAGCGTCACGAGCGAGGCTTCGCTCCGTGCTTCTGCACCGTGACCGCCACGCGGGGGTTCGCTCACGGTCAGGCAAAGCACAACGGCCAGCAGCAGTCCCGGTGCGCCGACCAGTATCAGCACGATGCGCCAGTCTGCGATGGCGGCAGGGATCGCAGCCATGCTGCGCAGCATGTCGACGCTATCGATTATGATCGCCCCCAGAATGAAGGCCCCTCCCGCACCGGCCGCGCCCAATGCGGCGAAGATGCTGGCGGCAGGTGCGCGCTTCTGAGGGGGGAACAGATCGCCGATCATCGAATAGGTGGCGGGCAAGAGTGCAGCCTCGCCGATGGCGAGGCCGAGACGCAAGAGCACCAGCATTGTGTAGGACGTTGCGAACGCGGAACCGACCGTGGAGGCGCTCCATATCACCAGTCCCGCCAGGATGATGCGTCGACGGTTTCCGCTGTCGGCGAGGCGGGCGAGGGGGATGCCCAGCAGTCCATAGATGATGGCGAAGGCGGTGCCGACCAGCAGGCCGATCTGCACGTCGCTGATGCCGAGTTCGGCTTTCACCGGCGCGATCAGCAGCGCCAGGATCATCCGATCGACCAGCGAGAGGATGTAGAGGATGCTGAGCAGGGCCAGCGTCCAGTTCGGGCGCAACGCGCTGCGCCGGGATACGCTTGCCGGGCGGATCGTGCCGGTTGCCTCGACCTTCATGACGGTATGTCCTGCGCAGCGATGTCCAGACCCCAGATGTCCATGCGAGCCAGGGCGTCGCCATTGGCACGCCATGCGCCGGGGGTACGGGAAAACCGCGGAACGGGATCGCCCAGCGGTGCAGGAGACAGGTGCGAGCGTGCATTGCGCGTCGCTATCTGGGGATGCAGCGTGGCTTCGCCGAGGGGCAGGACAGGCGCGGCGCAGGCTTCGCTTCCGGCAAGGCGTTCCAGCCATTCGTCACGGGGCCGCGTTACGAAGATCGCGGCCAGGTGCGCGGAATGCGCGGGCCATGTCTCCTCGCGGTACTGGTCTTCGAGCAGATGCGCGGGGGCATCTATGCTGCGCAGCAATTCGGCGTAGAAATGCGGCTCGATCGCGCCCACGGCGATATCGAGGCCATCGGCGCAGCGATAGCAGCGGTAGAACGGCGCCGCCCCGCCGAGCAGGCTGGCATTGCGGTCCAGCGACAGCGCTCCCTCGGCGAAAGTGGCCATCATCGAGCCCACCCCGTCGATGATGGCCGCATCGACGATCTGTCCCCTGCCGGATCCGGTTCGTTCGTGCAGGGCTGCAAGCAGGCCGAACGCGAGCAGGAACGACCCGCCGCCATAATCGCCGACGAGGTTCAGCGGCGGGCGCGGCGGAGCGGCAGGATCGCCCATCGCGGCGAGTGCCCCGGTGATTGCGAGGTACGTGATGTCGTGCCCGGCGGTGCGGGACAGCGGGCCTGTCTGGCCCCAACCGGTCATCCGGCCGTAGATCAGACGCGGGTTGGCCGCGAGCAGCTGCTCCGGCCCCAGCCCCAGCCGTTCCATCACGCCGGGGCGGAAACCCTCGACCACAATGTCCGCCTTGGTGCAGAGCGCAAGCGCGGTCTGCCGGTCGTCCTCGTTCGACAGGTCCAGCGGCAGGACGGCGCGGCCGAAGGCGGCGTTGGGATCGGTCAGGGGCTGAGGGCCCTTGCGCTCGATCCGGATGACGTCCGCGCCGAGCCCGGCAAGCATCCGCACGCAATGAGGCAGAGGGCCGAGCCCTGCAAACTCCACCATGCGAATACCGGCCAGCGGCCCTGCAAACCCGTTCTGATCGTCGGAACCTGCCACGGGCTTACATCTTGAAACCGATTTCCGCGGCCAGAAAGCGCGGCGGACCGTAGTTCTTGGTCACGAACAGGCCGCCCGCCACGAGGTGCCCGACGAGGTAGCGCTTGTCGCTGAGGTTTTGGCCGATCAGGCGGATATAATACTTGTCCTCCGGGTCGGAAAACGTGATCGATGCGTTGAACAGCGTGCGGGCGGGCAGGTAGGCGTCGTCCAGCGCACTGGTCAGGCTGAGATTGTAGAGGTTGCGCCCGGCGTACTGCACGTTGCCGTTGACGCTGACCTTGCCCCAGTTGCCGATCTCGGTTTCATAGGTGCCGTCCAGCGAGGCCTGCCAACGCGGCGTGCGCTCCAGCGGGGCTTCGGCTAGGTTGCGGCCGGTGGGCAGGGGGCTGACGAAGCTCTTGTACTTCGCGTCCTGGTAGCCGATCGCGCTGCGCAGCGTGATGCCCTCCACCGGGACGGCGGTGATCTCGGCCTCCAGCCCCTTCACGACAGCCTTGGCGGCGTTGAAGTAGCGGGTCTCCTGGATCTGCGATCCGTCCACGCGGACGACGGGGACGTTCACCTGTCGCTGCGCATCGTTGTAGGTGACGTGGAAGGCCGCCAGATTGAAGCGCAGGCGCTTATCCAGAAGCTCGGTTTTCACGCCCAGTTCGAACGAGTCCGCCTTCTCCGGATTGGTGGGGATCAACTGGCTGGGAACGATCGCCGCGCCGGAAATGCCGGTGGAGTCCGCGTAGAGCCCGCTCTTGAAGCCGCGCGAATAGGTGAAATAGGCGAAGATATCGTCAGTCGCCTGATAGGACGCGGTGCCGCGCCAGGTGGGTTCCCGCCAGGTGGTCTTGCTGGACACCACGCCAGCCGGGTAATCGAAGACGTTGCCGTCCAGAGCGCGGTCCAGATCCTGCCATGTGAAGTTCGGATCGGCCGGGCTGACAAGTTGCTGGACGTAGACCGTCGGACGTCCCCACCAGCGCTTGGTCTCGGTGGTATAGCGCACGCCGGCGGTCAGAGTGAGCCGGTCGGTCAGCTTGTAGTTGCCCTCGACGTAGCCGGCGGTAGAGCGGGCCTTCTGCGCATTGCACAAAAGCTGCGGGTTCAGGTTGTTCGGACCGAACGGCCCCGGCCTGCTGCTGAGATCGAGAAAGCCGAGCAACTGGTGGCCGCAGCGATAGACCCGGTCGCGCTGGTGGAACACGCCCGCGACAAAATCGAACGGGCCACCGAAATCCGAGGCGAAGCGCAGTTCGGCCTGCTGGGTGCGACGCTTGAAGGCGCGATCGCCGTCGTAAAGTGATAGCGTTTCGCCATCGATGGTCGGCACGTTGGAGAAGACATAGCTCTGCGGCAGGTGGGCGAGTTCGTCGCGGCGGCCGATGTTGGCGCTGAACTGGCCGAAGTCCACCTCCTGATCGACGTGGATCTGGTACATGTCCACGTTCACGGAAGTGCCGTCGTCCTGATCCAGCAGGTAGCCGCTGCGGAAGCTGCCGCCCGCGTTCTTGAGCGGGTCGCCGGTCCCCTCGACGATGTTCAGGCGGCTCAGCAGGAAGCGCGGGTTGTTGGCAGGGGTGCCGTTGACGCCTGCCGCCGCATCGGACCGGTCGCGCAGGGCCTGATACTGGAACAGTACCTCGGTGCGGTCCCCCGGCTTCCAGAGCAGTTTCACGCG
Source organism: Novosphingobium kaempferiae (assembly GCF_021227995.1). NCBI lineage: Bacteria > Pseudomonadati > Pseudomonadota > Alphaproteobacteria > Sphingomonadales > Sphingomonadaceae > Novosphingobium > Novosphingobium kaempferiae. The sequence goes on from NZ_CP089301.1 coordinate 4,045,015, forward strand.
GCCGTCGAAGATGTCGTCGCCGCCCACGCGCTTGCCATCGCCGCAGCCGGCAGCCCCGGCCCACTTGGAATCGGCGACCAGCGGCGTGATCGGGCCGTAGCAGCCGCCCCGGCGCATGTAGCCGTCCGACTTCTCGTAGGAGCCGACGACGCGCAGGGCCAGCATGTCCTCCACGATCGGGATGTTGACCGCGCCCTTGATCTGGCGCGTGCCGAAGCTGCCGACGCGGACCATGCCCTGCACGCCCAGGATATCGAGTTCCGGCCGCTTGGTGCGGACCACGATGGCGCCGCCGGTGGTGTTCTTGCCGAACAGGGTGCCCTGCGGTCCGCGCAGCACTTCCATCCCCGCAAGGTCGAAGGTATCGAGCAGCTGCGTCTGGACGTGGGCGATCACGAAATCGTCCACCAGCACGGTGATCGGCGGTTCGCTGTACATCGAGATGTTGGTCTGGCTGGCGCCGCGGATCGAGAACGAGGCGGCGTTGAAGCCCGCTATCTTCGCTGCCGAGAAGTTGGGCACGAAGGCGGCAAGATCGCCGATGTTGCGAGCGGCGGTCTGCGCGATGACGTTCTCGCCGATGGCCGATACGGCGACGGGGGTGGATTGCAGGTTCGTCGCACGCCGGGTGGCGGTCACGACGATCTCGTCGACGCTGGCATGTGCCTCCGACTGCGGTGGCGTCGAATCCACCTCCTGAGCATGGGCGACCGGCACCTGGGCGATGGCGACGACGACCGCCGCCGAGCCTGCAAGCAAAGCAAAGCGCTTCATATTCCTCTCTCCCCATTATCGCATTTGTGCGTATTTGTTGTTCGGGCGTCTACGGTAAGGTGCTCAGGATCGCTCCGCTGGAGGGCAGGCCGTTGCCGGCCGAAACCAGCACGTTGTGGACGTCGGAGACCTGATTGACCGCGGTTCCGCGCAGCTGCCGCACGGCTTCGGCGATACCGTTCATGCCATGGATGTAGGCTTCGCCGAGCTGGCCGCCGTGGGTGTTGACCGGCAGGGTGCCGCCCACCGCGATGTTGCCGTCCTTGACGAAGTCCTTCGCCTCGCCCGGCTTGCAGAAGCCGTAGCCTTCCAGTTGGGGCAGCACGGCGGGGCCGAAGTGGTCATAGAGGATCGCCAGCTGCATGTCCGCCGGTGCCAGTCCCGCCATCGCATAGAGCTGGTCGCCGATCAGGCGCACCTCGTCGGTGGGTGAAATGTCCGGGCGGTAGTAGCTGGTCAGCTGCTGTGTATCGCGCGTGGCGCCCTGCGCCGCAGCCCGGATGATGACCGGACGCTGCTTGAGGTCGCGTGCGCGTTCGGCGCTGGTGACGACGAATGCGACGGCGCCGTCGCTTTCCTGGCAGCAGTCCAGCAGGCGCAGGGGATCCGCGATCGGACGGGAATTCTGATGATCCTCGATCGTGATCGGCTTGCCGTAGAAGTAGGCGTTGGGATTGGTGGCCGCATGATGGCGGGCGGTGACCGAGACATGCGCGAAATCGCGGCTGGTCGCACCGGTTTCGTGCATGTAGCGGCGCATGCTCATCGCCATCATCGCTGCCGCCGTCTGCAGCCCGTGGACGGTGTGGTAGGACACCAGCTGCGCTTCCGCTCCGAACCCGCCCAGGCCCACCGGCCCGCCGAGGCGCGCTTCGGAGCGCTCGTTCATCGCGCGATAGCAGACCACCGCCTTGCACACGCCGGTCGCCACCGCCATCGCCGCCTGTTGCAGCGGAGCGCAGGCCGCGCCGCCGCCATAGTGGACGCGGGTGAAGAAATTCAGGTCGCTCCCGCCAAGGTTGCGCATGACCTCGTTCTCGGGATTGTTGTCCATCGTGAAGGTGGCCATGCCGTCCACATCGGCCGCCGTCAGTCCGGCGTCGGCCAGCGCTATGCTGATCGCCTCGACGGCGAGTTGCAGTTCGCTGCGGCCGGAGTTCTTGGAGAACTCGGTGGCGCCCATGCCGGCGATGGCGGCCTTTCCTGACAGCCCGCCCATCATGCGCCCTCCACGAAGCGGAAGCTGGGGAACGGGTGCTCGAACCGGCCGATTTCCACGCGCACGGGCAGGCCGATGGCCATGTCCTCCGGGGCGATGCCACTAACCGGGCCGAGCAGGCGAAAGCCGTCGGCCATGTCGACCAGCGCAACGACGTGCGGTGTCGCGAATGGTGGGATCGGGGGGTGGCGGTGTACCGTATAGCTGAACACCGTGCCATGCGGCTGGACGTCAACCGGCACCCACCCCAGCGATCCGCACTCCCCGCACATCGGCCCGGGCGGATTGCGCAGCGTGCCGCAGCCGTGGCAGCGCTGCACCAGCAGCCGGCCTTCCGCCAGCCCCTCGAAGAAGAAGGCGAAGTCGCGGCCCGCCGGATAGCTCGTCTGCTTCGCTTGGGCAGGGGTGCCCGCTTCAGCGTACATCCAGCCCTCCCGAGACGGCGATGACAGGCTCCGGCGTCTCGCCATCGAAGGCGGGAGCGTTGCGCCCGGTATCGGCGGCACGGCGGATTGCGCCGCTCTGCACAAGCCGTTCGACTTCTGCCGGGGCGTAGCCGATCTCGGCCAGAACCTGCGCGCTGTGTTCGCCAAGGATCGGCGCGGCGCTGGGGTCGATGGCCGGGGTCAGGCTCATCTTGCGGAACGGCGAGCCGACGTTGAACACGCTGCCCAGCGTGGGATGCGGAATCTGGCTGACCATGCCCGTCTCGAAAGCCGACGGTGAGGTCAGCCCTTCGTCCAGAGTGGCGAGCACCCCGGCCGGGACGCCGCAGGCCTTCAGTTTCCGGCCGATCACGGCGGCATCGTCGGACCGGAACAGGTCGCGGAAGATCGACTGCAGCTTCTCGGCCTCGACGTTGCGGTCGGGGAAGGTGGGGTAGTCCGTGACCAGATCCGGACGACCGAACACATCGACGGCCATGCGTCGATAGTGGGTCTCGGTCATGCAGTAGACGTAGACAGGCCGGCCATCGCGGCAGTCGTATTCGCCGCTGGGAACCAGTTCCGGGCGATAGAGGCCGTAGCGTTCGGGCACCTGCCCGGTGCCGAGGTAACGCCCGCCGATGTAGGACAGGTCCGAGATCGCGGAATCGTACATCGACAGGTCGATGTGCTGGCCCTTCCCCAGCCGGTCGCGGGCGTGCAGCGCCGCCAGCACCGCCACCTGTCCGTTGAGCGCTGCGGTGATGTCGACCCAGGGCACCGTCGAGATGCCCGGGCGCTGCCCCGGCAGGCCGTTCATGAACATGACGCCGGTTTCGGCCGCGATCACCGGGTCCAGCCCTGCCGCGTCGGCCAGCGGGCCGGTACGGCCGTAGCCCGAGATCGACAGGTAGATCAGGCGGGGGAACTGCGCCTTGAGGCTCTCGTAATCGAGCCCGGCCTTCTTCATGACGCGCGAGGTGTAGTTCTCCACCAGCACGTCGGCCCAGGCGATGAGCTTCAGCGCCACCTCGCGCCCTTCTGGCGTGTTGATGTCCAGCGCGATGCTGCGCTTGTTGCGGTTGCACGATATGAAGAACGTGCTCTCGTCGCTGTCGCCATCGACGAAGGGCGGGATCGCGCGGATGCTGTCCCCGCACCGCGGATCTTCCACCTTGATGACGTCGGCACCCAGATCGGCAAGAATCTGGGTGCCGAACGGGCCGGCAAGGACGCGGGAGAAATCGACGACCTTCAGCCCTTCGAGGGCAAGCGGCAGGTCGGCTTGGCGAGGCTGATAGGCCGGAAGGTCCGGGCGCTGGGAAGCAGGCATGGTTCCTCCTGCCGCCGAAGCGGCATGACTGGGACTGAGGCTGTTGAAGGAGAGGCGAAAGGCCGATGGTCAGGCGTTCGCGTACTCGTCCGGGATCTCGAAGCGGAAGACCTTCGCCGCGTTCAGGCCCAGGATCTTCGCGCGCGTATCTTCCTTGAGGTTGTCCCCGAAGGTGCGCTCGATGGCCTCGGCCGAATGCGGCCAGGTTCCTTCGTGGTGGGGATAATCGTTACCCCACATAAGCTTGTCCTGGAGGCCGTAGCGCTCGACCAGTTCCAGCGCCGCGCGGTCCTCGGCGATCGAGGCGAAGCAGTTGCTGCGATAGTATTCGCTCGGCAGGTTCTTGAGCTTGGGGCGCACCCACATGTGATGCTTGCGATAGACCTCGTCCATTGCCTCCAGCATCCATGGCAGCCAGCCGGCATTGGCCTCGATGGTCGCCGCCCGCAGGCGCGGGAAGCGTTCGAATACGCCGGATGCGCACATCGCCACGATCGGCTCCATCGTTGGCGCCAGCGAATGCACCACGTAGTTGATGACGGCGCCGCCCTTGCCGCGCGCACCGCGCGGATCCTTGCCGGTGGAGATGTGGTAGCAGATGGTTAGGTCGTGATCCTGTATCGCCGCCCAGAGCGGGTCGAACATCGGCTGGTTGTAGTTGGGATCGTCCGGATCGTGGGAATTCCACACCGGCTTGCACGGCAGCATGACGGTGCGATAGCCCATCTTCGCCGCACGCTCGACTTCGCGCACAGCGCCTTCGACATCGGCGGGCGCCACGGTGGCGGCGGGGTTGCAGCGCTTGTGATAGGGCTGGCACACTTCCGAGGCCCAGTCGTTCCACACGCGGCACTGGGCCTGCACGAATTCGGCATCGGCCGAACTCCACATCAGCAGGGCGGGGCCGTTGGGGAAGATCACCTCGCCGTCCACGCCATCGCGCATCTGGTCGGTGATGCGCTTGAGGCCCAGTTCCTCCGAAGGCGCTTCGGGATCGGGAATGCTGGCGCCGGAGCGGGACCGCACCAGATCCTCGCCCATGAGGTCGAAGTCCCAGAGACGTTCGTCCTTCATGCCTTCCATGATGATGAACTTCACGCCATCGCGCACTTCCACGCGGGGGAGCTTGTGGTGCCATTTCCTGTCCAGCCGTTCCTTGAACAGTGTCGGCGGCGGCATCAGGTGGGCGTCGGCAGAAATCATGAAGTACTTCTGCTTATTCGTGCCGGGACGAACGTCCTTCGCCCAGCTTTCGGGGCCGGGTGTGACGGTCCGCCACTCGTTTTCCGGATTCACGAACAAATCGGCGGAATGCGTCGCCATCTAATCTCTCCCGATTTCGACGGTATGAATTCTCATTACTCGTGAGTGATCGTGTCACTCCGGCTGAACTCGTCGATAACGTGGATGCTAGATACTGACGTGGCGCGAGGTCCAATATCAAATCCGTCGCAACCATATAAAAATGATATGGCTGATACCGGAACAGCTTCGACCGGGGGCTTGGAGCGCGAGGTGGTCCTCATATACAGTGTCCGAATCAGGCAGCAAAGACTGCCGTGGAGCAGGATGTTGTTTGATGGACTACCCGGTCAGGCTTCTCCGATATTTCGCGACTGTTGCGGAGGAAGGCTCATTTACACAGGCAGGACTGCGCCTGAATGCATCGCAGCCCGTGGTTTCCTGCGGCGTCAGGCGTTTGGAATCCCTGTTGGGTTTCCGGTTGCTCGACCGTAACTCCCGGCATGTCGAACTGACGGTGGAAGGCGAGCGGTTTCTGCCCAGCGCGCGCGAAATCATCGATGCGTCGGAAGTTGCCAGCGAACTGGTCAGGGAACTGCGCTGCGGGGGCAGTCGCGATTTCCGGCTCGGCTATCCGCCCTACATGACCGACGTTCCGGAACTGGAAAACCTGATCGAGCGATTCCCCAAGCGCTATCCGGCAGTCTCGATGAACGTCCACATCGGCCTGGCATCCTCGCTCATCGTGGAACTGCAACACCGCCGTCTCGACGTGGCGCTGCTGATCGCGACGGAGAAGGAACCTGCCGGACTGGACACGCTGAAGCTGCGGCGGATCTATACCGACCTGCTGATCCCGGCGGAGCATCCGCTGGCGCGCAAGCCGCGCGTTGCCCTGGCCGACCTCGACGGGCTGGAGATGTGGACCCCGGCGCGACACCAGGCTCCGGCGTTCTTCGACCCGACCATCGCGCCGCTGGTGGCGCATGGGGCGGTGATCCGGCCGGCGATGAATCCCAGCTTCATCGGCCTGGTGCATTCCGCACGCAAGAACCGGGTCATCACCGTCGCCTTCGATTCCCTCAGCCCTGAGGACGAGATCGCGATGGGCGACATGGTCGTGCGGCCGCTGGAAGACCGCATCGGCTGGACCGACCTGATGCTGGCGCGTGCGAACGGGGAGACGAACGTGGCGACCAACCTGTTCTGGGAATTCGCCGACAATCTCCTGTGTTCGCGGCAGGCGCGCCCCGAAGCGGCCTGACGCGGAAGGCCGTGCCTGCGCTTACAGCGGCGCTTCGATGTGCAGCAGTTCGGCCAGCGCCTTCGAGGCCGCCCGCCCAGCGACGGTTCCATCTATCTTCCAGTAATCCTTCATCACCGACCAGCCGACGGAACTGTGGAGCAGGTCCACTACGGCGCACAGGCCCGTGAAATCCGGCTCGGCAAGATCGGGATGCGCGATGCGGACGGCGCGGCGGATCATCTCGGCGCGTTGGGTATAGACGGCCAGACGCAGCGCCTTGCCCTGCCGCGTGTCGATGATCGCGCGGATCAGCGGTTCGCGGGCGTCGAATTCGGGGAAGGCGGTCAGGGGATCGGCGGCGAGAGCTTGGGGCGTGTCCAGGCAGGGAGAGGTGATCTCTCCGCCGATGTGCGCCCAGACGGCATCGATCAGTTCGGCCCGCGTCGCGAAGTAGCGATAAACCGTGCGTTCCGCGATCCCTGCCCGTGCAGCGACTTCACCGACCTGAAAGTCATCGAATTCACACTGCTTCAGAAGATCGATCGCAGCATCGAGAATGCGGCGGCGCGTATATTCGCGATGTGCATCACGCAACGGGAGCGGATTATTGGTCATGGTCGGCATAATCCCGGCAAAATATCTGCGGCGTCAATGAAATGATTTGGCGATGTCAGTCCGCATGACATGATGTCTGTTTTAATGATCTCTTTTTGTTCTTGTTGAACTGCGTCGAAGACGTAACACTGCGGATGCGAATCCCCCAAATGCGAGTCGGGATCGCAGTGAGAGGATCATCACATGGCTGTACCCTTCGACCTCGTAATCCGGGGCGGCACCGTCGTCGATGGCAGCGGCGGGCCGGAATATATCGCCGACATCGGCGTGAGCGGCGGCGTCATCGCCGGCATCGGCGACGGTATCGGGCCTGGCGTCGAGGAAATCGACGCAAGCGGCCTGCTGGTCACGCCCGGTTTCGTAGACATCCACAGCCATTACGACGGTCAGGTCACCTGGGACGAGCGCACCGCCCCGTCCAGCGACCACGGCGTGACGACGGTGGTGATGGGCAACTGCGGGGTCGGCTTCGCGCCGTGCCGTCCGGGCGACCGCGACACCCTCCTGCGGGTGATGGAGGGGGTGGAGGACATTCCGGAAATCGTGATGACCGAGGGGCTGCCATGGAACTGGGAGACTTTCCCGGAATACCTCGATGCGATCGCCGCGCGCGCGCGGGACATCGACGTGGCGGCGCAGCTCCCGCACAGTTGCCTGCGCGTCTACGTCATGGGCGAAAGGGCCGCGAGCGGGGAGCCTGCGACAGCCGACGATCTCGCTGAAATGACCCGCCTTGCCCGCGAGGCGATGGAGGCGGGGGCGATCGGATTCGGCACCTCGCGCACGATGTTCCACAAGAGCAGCGATGGCGCCGCGGTGCCCAGCTACGACGCGGGGCGCGCGGAACTGGTCGCTATTGCTAAGGGGCTGGCGCAGGCGGGCAAGGGCGTGCTTCAGGCGGTCATCGACCTCCACGGCGAGGATATGGTGGAAGCCGAGGTGAAGCTGCTGCGCGGCATCGCCGAGGAAACGGGCCGACCGGCCAGCTTCTCTCTGGCGCAGGTGCGCGAGGCGCCGCGGAGCTATGCCCGTGCGCTGGAACTTGTCGATGCGGCGCAGGCCGATGGGGTGGCCCTGCGCGCGCAGGTGATAGGGCGACCGACCGGCATCCTGGTGGGGCTCGACCTGTCGTACAATCCGTTCTCGCTGCACCCCAGCTATCGTGAGATCCAGCACCTCCCGCTGGCGGAACGGCTGGAGCGGATGCGTCGGCCTGAAGTGCGTGCGGCGATCCTGTCCGAGCGGCCGGGCGAGGACTGGCTGGTTCATCTCAAGTACCTGACCGAGTTCGACCGGATGTTCCCGCTGGCCGATCCGCCCCAGTACGAGTTTTCGCCTGAAGACAGCGTGGCAGCCCGCGCGGCAAGGGCCGGTATTTCGACGGAGGAACTCGCCTACGACCTGCTGCTGGAAGACGATGGCCGCGCCGTGCTCAGCATCGCCTTCGCCAATTTCGCGGATGGCACGCTCGACGCCGCATTGGCCATGCTGCGCCACCCACATACCCTGATGGGGCTGGGCGATGGCGGGGCGCACTGCGGGATGATCTGCGACGCCGGCTATCCCACCTTCATGCTCACCCACTGGGCGCGCGACCGGAACGGTGAGCGACTGGCATTGGTCGACGTGGTGAAGGGCCTGTCACGCGATCCGGCAGAGGCCGTGGGCCTGCTGGATCGCGGACTGATCGCCGAGGGCTACAAGGCCGACATCAACGTGATCGACTTCGCGCACCTTCGGCTGAAGCGGCCCGAAGTCACATACGATCTGCCTGCGGGCGGGCGACGGCTGATCCAGCGCGCGCACGGATATGCGGCCACGATCGTCAACGGCCATGTCATCGCCCGCGATGCCGTGCCCACCGGCACCATGCCCGGAAAGCTGGTTCGCGGCGCGCAACCGGCCCCTGCAACAGCTCAGCTGAAGGATGCTTGCCATGTATGATCTGCTTATCCGCAACGGCACGGTGATCGACGGGTCCGGCGACGAACGGCAGGTGTCCGACATTGCCGTGAAGGACGGTATGATCGTGCGCATCGGCTCCGTCTCTCCGTCCGATGCCCGCGAGGTGGTCGACGCCGATGGTCTGGTCGTCTCACCGGGCTTCATCGATCCGCACACCCATTACGACGCGCAGCTATTTTGGGATCACACCGCGAGCCCTTCGCCCTATCACGGAGTGACGACGGTGATCGGCGGGCTGTGCGGCTTCACCCTGCAGCCGATGACGCCGGAATCCGCACGATACATTGTCCCGATGCTGTCGCAGGTGGAAGACATCCCGCTCGTATCGCTGGAGGCGGGCGTGCCGTGCGACTGGAACGGCTTCGGCCAGTTCCGCGATCGCCTGGCCGGGCGAACCGCGATCAACTGCGGCTTTTCGACGGGGCACTCCGCGATCCGCCGCATGGTGATGGGGGAGCGGGCGACGCAGGGCCATGCCAGTGCGCAGGATGTGGAACGGATGCAGGTACTGCTGGCTTCCGCGCTGGAGGAAGGCGCGCTGGGTTTCTCGACCTCGAACTCTCCCACCCACAACGATCACACCGGCGGCCCCGTGCCGTCCCGTTTCGCAAGCCCCGAGGAATTCGTCGCCCTTGCGGAAATCTGTCGCCACTACGAAGGGTCGAGCGTCGAGATCCAGCCCGGGCTGCTGTTCGACGAGGACACCGCCCGATTGATGAGCGACATGTCGCTCGCTTCAGAGCGCGTCGTCACCTGGAACGCCCAGTTCACCAGTACGCTGGATCAGGGCGAGCGCGATACCGTGGCGCGCCAGTTGTCCATGAGCGACTACGCCCGGGAGCGTGGCGGCGACGTCGTGGGCCTGACCGTGCCGATCACTGCCAATGCCCATTTCGATCTGGCGCGCGGTGGCGTGTTCGACATCATTCCGGGCTGGGACCGGCTGTTTCGCTTGAGCAGGACGGAGCGTCTGAGTGCTCTGGGTGATCCTGTGTTCCGGGCATATCTGCGCGACTGCGCTTTTGCGCCCGCCGCACAGGCGCTGCAGATCGTCCGTCAGTTGATGGATCGCGATTTCGTGATGGTCGAGCGCGGCCATCACGCCATGACGCGCAGGTTCGAAGGCAGGACGATCGGCGAGGCCGCCGACGAACTCGGCTGCGACCCTCTCGACGCACTATTCGACCTCGCTCTGGCGGATGGACTGGAAACGCTGTTCACTTTCATCGACGTGGGAGAGGATGCCGAAACCTATCGCTTCCGGTTGGGGCTGTGGCGCGACGACCGGCTCTGCGTGGGCGGTTCGGATGCGGGTGCGCATGTCGAGACGATCGACACGTTCGGCTACTTCACCCGGATGCTGGAGCGGCCGGTGCGTCAGCATAGTGTGCTGTCGCTCGAGGAATGCGTACACCACATCACTCAGGCACCCGCCCGTTTCCTCGGACTGAAGCGCCGGGGAACGCTGCGCGAAGGGTGGCACGCGGACATTACGGTTTTCGATCCATCGACGGTCGCACGCCACGCGCTGCAGTCTCGCGCGGACCTTCCCGGCGGCGCCCACAGGCTTTACGCGGAGGCGGACGGCATATGTCATGTGTTCGTGAATGGATCGATGGTGATCGACCATGGCCGCTACACCGGGGCAGTACCCGGATCGTTCCTGACCCGAGGGAAGGATACCCGGACGGTGAACCGGATGGGAAGCCGTGATGCGGCAATGTCAGGTTAGTGCGCCTCTGGATGCGGATGGCCGGACGAGGGCCGATGAGGACCGTCGCGATGTCTATGGTTGAACGTGAAAGCGTGTTTGACGATGGTGCGGACACATCCGATATGCCTGACGCGATCGTGCTCTCCCGGCTTCTCGGCGAGCGTTTCAGTTGCCGGGCATATCGGCAAGATTCAATCCCCCGGCCGGTGATCCGCCGCATGCTGGCGATGGCGCAATTATCGGCATCTTGGTGCAATTCTCAGCCTTGGCAGACGATCGTGACCGAAGGAGCGGGGACGGGGCGGTTCGCCACGGCTCTGTTCGAGCATGCCGTAGCCAACGGCGCCGCAAATGGGGGAATTCCGACGGCCAGCCCCGATTTCGCTTTTCCCGTCGTCTATCGCGGCGTGTACAAGGAGCGGCAGAGGGAAGTTGGCAGACAGCTTTACGAAAGTGTGGGCATAACCCGTGGAGACAGGGAAGCGTCAGGGCGGCAGGCGCTGCAAAATTTTCGGCTCTTCGACGCGCCTCACGCACTGATCGTGACGTCCGAGCGCGATCTCGGCACTTATGGAGCGATCGATACCGGCATCTATGTAGGTAATCTGCTGCTCGCGGCGCAGAGCCTGGGGCTCGGCATTGTTCCCCAGGCGGCTTTGGCTGGTTACGCGCCACTGATACGCGAGTACTTCAACATACCCGAAAATCGGCTCGTGGTGCTCGGAGCTTCATTTGGCTACCCCGATCTTGACCATCCCGCGAATAGTTTCCGTTCCCGACGCGCTTGTGTCGAAGATGTGGTAGATTGGGTGACTACTTGAAGTCGTGCTCAAAAGGAGAAATCTTGAGCACGATCACTTCGACAAAATTTTGCTGCCGCCTCGAAGTTATCTTGCTCTCGATGCACCAGATGTCCCCACGCCTCCTGAGCATCGACACGGGCGCGGCCAGCGCAACAAGTCGATGCAGTTTGTCCAGCAACGTTCCAGGGTCTCGGCCGAATGGCATTTCGTTGACGATCAGTCCGCCAACCCGAAACGAAATTGCAAGCGGTTAGGCTCCGAGAGCAACTTCGAGCGGGACTTCTTTGGAACGAAATTCTACCGCAGGGCGGCCGGGAAGGGGCGGCCGCAGCAGCAACCGCTACCCTTGGGATTTCCGGTTCTCGCTCCGTACCTTGCTAAGCGCCGGAAGCCGGGGCTGTTGCGCGGTACTTCAGGCCCTTGCTCCTCTACGGGCGCACCTTAGCCGCAAGCATCCTGAAAAAAGTTTGCTTCTCACGGAAGGAATCTTCCTCACCGGGTCTCCTACATGCCAGAACGGGAATTCAATCCCGGCACAGGCCCGGTGAAGGAGGGTGTCACGCCAGGAGAGGCAGACGCAACAGGGGCAGGCGGCGAACCTGCCCGGAGACGCCGGATCGCGGTCTGGGTCGCGCGCGAGATCGTGCCGCACGAGGCGCGCATCCGCCGATGGCTCGCGCGTTCGCGGCTCTCGCCGGAGGATATCGACGAGGTCATGCAGGAAGCCTACTGCCGCATAGCGATGCTCCCCTCGGTCGATCACATCGACCAGCCTCTCGCCTACATGTCGGCGATCGCGCGCAACCTCATGCTGCGGCGGCTCAAGCGCCAGCAGGTGGTGGTCTTCGAAGCGGTCAGCGACATCGAGACATGGCGCGACGAGGAGACTCCTTCGCCGGAAGAGCAGGCCGCAAGCCGCATGAGCTACGAGCGGGTCATGGCGATCATCGGCACTCTGCCCGAACGCTGCCGACGCGTGGTGGAACTGCGCAAGATCGAAGGGTGGTCTCAGAAGGAGATCGCGACCCACCTCGGCATGACCGAGAAGGCCGTCGAGAAACAGGTCTGGAACGGCGTGCGCGCCATCCGCGACGCCTGGCTGCGCGCCGAGGCGCTGAGCGAGGGCCGGATGACGCCCGTCGAACCGAAGGAGGCGCGCCGATGGTGACCTCCGCCACACAGCAGGCCCGCGACGAGGCCGCCCGCTTCGTCGCCCGGATGGACGGCGATGCATGGGCCGCGGCGGACGAGGCCGAACTTCAGGCCTGGCTGGCGCAGGATCCGCTGCGTCAGGGCCTGCTCCTCCAGACGCAGGCGCACTGGCTCGCCCTGACGCCGCAGGCCGAGGAAACGGCAGCCGAGCCGGAGGTCGGGGAAGAGGCCGATACCGCTCCATCCGGGGCATGGCGTCGCCGGGGCGTCATGGCAGGCATCGCCGCCTCGGTAGTGCTGGCCTTCGCCGGGCTGCGCTGGGTGCAGAGCCCGGCCGCCTACACAACCCGTCTCGGCGAGATCCGGCGGCTGCCGCTGTCGGACGGCTCGGTCATGACCATGAACTCGGGTAGCGAACTCACCGTGACCATGGCGCAGCAGGCGCGCGAGGTCGAACTGACGCAGGGCGAGGCCTGGTTCGAGGTCGCCAAGGATGCGAAACGGCCCTTCGTCGTCGCCTCGGGTGACGTGCGGGTGCGCGCCGTGGGCACCGCCTTTTCGGTGCGGCGACGCGAAACGGGAGTCGAGATCCTCGTCACCGAGGGCGTGGTGGAAACCTGGGCCGAGGGCGACCGCGACCTGCGCATGCGTCTCACGGCAGGCGACCGCGCGATGATGAGCGCACATGCGGTGATCGACTATGAGACCGGCGTCTCGTCCTCGGTGGACCGGGCGCTGGCCTGGCGGGGCGGGATGATCGACCTCGACGGGCGCACGCTCTACGACGCGGCGGACGAGTTCAACCGCTACAACCGTCGCCAGATCATCATCGCCGACCCGGACGTCGCGCGGGAGAAGCTGGACGGACTGTTCCGCGTCAACGACCCGGAAGGCTTCGCCGAAGCGGTGAAGGCCAGCCTCGGCGTGGCGCTCGACACCAGCAATCCTGCGCTGATCCGCATCGAATAGATGCATTCCTTCCCCTTGGGCGCGCAAAAAATCTGCGCCCGGAGGGAAGGAATCTGCGGCGGCAGGTCTCTTTGAAAATACAGGCGGAAAAAGTCCGTCGGACAGGGGAATTGGGAGGGATCATGAGAGTTTCCACGCTGCGGGGCGCATTGTTCACGTCCGTCGCGATCGTGTGTGCGGTGTCGTCCACGGCTCAGGCCGCGGCGCAGACCCGCCAGTTCGCGATCGAGGCGCAGCCCGCCGAGACCGCGATAACGCAGCTCGGTCGTCAGGGTGATATCCAGATCATCGCGGCGCGGCGCCTGACCCACGCGGTCCGGGCCAATGCCGTGCGCGGCGAGATGAGCGTCGACGAGGCGCTGACGCGGCTGCTCGCCGGGACCGGCCTTGTCGCGAAGCGCACCGGGCCGGGCTCCTATGCCGTCGTCGCCCGCTCCGCGACGCCGCCCGCTCCGCCGCGAACGGTGACGCTGACGAGCCTGACCGCCGCGCCGGCCATCCAGGATGCGCCCGCCACGGCATCGCGCGCCGCGCCCGAGGCGAGCACGCCCGACGAGCCGGCGGCGGCCAGCGAAATCCTCGTCACCGGATTTCGCGGCAGTCTCGCCAAGGCGCAGGATCTCAAGCGCCGGGCGGTGAACCTCACCGAAAGCATCATGGCCGAGGACATGGCCAAGATGCCCGACCTCAACCTGTCGGAATCGATCCAGCGCCTGCCCGGCGTCGCGATCTCCCGCGAGGGTGGCGAGGGACGCAACATCACCTTGCGCGGCTTCTCGCCGGACTTCACGCGCACCACGCTGAACGGCATGGAAGTACCCGCGAGCAGCGACGGCCTCGATTCCGGCGGCTTCACGATCAACGCGGGCCGCGCCTTCGACTTCCACGTCTTCGCGTCGGAGCTGTTCAACCGGATCGACGTGCAGAAAACCCAGCGCGCCTCGATCGAGGAAGGCGGCATCGCCGGTACAGTCGATCTCTATTCGGCCAAGCCGTTCGACTTCAAGGGCTTCCACGTCGTCGGCTCGGCGCAGGGCGGATACAACACGGTGACGCGCAAGGTCGATCCGCGCGCGACGGTGATGATCTCCGACACCTTCGCCGACGACCGCATCGGCGTGCTGTTCTCCGCCGCCTATTCCAAGCGGACGGTCTATCAGGAGGGCTTCTCCAGCGTGCGCTGGACCTCGCCCTTCGTGAACGGTGACAGCTGGGCCGACACCAATCCCACCGTCACCGGCACGCCCGAGGACTGCGGCGCGGCGGACCGCCTCGACTGCCTGTGGGCGCCGCGCCTGCCGCGCGCGGATTTCTTCGGCAACGACCAGAAACGTCTCGGCCTGACCGGGTCGATCCAGGTCAAGCCGGTAGACGGGCTGCAGATCAGCTTTGACGCGCTCTATTCGCAGCTCGACAACGACCGCTACAGCTACAACTCGATGGAGTGGCTGCTGACCCACGGCACGCCGGGCAACTACGTCGGCCAGACCCCGCTGTCCTTCACCGTCGCCCCTGATGGAAAGCAGCTTGTCGCTGCCGCGTTCGACGACGTGACCTCGTGGTACGAAAGCCGCCACCAGACCTCGACCTCCAAGTTCCGCCAGTTCGTGCTCTCGGGCGACTACGAGGTGTCGAGCGAGATCAAGGTCGACGCCATGGTCGGCAAGGCGCGCGATACGGCGGACCGCTCCGAACTGCGCTTCTACGCCCGCTCGATCCCGCACTATTACGCCTACGACTATTCAGGCAGCCGGGATGTCGCCACGGTCGACTACGGGGACTACGATCCGAACGATCCCGCGAACTTCGTCAATGCGACCACTGCCGCCAATCGCCTGAACAACGTCGTGAAGGACAACTTCACGACCAAGGCGAACGTCACGTTCACCCGGGGCCGCTTCACCGCGCAGGCGGGCTTCGCCTACAATCGCCGCCTCGTCGGCTATTCCGAGGCGCAGGGCGACCTGCCGACGTTCGCGCCGCAAAGCTACCTGACGAGCTTTCCCATCAGCCACTTCGGTAGCGGCGTGGTCTCCGGCGGGTTGCCGACCTTCGCGGTGTTCGACTTCGATTCCATCGGCACCGACCTGATCTCGACGAACTACACCACCAACGTCGCCGCAGGCTGGCGGGTCGTCGAGAAGACCACTGGCGGCTACGGCGAAGTCACCGGCGAGATCGACATCGGCGCGATGACGCTGCGGCTCGACGGCGGCGTGCGCTGGGTGCGTACCGACGTGGAATCGAGCGCGGTGATCTCCGGTTCGCCGGTCGAGGTGAAGCGGCACTACGACAACTTCCTGCCGTCGTTCAACGCAGCGCTGAACATCACGCCGGACCTCGTCGCGCGCTTCGCCTATGCCCGGTCGATGACGCGGCCCGGCCTTGCCTCGCTCAATATCGCCGCGCCTGTGTTCGAGTACACCACGCGCACGGTGAGCAACCTCGGCAACCCGGCGCTCAAGCCCTACCTGTCGAACGACTTCGACCTCGGCTTCGAATGGTACTTCAGCAAGGGCGGGCTGTTCGCCGTGGGCGTGTTCAAGAAGAACATCATCAGCTCGCTGACGACCTCGGTCGTGCAGCAGTCGGTCCCGCAGGAATACTGGGCGGCGATCTACGCCGATCCGCGTTACGATCCGTCCTACCAGGCAGACCCGGCGACGGCGCAGTACACGTTCTACAGCACCGTCAATTCGTCGGACGGCAACAGCGTGAAGGGGCTTGAGGCGACGCTCAACGTGCCGTTCACGTTCCTGCCGGGCGCACTATCGTACTTCGGCATCGCGTCGAACTACACCCATGTGTCGGCGCGGGATTCGACGGGTCTCTCGCCCAATTCCTACAACTTCACCGCCTATTACGACACCGGCGAGATGGGCCTGCGCCTGTCGGTCAACAAGCGCGACGATTACCTGCTGAGCGAGCCGGGCGGCAACGGCCATGTGCAGGAACGCAAGTACGGCCCGACGCAGGTCGATCTCTCCGCCTACTACAACCTGACCAAGCGCCTCAGCATCAACGTGCAGGGCATCAACATCACCAACGAGAAGGAACGCATTTACGGCACTGGTGACGGCTCTCAATATCTGGTGCGTGAGTTCTCCAAGACTGGCGCCCAGTGGTTCCTGGGTGCCCGCTACCAGTTCTGATAACCTGCAGGGCCGTCGCCACCCCTCGGCGGCGGCCCTTTTTTTAGTCTTTGCGGAGTTTGCCGAGTGTCGATAGCGAAGTGCCTGGCGGGCGTGCTGCTGGCCGCCTGCCTGATCCCCGCCGTCGCCCCGGCCCGCGAGGTGGATGACAGCTACACCGTCGGCCGTCGCTTCGACCAGTACCGGGACAAGTACCCCGGCATCGCCTGGCCTGTGGTGACGTGGCAGCCCGGGCAGTCGGTGCTGTTCGACCGTCCCTACAAGACCACCGACGCGCGCGACCTGCATCTCGACATCTTCCGTCCCGCACGGCCGCTGCGGCAGGGCATCGTGCTTGTCCACGGCGGCGGCTGGCGGGCAGGCGGCAAGTCGCACTTCTACGCACTGGCGAACCTGCTGGCGCAGCGCGGCTATACCGTGTTCCTGCCGGAGTTCCGCCTGTCCCCGGAGGCCGCCTATCCGGCGGGGATGATCGACATCGGCGACGCGCTCGCCTGGGCGCGCAGCCACGCCGCCGAGTTCGGGCTCGATCCCCGGCGCATCGCCGTGGGCGGCGCGTCGTCGGGCGGCCAGATGGCCTCCCTGCTCGCCTATGCCGGGCCTTCCGGGCTGTTCGGCGCGGGGGGCGAGCGCACCGCCAACGCCCTGATCGACCTCGACGGCGTGCTGGACTTCACCACACCGCAGGCGCTGTCGTTCGAGAACGCCGCCGGCGACGCCTCCCCCGCCGCGCGGTGGCTGGGCGGCTCCTATGAACATGCCCCGGCGAAGTGGCGCGAAGCGAGCGCCGCAAGCCATGTCCGCAAGTCATCGCCGCCGACGCTGATCGTCTCCAGCGGCATTCCCCGCTTCACCGAGGGCAAGGATGCCGTGATCGCCGCCCTGAAGCGCAATGCGATCCCCTATCGCTTCCATGCCTTCAGCAATGCCCCGCACGACTTCTGGCTGTTCGACCCATGGCTGCCGCAGGTCGCCGAGCAGATCGACAGCTTCCTTGCCAGCCTTTCCTCTCCCAGCGAGCCCGCCACACGATGAAGTTCCTGACTCCGGGCGTTGCCCTCGCCGCCGCTGCGCTCACGCCGAACGCTGCGTTCGCCGCGCCCGCAGCACCACCCGCCGAATACGTGGTGCAGCCATCGTGCGGTGGTACCGCGCTGCCCTGCTACACCGCGATCCAGCCCGCGCTCGACGCTGCCGCGCGCGATACCTCCGGTCAATGGATCACGATCCGCATCGCGCCCGGAGACTACGCCGAGAAGCCTGTCGTCGCCCGCGACCGTCTGCGGCTGATCGGCAGCGGCACTGCCCGCACACGCCTGCACTTCGGCGCGGTGGCGCAGACCGCCGGGGCCTATCACCGCGCGGGATGGGGAACAGCGGGCTCGGCCACTCTCACCATCAATGCCAAGGATGTGGTCGTCTCCGGCCTCACGGTGGAGAACACCTATGATTATCTCGCCAATGACCGGCTGGAGGGCGAGGCGCGCATCCGCAACCCGCAGGCGCTGGCGCTGCTGCTCGACATCGCGAGCGACCGCGTGCGACTGGATCGCGTGGCGCTGCTCGGCTATCAGGATACGCTCTTCGCAAACGGCGGCCGCGCGCTGGTGCAGCGCAGCCTGATCGCGGGCAACATCGACTTCATCTTCGGCAACGGACAATTGCTGATCGAGTACAGCGAAATCCGGTCGCGCCGCCGCGCCGCGCCCTACGAGCCGGGCGAGTTCCAGTCCTTCATCGCCGCACCTTCCACGCCCTCGTCGCAGGAACACGGCATCGTCATCTACCGCTCGCGCCTGACCCGCGAGGACGGCGTGCCGGACGGAGCGGTGGCGCTGGCCCGGCCCTGGCACCCGACCACGAAGTTCGCCGACGGGCGCTATGCCGACCCCGAGGCCATCGGGCAGGTCTCCTTCATCGACTGCTTCATGGACCGCCACATCCACCCGGAGCACTGGACGACCATGAACGGCACCGCGCGCGACGGCACGCCGACGCAGGTGTTCCGCCCGCAGGATTCGCGCTTCTGGGAAGCCGGCTCGCGCGGCCCCGGCGCGAAGGCCCGCGATATCGGCATGAGATGGAAACCTGGTGAGGACATCAAGCAAGTATGGCGGGACATTGCAGGATGGACCGTGTCAACATCAAAGTATTGACCGGCCTCTGACGCCGCTTGATTTGAAACTACGCGTGTATTTTCCGCATCCGTGATGATGCCGCTCGATGCCGTGGGGGCTTTTCAGTGACAGGCTCGGTCGTCGCTTGTCGTGGAAGCGAAGCCTGAAGCGATCGCTCTCGTGAAGGGTGACGATCCGGTCACCGTCGACCAAGCATTGCCCGCTCATGAAGTGACGCCGGTGAAGGAGATAGAGCCGACATGCCTCAGTAGGTGTAGCGCAGTTGAGCTTCTTCCCCGGCGGCAAGCGATCGTGACCATGTAGCGATCCCGTCCGTCTGCGGCAGATTTTCGCCCTGCGCGACGATCTTCTGACCGGGCGAGCCGATCGGGATTTCCACCGAGACCGGGAAGGGGTTGGCGTTGGAGATGGTCAACAGCATCTCCTTTTGCGCCAGCGGCTTCTGGGTAGCCAGGACTTGCGTACTTGTCCCGGCGGAGAGGCGGAAGGTCTCTCCCTCTGCCCGGTCCGTCAGCGTGCCGAGGCCCATAAGCTGTCGCCCTGCTGCTCCCTGCGCATAAAGCGCCGTCGTGCCTTGGGGCAGAGCAAGCGTGTTCCCGTAACTGTCCCGTTGGTCCCGGCGGCTGGGTTTCCAGCGTCGCCAGCCACTAGACCGGCAGGGCGCGGCGGAGTTTAAGGCTGCCTCTCGACAATCGTTTGCGAGGCATCCTACCCACGTCGTCATTGCGAGCAGAGCGAAGCAATCCACGGGTGCCCGCGCAGCTGGATTGCTTCGCTCCGCTCGCAATGACGAGGGGTAGAGGGGCCGAATCGAACCCCGCTGATTCTCTCACCCCGTCGCCCCTGCGCAGGCAGGGGCCCATCCCGCCCTTCGGATATTAACGCGACGGCAGGATTTGCGGACGGGCCCGATAGGCCCCTGCGCGCACAGGAGCGACGGGGAATTGGGCGGAATCGCGCGCACCCCACGCGCGCGAGGGTCCACGGCATTCCATCCCTCGTCCGGTAACGAATACGCAAACCTACGCCCCCTTAAATTACCGCTCTCTTTGCCGTCCCCCGGTCATAACCGCCTTCGGAACACGGTTAATTCCGAGGAACGCGACCCATGGCCACATTGCCCGTCACCGACGCGACGCTCCGCCTGCACGGCCCGCTGCTGCAACGGGCGGGGGCTATCGCCGCCTCTCTTTTCGATATCGCTGCAATCGATTTTCGCGATGGCGAGGACCGCAGCCCGACGAGGCCCCGCGCCCGCCGCGTCAGCCTGTCGCGCGGCGCTGCCCCTGCCATCATGCGCGAGGGTTCGGCGCATACCGCCGTCACTTATGCCGACCCGGTCAGCGAAACGTCGCTCGCCATGATCCTCGCCGCGATGGCAGGGCCGGAAGACCCGATCGCCGCCGATCCGGAGAGCCTCTCGGTCTTCGCGCTGGCCGAGCGCCTGGCCGTCAGCGACATCCCCGTCCTCATCAACGGGCCGACCGGGACCGGCAAGGAAGTGCTCAGCCGCTTCATCCACGCCCGCTCGAACCGCCGCGAAGGCCCGTTCATCGCGGTCAACTGCGCCGCCATGCCCGAGACGATGCTGGAGGCCATGCTGTTCGGCCACCAGAAGGGCGCCTTCACCGGCGCGACTTCCGCCAGCGAGGGCTTCATGCGCGCGGCGGACGGCGGCACCCTGCTGCTGGACGAGATCGCCGAGCTGCCCCTCCCCCTCCAGGCCAAGCTGCTGCGCGCCCTGCAGGAGCAGGAAGTGGTGCCCATCGGCTCCACCCGCGCGATCAAGGTGGACGTGCGCATCATCGCATGCGCCAACCGCGACCTGCCCACCGAAGTCGCCGAGGGCCGCTTCCGCGCAGACCTCTACTACCGCCTCAACGTCTTCCCGCTGACGCTGCGCCCCTTGCGCGAGCGCGCGGACGACGTCGCCCCCCTCGCCTTCGCGTTGGCGCTGCGCCACTCCGCCGGTACGACGCCGTGCTTCACAGAGGGTGCGCTGGCGATGCTCAAGCTGCATTCGTGGCCGGGCAACGTGCGCGAACTGGAGAACGTGGTACGCCGCGCGCTGCTCCTTTCTCACGGCAGCGCCACGATCGCGCCCGAGCATATCGTCTTCGACAGCCCCGCGCGGCTGGTCAGCCATCTCGCCATCGGCGGTCTCGCCGTTGCGCATGGCGGGGCAGGCATGATGCTGGACGCCGAAGACCACGAACTTGGGGCAACCCGCAAGCTCTCCAGCATCGTCCAGCATTCGGAAGCCCGGCACATCATGGAAGTCCTCGACGCCTGTGGCGGCAACCGCCTGCGCGCCGCCCGCGAACTCGGCATCTCGGAGCGCACCCTGCGCTACCGCCTCGCCTCGATGCGCGAGGCCGGGATCGAGATCGGTCGCCACGCGGCGGGAGGCGGCCGATGAGCGGGCTGCCCTCGATTGGCGCGGGCGGCGGCGGGGTCCAGCAGATCCTCGCGCTGCGCCAGCAGATCATCGCCCGCAACGACCTCCTGCGCGAGATCCACACCGCGCAGGCTGCCAACCAGACCTCGGCACCGCAGGGCCAGACCGACGGCTTCGCCTCCTCGCTCCAGCACGCGCTGAACGGCGTCAGCGCCGTGCAGCAGCGCTCCGAAGACCTCTCGGTCGCTTACGAGAAGGGCGAAGTGACCGACGTCGCCAAGGTCATGCTGGCGCGGCAGGAGGCGGGCGTCGCCTTCGAAGCCACCTTGCAGGTCCGCAACAAGCTGCTGTCCGCCTACCAGGACATCATGCGGATGGGAGTGTGAGCTAGATGGCCGACCTCGTCCCCGTCAGCGCCCCCGGCTTCGGCGGCGCCTCGCCGCTTTCCGACGGCAGCGTGCTGACGCGCCTGTCGTCGATCACCCAGCAGCCCGCCGTGAAGAAGATGCTGCCGGTGTTCATCGGCCTGTCCGCCATCGGCGGCGCGGCGCTGACGTGGAGCCTGATGGCCCCGACGCCGCAGCGCGTGCTCTATGCCCAGCTCGACGACAGCGAGCGCGCGGGCGTGGCCGAGGCGCTCGACGGTGCGCAGATCGCCTATCGCATCGACAACCAGACCGGCGCGCTCACCGTGTCGGAGGCGGATTACTACAAGGCCCGCATGCTGGTGGCGCAGGACGGCGCGCTGTCCACGCCCGAAAGCGGCGACGCCATGCTCGAAAAGCTGCCGATGGGCGCGAGCCGCACGCTGGAAGGCCAGCGCCTGCGCTCCGCCCGCGAGCACGACCTCCAGCTTACCATCGGCCAGATCGACGGGGTGGAGGCGGTGCGCGTCCATCTGGCGGAGGCCGAACGCTCGGTCTTCGTGCGCGACAATGTGGCGCCGACCGCCTCGGTCATGGTGCGGCTGCGTTCGGGCCGCAATCTCAGCCAGAGCCAGGTGGCGGCCATCGTTAACCTCGTCGCCGGATCGGTGCCGGGGCTATCGCCCGATGCGGTGCGCGTGGTCGACCAGCACGGGCAGCTGCTGTCCGAAGGCGGCAACGCCGACAACGACCGGCTCGACATGCAGTCCCGCCTCGAAGGCAAGCTGCGCGAGCAGGTTTCGGCCCTGCTAACCCCGATGCTCGGCGAGGGCAAGTTCACCACCGAGACGCAGGTGGAACTGAACATGGATCAGGTGACGGCAGCGCGCGAAAGCTACGACAAGGACGGCGTGGTCCGCACCGAGCAGATGCAGCAGTCGCAGACCACGGGCGCAGGACAGGCGGGCGGCGTTCCCGGCGTGCTCTCCAACACCCCGCCCCCCGCGACGCAGGCCGTCCCCGGCGCGCCGCAGGGAACGCCCACCACCGCGCCGGGTGCCGCTCCGCAGAACGGCGAAAGCTCGTCCAGCAAGACTTACGAACTGGGCCGCCAGGTTTCCGTTTCGGAAACAGGCCCCGGCGGGATCAAGCGGCTGACCGTCGCCGTCGCGATCAGCGCCGATGCACTCAAGGGCGCGAAGGCGCAGGAGATCCAGGACTTGCAGGCGCTCGTCAGCGCGGCGGTCGGCGCCGACACCGCGCGCGGTGATACCGTCAAGATCGTCACCCGCGCGTTCAGCCCGGTCGCGGTCGAGGAAACGCCGTTCTACGAGACCGACTGGTTCGCCATGATCGTGCGCAACGGCGCGGCGGTGCTGGCGGTGCTCCTCGTCCTCCTGCTCGGCGTGCGTCCGATGATAAGCGCGATGCGCGGCGGCAAGGCGAGGAAGGGCCGGAAAGGCGAGGTCCAGCTGGACGACAGCCTACCGACCACGACCGCCGCGCTCACCGCCCGGCCGGAGATCGGCGATATCGAGGGCGTCGCGGTCGAGATCAGCCGCGCCGAACTGCTCGCCCGCCAGCTCGAGATCGCCCAGCGCCTCGTTGCCGAAAAGCCCGACAGCGCCGTGATCGCCCTTCGCCAGATGCTCAGCCCGCCCGACGACCAGAAAGCCGCCTGATGACCGACCTGACCAGACTGGCCCCCGTCGACAACGCCGCCGTCATGATGATGCTGCTCGACGAGGACCAGACCACGCACATCCTCGCCGCACTGGAACCGCATGAACTGCGGCTGCTGGGCGAGAAGATGGTGCAACTGGGCGAGATCGGCCCCGACGTGATCGCCAGCGCCATCACCGGCTTCGTCGAGCGGACCGAGAAGCTGGGCCTCGTCGTCCACGACCGTGTTGGTCAGGTGCGCACGATGATGCACCGCGCGCTGGGCGAGGTGAAGACCGAGAACATGATGCGCCGCATCGCCCCGGTGGCGGCGGCGCAGACATCTTCCCTCGAACTGGCCCGCTGGCTGACGCCCGACGCGCTGGTGCCGCTGGTGAAGGGCGAGCATCCGCAGGCCATCGCCGTGCTGCTGATCCAGCTGGACCCCGAAGTCGCCGCCGCCGTGATGCACGGGCTGCCCCTCGAAGTTCAGCCCGAGATCGTCCACCGCATCGCCACCCTCGGCCCCGTCGCGCCCCATGCGCTGGAGATGCTGGAGGAAGTCCTCTCCCGCCGCATTTCCGAGGCGCATGGCGAGCGCCCGTTGCAGATGGGCGGCGCGCGCGAGGCGGCGCAGATCATCAATTCCATCGGCAAGGTCGCGGAACGGCACGTCATGGGCGCGCTGATCAAGCGCGACAAGCTGCTCGCCCGCCAGATCGAGGAGGAAATGTTCAAGTTCGAGCATCTCTTCGTCCTCGACCCGCAGGCGATGGGCGCCCTCTTGCGCGACGTGCCGAACGAGACGCTGATCGACGCGCTCAAGGGCATCTCCGAGGACGAGCGCGAGGTCTTCTTCCGCGCCATGTCGAGCCGCGCGGCGGACGGCGTGCGCGACGAGATCGCCGCGCGCGGTCGGGTGAAGCTGGCCGATGTCGTCACCGCGCAGAAGGCCGTCGTCGCCGTCGCCCGCAAGCTGGCGGCGGACGGGACTATCGTGTTCGGCTCATCGGGGGACGACGACTATGTCTGACATGGGCTTCTCGCTGGGTACGCCGCGCCCCCGCCTGTCGCTGGCCGAAGCGCTGGGGCAGGCTCCGGCATTCCGGCCCAATGCTCGGCTGAGCGGCCTGCCGGACCTGATCGCCCCCCACCACGAACTCGCCGCCGACGCGCCCGACATCCTGACTGAGACTTACGGGCGCGGCTATGCCGAGGGCCACGCGCAGGCCAGCGCCGAGGCCGCCGCGCGCATCATGGCGGACGACCGCGCCTGCGAGGCGCTGGCGCTGTCCTTCACCCGCCTCGACGCGACGATGGCGGAGGACTTGCGCCTGCGCCTGCGCGATACCGTCGCAGCCTTGTGCGAGGTGGCGCTGGGTCCGCTGGCGCTGGATGAGGTGGCGCTGGCGAACCGCATCGCGCGCGCCGTCGCCATGCTCGCCCGCGCCGACGACGAGCGCGTGGTCAGGCTCCATCCCGCCGATATCGAACTGGTCTCCCCGCGCCTCAAGGCCGACTGGACCGTGCAGCCCGACCCCTCGCTGGAACGCGGCACCGTGCGCGTCGAAACCGCCACCGGCGGTGTCGAGGACGGCCCGGCGGCATGGCGCATGGCCATCGCCGAAGCGCTGCATCAGGCTTAGGCGATGGCCCATCCGATTTCACGCGGGGGCGCGGAGGCGCGGAGGCGCGGAGAACAGTGAAAGAAGGTGTTCGCGCAAAGGCGCAAAGGCGCAAAGATGTAGCGCCTGCGGCAAAGCCGCCTTCATTCGGCGAGGTACGCGATAGGCAAGATAGCCTGCGGCGCCGCACCATCCCTTTGCGCCTTTGCGCCTTTGCGCGAACCCTTTTTCTTCTCCGCGCCTCTGCGCCTCCGCGTGAAACCCTTTGCCCGGGAAGGTCAGCCCGATGACCTCCCCCTACGCCCAAATCCTCGCCGACTTCGCCGCCGCGCCCGCCGAACTCGGCCCGCGCCGTTTCGGCATCGTCACCGCCTGCGACGGGGGACTGCTCGAAGTCAGCGGCCTCTCCATACCCGTCGGCGCGCTGTGCAAGGTCGCCAACGGGCGCGCCACCCTCGCCGCCGAGGTGATCGGCTTTCGCAACGGCCGCACGATGATGATGCTCCTTGGCGACACCATCCTGCTGCGCCCCGGCGCCCGCGTGGTGCCCGAAGGCCACCCCGGCATGCTCCCGGTGGGCGAGGCGTTCCTCGGCCGCGCCGTCGATGGCGAGGGGCTGCCGATCGATGGCGGCCTGCCCATCCACACCCGCCTCGAATGGCCCGCAGGCGGCGTGCGCACTTCCGCGCTCGACCGCAGCCCGGTGCGCCGCCCCTTCGATACCGGCGTGCGCGCGCTGAACGCCATGACCACCTTCGGGATCGGCCAGCGGATCGGCGTCATGGCCGGGTCGGGCGTCGGCAAGTCCGTCCTCATCGACACGATCGCGCATGGCGCCAGCGCGGACATCATCGTCGTCGGCCTGATCGGCGAGCGAGCGCGCGAAGTTTCGGACTTCGTGGAACGCCACATGCACGACGCCAAGCGGCACAAGACCGTCATCGTCGCCGTCCCCGCCGATCACGCCCCCAACCTGCGCCTGCGCGGCGCGATGCTGGCCACCTCGATGGCCGAGCACTTCCGCGCGCACGGCCGTAACGTCCTGCTGATCCTCGACAGCCTCACCCGCGTCGCTCATGCCGGACGCGAGATCGGCCTCTTGCTGGGAGAGCCCGGCGCCGCGCGCGGCTATCCCCCTTCCGCCCTCGCCACCATCACCAAGCTGGTCGAGCGTGCGGGCAACTCCGCAGCCAGCGGCGGCGCGGTTACGGGCCTCTACACCGTGCTCGCCGATGGCGACAACCAGGACGATCCCGTCGTCGACACTGCCCGCTCGATCCTCGACGGGCACGTCGTCCTCGCGCGCGATCTGGCGCAGCGCGGGCAGTATCCCGCCATCGACATCGCCGCCTCGCTCAGCCGTGTGATGAACGACATCGTCGGGCGCGAGCACCAGCACGCCGCCCGCACCTTCCGCGCTCTGACCGCGAGCTACGAGGCGAACCGCGACCTCGTGCTGATGGGCGCGTACCGGCAGGGCGCCGACCCCCAGCTCGACCGCGCCATCGCCATGCACGGCGCGCTCACCGGCTTCCTCTGCCAGCCGCAGGGAGAAGTCGTCACGCTGGAGCAGAGCGCCGCGCAATTGCGGGAACTGCTGGGATGACCGCAGACAGGAAGAAGCTGGCCCGCCTCAACCGGCTGGAGAAGCTGCGCGCCATCGCCAAGCAGGCCGCCGCCACCGAAGCCGCGCAGGCCGAGGGCACGCTGGCGCAGTTGCAGAACCTGTCCGAGCGCACCCAACGCCTCGCCAGTGAATACGCCGCCCGCCGCGACGCCGTCGACGGCGCGACGCTGCATCAGGTCGGGCGCTTCGTCGGCGGCCTGCGCACGATCACCCGCACCACCGACGGCGAAGCGGAGCGCGCCCGCTCCATCGCCGACGCCAAACAACAGCAGTTGATCGAGGCCGAACGCCGCCGTGCCGCCATCGAGGACCGTGCGGCGGCGCAAGCGCGCGTGGTTGCCGCCAAGGCGCAGCAACCCGTGCTGGGCGGCAAGCGCCGCTCTGGCACGGAAATTGAATAGCAGGCGACGAACCAGTGAGGACCGGCCCCGCATGATCCAGACTACAGCCTCGACTTCCAGCGCCGCGCCCATCGGAGCCATTGCCGCCGCGCTGGCATCGCCCATCGGAGCCGCACCGCCCGCCGCGACGTTCGCGGCTCTGCTCGATGGGCCGGGCGAGCCTGTGACGCCGGAGCACGCCCTTCACACGGGTGAGTTCACGCCTGCGATGCCCGAGGTCGGTGATGCGACGGCGGAGACGCTGAAGGACGGACTGGCAGCACTCGCGCTTCAGGCCGGAGCAGCCGCGCTTCCGCGTCATGCACCGCGCGCTCAAGTACCGGCTGGCACCCCGATCATGCCGCCCGGTGCAACGGTCCCTCCCCCGGCGACGACGCAGGCTCCACGGCCTGCAAACGGCGCGCCTGAGGGACGGCCCGCAATCGTCGCCTCGCACAACGCACTGGCCGCCGCCATTGCGCTTCCCATGCTTCGCCCGGGCGGCGACGTGTCTGCCGCGATCCCTGTACCAAAGCCATCGCGCGAAACCTCGCGCGGTCACGGTCAGCTTCCTGCCCATGCGGTCGGCAAAGTCGAAGCTTCGGGCGGCAAGGACAGCGGCAACATCTTGCCGGACGGCCTTGCGCAGCCCGTTCCGGCAGAGGCGCTTGCGGCAGTTCTGCCATCCACGCCGATCCTTCCTGCTTCCGGGGCTGCCGAACCTCTTGCCGCCTTGCCGTCCCCCGGCAGGCAAGCACACATCATCGACACGGCACCCCGCAGCACGGCTCTTCTGACGGAAACAGTCCGACCGAACGCGACACCCCTTGCAGCGAGCGCCATCCGTCCCGCTGCGGTGACTTCGATACCCTCGCCCGAAATCAGGTTCGAGCGGATCGACGTGGTGCGCACCGAGCCTCGCGCCATTCCGAACGCGCCACTAGCACCCGGAGCCATACCTGTAGCACCGGCGCCTGTCGCCTCTGCTCTACCTGCGCAGACCGGCCATGGGCTGACCTCTGCCGCACTGGAAGCTCTCCCCCCGATTCCGGCACCTTCCCTTAAGGCACGGCCGAGCATCAACGCCGCTCCATCTCCGCGACCTGCTGCGCCGATCGAGCCCACCGTCCCAGGCGTAAACATGCCCGTGGCCACGCCTGCCGCTTTCACGGCCACGACCGCCGATGCGCACCCTGTAACGGCACCAACCGCAGCGCATGGTGATGCGACGGAAGAGCCGCTTTCGATCAAGCCCCGCGACAGCGAGGCAGCCGCTATCCGCCCGCTTCCCACGACGGCCCAGCACACCGCATCGATAGTTCCAACGCTTGCCGAGACAGTGCCCGCCACCACCGGCACAATCGAAGTCACTACTTCCACCCCGCCCGCCGACGCACAGCATGATTTCGACACGCTCGTTGCCCGCCTGGGCGAGGCGCGCGAGGCGGCGGCTCCGCATCTGGTGCGCACCGCCTTCGAACATGCCGAATTCGGGCGCGTCGCCATGCAGCTGCGGCACGACGACGGCGGGCTCTCGGTGACGCTCGCCAGCCATGACCCGGAGTTCACCGGCGCGGTGCAGGCCGCAGTGGCCTCGATGGCGGGCGGTTCTGCGGCCAATTCCGACCAGCCGCGTCACGACAATCCGGCGCCGCAGCAGGGCCAGTCGCAGAACACCGCTCAGGCACACGCGGGCGGCCAGAGCCAGCAGCAGGCCCGCGCCGATGCCTCCGGCCAGCAGGCGCGGCGCGAGGGCGGCTCGCACTCGTCCGGGCAACGGGACCAGCCGCAGTCCGGCTCACAGCAGCGCGGGCGCGAACAGCGCTCGGGCGGCAGCGATGTCTACGCCTGACCTTATCGCCGACCGAACAGGGACCGACGTGAATGAGTGACAAACCGGCCGGTGACGGCGAGGAAAAACCGAAGAAGAAGGGCAAGATGGGGCTCGTCCTCGTCGCCGTGGCCATGCTCGTCGTCGGCGGCGGCGCGGTCTTCGGGCTCACGGCGGCGGGTATCATCGGCGGCCATGCCAGCGAGGCGAAGAAGCCCGAAGGCCCGCAACTGGTGAAGAAAGGCGAGGTCGATCCCTACGCGCCTCCCGCCAAGGAAGGCGAAGGGGAAGGCGGCGGCGAGGAGGCCGAGAGCGAGGGCGGGGACGAGTACCGCACCGCCTACTTCACCTTCAGCGACGACTTCACCTCCAACCTCAAGGACACCGACGCCATGGTGCAGGCCAGCATCGCCTGCTCCACCCGGCGCGACGGGCGCGTGTTGCAGTGGCTGTCCAAGCATGAACTGGCGATCCGCTCGCAGTTGCTCGGCATCCTCGCCGACACGCCGGAGAACGACGTCTCCACGGTGGAAGGCAAGGCGCGCCTGCAGCAGCGGATGACCGCCGCGATCAACCAGGTGCTGATCCGGAAGGAAGGGTTCGGCGGCGTCGATGCCGTCTACTTCCGCAACTTCATCATCCAGTGAGGGCGGCGATGGCGTCTCCCACGAAGCCCCGGCACTGCGCCGAACTGCTCGGCATCGGCCCCTCCATCGCCGAGATGGTGCGCCCCCTGACGCAACTGGGCGAGAAGCTCGCGCGCACGCTGCCCTCGGGCCTTGGCCGGGTCTCCGGTGCGGAGGCTCCGGTGGTGCGCATCGGCATCCCGGCGGAGGGCACGCTCGACGCGCTGATTGCCGAGGAAACGGGCCTGACCGCGCACAGCCTGATGGGCCTCGGCCCCAAGCGCCTCCCGCTGCTCGCCAGCTTCGAGGCTGCGCCGGTGCTGCGCCTGCTCGACCGCACCTTCGGCGGGCGCGGGCTGCTGCCCGATCCGCTGCCGACCCGCTTCCCTCTGTCCGCCGAACTGCTGCTCGCGCGCATGGAAGACGCCATCGCCGCCGCGCTCTCCGCCGGAATGGGCGGGGACGACGTGCATCGCGTCATGCCGCTGCGCCGCGACACGGTGCTGGCGCAGCTTGCGCCCTTCGGCGCAGGCGAGCCGCTGCTGCGCATCGTGCTGGAAGTGGACGAAGCGGGTGCCGAGCCCTGGTCGCTGGCACTCGCCTTCCCCCTCGGCACGCTTGCGAGCGCGCTCGTCGCCCCGCGCCGCAAGCGCCGCGCCGTCACGCGCACCGCCCGCCCCGGCCCCGATACCGAGCCCTTCGCCTCGCTGCCGATCGAGGTGACGGCGGTGCTGGTGGACATGACCCTGCCGTTCTCGCGCCTCTCCGCCCTGCGCCCCGGAGACGTGCTGCCGGTGACGGTGGCGCGCGCGGTGCCGCTCAGGGTTGACGGGCGCACCATAGCTGCCGGGACCGTCGGCGAAGTCGAGGATCGCGTCGCGGTCCAGATCCAGAATGCCTTTTGAGGAACACGTAAAGACATGAGCATTCATTCCCGCGGCCTCGATTTCCTGCGCGACGTCGATGTGCGCCTGTCCGTCGAGCTGGGCCGCACGCAGATGAAGCTGAAGGACGTGCTGGCGCTCGGCCCGGAAAGCCTCGTCATGCTCGACCGCATGACCGACGAACTGCTCGACGTGCTGGTAAACGGCAAGCCGATCGCTAAGGGCGAGGTCGTGTCCCACAACGGCCGCTTCGGCCTGCGCATCGTCGAGATGCTGGGCGTGGAGGAAACCGCCACGCCCGACGACGCCCTCGGCCTGCCGGGCGACGGTCAGGAGTGAGGGGGAAGGCTGATGCTGTGGTACGTCCTCAAGCTGCTGATACTGCTGCCGCTGATCGCGCTGATGATCTGGGGCTGCCTGCGGCTGGCGAAGCTGGTGCAGGCACGGACGGGTGTCGGCGCGGGGTCGAAGTCGATCCGGGTAGTCGAGACGACGATGCTCTCGCCCACTCTGAAGCTGGCAGTGATCGAGTTCCACGGGCGGGAGATACTGGTTTCGGTGTCTCGCCAAGGGCTGTCGCGACTGGCCGAGGCTCCGGCCCGCTTGCGCGCGGCGGGAGATCGGGAATGAAGTTCCTCCCCGGAACGGGGAGGGGGACCACCCGCAGGGTGGTGGAGGGGCACCCTCGGGATTGCCGGCCCTCGCTGCGCGCGCCGGAGACAACTCCGCCCTTCAAGCTCGGGCAATCCGCCGCGTGCCCCTCCACCATGCTTCGCATGGTCCCCCTCCCCCGTTGGGGGAGGAGCCTTGCTGCCCTACCGCTGCTTCTCCTCTCCGCAACGGCCCATGCGCAGGCCGCCGCGCCGCAGGCCCCTGCCGCGATCCCCGGCGCGCTCGACCGGGCGTTCGGCTCGCTTGGCGGCACCGATGGCCCGGGCATGACGATGTCGCTGCAGTTGCTCCTCATCATGGGGCTGCTGACGATCCTGCCCAGCCTGATCCTGATGATGACCAGCTTCACCCGCATCCTGGTGGTGCTGGCCATCCTGCGGCAGGCGATCGGCCTCCAGCAATCGCCGCCCAATCAGGTGCTGATCGGGCTGTCGATGTTCCTGTCGCTGTTCGTCATGGCGCCCACGCTGGAGACGGTGAACCGCACCGCCATCGCCCCCTACTCCGCAGGCACGATGAACGCCGAGGTCGCCATCCAGAACGGCGGCAAGGCCTTCCACGCCTTCATGATCCGCCAGACGCGAGAGCGCGACCTGATGATGTTCGCCGAGATGGCCAAAGCGCCGAGGTTCGCGAGAGCTGCCGACGTGCCGTTCTCGATCCTGCTGCCCGCCTTCGTCACCAGCGAACTCAAGACCGCGTTCCAGATCGGCTTCATGCTGTTCCTGCCGTTCCTGGTGATCGACCTGGTGGTGTCGTCGGTGCTCATGAGCCTCGGCATGATGATGATGAGCCCGATGATCGTGTCGCTGCCCTTCAAGCTGCTGCTGTTCGTCATGGTGGACGGCTGGGCGCTGCTGATGGGCTCCCTCGCGCAGAGTTTCGGGTAATGGAGCGGCTTGCACGCCGGGGGCTTCGACAGGCTCAGCCTGAGCGGAAACCGGAAACCGCTCTCTCAACTCCGCTCAGGCTGAGCCTGTCGAAGCCCCATCGGGCGGGGCGCCACTGATGGACGACATAAGCGCCCTCCTCGCCCTCGCCGACCAAATGCTGTGGGTGACGGCGCTGGTGGCGGCTCCTGTCCTGCTGGCCTCGCTGGCGGTGGGCCTCGTCATCGGCGTGATCCAGGCGGCGACTTCGGTGAACGAGCAGACGCTGACGTTCGTACCCAAGCTCGCGGTGATCGCGCTGGTGCTGGTGCTGCTGGGCAGTTCCATGATGACGCTGATCGCCGACTACACGCAGGAGATCTTCGACCAGATCGCCCGTACCGGCCAGACGACGCAGGCGACGCCTTGATAGGGATGGACTTCGGCTTCGGCCCGCTGGAGGCGGAATTCTGGCGGCTGGTCTTCGTGATGACCCGCATCGGCGCCGCGCTGGTGGCCGCCCCGCTGTTCGGCGCGGTGACGGTGCCGCCGCAGGTCCGGGTGATGGTCGCGGGCGGCGTGGCGGTGCTGGTCTGCGTGTGGACGCCGGTGCAGGCCCCGGCGCAGATGCTGTCGCTCATCGGCATCCTGTCGGTCATGGGCGAGGTCATGGTCGGCCTCACGCTCGGCTTCGTGCTCCAGCTGTCCTTCGCCGCGCCGATCATCGCCGCCGAGGTCATCGGCGGCGGCATGGGCATGAACATGGCGGTCGCCGTCGATCCCGTGGCGGGCACGCAGTCCCCCGCGATCGGCCAGTACTTCATGGTCGTGATGACCGTGGTGTTCTTGGCGCTGGGCGCACACTTGCAATGGTTCGCCCTCGTCGTGCGCAGTTACGAGGTGTTCCCGCCGGGCCAGACCTGGCTGGGGCCGGAGAAGTTCTCGCTGGTCGCCTCGTTCGCCTCGCAGATGTTCCTCACCGCCGTCGCCATCGCCCTGCCGGTCACGCTGGTGCTGCTGGTGGTACAGATCGTCGCGGGCGTGCTCAGCCGCTCGGCCCCGGCGCTCAACCTGTTCTCGCTCGGCATGCCGATGGGCGTGCTGGGCGGCATCGCGGCGCTGATGATCTCCGCCCCGGTTCTCACCGACCTCGTCACCCGCCTCTCCGCCGAGGCGCTCGACCATGCGGAGCGGCTGTTCGAATGAGCGAGCAGGAAGGCGAAAAGAGCTTTGCTCCTTCCGAAAAGCGCCTGCGCGACGCGGCGAAGCGGGGCGACGTCATTCGTCCGCGCGAACTGGCGATCGCGGCCTCCATGGCCATCGGCGCGGTATGGCTCAAGGTGACGGGCCCGTGGCTGCTGGACCTGTCGGAACGCCTGATCCGCGAGAGTTTCACCTTCGACCGTGCCAGCCTCGACGATTTCAGCCCGGGCACGATGCTGACCGTCGCGCTCGTCACCGCGCTGCCGCCGGTGGTCGTGCTGGGCCTTGCGGTGATCGCGATCTCGCTCGTCTCGCAACTCGGCTTCGGACAGGGGCGCTGGGTCGGCGGGAACGTGATGCCCAAGGGCTCCCGCATCAACCCGATGTCGGGCCTGAAGCGCGTGTTCGGCCCCTCCGGCTGGATCGAAATGGCCAAGGGACTGGCCAAGGTCGCGCTGCTCGGCGTGATCGCCTGGGCCTGGGGAGAGGGCCGCATCGACGCCTTCGCGCGGCTGGGACGTGGCGACGTGTTCGCCCAACTCTCGTGGGCGTGGGACACCGTGGTCCTGTTGCTGTTCTGGCTATCCGCCGGGCTGTTCGTGATCGCCCTGTTCGACCTGCCGGTCCAGCTTTTCCGCCGCAACCGGCGCCTGAAGATGACGCTGCAGGACGTGCGCGACGAAGCCAAGGAGGCCGAAGGCGCGCCCGAAAAGAAGGCCGCGATCAAGGACCGGCAGCGCAAGATCGCCATGGGCGGGCTGATCCCGGCGATGAAGCAGGCGCAGTTCGTCGTCGCCAACCCCACGCATTTCGCGGTCGCGCTGTCCTACGATCCGGCCAGAGCATCCGCTCCCGTCGTCGTCGCCAAGGGGCGCGGGGACAAGGCGCTCGCCATGCGCGAACTGGCGGCAGAGCACGCCGTTCCGGTGCTCCAGTACCCCGCGCTCGCCCGCTCGGTCTACTACACCACGCGCGAGCGGCAGGTGATCCGTGAGGAGCACTACGTCGCCGTCGCCGCCCTCCTCGCCTTCGTGATGGCGCTGAAGCGCGGGGAAAAGCGCGCCGCGCCCGAAGTCTCGGTGCCGGTGACGCTGCGGTTCGACGCGGACGGGCGGCTCGATCCCGCTTCCCTCGCTTAAACCGCGCCGGAAACCGCCGTTCTTGCAGGCATGACAACCACTTCCTCCACCACCTCGGCCACCACAACCTCGCTCGTGACCGCGCTTGGCGGAGGGAGCGGCGTGGACATGACCGCGCTGGCGAACAACCTCGCCACCGCGCAGTTCGCTTCCCGCAACGACAGGCTGGCGGCGCGTTCGGACAAGCTGGACGCGCAGATTTCCGCGGCTTCCAACATCAAGTCGCTGATGCTGGGGCTCAATACCTCGCTCGGTACGCTGGTCCGTTCGGGCAGCCTCGCCCGCACGCCGAACATCGCTGCGCCCAATGTCGCCAGCGCCTCGCTGTCCGGATCGAGCCAGCCGAGCGGCACTTACTCGCTGGAAGTGACGAAACTGGCGAGCGGACAGCAACTGGCGAGCGCACCTTTCGCCGCGACCACCAGCCCGGTCGGTTCCGGCACCCTGACGCTGAAGTTCGGGACCGTCTCGAACGGCGGATTTGCGCAGGATTCCACGCATTCCGCCGTCGATATCGCCATTCCGTCAGGCGCGACGCTGGCCGACGTGGCGACCGCGATCAACGGCGCGGATGCGGGCGTGAGCGCCTATGTGACCACGACGGTGGACGGCGCGCAGCTGGTACTGAAAGGCACCGAGGGCGCACAGAACGGGTTCATAGTGGAACCGGGCGACCCCAGTCTCGCCGCACTGGCATGGTCGCCGGGTTCCGGCAGCGGCCAGCTCATGACCATCGCGAGCGACGCCGCATTCAAGGTGGACGGGCTGGCGATGACGGCCAAATCCAACACCGTCACCGACGCCATTCCAGGCGTGAAGTTGCAGCTCACCGCAACCAACACCGGCACGCCGACCACCGTCAGCTTCTCCGACCCGTCGAGCGCCATCGCAAGTTCCATGCAGGACTTCGTCGATGCGCTGAACGAGGTCGTCTCGGCGCTCAACAGCGCGACCTCGCTCGGCGCCGACCTTGCCAACGATCCCGGCGCGCGGGCGCTCAAGCGCTCGCTGTCCTCGCTCGGCGGCACGACGATCATGCCAAACGCGACCGGCGCGGCGAAGACGCTGGCGGACCTCGGCCTCAAGATCCAGCGCGACGGCACCTTCACGCTCGACACCGGCCGCCTTTCGGCGACGCAGGCCGCCGACCCCAGGGGCGTCGCGGCGATGTTCACCAACGGCGTCAGCGGCGTCTTCGCCACCGTCGACAAGATCTACCGCGCCGCCACCACCACGTCGGACGCCTATTCGCTGGGCAGCTCGATCGCGGGCTACACCAAGAAGAAGACCGGCCTCACCACGGAAAAGGCCGACCTTGCCGAGCAGCAGGAAAAGCTGCGCGCGCGGCTGGTGGCGCAGTACGCCGCGTCAGAGGCGCGCATCGGTGCCAGCAAGTCCACCCTCGCGATGCTGACCAACCAGATCGCGCAGTGGAACAAGTCGAACTGACATGCTGCGGCAGACCTCCCCCCAGGAAGCCTACCGCCGCGTGGACTTCGACGCGCGGGTCAGCGGCGCAGGCCCGGCCGAACTGGTCCACTTGTGCTACGAGCACCTCGTCAGCGCGCTGGGCACCGCCGTCCATGCGGACGCCAATGGCGACAACTGCCTCAAGAGCCGCTCGATGACGCGCGCGCTGACCGCGATCACAGCGCTGCAGATGGGCGTCGCGGGGGCGGACGGCATGGCGGTCGCGCTCGGCCAGCTCTACGAGGGCGCGCGGCGGACGATTCTCGACAGCGCGCTGGAGTTCGATCCGCAGGCGATCACGGCGCTGCGCACCGACTTCGCCGAGATCGGACAGGCCCTGCTGGCAGGCTGAATGCGCGTAAAAAGTCCCGAAGCGACACACTTCACACCCGTTTCGGTAACCGCGTAGATCACGAAAAAGCGCGTGTTAGCCACGGTTAGCCCGCCGTTTGCCTCGGTTTCGGAGCAGGTCGGGCGCGACGTGGCCGGGGAAATGCGAATAAGTCCTTAGGCACATATCCAATGGGAGATTGGCCGTGGACCTCATCTCGAACCTGATCCTCATCGACAGTGACATGCGCCGCCGCGCGGCGATCAGCCATGTCCTGTCCAGCGGCGGCATCCATGTCGAGCCGTTCGAGAACATTTCCGAACTTGCGATGGCCTGGCCGCGCTCGGGCGTCGTGCTGATCCACGACCAGGCGGGCGCGATCGACGAACTGATCGACACCATGGCGACCCATGGGGACTGGTTCCCAATCATCGCCTTCTCGGAAGAGCCCGGCGCGCAGCGGATCGTGCAGGCCATCCTCGACGGCGCGATCGACTACATCGCCTGGCCCATCTCGCCCGATGAACTCACCGGCAGCCTCGCGAAGGCGATCACCCGCGCCGAGAGCCTCGGCAACGCCAAGCTGCGCGAAGTCATGGCGCGCGCCCGCGTGGACCGCCTGACCCGGCGCGAGCGCGAAGTTCTGGGCGGCGTCGCCAGCGGGCTGTCCAACCGCCTTATCGGAGAAAAGCTCTCGATCAGCCCGCGCACCGTGGAAATCCATCGCGCCAACATGCTCAACAAGCTGGGCGCGAACCACACCTCGGACGCGATCCGCATCGCGATCGAGGCATCGCTGGTCAACTGACTGGCGAAGCGGCCACGGCGGCGGCGATGATCCGGCCCCTGCGCCTCCGGGAACTTCCGGCGCGGGAAAACCCGGAGCCCGGCGTGAACAGGCCGTTAGCCACGATGCGGGTAAGACAGGCAAGTCGACGCACACCGTTGCCAGAGCGTCGGCACCTGAACCCGCAGTCGAAGGAGCAGGCCCGGCCGTCATCCCCTCCCGGTCGGGCCTGTCGCGGGCCAGACGGATCGATGAACGCAAAAAGGAGGCCATCGACCCCCTTTCCGCAGAACGCCGTCAATGACGAAGTATCAGTGCAGCAGCATCGACGCCGGCAGCGACGGAGCCTGCTGCTGCTGGCTCGCCTGCTCGACCCGGGCCAGAACGGCGGAAATGTGACCGGCCAGCATCGCCAGCGCCAGCGTGGAGCCTTCGCCGTTCGCCTCTTCCGAAGCACCGGAGGGAACCACCGTCGCCAGGCAGGCCTCGCTGCCGCGCGACAGCATGAACGCGGTGTCACGGCCCAAGATTTCCAGCACGGCATTGAGCGCCGCGCCGCTGGCCAGCATGGCGTCGATCCGTTCCAGATCGAGTTTCACGGTCCCGTCGAGACCACCGCCGCCAAGCAGGGCGATCGCATCGCGCACCCGGTCGGCTTCCTCGCACGGGGCGCTGCCCGTGCAGTCGTGCAGGAAATCGCGCAGCCGCATGGCCTGTGCGCGTTCGCTACCGGAATTGTCCAAGGTGTTAGCCATCGCCGTTGTCGTTGTCTTTCGCGTTCCGAAGGTGCGCCAAAGTCCCCGGAAATGGCTCCGCGTCAATACGCAGTTGCGCATATCCCAAGTAGGGCGTCCCACCTTGTTACACCTTATAGAAACGAAATGAAGCTTCCGTTCATTTCTGGGTCCGCAGGACGCGATATGGCGTTTCACCTAGAGGTTGAATCGTTTGCTAACGCGACATCCGGCGGCTTCAGCCACGCTGCGACTCGCGGATTATAGCCGCGCGATGGCGTCCAGACGCTCGGAAACCCACTCGGATTCGGTCAGCATCAGGTCATGCCCGGTGTCGATGTCCCATACCCGGCCATCCGACCGCGCCGTCAGCAGCGGCATATCGCGGCCCGGAATCGTCGAAGTGCAGATGAGGTGGCTTTCGGGGATCGCCCGCATCGCCGCCTCGTTGGTCAGGACCAGCTTCTGGTCGAAGCACTTCCACGGCTGCGCGGTCAGCCGCGCATCGGTCCAGGGGCCGAGCACCGGATCGGTGACGCCGAAGAACGCCGCCATGCCCGGCATCGGCGCCATGACCAGTTGCACCCCGTCCACTTCGTGCAGCCCCTGCTTCGCGCCGTGGATCGCTTCGTAGGCGTGTTCGTAAAGCGACTCGCCGTCGCGCGGATAGGCGGCGTCGAGATAGACGCGGTGGCCCACGCGCTGCGGCTTGCGGTCCGCCGCGCCGGTGATGACCATGCCGCCGTAGCTGTGGCCGACGAGGATCGCGTCGGTCAGATCCTCGAACTCCAGCAGCTGCGCGATGTCGGCGATGTGGGTGTCGAGGTCGATGGCGGCGCTCATCAGGTGGGCGCGGTCGGCGAGACCGCTGAGCGAGGGCGTGTGAACCTCGTGCCCCAGCGCGCGCAGCCGCTGCGCCACCGGCTTGTAGCACCAGCCGCCATGCCCGCCGCCGTGAACCAGAACGAAGGTCGCCATAGATCTCTCCCACCTCAAGTTATCAACTGATAACATCCGTCCGGGTTGAACACCTGTCAAGCAGCGTTAGCATCATGCCGATGCCGTCAGACCCTCCCCGCAAGCGCGACGCCCAGGCCACGCGCGCGCGCATCCTTCAGGCGGCGCAGCACGCCTTCGCCGTCACCGGCTATTCGCACACCGGCATCCGGGAGATCGCCACGCTCGCCGGGACCAGTTCCACGCTGTTGCTGCGCTATTACGGCAGCAAGGCGGGTCTGTTCGAAGCGGCGCTGCGCGAGGCGATCCGGATCGACGACCTGATCGCCTTGCCGCCCGAGGACATGGCGCGCACCCTCGCCCGAACACTGCGCGAGGAGGAGCACGCCGCGCGACCGATGCTGATGATGGCGATGGCCTCGGGCGAACCGGAGGCGGCGCACATCGCCGCGCGGGTCTTCACCGAATGCAGCATCGTCCCGATGGGCGCGCATCTTGCCAGCACGGACGGGGGCGGCGCGGACGGGGAAGTGCGCGCGCTGGAACTGGCGATGCTGGCAATCGGCTACGTGTTCTTCACCGGCCACCTGCCGCTGCCCCCGCGCGACGCGGCGGAGATCGCGGCGATCGATGCGTGGTTCACCCGGCAGGTGCTCGACATCGTCAGGCCGGGCTGACCGCCTCGCGCCGGGCGGCGAACCACGCCACCATGCGCTCGATCGCATCCTCGATCTGCGGCGTGGAGACGGCGAAGCTCAGGCGGATGAAGCGGTTGCCGTCCACCGGGTCGAAGTCGATCCCCGGCGCGGTGGCGACGCCGGTGTCGGCCAGCAGCTGGCGGCAGAACGCGAAGCTGTCGTTGGTCAGGTGGCCGATGTCCGCCCAGATGTAGAACGCCCCGTCCGGCGGCGCGATCCGCTGGAGGCCGAGGCGCGGTAGCGCCGCCAGCAGCAGCTCGCGGTTGCGCGCGTAGTTGGCGTGGTGGCCTTCCAGTTCCTCCACGCAGTCGAACGCGACGAGCCCTGCGTGCTGCGCCAGCACCGGCGGGGTCAGGAACAGGTTGGCGATCCGCGCCCGCGCAGGCTCGATCAGGTGCGGCGGCACCACCAGCCAGCCGAGCCGCCAGCCCGCCATCGAGAACCACTTGGAAAAGCTGTTCACCACCAGCGCATCGGGCACATGGCTCAGCAGCGAGTCCGCCGTCATGCCGTAGGTCAGGCCGTGGTAGATCTCGTCCGAAATCACCGCGATGCCCTTGCGCGCGCAGACTTCGGCGATGGCCGCCAGTTCCTCCGGCGCGATCACGGTGCCGGTGGGGTTGGCCGGGCTGGCGATGATGAGCCCCTCGGGCGCCGGGTCCAGCGCGTCGAGCGCGGCGGCCGTCACCTGATAGCGCTCGGCAGGACCGCAGGGCAGCTCCACCGGCTCGATGTAGAGCGTACGCATGGCGTTGCGGTAGGCGACATAGCCCGGCCGGGCGAGCGCCACCCGCGCACCGGGCCGGAACAGGCACGACAGCGCCAGCACGAAGGCGGGCGAGGCGCCGCAGGTCAGGAACACCTGCTCGGGGGAGACTTCGACGCCGTAAGCCTCGGCATAGTGGCGCGCGATCCGCTCGCGCAGGGCCGGGCTCTCCCAGTAGCCGCCCGCCTCGGCATCGAGCACCGCATGGGCGGCGGCAATGGCGGCGGCGGGCGCGCCGGTGGACGGCTGGCCGTACTCCATGTGGATCACGTCGCGCCCCTCGGCGGCGAGTTCGTAGGCGAGGCGGCCGATGGTGGTGGCGTGGAAGGGTTCGACGTGCGCGATCATGCCCGCGTGCTACGCGCGGGCGGCGGGCGATGCAATGTATCGCCCGTTCGTTCGTCATTGCGAGCGCAGCGAAGCAATCCACGGTCGGCTCGCGCCGCTGGATTGCTTCGCTGCGCTCGCAATGACGAAGCAAAGTACGACGGGGACGTTGCCGGATGGCAGGCTCTCTTGATCCAGCGGGAAGCATGGCTCTCCCCGCATGGCCAGCCCCCTCGACACGCGCCACAACCCCGCCCGAAAGGAGAACACACGATGGCGACCAGCCTCGATCACTACCGCCTGCTCGGCCGCTCGGGCCTGCGCGTCTCGCCGCTGGCGCTGGGCACCATGACCTTCGCCGTGGAGGGCGGCTGGGGCAGCAGCGAGGACGAGGCGCGCGCCGTGGTGGATCGCTTCACCGAACGCGGCGGCAACTTCATCGACACCGCCGACTTCTACGGCCAGATGGGCGGCTCGGAGGAATGGCTGGGCCGCATCGTCAAGGGGCGACGGCATCCGCTGGTGATCTCCACCAAGTACTCGCTCACCACCCGCCCCGGCGACCCCAACGCGGCGGGCAACGGGCGCAAGAACATGGTCCGCTCGGTCGAGGATTCGCTGCGGCGGCTGCAAACCGACTACATCGACCTGCTCTACCTCCACATGTGGGACTTCCGCACGCCGGTGGACGAGATCCTGCGCGGTTTCGACGATCTCGTGGCGAGCGGCAAGGTGCTCTACACCGGCCTTTCGGACACGCCCGCCTGGCAGGCGAGCCGGATGCAGGCAATCGCCGACTTGCGCGGCTGGACGCAATTCTGCGCGCTCCAGATCCAGTACAGCCTCGTCGAGCGAACGGTGGAGCGCGAACTGATCCCGATGGCGCGGGAGATGGGCATGGGGGTATCACCGTGGGCACCGCTCGGTCAGGGGATGCTGACCGGCAAGTACACCCGCGCCGATCTCGACACGACCGGCAGCATGGACGCGATCGGCTCGCGCAAGGCGATCAACGCGGTGACGGGCAAGCTGACCGCGCGCAACCTCGACATCGCCGACGTGGTGGTCGAGGTGGCGCGGGAGATCGGCTGCACTGCGGCACAGGTGGCGCTGGCATGGACGCTGGCGAACCCGGCGACGTGCGCCCCGGTGGTCGGCGTGCGCACCCCCGCGCAGCTTGAGGACAACCTCGGCGCGCTGGACCTGACGCTGGATGAGAGCCAGCTGGCGCGGCTGGACGCGGTGAGCGCGGTGCCCAAGGTGTTCCCGATGGACGTTCTCACCGGCCCGGCGGAGGGGATGATGTTCGGCGGGGTCACGGTGGAGCGGCGGTGACAATTCCTCCCCGAGCTTGTCTCGGGGAGGTGGCAGCCCGAAGGGCTGACGGAGGGGGAATTGCCTGAACTCTCCCCCTCCACCACCGCTTCGCGGCGGTCCCCCTCCCCGTTCCGGGGAGGAACTTGGGCTCAGAACACCGTGTAAACCCGGCTCGCGAACAGCCAGCGCCCGTCCTGCTTCACGAAGCGATCGTGATATTCCCCGCGCACTTCCTTGTCGGTGCCGGTGATCGCCGCGACCATCAGCGCGTTCGCCTCAGCCGTATCGCCGGAAACCGCGATCATCAGGTTGTGGATCAGCGGCACCGGATGCGGCCGCCCGCGCCCTTCGATGAGGAACGCGGCCAGCGCATCGGGCGTCTCGAACCGCTGGCGCACGGCGAACTCCGCCTTGTCCGCCGCGCCGAAGCGGACTTCGAAGGTGCCGCCGGGTGCAAACAGTGCCGGAATGTCCTCGTAAGCCTCGCGCCGCACGGCCCTTGCATAGCCGTGGACGAGATCGGCGATGACGATGTGCGCCTCGATGCGGGCCAGCCGCTCCTCGCTCATGCCGCCGCGTCCCGGCGCTCGCAGGCTTCGCGGATCGCGGTGAAGCGGGGCTCGACGCTGCGCCAGACGCGGGTGTGGGTGACGATGACCGGCTCGTCCGCCGCAATGCCCGCTGCGACCATCTCGCCCACGTCATCCGGCGTGATCGTCGAGGGCGGCATGGAACCGGCGTACTGGCGGATCTCCCCGCCGATCTTGCGCGTGGTCTCGGCAAGGTTGGTGGCGACGTAGCCGGGGCACAGCAGCGACACGCCGACGCCGTGCGGGGCCATCTCCTGCCGCAGCGCCTCGGTAAGCGCGGTGACGCCGAACTTGGCGGTGGCATAGGCCCCCACCCCCGGCACGCTCGCGGTCAGCCCGGCCTGCGACGACGTGTTGACCACATGCCCCCGCCCCCGCGCACGCATGTCCGCCGCGAAGGCGAAGACGCCGTTGGCGACGCCGCCGAGGTTGATCGCGACGATGCGGTCGAAGCTCTCCGGGTCCATGTCCGCGAACTCGCGACCGTTGGGGGCGATGCCGGCGTTGTTGACCAGCACGTCGACCGGGCCGAACGCACTTTCTGCCTCGGCCTTGGCTCGTGCCCAGCCATCGCGGTCGCGGGTATCGAGCACGACGCCACGCACGCCCTCCCACCGTTCCGCCACCACGCGCGCGAGCGTTTCCGCGTCGATGTCCGCGACGGTGACGCGCAGACCCCGCCGGACCATCGCATCGACGATACCTAGCCCGATGCCGCTCGCGCCGCCGGTGACGAAAGCATGTCTCGCCTCGCTCAAATCCATGGGTTTTACCTCTCCTCCGCGCGGGTTCGCCGCCTTTGAGGCAAGTCTGTAGGAGTGCCCACTATCTTGCAATCAC
The DNA here is from genome assembly GCF_021227995.1 of Novosphingobium kaempferiae. NCBI lineage: Bacteria > Pseudomonadati > Pseudomonadota > Alphaproteobacteria > Sphingomonadales > Sphingomonadaceae > Novosphingobium > Novosphingobium kaempferiae. The sequence continues at coordinate 4,087,860 of NZ_CP089301.1, forward strand.
CCACCCCAGGCATCACCGTGGCGACGATAAGACGATGGGGAAGGACGAACCGGCATGACGCTCGACGAGGTGATCGCAGCCGCCCGCGCGGAGACCGGGCTGACGGAAATCGGCGATCCGGCAGTGCTCGAAGGCTTGCAGAAGCTGCTCGACTCTTACGCCGGGGAGGCCCGCTTCACCGAGCGGGGGACACAACTCGCACGCCGCGATCTGGTGAAGTACGTGGCCGGGCGGATGCGGATCGAGGACTGGATGACCCGCCATCCCGAACTGGCAGAGCGCCCGGTGGAGAAACCGCTGTTCGTCTTCGGCTTACCGCGCACGGGGACCACGCTCGTCATCAACCTGCTCGCCGCCGACCCGGCGCGCCGCCCGTTCCTGCGCTGGGAATCCCACGATCCGGTGCCGCCTCCGCGCCCCGAGGAACTGCGCGCCGGTCCACGCTGGCGCAAGATGCAGGACCAGACGCAGGCCTCGCTGCAATACATGCCGCAGATCGCCGCGATCCATTACGAGGATGCCGACAGCCCGACCGAATGCCAGTTCTCGATGACCTATTCGTTCTGCGCGCAGGTCTTCGAATCGCAGGCCGACATTCCCGGCTATCGCCACTGGCTGCTGCACGAGGCGGACTACGGCCCCGCGTTCCGCTTCCACAAGCGCCTGCTGCAACTGCTCCAGGCCGAGGCGGGCGGGCGCTGGACGCTCAAGAACCCGTGGCATCCGCTGTTCCTCGATGCGCTGAAGGACGTCTATCCGGACGCGCAACTGGTCATGACGCACCGCGATCCGGCGGACGTGCTCGGCTCCATCGGCAGCCTGATCGAGAACGTGCGGCGCATCTACTCGGACGACGTCGACCTCGAAGGGATCGGCCGCTCGTTCATGGAAACCTTCGCGATCATGATCGAGCGGCAGGACGCCTTCCGCGCGAAGCATGGCGCGGACGCGATCCTCGACGTGCAGTACGTGGACGTGATGAAGGATCCGATCGGCGTGTGCCGGGGCATCTACGAGCACTTCGGCGATCCCTTCACGCCCGAGGCGGAGGCCGCGATGCAGGCCTACATGGCGGCCAACCCCAAGGGGAAGCACGGCAAGCACGACTATTCGCTGGAACGCTACGGCCTGACGCGCGAGGGCGTGCATCACGCCTTCGCCGACTACATCGAACGCTACCGCATCCCGGTGAAGCAGGGCGCATGACGCACCTTGGCGCGCGGTACGGGCAGCTCATCCAGATGAGCTACGCCACGCGCGACATGGACGCTGCCATCGCCCATGCCGAGGCGGAACTCGGCATCACCGGCCTGCGTCGCAGCGAGGCCGAGATCGAGGTCATGTCCTACGGCGAGCGGCGAAGGCTGGGCGTGAAGTCCGCCATCGCCAACATCGGCGCGCCGGGCGCCTTGCGCCAGTTCGAGATCATCGAGCCGGTATCGGGCGTGACGCAGATCTACACCGATGCGGTGGACTTGTCGGCGCATGTCCTGAACTTCCACCACGTAGCCGTGGCGGTTCCGGGGCCTTACTCCGCATGGGAAGCGCTGCTGGCGGGCGTGCGCGCGAGCGGGGACCAGTTCGCGCTGCTGTTCCCCGCCGAGCCCTCGCCAGCGGAGAAGCTCTGTTTCTGCTACGTCGATACCCGGCGGCGCATCGGGCATTATACGGAGTATCTCTGGGCCGATCTCTCGCTGGCGGGGCTGCCGGTCGCGCCTTGGCTGTAGGGCGGGAAGCCCGCTCCGGATTCGTCATTGCGAGCGTAGCGAAGCAATCCAGAGCTCGCCTTGACCGCTGGATTGCTTCGCTGCGCTCGCAATGACGAAAAGGGGAAGGCGGCTCTAGGTGCCGTCGGAATTGACGCTGACGATGCCCGGACGCTCGGCCCCCATGCCGGAAAAGCCGATGGAATAGCCGCCGTCCACCGGCAGGATGACGCCGGTGATGTAGTTCGCCTCGTCACTGGCGAGGAACAGCGCGGCGGTCGCGATGTCCTCCGCCCGCCCCCAGCGGCCCATCGGGATGCCCGCGAGCGTCGGGAAACCCTCGGGCGGGGCGTCGTGGGTCTTCGACGCCTCGACCAGCCCGGTCCACATCGTTCCGGGCGCGACGGCGTTCACGCGGATGTTGCGATCCGAGTAGTCGAGCGCGGCCACCTTGGTCAGCTGATGCACCCCCGCCTTGGCCGAGCTGTAGACGCCGTGGTGCTTCCACCCGACTACCGCGGAGGCCGAGCTGGTGTTGACGATGGCCCCGCCGCCGGTCCTGAGCATGGAAGCGATCCCGTACTTCATGCCGAGGAACACGCCGCGGATGTTGGTGGCGTGGACCTTGTCCCACAGTTCCACAGGCTGCTCGTGCAGCGCGGCCATGCCGCCGCCGAAGCCCGCATTGTTGCACAGCACGTCGAGCCGGCCGAAGCTGTCCTCGGCCTTGGCGATCAGCGCCTGCACCTGCGCCTCGTCCGAGACGTCGCAGTGGATCGAGACGACATCGCCGCCGAGTTCCGCCGCGACTTCGTCCTCCTTGCCCGAGATATCGGCGAGCACCAGCTTCGCCCCCTCGGCATGAAACAGCCGCGCCATTGCCCGCCCCATGCCCGAACCCGCGCCGGTGATGATGCAGACCTTGTCCTGAAGCCTTCCGGCCATCGTCCTTCTCCCTATGTCGTTCGCCCGTTCGTCATTGCGAGCGTAACGAAGCAATCCAGCATCACGGGCCGACCATGGATTGCTTCGCTACGCTCGCAATGACGCCCTGGGGCTGGGTCATCGTTCCATTCACGCCGAAGTGTCGATCGTCGGCCGGATCGAGATTTCCGAGATGTTCGTGCGGCGCGGCATCGACAGGATGAAGACGATAGCCTCGCCGATGTCCCGGGGCTTCACCGCGCCCTCCTTGGCGACATGCGCCTGGATCGCCGCGCGCCAGTTGGGGTCGGAGATGTTGTCGCCAACTTCCGTCTCGGTCGCGCCGGGCATCAGCGTGGTGACGCGGATGTTCCTGCCGCCCAGTTCCTGCCGCATGCCGTCGGTCATCATGTTGACCGCGTGCTTGCTGGCCGAATAGGCGCTGGTCATCGGCCCTCCCTTGCGCCCGGCGAGCGAGGAGATCGTGATGATGTCGCCCACGCCCTGCTCCAGCATGTGCGGCACGGCGGCGGCGCTGGTGTAGACCGTGCCCATCAGGTTGATGTCGATGACGCGGCGATAGATCGCGGTGTCGCAGTTCTCGATCCCGCCCGCTTCCATGATCCCGGCCGAGTTAACGAGGATGTCGATGCGCCCCAGCTTCTCGACCGTCTCCGCGATGGCGCGGCGCGCGTCGTCCTCCACCATCATGTCGCCGGGAATGGCGAGCGCAGTGCCGCCCGCCGCCTCGATCTGCGCAACCAGCCCGGAGAGGCGCTCCGCCCGCCGCGCCGTCATCGCCACTGCCGCCCCGGCCTCCGCCAGACACAGCGCCGCCGCCTCCCCGATGCCCGAGGAAGCCCCGGTCACGAGCGCGACCTTTCCTGCAAGTGGCTGGGTCATCTGCGGTGCTCTCCCGTTCGTTTCGTATTCATTGGCTGGCGTCGGCACGCTGCGCAGTCAACGAAAAATGCTGAACATATGTTCTAATCGCTCTGGCGCGATCACTAGATGTATCCGATCACGCAATCACCAGCACCGAGCGATGGATGAACCGCACGAGGTCCGCCTGCCCCCGCGCGCCGGTCTTGGCATAGATGCGCTTGGAGTACGTCCGCGCCGATTCCACCGTCAGCCCGAGTTCCGGCGCGGCCTCGCTGATCGACATGCCCCGGCTGAGCGCCAGCGCCAGCCGCGCCTCGCTGGGCGCGAGGTCGAACAGCTGCGCCAGCTGGTCGCAGCGGTCGGCGGAGGACCAGTTGTCGGCGTGGAGGTAGCAGACGATGGCGGGCGCGGCCTGCGTGGTGCCCATGCGCTGGCCGGACGGCACCAGCAGCAGGTCCAGCCAGGGCTCACGGCTCAGCACCAGCGCACGCGGGCGGGCCTGTGGGTCAACGGCAAGCTCGCGGATCGCGGCGGGCAACTGGCGACGCAACGCCGGATCGCGCGCGGTGAGCCTGCCGTCCTTCCCCCGCATGATCGGCCCGCCGCCCTCCAGCATCCGCGTCCCTTGCGGATCGGCGTCGAGCACGCGCCCCTCGCCATCCAGCGTCAGCCAGCCGAAATTCATCCGCCGCACCGCCTCGCGCGCGACGGCGGCGGTCATCCGCTCGCGCTCCAGCGCCACGAAGGTGCCGAGTGCGGCGCGAAGGTATGGGGCAAGGCTCTCCAGCAGGGCATCGACCTCTTCGCCGAACTCGTTCTCCCGCCGCGTCACGGTGATCCAGCCGCTTGTGCCGCCCTTCTCGGCGAAGCGGATCATCCTGAGGTGGTTCATGCCCGAAGGCACCAGCAGCTGCGTCAGGTAGGCGTCGTGCGCCGGCTCACCGAGGTGGAGCAGTTGGTCCAGCCGGAACGCCCGCCCCTCCGCCATCTCGTGATAGGGCATGGGGTCGCGCAGGTAGAGATTCTCGCGATAGTGCCGCGAAACCGGCGGCGGCGAAGGCTCGCCCGAATAGAGATGGATCACCCGCGCCTCGGGCGTGCCCAGCGGCAGCGGCCGGAACACGAGGCTCGCGTAGTCGCCCGCCACCGCATCGCGCAGCGCGTCGAGGAAACCGCGCCATGGCGGGTCTTCGACCAGCCCCCCGATCAGGGGCACGATGAGGTTCTCTCCCGCCATGTTCTCATCCCCAAATGGGAATTTGCTTTGAGCGACGCCTAGACCACCCATGGGCTCCTAACAAAGAGGCGCACGCGCGGCATCGTCGCGGCGATGCGCCGCTGAAGAGGAGCGCCCGATGAAAGTGCAGCCCGCCGCCTTCCTGCGCACGACCCTGCCGCTCGGCATCGACATGGTGGGGGACTACGATTCGGGCCGCTACCATTCGATCTGGCTGCCCGATCACATGGTCAGCTTCTGGCCCGATTCGATCTGGACGCCCGAGTTCACCGACCTCGCCAAAGCGTCACCCAGCCCGCACCGCCACCTCGACGGCATGGCGGTCGCCGCCGCCGCTGCAGTGCTGACGAAGAGCACGCCGCTGGCGACCACGGTGGTCGATACCGTGCGGCGGCATCCCTCGATGCTGGCGCAGTCGGCCCTGACGGTGAGCCATCTGTCCAAGGGCCGCTTCATCCTCGGCCTCGGCTCGGGGGAACTGGAGAACACCGTCCCCTACGGCTTCGACTTCGCCAAGCCGGTGGGACGGCTGGAAGAGGCGATCCGCGTCATCAAGCTGCTGTGGCATGCCGACGGCCCGGTCGATTTCGAGGGCGAGTTCTTCCATCTCGAACACGCGCGGATGGACACCGAGTTCTTCGACGGCAAGGCGCCGCCGATCTGGCTCGGCGCGGCGGGGCCGAGGATGCTGGGCATCACCGGGCGCGAGGCGGACGGCTGGTGGCCGGCGGGATCGTGGACGCCCGAGGACTATGCGGCGAAGCTCAAGGTCATCCTCGACGCGGGCGACGCGGCGGGCCGCGACATGAGCCACTTCACCCCCGCGATCACCCAGATGGCCCTGATCGGCGAGCCCGACGAGATCGACGAGATGCTGCGCGCGCCGATGGTCAAGTCGATCATCCTGATGATCACCGCCAAGGATCTCGCGCAGTTCGGCCATGAGCATCCGATGGGTCCGGACTGGCGCGGCATCATGGACTTCGATCCGGTCAAGCTGAGCCGCGATGCCATGGTCCGTTTCTGCGAGGAGATGAACCCGCAGGCCATCCGCGACATCCTGCCGGTCGGCACGCCGAAAGAGGTGGCGGTGAAGATCAAGGGCTTCGCCGACGCCGGGATGCGCGTCTACAAGCTGATGGAATACGGCGCGATGGGTGGCATGAAGTTCTCCGCCACCTCCGCCGCCAAGGTCCGCGAGACCGAGGACGAAATCCGGAAGCTGGTGGAGGGCTGAGGCGATGGCGGACCTCGACGCGCAGCAACTGCTGCAGCATGCCATGGCCGGGACCGGCCTGTCGGACTGGGCGGACGAGAGCTTCCCCGAACGCTTCGCGCTGGCCATGGCGCACATCAACACGATCCCGATGGACGCGACAGGACGGCAGGCGGCGGCGCAGAACATCCACTGGCTGCTCACCGACCGGCTGCGCTTCTTCCAGGACCGCAAGGACTTTCCCCTCGCCGACGAGGTGATCGAACGGCCGATGTTCGCCAGCGGAGAGCCGCGCTCGGGCACGACGCTTATGCACGCGCTCATGTCGGTCGACCCGGACGCGCGGGCGCTGCGCTTCGCCGAAGTCATGCACCCCTCCCCGCCGCCCGGCACGGTCGAGGGGCTCGACCCCCGCTACGCGCAGGCCGATGCGGAATGGCGCGAGATCAATGCGAAGATGGCGAAGTGGCTGCACTGCCATCCCTACAACGACATGCTCGGCGACGGACTGCCCGAGGACGAGCGTACCTGGGCCTTCGACTTTCGCGTCATGACGCCGACCGCCTGGTGGCGCGTGCCGATGCAGAACCTCTCGATGGGCCTGCCGACCGACCCGCCGGCGCAGTACCGCATCCACAAGGCCATGCTGCAGGCGTTCCAGCATGGGCGGGAGCGCAAGTACTGGGTGCTCAAGGGCTTCCACACCACGCGGCTGGAGGCGTTCTTCGACGCCTATCCCGACGCCACGCTGGTCTGGCTGCACCGCGATCCGGTCATGGTGGCGGCGAGTTCGACGATGATGATGTCGGACATCATGGAAGGTATCGTCGGCCGCATCGATCTGGTGAAAGAAGCGAAGGCGCACCTCGAACGGGTCCGCTGGTCGATCGGCAATACCATGGCGAACCCGCTGGTGAACGACCCGCGCATCCATCACGTTCTCTACCGCGATTTTGTAGCCGACCCCATCGGCACCGTGCGCGATTACTACCGCTTCGCCGGGCGCGATTTCGGCGAGCGGCAGGAAGCGGCGATGCACCGGTACCTCGCCGAGAACAGGGGCGACCGGCATGGCAAGTTCCATTACTCCACGAGCGTCCTGACCGATGCCGGCTACGACCTCGATGCCCTCAACGCCGAGTTCGCGCCCTTCCGCGAGCGCTTCGGCGTACCTATCGAGGTGCGGGCATGATCCACCCCCGCGTCAGCCTCCATCAGGTCGCCGTGATCGATGAGCCGACCGCGGCATTCCTCGACTTCTGCCGCAGCATCGGGGTGCAGCATTGCACGCTCGCCGCGCCCCGCCTCCAGTCCGACACGGACCGCGCCGCCGCTCGCGACAGTTCGGTGCGGATCGGCTGCATCAATCATCTCTTCGCGGTGCATCCAGATCTCGAACGTGACACCGGCGCGGCAGTGGAAGGTCTGCTGCACACCATAGAGTTGGCCAGGGAAATCGGCGCGCCCTCCATCTATCTCCTGACTGGAGGGCGCGGCGCGTTGTCGTGGGAAACCGCAGCCCAGCGCTTCGCCGACCTCATCGCTCCCTGCCGCGATGCTGCGCAAAAGGCGGGCGTCGCGTTGCTGGTGGAGAACGCCTCCCCGCTCAACGCCGACATCCACATGGCGCACACCCTCCCCGATGCGACGCTCCTCGCCCGGATCGCCGGTATCGGGGTCTGCGTCGAACTCCATGCCTGCTGGACCGAAGCCATGCTGCGCGACAACCTCGCCGACGCCCTGCCGCTGGCCGGGCTGGTGCAGGTGAGCGACTACGTCCTCGGCGACCGCAGCACGCCCTGCCGAGCGGTTCCGGGAGATGGCGCGATCCCGCTGGAGGCGATCCTGCGCGACGTGCTCGACCTCGGCTATCGCGGGCTGTTCGACCTCGAACTCGTCGGCCCGCGCATCGCTGCGGAAGGCCCTCGCGAGGCCTGCACCCGCTCGGCGCGCTACCTCTCCGACATGCTCGACCGACTGGGAGCCTGACGATGGCCTATGGCGACGGACCCGACGACGCTCCCTTGCGCGAAGCATGGGAACAGTTCTGCGACCGGCTGAAGCTGGCGGGCCTTAGCGCCTTCAAGGACGCCAATCCCGCCAACCCGCTCCAGCGCGCCGACGCATTCCGTTTCCTGACGCAGAATCTGGGGCAAGCATTCGACCTTGCGCTGGAGACGAAAGACCCGGCTTTCCCGATGATCCACCCCTTCGTCACACCCACGCGCAAGCTGGGCGGCGACGTGGCCGACTTCACCTATCGGCAGGCATGGATCGATGGCGCCCACGCCTACCGTCTCACCGGCCGCAAAGGCACCGCCCGCTGGCTCAACGTAACCGTGCAAGGCCCGCGCCCCGCGACGATCCCCGGCACCGACTGGCCCTCACTCCACGAACCCTTCGGCGACATCCCGGAGTGCAACATCCTCGGCACGCAGATCGAGGCTGACGCGAACGACAACTTCGAACTGTTCATCGGCGGCGAGCGAAGAGACCGCAACTGGCTCCCCACCACCCCCGGCAGCCGCAAGCTGTTCATCCGCGAAGCCTTCGACGGCTGGGACGAAACGCCCACCGCGCTCACCATCGAACGCATCGGCATGGACGCCCCCCGACCTCTCCCCTCGCCCGCCCGCATGATCGAGGCAATGGACTGGGCAGGCGATTTCGTCACCGGCCTGATGCGCGACTGGCCCGAGCATTCCTGGCTGACTTCCCGCGGCGTCTGCGATCCGAAGGCGCTCAACCAGTTCCCCGCCGACAAGATCGCCAACGACGCCTCGGATGCGAAACGCGGGCGCATGGCCGCGCACATGGTCTGGCGGCTGGAGCCCGATGAGGCCCTGATCGTCGAGATGGACATGCATCCCGGGTTCTGGATATTCGGCATGGGCGGGGCCTTCGTCGGCTCGATGGACTTCCTCCACCGCCCGGTCAGCTACACCCCCGCCCGCACCCGCATTGACAGCGACGGCGTCGTGCGCCTTGTGCTCGCCCATGACGATCCGGGCATCCACAACTGGCTCGACACGCAGGGCTTCAGCGACGGCAACCTCACTTACCGCAATCTGCTGACGCAGGACGCGGCGCGGTTCCGGACCCGCGTGGTCCCACGCGACAGGCTGATGGAATACTTGCCCGCCGACACCGCCATTGTCACCCCGACAGAACGCGCGACCATGCGCATCGAACGCTACCGCGCGATCAAGCGCCGCTACGGTGTCTGACGCCGGTAGAGCACGGAATTGTGGGAACGCGCCGCCTCCCGCCAACCCGGCAACGGCATTTCGGGTGAGTGCCACACGATCCACAGCAGCGGCACTTCCGGCGGAACATTCTTCACCGCGCGCAGAAGCTGGTTGAAGCCCTGGCACTGCTCCCCCACCATCGATCCCGTCTCGGCGTCCTGGAAGGGGCCTGTCACCGGGTTATGGATCCGCAGCAATTGCCCTCCGGTCATCTGCCACTGGTCGTTGGCGAAGGCGTGCCGCCGCGTCAGTGCATAACTGGCGGCGTGGGTGTCGCGAATGCGGTTCTGCAACCATTGCGCCCGGCACGGCTGCGAAATGAAGGTCACCAGCTGCGAGCCGCGGGGCACCGCATCGACCACCGCCGTCTCCTGCCGGATCTGCCGGTCCCACATGGCCATGCTGACCGTATTGCCCCCCAGTCGCGCCAACATGAAGACAATGGCGGCGACGGCCAGCACCTGCCGGGCACGCGGAGACATTTCGGAACGCGGACGGGCGCAGATCAACGCCAGCGCAAGGATCGTGGGCGTCAACCGCATGTCGGCATAAGCGGACCCGTAGGCCACGCCCGGCATGACGAAATAGAGCGCCAGCAGCACGACCGAGGCAAGCGCCAGCCCCTTGTGCAGCGCCACCGCCCGCGAGCGCCAGAGCACGCCGATGACGACTGCAAGCGCCACCGCGCAGCCGTAGTCCCACCCTTCCCAGCGATCCGCCAGCACGTTGGCGAGATGATAGAGCTTCACCGGCACCACGAACCACAACCCGCTGGGCAGATGCTCGCCCGATTGCGGCAGAAGCAGGCTCAGCACTTGCGGGACGAGCAGGCAGGTGCTGGCAAGGAAGCCGGTCAGCAGCGACCACCCGATACGCCCCGAGCGCTCGTAGCGCGCCGCCAGTTCGCAACAGCCGACAAGGACGCATAGCAACGCCCAGGCTGCGAGGTGGCACACCCAGATCACCGAAGCGACAATGGCAAACACGGCCCAGCGCAGCCTCGGTCTGGCCGCCATGGACGGAGACATCCACCAGGCCAGCGCCAGCGTCGCCAGCGCAGTGCCGAGCACGAAGTTGATGAAGCCGTACTGGAACGGATTGCCCAGTGCGAGCGGGATCGCGAAGAGCGCCGTCACCATCACCCGACCATGCGCCGCGCGAGACAGCAGGAGGTAGCCTGCGACCTGCAGCCCGACGATCAGGAGACCGATCGCCTTCATCGTCGGCTCCAGCCCGATCAGCGGCTCCAGAACCCACGCGATGAGGTCGGTCCCGAGGTTCGGCAGCAGGTTCCATTCGAATGTGTACCAGCGCGCGATGCCGGCGCTGCGACCGCCGTCCATCTGCACCATAAAGCGCGACATGTGGCCGGGCAGGTCGGTCAGCGGCGGCACCGCCGGATAGAGCAGCGGCACGATGGCCAGCAGCACCAGTGCCGCGCACCAGCGCGGCGGGATCGTCGACAGATCCGACTTCACCGCAAGGCGCGTCCCGGAACGAAGACGAAAGCGCGCGAAAGCAGAAAGAAGCAGACGGAATAGGCCACGATGCCCGCGCCCTGCCCGATCAGGCTCTGTGCGAAGCCGAGTCCGCGCATCATGGTCAGCACGGCCAGATTGACGGAGTAGGCGAGCGCAAAGGCCAGCAGGAAGCGCCCCGCCTCCCCCGCCGCGACCGGGCCGCGCACCTCGAAGGTCCAGATGCGGTTGAGCGTGAACGACAGGCACAGGCCCACGGCATAGCCTCCCGCATTGGCAAGGTAATCTCCCGCCCCCACATGCAGCAGCGCGGCGATGACGGCGAGCCCGACCAGCGTGTTCAGCAGGCCGACCAACCCGAAACGCAGCGCGGACTTCAGCATGGCGTGATAATCAGTGGTGCGCGTCGAGTGCGGCGAGGCCGAGGGGCACGCCGGTCATCGGGTCGATGCCCGCCTGCCGACCCTGCCGGGTCTGGCTGCGCAATTCGCGCACGATGAACAGCGGGCGTCGCTTGCTCTCGATATAGAGACGACCGAGGTAGTCGCCGAAGACCCCAAGAATGATGAGTTGCATGCTGCCCATGATGAGCATGACCGCAATCGTGCTTGTCCAGCCGACGATGACGCCGTTCTCGAACCACCGCCAGATCGCCCAGCACAGCAGCGCCAGCCCTGCGAAACCCGCCAGCACGCCGAGATGCGAGGCAATCCGCAACGGCACGGTGGAGAAACTGGTGATCGCATCGATGGCAAGGCGGGCAAGGTGGCGCATCGGGTACTTGGTCTCTCCCGCTGCCCGCGCGTCGCGCTCGTACTGCAACGGCACCTGCTCGAACCCGACCCAGCTGACCATGCCGCGGATGAAACGGAAACGTTCGGGCATGGCGTTGAGCTGGTCGACGACGCGGCGCGTCATCAGGCGAAAGTCGCCGGTATCGACCGGAATTTCCTGCTCTGCGAGGCGGTTGAGCAGCTTGTAGAACAGCGCCGAAGTCCCGCGCTTCACCACGCTCTCGCCATGCCGCACCACGCGCTGTCCGTAGACGACGTCCGCACCCTCATCGATCTTCGCCATCATCGCGCCGAGCAGTTCGGGCGGATCCTGCAGGTCGGCGTCGATCATCATCACGCGGTCGCCGCGGCTGATCTGGAGGCCTGCGGTCACTGCAAGCTGCTGCCCGTGATTGCGGGAGAGGTCCACGCCCAGCACGCGCGGATTGCGCTCCGCCAGCACGCAGATCAGCGGCCAGGTACGGTCGGTGGAGCCGTCGTTGACGAGGATGATCTCGTAATCGTCGCCCACCTGCTCCGCGCAGGCCGCCGACAGGCGCGCCTCCAGCATGAGCAGCACGTCTTCCTCGTTGTAGCAGGGCACCACGACCGAAAGCCGCGGACAGGTCCGCTCGGCAAACGGCAGGAAAGGTTCCATCAACATGCTTGGGCCCCGCGGAATCGGCTGTGCTCGCCAAGCGGTATCCACCATGCTTGGTTAACCGCGCGTAAAAGACGGTAGACCTTCGCTTTTCTGACGTTTCCACAAGCAAATGGCGGGCAAACGAAAAGGGCGACGCCCGCGTGCGTCGCCCTTCCACATCAGGCGCCGCGAACGGCACCTGCCCCCATGTGACTGGTATCAGGCCGAAGCCTTGGCCCGCGACAGCCTGCGCCGACCGACGATGGTCGCGGCGGCCGCGCCGAACAGGATCAGCATCGGCGGTGCCGGAACGTCGGTGCCGCCCGAAGTCGTCGTGGTCGAACCGCCCGAGGACGAGCTGGAAGACGACGACGAGGAACTGGAACTGCTCGACGAAGAGCTGGTCGATCCACCCGAAGTCGAGGACGAACCCGAGGAAGAGGACGACGAAGAGCTCGACGAAGAACCGCTGGACGAACCGCTCGAGGTGGCACCGCCCGACGAATGATCGTCGCCGCCGCTCGACGACGAGGACGATGAACTCGACGACGACGAAGAGCTCGAAGACGAGGAGGACGAACTGCTCGTGCTGGTGACGTTGCCCGAGCTGGTCGAGGTCGTCGACGTGATGCCGCCGGTCGTCGTCGTGGACGTGAGACCGCCCGTGGTGGTGGTCGAGGTCAGCCCGCCGGTGCTCGAACTGGAGGTCGAGGTGACACCACCGCTGGTCGAAGTGACGCCGCCCGAAGTCGAGGTCACACCACCGGTCGTGGAGGTGACACCGCCGCTGCTGGTCGAGGTGATGACGACGTTGCCGCCGCCTCCGCCACCGCCGCCACCGAAGAAGCCACCAAAGAACCCACCGCCGAAGCCGCCGATCGGGCCGCCACCGATCACCACCGGCGTGCCGCCGCTGCCACCGGCATAGGACGGCGGCGGCGCGGGCGGCATGTACGGCGGGGGCATCGGCACCATCGCCATCTGCGGCTGGTCGCAGCAGGTGCGCTTGATGATCTTGCGCACGCGCTTGGTGGTGCGCGGCTGATCCTTGCGGACGATGCGCTGGGCGGGGCGCTTCACGGTCTTCACCGGCGCGGCCTTCGCCATCTTCACCTTGCGGTACTCGGTCTTGGCGGACTGCGTCTCCGCCACGTGGACGGCGCCGCCACCGATGATCGCGCAGCCTGCCGCACAGGCAGACAGTTTCGCTAGGGCCATCCGAACCGACATAATGCGTTTGCTTTCTTTGTTTCGCTGGATCGGCGAAGAGCCTCGCGGCACCTCCCATCCATCTGCCAGCAACAAACGCAGAGTCCGGTTAACGCGGCAACGTCATTCACCGCCAATTCACCGTCCCGATGCGGGAAAGTTGGTTAATTTATCACTCCGCCCCAAGGCTTGTACCGAAACGGGACTATCGATCCGGGCAGTTGTAAAGCAGGCCGACGCTTTTAGCCGCCCGATCAGCGCCTTGCGTGGTCAGCCTTCCGAATCGAACAGTCCACCCTGCGGCCCCGCCGGCGGGGTCATGCCCAGATGGCTCCAGCCCCGGTCGTTGAGGCAGCGCCCCCGGGCCGTGCGGGCGATGAGGCCGAGCTGGATGAGGTAGGGCTCGATCACTTCCTCGATGGTGTCGCGCGGCTCGGAAAGGCCCGCCGCCAGCGTTTCTACTCCGACCGGCCCGCCCTTGTAGATATCCGCGATCATCCGAAGATAGCGGCGATCCTGCGCATCGAGACCGATCGAATCGACCTCCAGTCGAGTCAGCGAATCGTCGGCAATGGCCCGCGTGATAACATCGGAGCCCGCGACATGGGCGAAGTCGCGCACGCGGCGCATCAGGCGACCCGCAACGCGCGGGGTGCCGCGCGAACGGCGTGCGATCTCGGTCGCGCCGCCCTTGTCCATGCCGATGCCGAGCAGGCCCGCGCCGCGCGTCACAACCTTCTCCAGTTCCTCGACCGTGTAGAACTGCAGGCGCACAGGAATGCCGAAACGGTCGCGCAGCGGCGTCTGCAACAGGCCTTGTCGCGTCGTCGCGCCGATCAGCGTGAACGGCGGCAGGTCGATCCGCACGGAGCGCGCCGACGGCCCCTCGCCGATGATGAGGTCCAGCGCGCGATCCTCCATCGCCGGGTAGAGCACTTCCTCGACTACGGGATTGAGGCGGTGAATCTCGTCGATGAACAGGACGTCTCCCTGCTCAAGATTGGTCAGCAGCGCGGCGAGGTCGCCCGCCTTGGCGATGACCGGGCCGGAGGTGGCGCGGAATCCCACGCCCAGTTCACGCGCGACGATCTGCGCCAGCGTCGTCTTGCCGAGGCCGGGCGGGCCGAAGAACAGCACATGGTCCATCGCCTCGCGCCGCGACTTGGCGCTCTCGATGAAGACGTGGAGGTTGTCCTTGGCAGCGGCCTGACCGACGAATTCGGCCAGTGTCTTGGGCCGCAGCGCCGCATCGGCGTCCTCGGCCTGGCGGTTGGGGGAGAGAATGGGATTGTCGGTCATGTCAGGTTTCGGTGCTTAACCGGTCGCCAGCTTGAGCGCCACGCGCACGAGGTCGTTGAGCCCGGCTTCCTCGCCCAGTTCGTCAACGGCCTTGCCCACGGCCGAAGCTGCGACGGCAGGCTTGAAGCCGAGATTCTGGAGAGCGGAGACGGCGTCCGCGCTGGCCGAACCCGGCAACGCCGCCACCGCGACACCCGGCGCTCCGGGCGCAGTCGGCATTCCGCCCGCCTTGTCCTTGAGTTCGTTGACGATGCGACTTGCGAGCTTGGGGCCGACGCCGTTGGCCCGCGCCACCATCGCCGAATCGCTCCCTGCACAGGCGCGCTGCAATTCCTCGGTCGTCAGCGCGGAGAGGATCGCCAGCGCCACTTTCGAGCCGACGCCCTGCACAGCGGTCAGGAGCCGAAACCAGTTGCGCTCCGCCCCGCTGGCGAAGCCGATGAGGCGCTGGTCGGTTTCCGAAACCTGCATCTCGGTGTGGACGACCACCCGGTCACCCCGGATGCCGAGGTGGCTCAGCGTGCGCGCGGAGCAGTGAACGAGATAGCCCACCCCGTTCACGTCGATGATCGCCCAGTCGGGGCCGGTGTCGTCGAGCAATCCTGTCAGCTTGGCGATCATGGTTTGTTCCTATGGCAGCAACCGATTCGTCGCGCCAGAGGAAAAGATCGCGCTTCGCTAACGGCCCTGCCCCCGCCGCCGCAGGGCCAGACCGTAGATCACCAGCGCCGTCGCCGCGAAGAAGAACCACTGCCCGGCGTAGGACAGGTGATTGTTGGGAAGGTCTGAGGGATCGGGCAGACCGTTCGCCTCGAGTCCGCCGAGTGCGGGTACAGCGACGAGTCGCGGCCCCGGCGCGATCACGCCGGTGACTTGCCCGCCCTGCCAGTCACCGGCATTGGGCTGGAGCGACCAGCCCAGCACGACGAGCGCCGTGCCGCCACCGGGCAACGTGCATTTCGCCGTCTGCGCGACGCCCGACCTCCCTGCCGCATTCTGGCCCGCGATGCTGCTGCGCTCGGCCACCGACGTACATGTCAGGTGCGCCCGGCGATAGAGCAGGTCTTCGCCGACGCCCCTCGACGTCCACTCCACCGACACCGGATTGCGCTGTGCCGCCGCGTAATGCGCGAGCAGCGCCTCCTTCTCATGCAGCCGGCGCAACTGCCAGAAGCCGAGCGCGATCATCAGCGCGACGGCCGCCAGGACGATCAGGGTGGCGAAAACGGGAATGCGGCGCATGTCTTGTCCCGATGCGAAAAGGGCAGCCGAAGCGGTCTCCGGCTGCCCTTTCGAGTTGGTCGATCCCGATGGATCAGTGCGTGGGATAGCCCCAGCCGCCCCAGATGTAGACGGCAACGAACAGGAACAGCCACACCACGTCGACGAAGTGCCAGTACCATGCCGCCGCCTCGAAACCGAAGTGCTGGCGCGGCGTGAAGTCGCCGTTGTAGGCGCGCTTGAGGCAGACGATCAGCATGATCGTGCCGACGATGACGTGGAATCCGTGGAATCCGGTAGCCATGTAGAACGCCGAGCCGTAAGTATTGCCGCCGAAGCCGAACGGCGCGTGCAGGTACTCGTAGCCCTGGATGAACGAGAACAGCACCCCCAGCAGGATCGTCGCCCACAGGCCCTTCTTCAGCCCCTCACGATCGCCGTGGATCAGCGAGTGATGCGCCCAGGTGACGGTGGTGCCCGAGCAGAGCAGGATCAGCGTGTTGAGCAGCGGCAGCGCGAAGGGGTCCATGACCGCCTCGATCGCCTTGGGCGGCCATTGTCCGCCGACTGTCTCGGCCAGTTCCGAGGGGAACAGCGAGAAATCGAAGAAGGCCCAGAACCAGCCGACGAAGAACATCACTTCCGAAGCGATGAACAGGATCATGCCGTAGCGCTGGTGAAGCTGCACGACCGGGGTGTGATCGCCGGCGTGGGCTTCCTTCACGATCTTCGAAAACCACATGAACATCGAGGCAAGCAGGATCGCAAGGCCGGCCCAGGGCACGAACTTGCCGCCGGGCAGGTCGTGCATGAACAGGACCATGCCGGACGTGAACGCGAAGGCGCCGATCGTCGTCGCCAGAGGCGCGATGTCAGGCGGAAGGATATGGTAATCGTGGTGCTTCGTACCGGCCATGGTGCCTTCGTCCCCGTTCATCCAATCTCATTTGCCGCCTGCCACCTCGAAAGGGCTGGTTGCGCAGACGGTTCCCGTATCGGCCTTAACTGCCGGTTTGCGCTTGGTCCAGTGTCTTTGCATCGCCCACGGAGGTGACGTGGAAGGTGTAGCTCAGCGTGATCTGCTGGACGTCCTTGTTGTCCGGATCGTCAAGGATCGCCGGATCGACGTAGTAGAGCACCGGCATGCGCACTTCCTCGCCCGGCTTCAGCGTCTGGGCGATAAAGCAGAAGCACTGGATCTTGTTGAAGTAGCGCGCGGCCTGCTCCGGCTCCACGTTGAAGCTGGCGGTGCCGGTCACGGTCTTGTCGGAAGTATTCTTCGCCCAGAACAACGCCATGTCGCGCGCGCCGATGGACACCGTATCGGTGCGCTGGAGCGGCTTGAACTGCCAGGGCATGTTCCGCTCCACATTCGCGTCGAAGCGGATCGATATCGTGCGGCCGCTGTCCTGCACGGTCGCGGCCTTGGCCTCGTCGGCGCGCTGGGTGGTTCCACCGTAACCGGTGACCTGGCAAAAGATGCGGTAGAGCGGCACCGAGGCGAAACCGAGGCCGAGCATCGCCAGCGCCGCCGAAGCGGCGGTCAGCGCGACCTTCCGGTTGGCGCCTTTCCCGCTCATCAGCCCATCTTCGCGATCGAGATGAAGAATACGAGGATGACGAAGCCCGCGAGGCTGAGGCCCAGCACGCGGTTGCGGCTGCGGCGGATCTGGTCGAAATTCTTCTGCGTATCGGGGTCCGTCATGGTCCTGTCCGTCAAAGGGGGATGAAGCGGTCGACGACCAGCGCGGCGAACAGCGCGAAGAGGTACAGCACCGAGTAGGCGAAAAGCTGCTTCTCCGGCTTCATCGCGTCGTCATCGCCTCTGCGCTCGCGCAGGCCGACGCGGATCGACAGGGCGAGGAACACGGTGGAGAGCACCAGCGCCGAGATACCGTAGATCGCGCCGCTGTGCTCGTCGCCCGGCAGCCACCAGGGCAGCGCGCTGAGCGGAAGCAGAAGCACCGCGTAGGCCATGATCTGGCGGCGGGTGGAGCGCTCTCCGGCGACGACGGGCATCATCGGGATGCCGACCTTGGCGTAGTCGGTCTTCACGAACAGCGCGAGCGCCCAGAAGTGCGGCGGGGTCCACATGAAGATGATCGCGAAGAGCACGATCGGCATCAGCGAGACGTGCCCGGTCGCCGCGATCCAGCCGATCAGCGGCGGAAATGCGCCGGCGCCGCCGCCGATAACGATGTTCTGCGGAGTCCGGGGCTTGAGCCAGATCGTATAGACGACGGCGTAGTAGACGATGGAGATCGCCAGGATCGCGGCGGCCAGCCAGCTGATCGCGAAGCCCATGAGAAACACTGAGGCGGCACAGAGGACGCCTGCAAAGTCACGGGCGGTGGTCCGATCGAGCCTGCCCTGCGGCAAAGGGCGCTTGGCGGTGCGCTTCATCCCGGCGTCGAGGTCTGCCTCCCACCACTGGTTGAGAGCGGCGGCGCCGCCCGCGCCCATCGCGATGCACAGGATGGCGGTGAAGCCGAGGACCGGGTGGATGCTCTCCGGCGCGGCGAGCAGGCCGCACAGGCCGGTGAAGATCACCAGGCTCATCACGCGCGGCTTGGTCAGCGCGATGAGGTCACGCCAGTCTGCGGGGGCCGGGGTGGCCGCAGGAATCGAACTTGTGGGGGTCATGATGGTCCGCCCATACACCCGGGCGGCGATTCAGGCGAGTGACAGAACGTCACACCCCAGGTCGCAGCCCACGCCACTACCGCCCCGGACGAGCCGGGGCGGTCGCACGATATCAGTGGTGCGCCGTTTCGCCGATGACCGGAAGGGTCTCGAACTGGTGGAACGGCGGCGGGCTGGTGAGCGTCCACTCGAGCGTGGTCGCGCCTTCGCCCCAGTAGTTGTCCTCAGCCTTGCGGCCCGCGAGATAGGCGTAGGCGATGTTGATGAACCAGACCACGAGGCTGGCGGCCATCACCATGTAGCCGATCGTGGCGATGTGGTTCCAGTAGGTATAGGCTTCCGCGTAGTCCGGATAGCGACGCGGCATGCCCTGCAGCCCGAGGAAGTGCATCGGGAAGAAGATCATGTTCACGCCGATGAAGAAGATCCAGAAGTGGACGTGCGCGAGGAACTCCGAGTGCATCTTGCCGCTCATCTTCGGGAACCAGTAGTAGAACCCGGCGAAGAGCGCAGTCACCGCGCCCAGCGACAGCACGTAGTGGAAGTGCGCGACGACGAAGTAGGTGTCATGCACGACGTCGTCGATGCCGCCGTTGGCGAGGTAGACGCCGGTGACGCCGCCCACGGTGAACAGGAAGATGAAGCCGATCGCCCAGACCATCGGCGACTTGAACTCGATCGAGCCGCCCCACATCGTCGCGATCCACGAGAAGATCTTCACGCCGGTCGGCACCGCGATGACCATGGTGGCGGCGGTGAAGTACATCTTCGTGTTCACCGACAGGCCGGTGGCATACATGTGGTGCGCCCACACGATGAAGCCGACGACGCCGATGGCGACCATGGCGTAGGCCATGCCGAGGTAGCCGAAGACCGGCTTCTTCGAGAAGGTCGAGATGATCTGCGAGATGATGCCGAAGCCCGGCAGGATCATGATGTACACTTCGGGGTGGCCGAAGAACCAGAACAGGTGCTGATAGAGCACCGGATCGCCGCCGCCCGAAGCGTCGAAGAAGGTGGTGCCGAAGTTGCGGTCGGTCAGCAGCATGGTGATCGCGGCGGCGAGAACCGGCAGCGAAAGCAGCAGCAGGAACGCGGTGACCAGCACCGACCATACGAACAGCGGCATCTTGTGCAGGGTCATGCCCGGCGCGCGCATGTTGAGGATGGTGGTGATGAAGTTGATCGCGCCCATGATCGAGCCCGCGCCCGCAAGGTGCAGCGAGAAGATGCCGAAGTCGACCGCAGGTCCGGGCGAGCCGCTCGTCGAAAGCGGGGCGTAGACCGTCCAGCCGGTGCCGGCGCCGTTGCCCGTGCCGCCCGGAACGAAAGCCGAGCACAGCAGCGAGAAGAAGCCGAAGACCGTCAGCCAGAACGAGATGTTGTTCATGCGCGGGAAGGCCATGTCCGGCGCACCGATCATGATCGGCACGAACCAGTTGCCGAAGCCGCCGATGATCGCAGGCATCACCATGAAGAACACCATGATGAGGCCGTGCGCGGTGATGAGCACGTTCCAGGTGTGCAGCGTGGAGTTGAAGTCCGGGTTCACCGCGCCGAACCACCTGGCGAAGGTGTCGAGGTACTGGATGCCGGGTTCGGCCAGCTCGACGCGCATCATGCCCGAGAAGGCGCCGCCGATGATCCCCGCGAAGATCGCGAAGATCAGGTACATCGTGCCGATGTCCTTGTGGTTGGTCGACATGAACCAGCGCGCGAAGAACGCGGGCTTGTGATCGGCGTCGTGGTGTCCGTGGTCTTCCGGGTGAGCCTGGAAGTGATCAGCGGTGGTTGCCATGGTGGAGACCCTGTCCTCTCGTATCGCTGTTATTCGGCTTCGGCGGTCGCTTCGCCGGCAGGCGCCTCGGAGGCGTCTGCAGCGGGAGCGGCGGCGGGAGCCGCAGCGGCTTCGGCGGCGGCGGGCTTCTTCCCGTCGATCTCGCCACCGGCATGGGTCAGAACCCAGGCATTGTACTTGTCACGCGGCAGTGCCTCGACGGCGATCGGCATGTAGCCGTGCTTCGCGCCGCACAGTTCCGAGCACTGGCCGTAGTAGACGCCCGGCTTCTCGATGAAGAGCACCTTTTCGTTGATGCGGCCGGGCACGGCGTCCAGCTTGAACCAGAGCGAAGGCACCGCGAACGAGTGGATCACGTCGGCGGCGGTGATCTGCAGGCGGATCGGTTCGCCCACCGGCACGACCATGCGGTTATCGACCTCGAGGTGCGACGGGCCGTCCCAGGGCTTGGAACCGACTTCGCGCACGCCGTTGTTGATCGTCGGCTCGCCCGGGA
Organism: Novosphingobium kaempferiae; assembly: GCF_021227995.1. Taxonomy (NCBI): domain Bacteria; kingdom Pseudomonadati; phylum Pseudomonadota; class Alphaproteobacteria; order Sphingomonadales; family Sphingomonadaceae; genus Novosphingobium; species Novosphingobium kaempferiae. The sequence goes on from NZ_CP089301.1 coordinate 4,108,636, forward strand.
TGTTCAGCATGTTCGAGATGACCTCGAAGTCGCCGTTGTCCGGGTAGCCGTAAGTCCAGAACCACTGGTTGCCGGTGACCTTGACGGTCAGCGCGCCCTTAGGGGCCGGCTTGTACTGCTTGGCGATGAGATCGATCGAAGGCACTGCGATGCCGATCAGGATCAGCACCGGCAGCAGCGTCCACACCACTTCGAGCAGCGTGTTGTGGCTGGTCTTCGACGCGACCGGGTTGGCGCGGCGATTGAAGCGCACGATGACGATCGCCAGCAGGACCAGCACGAACAGCGAGATGATAAGGCAGATCCACAGCAGGCCGTGATGCAGCCATTCGCCGTATTGTCCCGTGGGAGAGAACTGCGACTGGAGGTTGATCCCGCCATCCACCGGCATGCCGACGCCCGGGGTCGGGGCCATCGGGGTGTAGCTGCCCGCGCTCGAAGCCTGCGCGGCGCCTTCGGCGGCACCGGTCGCAATCGCGGAAGGAGCGGCGGGTGCATCCTGTGCAAAGCCCGGAACCGCAGCGGTCAGAACACCGGCAAGCAGAAGGCCCAGCGCCGTGGCTGCCCTTCCGATACCGAACGAAATCTTGCCGGATGTCATGGTTTTTTGCGCTTCCACTTCCTTCGAACGCACGTGTCGATTCGCTCGACCTCGCGCGCACCCCTGTTATGAAGACGTTCTGCCCTCTTTGGGCCGGGCTATACGCGGCCTTGCCGCCCGTCTCAAGCGCCTCTAGGGGAATTTTTGCCGTAACGCGCAGGCGAACTGCGCGAGATCGCTCGAAAATCGTAACCGAGGTTAGTTGCAAATGCTCGAAGAAGAGGTCCTCGCCGAATTCCGCGCCAGCAAGGCGCTGCTGGAAGGACACTTCCTGCTCTCGTCCGGCCGCCACAGCGCGTACTATCTCCAGTGCGCCCGCGTGCTGATGAACCCCGACCGTGCCGCACGCCTTGCGGTGGCCATCGCCGCCAACCTGCCGCACGACATCCGCAAGCAGATCACCAAGGTGGTCTCGCCTGCGATGGGCGGCGTCATCATCGGCCAGGAAATGGGCCGCGCCCTGCAGATCGACGCGATGTTCGTCGAGCGCCCCACCGGCACCTTCGAACTGCGCCGCGGCTTCACGCTGGAACCGGGCGACAAGGTGCTGATGGTCGAGGACGTCGTCACCACCGGCCTGTCCAGCCGAGAGGCGATCAAGGCCATCGAGGAAGCCGGCGGCACCGTGATCGCGGCGGCCTCGCTGGTGGACCGTTCAGCGGGCTCGGTGGACCTCGGCGTGCCGTTCTTCCCGCTCGTGGCTCTGAACTTCCCGACGTATGCGCCGGACGAACTGCCGCCCGAACTCGCCTCCTCGCAAGCGGTCAAGCCCGGCAGCCGCGCCCAGTAACGCCTCAAGTCAGATCGGGATGAGCGAATGAACGTCCACAACCCCGCGCGCCTGCGCCTCGGCGTCAACATCGACCATGTCGCGACGATCCGCAACGCGCGCGGCGGCGAGCATCCCGATCCGGCCCGCGCCGCGCAGATCGTCGCGCGCGCGGGCGGCGACGGCATCACCGTGCACTTGCGCGAGGATCGCCGCCACATCCGCGACGACGACCTGTTCCGCGTCGCCGACGCCACCGGCCTGCCGATCAACCTGGAAATGGCCGCGACCGACGAGATGCTGGAGATCGCTCTCCGCCACCGTCCCCACGCCGCCTGCATCGTGCCCGAGCGGCGCGAGGAGCGCACGACCGAGGGCGGTCTGGATGCGGCGGGCCAGCACAACCGGCTCGCGCCGATCGTGGCCCGCCTGTCGGACGCTGGCATCCGGGTCAGCCTGTTCATCGCCCCCGAGCCGCGCCAGATCGAAGCGGCGATGAAGCTCGGCGCGCCGGTCGTGGAGTTCCACACCGGCGAATATGCCCATGCCGAGGGTGAGCAGGTCGCGCACGAACTGCGCCGCATCGTCGACATGGCGGCGCTCGCGGCCAAGAACGGCATCGAGCCGCACGCCGGGCACGGCCTCACTTACGAGAACGTGCAGCCCATCGCGGCCATTCCGCAACTGGCGGAACTCAACATCGGCCACTACCTCATCGGCGAGGCGATCTTCATCGGGCTGGAAGCCAGCGTGAAGAAGATGCGCGCGCTGATGGATGAGGTGCGGTGATGACGAAGGCAGCGGGAGCGCAGGCATGATCATCGGCCTCGGCTCGGACCTGTGCAACATCGAGCGGATCGCCAGTTCGCTCGAACGCTACGGCGACCGCTTCCTCAACCGCGTCTTCACCGAAGTCGAGCGCGCCAAGGCCGCGCGCCGTCCGCACACCATCGCGGGAACGCTCGCCAAGCGTTTCGCCGCCAAGGAGGCGTTCTCCAAGGCGGTCGGCACCGGGTTCAAGGCGGGCGTGTTCATGAAGGACATCGGCGTCGTCAACGCGCCCTCCGGCGCGCCGACGCTGGCGCTGACCGGCGGCGCGAAGGCACGGCTCGATTCCATGATTCCCGCCGGCCACGAAGCCGTGGTTCACCTGACACTCACCGACGATCACCCATGGGCGCAGGCCTTCGTCATCATCGAAGCGCGCCCCCTCCCTTGAACGCCGAGTCCCCCCAAGACATGAACGAACAGACCGCGCGGCCCGATCTCGCCGCGCTCAAGCCGGCCAAGTCGCCGCGCCCCGCGACCAACTGGTGGCACGAACTGCGCGGCCTCGTCGTGATGCTGCTGGGCGTGCTGGCGTTCCACTCGCTCGTGGCCAAGCCGTTCTACATCCCCTCGATCTCGATGATGCCGGGGCTGCTAGTGGGCGACCGGCTGGTCGTGTCGAAGTACCCCTACGGCTGGAACTGGTCGTCGCTGAGCTTCCACCTGCTGCCCCGCTCGACCGCGCGCATTCTCGGCGGCGTACCGGCATACGGCGACATCGTCATCGTCGTACCCGGCAATCGCAAGGCCGACCTCATCAAGCGCGTCGTCGCGCGTCCGGGAGATCGCATCGCGGTGATCGACGGCCGCATCCGTCTCAACGGCAGGTTCATCCCGCGCGAGATCGAGCCGCCGGTGCAGATCGCCGCCGACGACAAGCTGACTTGCGAGGGCCAGCAGCCCGGCCACTGCTACGACGGTTTCGAGCAGTACCGCACCCGCCTGCCATCGGGCCGCGAGGTCTACGAACTGCCGACCTACCGCGAGACGCTGCCCAACGGCGCGAGCTATCAGGTCATCGACTATATCGACCAGAGCCTCGACAACTATCCCGAAGTCACGATCCCCGAAGGCCACGTCTTCCTGATGGGCGACGACCGCGACCGTTCGGCCGACAGCCGCGCGCCGTTCACGACCAACTGGAAGGGGCAGCCCGATGGCGGCCTTGGCGGCCCGGTGCCGCTGTCGGACATCGGCGGTCGGGCGGAGTTCATCACCTTCTCGCTCGACGGCTCGCAGACCTGGAACCCGCTGACCTGGTGGGGCGCCATGCGTGACGGGCGCGCCTTCACCAGCCTGCGCCCCCGCGTCGACCCGACCAAGGCCTACTGACCCGCGTGGCGCGCAAGTTCCTCTACGTCGTCGCGGGACTGACGGTGACGGTTCTGGCGCTGATGCTGGCACTGTGGTTCTGGTCGGAAGACCTGACCGAGATGGCCTTCGTGCCGGACGTCTCCTTCGCGCAGCAGCAGGCGCTGCCGCCCGAATCGTGGGAGAACCCGGCGATGTGGGTGGCCCACCCGGGCATGAAGGACGATCCTTCCGCGTGGCTTCCCCCCGGCATCGAGGCCCCGAAGGACCGCCTCCCGGTAGCCGTCTTCTTCGTCCACCCGACGAGCTACATCGCTCGCGCATCATGGAATGCCGCGCTCGACGACAAGGTCAGTCGGGATCGCGCCGACCTCTTCGTGCAGGGCATGGCGAGCCCATTCAACGAGGCCGATATCTGGGCTCCCCGCTACCGGCAGGCCGCCATTGGCGCGTTCCTGACCGCCAAGCCGGAAGCCGCTCAGGCCATCGACCTGGCCTATGCCGACGTCCTCGCCTCGTTCGAGATCTTCATGCGGCACCTGAAGCCGGGCCAGCCCATCGCGCTCGCCGGGCATAGCCAGGGCGCCTTCCTGCTCCGCCGCCTGATGCGTGACCGGATCGCCGGAACGCCTTTCGCTGAGCGACTGGTGGGGGCGTGGGTGATCGGCTGGCCCGTCTCGCTGGAACACGACCTGCCGAAGATGGGCGTCCCTGCCTGCCGCACCGCCGAGCAGCCGGGCTGCGTGGTGAGCTGGCTCTCGGTCGCAGACCCCGCAGACGTCTCCATGCCGCTCAAGGCTTATGGGCGCCGCACCGGCCTCGATGCGAAGTCGGTTGCGGGCAGTCCTTTTCTCTGCACCAACCCTCTAACCGGCGTGCCCGACACGGCGGCTGAGGCGGAAGCGAACCTCGGCACGCTCGTCCCGGACTTCAGGGCGCGCAGCGGCACGATGGCCGAGAAGGCCGTGCCCGCCGCCTGCGGCCCGGATCACTTCCTGCATATCGGCCCACCGCCCAAGCTCGACCTCGGCACCTACGTGCTTCCTGGCAACAACTATCATCTCTATGACGTGACCCTGTTCTGGGCGAACCTCAGGGCCGATTTCGAAAGGCGCACCCAAGCGTGGCTGGCGAAGCAAAAGTGACCCCGACCACCAGTTCGCTGGAGTTCCGCGACGCACTGCCGGAAGCGGGCGCTCTGCTCGGCCTCGACCTCGGCACGCAGACCATCGGCACCGCGTTCTGCGACGCCGGCTGGCGCTTCGCCTCGCCCGGCAAGACACTCAAACGCGGCAAGTTCGGCGCCGACAAGGCGCTGATGGAGGAACTCATCCGCGAACGCTCGATAAAGGGCATCGTCATCGGCCTGCCTCTCAACATGGACGGCAGCGAAGGCCCCCGCGCCCAGTCGAGCCGCGCCTACGCCCGCAACCTGACGGTACTCGGCCTGCCGATCCTGCTGTGGGACGAGCGCTGGTCCACCTCCGGCGCGGAACGCGGCCTGATCGAGCAGGACATGAGCCGCGCCAAGCGCGCCACCCGCATCGATTCGGCGGCGGCTGCGGTCATCCTGCAAGGCGCCATCGATGCGCTGGCAGGGGGCGTGTTCTAGGCTTCCGCGATCTCGCCGAGGATGGCGCGCCGCCGCGCCGCTACTGCCGCCACCGCCCGGCTGCCGCTGCCCTCCGCCTCGCGCCACAAGGCATCCTGCGCCGCCCGGTCCGGCGCATTCCCCGCCAGCGCCCGCCAGGCCACCAGCCGCATCCGGTCGCTGGGGTGGTGGCGGCCGAACCTCGTCGCCAGATCGGTCGCCTCCTCTCCACCGAGAGCGACGGCGATGCGCAGGAACGCCTCGCTCGGTCCATGCCCAAGCACCCGCGCGATCTCATCCTTCTCGGGATCGAAAATGTAGTGATCGGTCCAGCTCTTGGCCGCGTGTTCATGCGTCAGCGCCAGCGTCGCCGAAAGCGATGACGGTGCATGGACGGCATGGATATCGCGGTGCGCGCGGTAGTGTCGCAAGTGCCCCGGCTCCAGCCGCGACCGGCCCAGCGCATGCAGCGTGACGCGCTCGCCACTCCAGCCCGCGACTTGCGAATAATCATACTCGTAATCGTCCGAATCCGAGCCCGGTCCGAAGTAGCCGAGCACGAGGAAGTCGTGGTTGTGATCGTGCGCAACACCGTAGGCGAAGGCTTCCGGCCCACTGACGCGCAAGGCGTGATCGTCCTCGGCGGGCCAGATCGAGGCGCTGATCGAGAAGTCCCCGCGCCCGGGCACCGCGAGCATCACACGGTTGGGCTCACCCGCGTCGAGCGCCGGACGCGTCGCGGATGCCCGCCCCGCCAGCATGTCGATCAGCACGTCACCAAGGAAATCCCGGTTATTGCCGAGCCTGCGCAGCCAGTTGGCCGCGTGCGCGACGCTTTCCTCCTCTGCGGGATCGAACCCCCATACGCGCAGGGCGTCGCAGGCTTCCTCCAGCGTCGCGGTGGTCGGGTCATTCACTTCGATCCGGTGTGTCACGCCGCGGCCTCCCGCAGTTCCGGCCGGGACGCGAACAACGCTTCACGAAGCTCCCCAGCCTGCACAGCCAGCGGATCCTGCGCGCCTGCCGCCACCCGTCGCAGAATTTCCACTCCCACCACCGCATCCAGCGCGATCACCTCGCACAACGCCCGCCAGCGCAATGCTTCGCCGCCCTCGCCAAGAGCCAGAGCGGCAAGGCGCGGTATGGCATCCATACGCTCCATCCGGCCCAGCAACGACACGATCAGTTCGTCACGGCTGTCGGCACGGCGCGCGCTGGCCCTGTGAAGGAGCGCACCATCGGCGAGGCGCACTTCGCGGACGGGCTCTGCGTCCCGCAAGGCGCGCTCCAAGCGCAGCACGACAAGCGCTCCGTCAGCGCGGCGAACCTCGACCGCGGTGGCGTCCCCACGCCGGTAGTGTACCTGCCCTTCGCCCAACGCCATGTGCTGAATTTCAGGCAGGCAGCCATCCCGCCAACGCACGACATCGGCCGCGCCGGACCCGCGCAGCACGCAGTTCCAGCTCTCCACCGGCCTGAAACGGGCCGTGCCCGGCGGCGGCAGCATAGCCAGTACCGCACCGTCGTAAGCCACGATCGCGAGCGTGGCGTCACCGTCCCGGGCAAGCACCAGCGTCGGCACGGCATCGCTCGCGCCATGAGGCAATGGGAGTTGTCCCAGCGGATTGCCGTCGAGGGCTGCGAGCGCCGCCACGACCAGACTGTCGGCAAACTCCGGCGCCCTTGCGGCGCCTTGCATGAACAGTTCGGCCAGCGGCCCACAGGATGCCAGTACGGCGCCTGCACCGAAGCGCTTCATCGCCGCAAGAACGGGAGCAGCGGCAGGCTCGCGGCGCCATGCCGAAAGCGCCTTCGCCATGGCCAGTTGGCCACGCCGCCATTCGAGATCGTCGCGGCGAAGCCCCGCCAGCGCCCCACGCAATTCCATGGCGCGCCGGATCAGCCTTCGCGATGGAAAGGGTAGAGGCAGGACATCAGCCCCGCCTGATCGTCGTCGCAGGCCTCAAGCCGGGTGCGGTCACGGCGACTGCCGAACATCCCGGTCGGCGTGGCAAGGTCCGGCAGTTCCGCGCGGCTGACGCGGACCGCTGCCCGGCGATGCATTTCCTCATGCTGATGTGCGACGTTCATTCGCGAAGCCCCCTTCGAGAAACCCCCTGCCGCAACCCGAATGATGCTTTTAATTAAAAGAATGTCATCGCGAAATTATACGCAAGACGCGCCTGAATTTCGAACAAAACATTGCAAAAGAGCCATGAAACAGACTTGGTTTACCCCGCCGGCACGCGTCCGGTTAGTCTGCCCGCAGATCGCGACTTTCGATAGTTAACGCGCTAACGGAAGCGCCGCAGGATGACCGTCGTTCCGTGCAAAGGTGAACTCGGAAGTTCAGCGTCCATCTCGACCCGAACAGCGTCTGCACGGGCACGATCGAGCACTGCGGAACCGATTCGCGACTCGTGGATGACGACATCGGCGGTTCCCAGAAGCCGCGCCTCGCGCAAGGTCAGGTCGTCCGGATCGTCGCTGCGCAGAACGATCTCGACCGTGTCCTCCGGCGGCTGCACCGCATCGGCGAGCCAGGCCTCCACCCGCCCCGCGCTGCCATCCACCAGAGGATCGAGCGGGCCGCCTGCGGCCAACGCGGCATCGAGTGCGCGGCGGCGTACCGCAGCATCGGGAAATCGCTCGCGCAAGGCGAGGCGCACTTCCGACAGCCCGGTCGCGAGCCTGCCGAGCGCCTGAGGGAGCAGTGCCTCCAGCCGCAGCCGCAACTGCTTCGCCAGCCCGGCAGAAGCGCCCCCCGTCCCCACCGCGACCAGCACCGGCGAACGGTCGAGGATCGAAGGCACCGTGAAGTCGCACAGCGCCGGACGATCGGTGGCATTGACCAGCAGTCCGGCCGCACGCGCCTCGGCGACACCGGCTTCAGCCGCTGCGTCATCCTCCAGCGCGACAAAAGCGAGCCGCGCGCCGGAAGCGATGCCCTCCGCCAGATCCGTGAAGACCAGACCGCCTGCCCGCTCGACCAGTCGCCGCTTGGCCTCCGCCGCGTCCCCTTCGCCCAGCACCACGACCGGACTCCCGGCGATGCGGTGGAAGAGGGGAAGCGCGTCGATCATCGCCAGATCAGTCCAGCCAGTCCGGCACCTGCTCGGCGGCGAGGATCGTCGCGGGCTCGATGCGGTTGGCGACCACCGCCCACCGGTCGCCGTCGACCATGACCTCGGGCACCAGCGCGCGGCTGTTGTAGGTGTTCGCCATCGTCGCGCCATAGGCCCCGGCGGTGCGGAACACCGCAAAGTCGCCCGCCTGCACCACGTCGATCTCGCGGGCCATGGCGAACGTGTCGGAGCTTTCGCAGATAGGGCCGACGATGTTCGCGGTCATCGTCTCGCCCGAAGGCGCGACGGCGGCGAAATCGTGCCAGGCATCGTACATGGCGGGGCGGGCGAGGTCGTTCATCGCCGCATCGACGACGATCCATGGGTTCGTAGTGCCCTGCTTGACGCGGACCACCTCGGTCACGAGCACGCCGGAGTTGCCGGTGATGACGCGGCCCGGCTCGAACATGAGGGTGACGCCCCAGTCGCCCGCCACTTCCGCCACCATGCGGCCGTAGTCGGCGGGCGTCGGCAAGTCGTCGGTGGCCTTGTACGGCACGCCGAGACCGCCGCCGAGGTCCATGTGGGTGACGCTCAGGCCATCGGCGCGCAGCGCTTCCATCAGCGCGCCCATCTTGATGAAAGCCTGCCGCGAGGGTTCGAGGTCGCTGATCTGGCTGCCGATGTGGACGGCAAGGCCGCGCATCTCCAGCCCCGGCAGCGCCGACAGGCGCGCATAGATTCCGGCGGCGCGGTCATAGGCGACGCCGAACTTGTTCTCCGCCTTGCCGGTCGAGATCTTGGCGTGCGTGCGCGCATCCACGTCCGGGTTGACGCGCAGGGTGCAGGTGGCCTTTGCGCCGAGTTCCACGGCGATTTCGGAGAGCTCAACGCCCTCTTCCTCGCTCTCGAGGTTGAACTGGCCGATCCCGGCGCGCACGGCGGCGGCCAGTTCGGCGCGGGTCTTGCCGACGCCGGAGAACACCACGTCCTCGGCCCTCATGCCCGCCGCCAGCGCGCGGTTCATCTCGCCCTCCGAGACGACGTCGGCCCCGTAGCCTTCCTTGGCCAGCAGGCGCAGGACAGCGAGGTTCGGGTTCGACTTCACCGCGAAGGCGATGTGGACGCTGGGCAGCGCGGACAGCGCCTCGCGGAAGACGCGGGCGTGGCGCGAGAGCGTGGCGCGCGAATAGACGTAGACCGGGGTGCCGACCTCGCGCGCGATTTCGGCCAAGGGCACCTGTTCGGCGTTCATCGCGCCGTCGACGATTGCAAAATGATCCATGAAGAAACTTACTCGGGCTTGTCGGCTTCGGGCTGCGGAGATTCCGGCGGCGGCAGGTCGAACGGATCGTCCTGCCTCTCCTCGGAGCGCGTCCGCAGTTCGACGCTGCGTTCGGGAATGGCGATGGTGGGCGTGGTCAGAAGTTCGGCGGCCGCCGGTTTGTCCTGCCGCCCGTAAGGCGCGGGCGGCATCTGCTGACCCGGTTTCAGGCCGAGCGCCGAGCGCTGCCCGCACGCGGCGAGGCTCAGGAGCATCAGGGCGATAACGGCCTTCTTCATCAATTCACTCCAGACCGAGCACTGCGCGGGCATCGGCCACGCGCAGGCGCACCTGATCGGGCGCGGTGCCGCCGTGCGAATTGCGCGCAGCGACCGACGCCTCGACCGAGAGCGCCTTGAATACGCGCTCGTCGATGCGGCTGTCGATGGCCTTGAGATCGTCCAGCGGCAGCTTGTCCAGCGGCACACCGCGCTGCTCGGCCAGCTTGACCGCCGCGCCGGTGATGTGGTGCGCCTCACGGAAAGGAATGTCGGCCTGACGCACCAGCCAGTCGGCAAGGTCGGTGGCGGTGGCGAAGCCGAGTTCGGCGGCGGCGCGCATGCGGTCGGTCTTGAAGCGGGTGTCGGCGACCATGCCGGTCATCGCCGCGATCGACAGCGCCAGCAGGCCCGCCGCCTCGAACACCGGCGGCTTGTCGTCCTGCATGTCCTTCGAATAGGCGAGCGGGAGGCCCTTCATCGTCATCATCAACGACATCAGGCAGCCGGAGATGCGGCCCGAGTGGCCGCGCACCAGTTCCGCCGCGTCGGGGTTCTTCTTCTGCGGCATGATCGAGCTGCCGGTGGACAGCGCATCGGGCAGCGCCACGAAGCCGAAGGGCTGGCTCGCCCAGATGATGAACTCCTCCGCCAGACGCGAGAGGTGCAGCGCGCACTGGCTGGCGGCCATCAGGTAATCGAGCGCGAAGTCGCGGTCGGACACCGAATCGAGGCTGTTGTCGGTCGGCCCGTCGAAGCCCAGCGCCTGCGCGGTCATCGTGCGGTCGATCGGGAAGCCCGTCCCGGCCAGCGCCGCCGAGCCCAGCGGGCTGCGGTTCATGCGCTTCCTCGCATCGGCGAAGCGCGAACGGTCGCGGCCGATCATCTCGTAATAGGCCATCAGGTGGTGGCCAAGCGTCACCGGCTGCGCGGTCTGGAGGTGCGTGAAGCCGGGCATGATCGAATCGGCATGCTCACCGGCGCGGGTGACGAGCGCGATCTGCAGGGCCAGCAGGCCAGCATCGGCCTGATCCATCGCATCGCGCACCCAGAGGCGGAAGTCGGTGGCGACCTGGTCGTTGCGCGAGCGCGCGGTGTGCAGGCGTCCGGCGGCGGGACCGATGAGCTGCGCGAGGCGCGACTCGGTGGTCATGTGGATGTCCTCGAGATCCCAGTCCTCGGGCACGCCGCTCACTTCGTACTCGGCTGCGACGGCGTCGAGACCGTCGCGGATGGTCACCGCATCGGCGTCCGAAACGATGCCACAGGCGCCCAGCATGGCGACGTGGGCCTTGCTGGCTGCGATGTCCTGCCGCCAGAGTGCCTTGTCGAAGGGAATCGAGGCGTTTATCTCGCGCATGATCGCGGACGGCCCTTCGGCGAAGCGTCCGCCCCACATCTGGTTGGAGCCTGCCGCCTTGCTGTCTTCCCGTTCGCTCAAGTCGCTCGTCCTGTGTTCGCTGGCCGGGGCCTCGGCCCTCGTGATCGCGGGCTGCGATAGTAAAGGCGGGAAGGACGCGCAACCGCAGGCTTCATCCGAAGCGAAGCAGGATGCCGCCGCCAAGCCCGCCGCGGCGGACGGCAAGATCGACCGTTCGCACAAGGGCGAGCCGATGCCGACCGTCAGCCTGGTCGACAATACCGGCGAAAGCCTCGAACTCTCCTCGTTCAAGGGCAAGCCGCTGCTGGTGAACCTGTGGGCTACCTGGTGCGCGCCCTGCATCGCCGAAATGCCTACGCTCAACAAGCTGATCGAGCGCGAGCAGGAGCTGGGCGTCACCATCCTGCCGATCTCGCAGGACATGGGCCAGACCGACAAGGTCGTCGAGATCCTGCGCCGCCGCGAGCTGGAGCAGATCCAGCCCTGGGTGGACGAGCAGGGCGACCTCGGCTTCCAGTACGGCGGCAACCTGCCGGTGACGATCCTGTTCGATGCTCAGGGCAAGGAAGTGTGGCGCTACACCGGCGGCAACGACTGGACCTCGCCCGAGGCGCTCAAGCTGATCGCCGAGGCCAAGTAAGGACCGCGTTCAAGGCGACAGGTTTACACGGTTTACACGGTCCAGGGGGAGAAGGTGTCCCCTTGGGCCGGAAAGTGTCGCCTTGTGGGCGCGATGTGTCGCCTTGCGAGGTGATAGTGTCGCCTTGCACGGGAAATGTGTCGCCTTACGCTCGCCGGGATGTCGCCTTGCGCTGGCCTGATCGGGGCACGACAGGTGGATGGGCTGGCTGGGCTGAAGCATTCGCTGACATTACCCCGGTAGCGTTGCTGTAGGACAGAGGGCAGTCCGGATACGTCCCTTTGCGGACGCCCGAGTTTAGCATGTTGCTAAAGTGCCCCGCGTATCAGAAAATTTGATAGCTATGCATGGTATTACTGGCGGAAATGACGATGAGGCTATTTGTGTCGGGAGCATTACTCGGCGTTGCAGCATCGACCGCAGCGTCGGTGAATGCGGAGGCAAAGCAAGAAAGTAAGACTTTCCGAGCTTGCCTTGAGACCTACGTGAAAGGCTTAGGTGCAAACGCTGCGGATAGCCTTCGCAATAAAGACTTCCGTGTGTACGAAAGTAACAATCCTTTCGATGGTCGGTTCATTCCGAGGATCGCCTGTAAATCAAGAAAGAATGAGGATCGGCTGATCTCAAGAGGAGGGATTTATTATTCAGACGTTCTTTCATCTTCTTGCAAAATACCTAAGGAAAAAATCTGGCAGTATGCAGATGCTATAAAGCGATATAATCAGAAGGTTGGATTATCCGCCAATTTTCAGATCGCTACTGGATGTCGCGGGGCAAATGACGATGAAGCAGCAAGAAGCTATAAAAGAAACAGCAGTTTCCATTACAAGACTGAGCGCCCTGTCAAGCCGCTCAACGAAGCGGCATGGATGGCAAAAATTAACGCTGTTCAATCAGTTAAATTAGCACCGTCCATGAATGCTGTCCGAGTTGGAGTCAGGCTTTGGGTAGCCGAAAATGGCCGGGTTTCTAGATGCCAAGCTTACGCAAGCAGCAACATCACCGCCTTGGACAAAGCCGCTTGCGATGGAATGCTGCGTTACGCTCGATTTCGGCCTGCGTCAGACCGTTATGGAGATCTGGTTGGCGCTCAGTACAGCACGGCAATTGTCTACCGCGCGCGTCCGAAGTCTAGATGACCGGAAACCACCCAGGCGCGCCGGGATGAGGGATGACCGCTCCCCAACCCCGTCGCCCCTGCGAAGGCAGGGGCCTATCAGGTCTATCGTTACGGAGCCGTGCTCACCGCAAATCGGCTAGCTCGGGATGGGGCCCTGCCTTCGCAGGGGCGACGGAAACTCGGAGGCGCGTATAACGCCCGCCCCTACCCCTCGACCGGTAGCAGCGCCAGCAACAGATCCCGCGCCGCATTCGCCTGGTGGACCTGTTCGGACGAGCCGCCGCGGTCGGGATGGACCTGCGCGATGCGGCGGCGGTGGGCCTCGACGATCTCGCGGCGGTCGGCGCCGGCCTCAACGCCCAGCAGCGCGCGCGCCTGTGCGGCCTCGAACGAGGGACCGGCGACCTTGCGCTTCTTCTCCCAGGGCCAGCGCCCGGAATACATGCGCCACGCCACGCAGGCGAGCGCGACCAGCCACAGCAGCTTGACCACGGCGGCGCTCCGTCAGCCGGCTTCGGCGTAGGCGGGCTGCGACTCGCCCTTGCCCGGCACCGGCAGGTTGAGCCCCGCCACCAGCCCGCGCAGTTCCTGCCGGGCGACGAGGTGGCTGGTGGCGAGATCGCCCAAATGGCCCTTGTCGAGCAGGGTCAGGCCGGAGGGGAACAGCTCGCGGAAGATGACGCGTTCGGACAGGCCCGCCGCCACCCGGAAGCCCGCGCGCTTGGACAGTTCCTGAAGCGCGCCGTCGATGCGGCGCATGTTGCGCGCCTCGACGTGCTGGACGCGGTTGCGCACGACCACCCAGTCCAGTTCGCGACGGCCTTCGTTGATGGTCTTCAAACCGCGCTTCTTGCGGGCTTCCCACATGACTTCGGCGTAGAACGACAGGCGCTTGACCTTGAAGGTCTCGCTCTCGACCTGGCCGAGAAGGTCGAAGTCGACGAAGCTGTCGTTGAGCGGCGTCACCAGCGTGTCCGCCGTCGTCGCGACGTGGCGCGCGAAGGGATCGTCGCGGCCCGGCGTGTCGAAGACGAGGAAGTCGTAACCGTCGGCGATCTGCTCGGCGAGGTCGTCCAGTTCGCCGATGTCGTCGCCGTCGTAGACCGCGAAGCGCGCGCCGGGCAGCGCGATCTCGCGCTTGCGCTCGGTCTCGATGCGGTTCTCGAGGTAGCGGTAGAGCGTGCGCTGGCGGTGATCGAGGTCGATGCAGGCGACGTTGGCGCCCTGATAGGCGAGCGCGATGGCGACATGGACGGCGGTGGTGGACTTGCCGGTGCCGCCCTTCTCGTTGGCGAAGACAATGCGATGCGCTGTCACGTGACCGTTATCCTGCTCGCGGGACCGGTGTTCGGCCCGACGTTTCAAATCAATTTGCCCCCGTAGCCGCGCCGGGGTTAAGGGCCGGTGCGCCTTTCGGTCGCGCGCATCATACCGGAGCAGCCAAGCCCAATGCAAACCGTCCACGCTCTTGATCCACTGCGCAATGCTGTCTCCCGGCTTCGCGAGGCCGGTCCGGTGGCGCTCGTCCCCACGATGGGCGCGCTGCATGACGGCCATCTGACGCTGGTGCGCGAGGCCAGGAAGCGCGCGGCGGGCGTGGTCGTCTCGATCTTCGTCAACCCGCTCCAGTTCGGTGCGAACGAGGATCTCGACGCCTATCCGCGCCAGCTCGCGCGCGACTCGGCACTGCTGGAGGCGGAAGGCGTGGACGTGCTGTGGGCGCCCACGGTGGAGGCGATGTACCCGGCGGGCTTCGCCTCGAACATCTCCGTCGCGGGCGTGAGCGAAGGGCTGTGCGGCGCCTCGCGGCCCGGCCACTTCGACGGCGTGGCGACGGTGGTGTGCAAGCTGTTCAACCAGGTCATGCCCGACGTCGCGCTGTTCGGGGAGAAGGACTGGCAGCAGTTGGCGGTGATCCGCCGCATGGCGCGCGACCTCGACCTCACGCGTCCCGCCGCCGATGCAATCCTCGGCGTGGCGACGGTGCGCGAGGCGGACGGGCTCGCCATGTCCTCGCGCAATGCCTACCTCTCCGCCGATGAACGCGCCGCCGCCGTCGCCCTGCCGACCGCGATGCGCGCCGCCATCGCCGCGATCGAGGGCGGCGCGGACGTCCCGGCGACGCTGGCGCGGATGCAGGCGGGCATCCTTTCCGGAGGCTTCCGCTCCATCGATTACGCCGAGCTGCGCGACGCCGACGACCTGGCCCCGCTCGCCGCCCGTTCGGAAGGGCCGATGCGGCTGATCGTGGCCGCGCGGATCGGCCCGGCGCGGCTCATCGACAACATGGCGGTAAATCCCTCCTGACATTGTATTTGCGAAAGATTCTCACAGACATCGTCATTTGTTCGTGCAAGAGTGACCGCATAAGGAGTTCGTCGCCCTGGGGATCGGGCAGTCCGCGCGGGTGCGCGGGAAAACAAGGGAGCATCGTTCGTCATGAAGACGCTGATCTGCGCGGTTGCCGCGCTCGCCGCCGTTGCCGCCACTCCGGCGCTTGCCGACCAGTCGTCCGGCCGCAAGCTGCAGTCGCAGGGCACGCAGGCCATCCCGGTATGCACCAAGAACCTTGGCACCGTGGCGATCATCGAGCCCGACAACCAGTGGTGGCGCGAACTCAGCCTCGGCAGCCCCGAAGCGATCCTGCGCGTCTTCGTGCAGAAGTCCGGCTGCTTCACCATGGTCAATCGCGGCCGCTCGCTCCAGAACAGCGCCATGGAGCGCGCGCTGGCCGAGCAGGGTGAACTGCAGAAGGGCTCCAACATCGGCAAGGGCCAGATCAAGGCCGCCGACTACTTCCTCCAGCCCGACATCGTCTCGACCAACAACAACTCGGGCGGCGGCGGCCTCGGCGGCGTGCTGGGCGGCGTCGGCGGCTTCTTCGGACGCGGCGTGGGCGCCATTGCGGGCGGCCTCAACGTCAAGAAGGGCGAGGCGAACGTGACGCTCTCGGTCGTCAACTCGCGCACCACCGTGGAAGAGGCGCTGACCGAAGGCTACGCGCGCAAGTCGGACGTGAGCTTCGGCGGCGGTGGCGGCGGCTTCTTCGGCGGCACCTTCGGCGGCGTGGGCGGCGGCGGCTACCAGAACACGCAGATTGGCCAGATCATCGTGCTCGCCTATCTCGACGCCTATACCAAGCTGGTGGCGCAGCTCGGCGGCCTGCCGGTGGACGCCTCCGCGGCGGCACCCAAGGCGCGCTGACCTGCGGCCCGGCGCGGCGGGGGCAGTGCTCCCGCCGCGTGGCGGCTCCATGAGAGCCGCTTAACAAGCCCCATAACAAGCGCCCAATAACAAGCATTGTCAGGCGACCCGCGCGGCGCTGTCGTATATCCATGAGACGACATAACGTGAGCAGCGGCGGCCGAAGCGAGGGTCGGCTTCCGTTGCCGGGGGAAAAGGTCATTCGCAACCCGACTTCATCACGCCGCGACGTCGGCGATCTTGCCACCTTGCGTGGTTTCCCCGTGCTTCCCGGCATGTTTCGGGGCCGGACAGGCCGTCGTCCCAGTCCCCTTGGGCGGCTTGTGGCCTCGCATAGCCCGGTGGCGGTCGGTGGGCCTCAGCGTGTCGAGGGCCGGGAGGGCCTCTCGCGCGCCGCAGGCCGGTCGGCCGCCATCGGCACCCCGGCGGAGCGCGGGGCATGAGCGGGCTCAGCATCCTCTACATCGAGGACGATTCGCGCGCCGCCTCCCAGGTGGAGGAACTCGCCAGCCTCTCGGGCGATTCGCTGACCTGGTGCGCCACCGGCAACGACGGGCTGAAACGCGCGGGAGCGGAGCGGTTCGACGTCATCATCCTCGACCGCATGCTGCCCGACCTCGACGGCATCACCATCCTGTCGCGCCTGCGCGAGAGCGGCGTCGGCACACCGGTGCTGCTGCTCTCCGCGCTGGGCCGCACCACCGACCGCGCCGAAGGGCTCGACGCGGGCGCGGACGACTATCTCGCCAAGCCGTTCGAGGGCGAGGAACTGCTCGCCCGCCTGCGCGCGCTGCACCGCCGCTCCTCCGGGCGCGAGCACTCCGCCGTGATCCTCTACGGCGCGTTCGAATGCCATGTGAAGGCGCGCACCGCCTTTCGCGACAACCGCCACCTCTCGCTCAGCCCCAAGGAATTCGAGCTGTTCCGCTACTTCATGGAGAACGCGGGCGAGGTGCTGACGCGCGAGATGCTGCTGCGCGACGTGTGGAAGATGAACTTCGACCCGCAGACCAACGTGGTCGACGTCAACATCGGCCGCCTGCGCCGCAAGCTCGAGGACGGCTTCGACAAGCCCGCGCTCGAGACGATCTGGGGGTCCGGCTACCGGCTGCTGGACGGGCGGTGATGGCTCTGCTGGTTACGGCACCGGCCCACGCCCCCACCCGGCCTCCCACTCCAGTGTATCCTGATGGGAGGCCGGGTGGGGGCGTGGGCCGGTGCCGTGAAATCCGCCCGCGGCGGATTTCCAGACCATGAGCCGCCTGGTCTTCATCCGCCACTCGATCTTCGCGCAGATCGTGCTGTGGGCGATCGCGACGGCGGCGACGATCACTTTCGGGCTGTGGCTGCTCACCAACGCCACTATCGAGCGGTCCAACCGGCAGGCGCTGGAACGCGCGGTCGATGTGGACCTTGCGGGCATGGTCGACATCTACGCCAGCGGCGACGAGAGCGAGCTGGCCAAGCGCATCAAGGACCGCCTCGCGCTCCAGCCGCGCAACGCCGATCCGGCGCACTACCTGCTCGCCGATGCGCAAGGCGCGCGGATCGCGGGCGACCTCACCGAATGGCCGGGGCTCCACGCGGGCATCTCCGAGGCCGCCGACATCCGCATCGAGGGCGGCAGCCGCGCCTTCGCCCGCGCCACGCAGCTCGGCCCGAACCTCAAGCTGCTGGTGGCGCACGAGTATCGCGACCTCTCCATGCTGCTGCGGCAGGTGGCGCTGGTGTTCCTGACCGGGGGCCTGCTGGCGGTGCTGGCGGTGGCGCTCGGCGGCTGGACCGCCGCGCACCGCCTTGCCGGACGGCTGGAGCGCATCAACGCCGCCTTCCGCCAGCCCGACGACGCCGCGCTGGAAGAGCTCGCGCGCGGGTCGGCAGGCCGCGACGAGATCGACGAGCTGACCGCGCACTCCGGCAATGCCCTCGCCCGCCTCAAGCGCCTCGCCGCCGCGCATCGCGAAACCACCGACCATGTCGCGCACGAAATGCGCACGCCGCTCATGCACCTCGACAACCGGCTGGTGAAGGCCCTCGCCGCCACCCCCGACGCCGAGACCGCCGCCCGCATCGCCGACGCGCGCACCGAGATCCGGGGCATCATCCGCATGCTCGAATCGCTGCTCGACATCGCCGCCAGCGAGGCCCGGCGCGGCGACCGTCACGGCCTCGCCCCGGTGGACCTCAGCATCATGGCCGCGCGGCTGGGCGAGCTCTACGCCGACAGCGCCGATGAATCGGGCCACAAGCTGGTGCTCGACATCGAGCTCGGCGTGACCATCGAGGGCGAGGAAATGTCGCTCACCCGCCTCGTCACCAACCTGCTCGACAACGCCTTCAAGTTCGTCCCGCGCGGCGGCACCGTCCGCCTGACGCTGCGCCGGGGGCCGGTGCTGATCGTCAGCGACGACGGGCCGGGCATTCCCGAGGACCAGCGCGAGAGCATCTTCGCCAAGTTCGCCCGCGGCGGCAGTTCACTCGGCACCGAAGGGGCGGGCCTCGGTCTTGCCTTGTGCCGCGCGATCGCCGAACGACACCACCTTGAGATTTCGCTCGCACCCAGCGAAAGAGGCGCCTGCTTCACGGTTGCCCCGGAGTTCAGACGATGAACGTTCAGACGACCCGCCCCGCCCTGCATGGCGTGGCCCTTGCCGCAGCCGTGGCAGCGCTGGCCATCGCCGCGCCCCTGTCCGCGCACGACGAACAGCCCGAAGTCGGCGAGCGCGTCGCCCTTGCGCTCGCGACCGCGCAGAGCGCGCAGGGCCATGCAGACAACGAAGGGCTCGCCCGCGCCCTCGGCGTGATCGATCGCGCCGGAGCACGCCCGCTCGACGGCTGGCAGGGCGTCGACCCGGTGCCCGCATGGCGCGCGCTCGTGCCCGGACAACTGGCCCCACTGCGCGGCAGCCCGCTCGGCCCCGGCTACCGCACCGGCAAGACCCAGCCCGGCGGCAGCGACAGCTTCGAGCAGGTCTTCCTGTCCGGCAAGAAGGCCAGCATCGCGCTGTCGACGCCGGGCGACTCGCCGGTCACATTGCAGGTTCTCGACGCCGAACGGCGCCCGGTCTGCACCACCAACGACGCCCGCCGCGCCTGCCGCTGGATCCCGCTGTTCACCCAGCGTTACGTGATCGAAGTGCGCAACGCCGGGAACCGCGCGGCGGAGTATTTCCTCGTCGTGGAATGAGCGAACGCTTCCCCACTTCCCGTCGCCACTGCGCAGGCAAGGGCAGCGGGCAAAAACGAAACTCCTAGAACCGCGCCTCGAACCCCACCCGGATCGTGCGCGGGCGCTGCGGTGTCGTCTGCGGGCCCTGAGCCAGCGTGAAGGGATTGCCCAGCGCGAACCGGTTGCCCCGCGCGTCGAACAGGTTCTCAACCGACAGCGACAGCGCATAGTCGCCCAGATCCAGTCGCGCGCCAAGGTCCAGCCGCGTCACCGGCCCCTGATGCAGGTTGAGTTCCGGCCCCGCGCCGAGCACGGATCGCGCTTCATGGATGAGCGCCGCATCCAACCGTAGGCTGCGTTCCGCGTCGATAGGCACGCGGTAGCGCGCCTGCCCGCGCAGCGTCATGGCAGGCACATTCGGCAGCGAACTGCTGCCGCCGCGAATGTTCCTGCTGCTTGCCTTCAGATGGTCGTCGATGAGCATGGCGGCCGCCTCTGCCTGGAGACGCCCGGTGATTTGCGCACGCACGGCGATGTCGGCCGACAGGACGCGCGCATTGCCGACGTTCTCGGTAAACGTGATCCCGATCGCCGCCAGCAGGTCTGCCTGCACGTTGAGCCAGCGGCTCCATGCCAGCGTCGCGTCGATCGCCAGCGGCCCCAGCGCGGCCTCTCTCACGCCCACCTCCAGCGTGCCGATGCGGTCGCCAGCGAACTTGCGTGAAACCTCACCTGCAGCGACGCCGCCGGGGCGAAAGCTGCGCTCGTAACGCACGAAGGCGCGGGCACCGCCGGCCAGTTCAAGGTGCGCCGAGATCGACGGCAGCACGCGCGTCACCGTGCGCTCGACCTCGACCAGTGTCGGATCATCGGAAAACAGTACCTGAAAGCTCTCAAGCCTGCCATCCGCGCGCCCGTCCAGCGTGACGCGCGTCAGGCGCAGGCCGCCCGTCAGCTTGAGGCCGGGCGCTGCCTGCCACGCCGCTTCGCCGAAAGCATTCAACTCAAGGTTATCGTTGCGTACATGCACGAAATTGTCCGGTGCGTCAGGCTCAAGGCTCCGCGTCTGCACGGCATGGCTGGCAAGCATGCTCACCCCCGCCAGCCAACCGACCGCGTTACCATCCGCATCCCGCCATGCCCGCATCTCTGCGCTCAGCAACCGCGTGCGCTCGGCCTGGTGGAAGATGACGTGACGGCGGTCGAGCGTGGTGGCTGCGTAACGCTCCGAAACCCGCTGCCGGACGCCGCCGAAGGTCGCGCTGAAGCGAACCGGCCCGCCTTCTCTCCGCAGCGTGGCCGAAGCGAGCGCGATGCTGTCGGACGATGGCTCCGCTACCCCGGTACGGCGGGCTAGGCTGCCTGCGGCTTCGGGCTCGGCGTACTGTGCGTCACGGCTGCGCACGCCCTGCGCCGCGCCGGTGAGGTCGGCGGTCCAGTCCTGCGCCTGCCAGCGCAGCGCCAGCCTGCCGCCCGTGGTCAGCGTGCGGTTGACGTCCTTCGCCCCCCGCGTCGCATCGTCGATGTAGCCTCCCGCCTCGACGCGGTATCCGGTCGCGCGCAGGCCGATGCGCCCTTGCTCCAGCGGAAGGTTGAGGACACCGCCGACATCGCCGCCGGTCGCTCCGTGCGCCGTGGTGGAGACACCACCCCACCCTTGCGCCGAAACCTCGGCAAGTTCGGGGGCGCGGGGCTGGAGGCGGATCATGCCGCCGAGCGCGCCTGCGCCGTACAGCGCCCCGCGTGGCCCCGGCAGCACCTCGACCTGCTGGAGATCGTAGGGCAGCAGCCCCGGATCGGGCGCGCGATAGGTCAGCCGCTGCTCGCCAAGGTATTGCGCCACGGTGGCCGCGCGGGTGCTGGCGAAGCTGGAATCGGCGATCCCGCGCAGGAACAGCTTCTCGCGCCCCGGCCCGAGATGCGTGGCCGAGATCAGCGCGACGCGTTCGGCAATGGCGTCGGTGCCGTGCGCGCCGCTGCCTGCGTCAAGCGCGTCACCGGTGACGACCTGCGCCGCGAACGGCAAGGCGTGGAGCGACGCGTCGCGGCGACTGGCGGCGACCATGATCGCTGGGCCGTGGACGATGCTGGCGATGGTCGGCGGCGCGGAAAGCGTGGGCGGCGATGAGGCAGCCTCCTCCAGCCGCCGCAACCCGACGATCAGCCAGGCGTCGCCGCCGACCCGCCGCAGCACCACCCCTTCGCCAAGGATCTGGCGCAGCATCGCCTCGACCCCGCCCGAGACGCGGATGCGGGGCACGCGGCGGCGCAGCAGGGTCGGGTTGGTGGTGCCGATGCTGGCGCCAGTGCCACGGGCAATGATGTCGATCGCCTCGCCCAGCGTACACGGCGGGATCGCGAGGTCGCGCGCCTCGGCCATCTGCGGGCCGAGCGCGAGCACGACTGCCAGCGCGGTAGCGCCGATCCCGCGCATGTCAGTTCGCCGTGCCCTCCTCCTCGGCGGCGCCCAGCAGCAGCACAAGCTTCGCGCGCAGGGCCTCGGGCGGTCCATCGAGCCCGATGGTGCCAGTGAAGCGGCCGCCCGGGACGGGGCCGGGCGTCAGCCGCAGCCCGGTGGCGCGGCGGACATCGGCCATGACCTGCTCGACCGGCGCGTCCTCGTAGCTGAGCCGCCCCTCGGTCCACGCGGCGACGCTTCCGGGCGCGACCTCGAACGCGCGCAGCCGCGAACCGCTGAGTTCGCCGCCCTGCCCGGCGGTCAGTTCCACGCGCTCCTCGCCCTTGCCCGCGAGCGCCACCGAACCTTCGGCAACGCCTACGGTGACGCGGCCCTCCGCGCTGGTGACGTCGAACCGGGTGCCGAGATCGGTGATCGTCGCCTCGCCCGCCGTTACCGTGAAGGGATGTGCGGCGTCGTGGCGCACCTCGAACAGCGCCTCACCCGAGAGCAGTTGCGCACCGCGGCCACTGGGATCGACCCGGAGCACCGTGCCGCCGTTCATGCGGACCTGCGTGCCGTCGGCCAGCCGCAGTTCGCGGCGCGCGCCGTCTGCGGTGCGGTATTCCTGCCAGGGCGCGCCTGCATCCTCGCGCGCGGAGGCCCACCATACGCCCACCGCAACCAGCGCCGCCACGCCCGCCGCCAGGCCCATGGGCCAGAAGCGACGAGCCTGCGACGGGTTGTCGTTGGAGACGGGCTGCACAGGCTCGACGGCGACCGGCGGCGTGTCTGGCGCTTCCTCCGCGATGTCCTCCAGCACGTCGGCCTCGGCCAGTTGCAGCGCGTTGAATACGCGCGCGTGATCGGGCGAGACTGCGAGCCATGCGGTCAGCGCGTCCCAGTCCGCAAAGCCCGGATCACCCAGCCGGATCACCCAGTCGAGCGCTTCCTCCTCGAGAGCGTTCTTGTTCATCATATTTTTCTCCGGCGCATAACGCCGCCGACCGGCTCAATCCGCATCGAGGCCGCTCCGAATCTCCAGAAGCGCCGCGTAGGCCTTGCGCAAGTCCTTCTCGACGGTGCTGAGGCTGACCCCCAGTTCCTGCGCGATCACGCGCTGCTCCACCCCGTCGATGCGGTAGCGGCGGAACACGTGCTCCACCCGGTCGCCCAGCGCGCGCAGGCGGCTGGTGGCGATGCCCACTTCCTGCCGGGCGATCAGCGCATGTTCGGCGGAGGGGTCGGCCCCACGATCGTTGACCTCCGCCCAGTTGGAATCGCGCAGGGAGCGGCGGTTGCCCTGCCGCCAGGTGTCGAGCAGCAGCCGCTCGGCCATGCGGAACAGATAGGAGAGCGGGCTCGGCTCCACATCCTTGTGGATCGCGGAGGCCTTTATCCACATTTCCTGCAGCAGATCGTCGGCAATGTCGCCCGCGCCGCGCGCCAGCAGATACGCGCGCAGCCTGTCACGATTCGACAGCAGGACAACCGCGAGCCCGCAGGAACCCGCGTCTTCAATACCAGTCACACCGAAAAGCCGTTCCACGTTCAAGCGGTTTGTTGCAGAATTGAAACCGAACCGGCGTCAACGCAACCCCCTCGCGACACAATCCGGCAAAGGTGTGGATGGAAAGGCGGTGGCTCCTAGAGCGTGACGCCGCGCTTCCAGATGCCGATGGCGCGCTCGTCGTTGCTCTCGTTGCGGGCGGGCTCGCCGCTGGCGATGGCGATGATCCGGTCGAGCAGCACGTCCGCCGCGCCCGCCATGCCGAGGTCAAGCACCAGCCCGGCATCGAAGTCGATCCAGCCCGGCTTACGCTCCGCCAGCGCGTGATTGGACGCGATCTTGACGGTCGGGACCGGGCTGCCGAGCGGCGTTCCGCGCCCGGTAGAGAACAGCGTGATTGTCGCCCCCGCCGCCGCCAGCGCGGTGGTGGAGACGGCGTCGTTGCCCGGCGCTTCGAGCACGGTCAGCCCTTCCTGCGACAGCCGCTCGCCGTAGCCGATCACATCGCAGACCGGCGCGAGGCCGCCCTTCTGCACCGCGCCGAGGGACTTTTCCTCCAGCGTGGTGATGCCGCCGGCGATATTGCCGGGGCTGGGGTTCTCGGAAACCGGCTCGCCATGGTCGAGGAAATAGCGCTTGAACGAGTTCACGAGGGTCGAGAGCTTGTCGAACACCTCCTCGCTGGTGGCGCGTTCGAGCAGCAGGTTCTCCGCGCCGAAGATCTCCGGGATCTCGGTCAGGATCGCGGCGCCGCCCGCTTCGGTCACGGCATCGGCCATGAGCCCGATCAACGGGTTGGCGGTCAGGCCGCTCATCGCATCCGAGCCGCCGCACTTCACTCCGAGGCGCAGCTTGGCAAGCGGCACTTCCTCGCGCCGGTCCTGCGCCATCAGGTCGAGCAGTTCGCCGATCAGCGCCTGCCCGGCCGCGAACTCGTCGCTCTCCGACTGGGCGCGCAGCACCCGCAGGCGGTCGCGCCGGTCCTCGGGGATGCGCTTGAGCAGTTCCTCAAGCTGGTTCGATTCGCAGCCGAGGCCGAGCAACAGCACGCCGCCCGCATTGGGGTTGAGCGCCAGCGAGGCGATCACCGCCGCCGTCCCGTCAAGATCCGCGCCGAGCTGCGAGCAGCCGAACGGGTGGTTGAAGGCATGGACGCCGTCGACGTTCTCGGGCGCGATGAGGTTGCCCTTGGCCGCAAGCCGCTCACCCAGGCGACCGACGCAGCCGACGGTGGGCAGGATCCACAGTTCGTTGCGCGTGCCGACGCTGCCGTCCGGGCGGACGTAGCCGCGGAAGGTGCGTTCCGGTCCCGATGCGTGCTTCGTTTCGGCAGCCGCGCCGCTGAAGGCATAGGCCTTCTCTCCGGAAAGCGCGGTGTGGACGTTGTGGGTGTGGACATGCTCGCCCACCGCGATGTCGCGCGTGGCGAGGCCGATCGGCGCGCGATAGCGGCGCACCGGCGAACCCGCCGCAACCTGCGCGACGGCGAACTTGTGGCCCGCCGGAATCGCGTCGAGCAGATGCACCACCTGCCCGTCCACCGCGACATCCGTACCGGCTTCGAGCGGGGCGAGGGCGACGGCGACATCATCCTCGGCAGAGATGCGCATCACGTTGACGGGCTTGGAGAGCGTTTCGACCATGCCGTGCCGATACAGCATTGCCAGCGCTGGCACAACTCGGTAATCGAGCCGCAACGACATGCCCTTGGAGTCAAAGATGCCCAAGCTCTCGCTGCACCCCGACCGCCTGCTCCCCGCCGACCCGACGACGCGCGCCATCGCCCGCGAGCTTTACGCCGAAGTCGCCGACCTGCCGATCATCAGCCCCCACGGCCACACCGATCCCGAATGGTTCGCGTCCGACGCGCCGTGGACGAACGCGACCGAACTGCTGCTCGCGCCCGACCACTACCTGTTCCGCATGCTCTACTCGCAGGGCATCGACCTCGACGCGCTGGCGGTGCCGCGCAAGGGCGGCGTTATGCCCGCGACCGACCCGCGCGCGGCATGGCGGCTGTTCGCGGCGAACTGGAAGCTGTTTCGCGGCACCCCGTCGAGCATGTGGCTGCCCCACGTCTTCGGCGAAGTCTTCGGCATCGACGTGGCGCTGGATGAGAGCACGGCGGACTTCTACTACGATACCATCGCCGAAGCCCTCGCCTCGCCCGCATTCCGCCCGCGCGCGCTGTTCGAGCGGTTCAACATCGAACTGCTTGCCACCACGGAGGGCGCCGGTGACGACCTCAAGCACCACAAGGCGATCCGCGCTTCGGGTTGGAAGGGCAACGTCGTCACCACCTACCGCCCCGACTCGGTGATCGACCCGGAGCATGACAGCTTCGCGCGCGACATCGCCCGCTTCGCGGACCTTTCGGGCGAGAACGTCGAAAGCTGGACCGGCTATCTCGCCGCGCACCGCAAGCGCCGTGCCGACTTCCGCGCGATGGGCGCGACGGCGACCGACCACGGCTTCCTGACCGCACGCACCGCCAACCTCTCGACCGCCGAATGCGAAGCGCTCTTCGCCAAGGTCATGGCAAGCAAGGCCGACGCCGACGAGGCGGAACTGTTCCGCGCGCAGATGCTGACCGAAATGGCGCGCATGAGCCTGGAGGACGGCATGACCATGCAGATCCATCCCGGCGCGACGCGCAACCATAACGCCAAGCTCTTCGCCAGCCATGGCCGCGACAAGGGCGCCGACATTCCGCGTCCGACCGAATACGTCGAGGCGCTGCGCCCGATGCTCGACCTGTTCGGCAACGAGCCTGCGCTCAAGGTCATCCTCTTCACGCTGGACGAAACGACCTACGCCCGCGAACTCGCGCCGCTGGCGGGCCATTATCCGTGCCTCAAGCTCGGCCCGGCATGGTGGTTCCACGACAGCCCCGAGGGGATGCGCCGCTTCCGCGAGATGACCACCGAGACGGCTGGTTTCTACAACACGGTCGGCTTCAACGACGACACCCGCGCGTTCCTGTCGATCCCGGCACGCCACGACGTTGCCCGCCGCATCGACTGCGGCTTCCTGGCACGCCTCGTCGCCGAGCACCGCATGGAGGACTGGGAGGCCGCCGAACTGGCGCAGGAACTGACCGTCGGCCTCGTCCGCAAGGCCTATGGCCTCGAAGCCCCCGTGCGCGAGGTGGAACCGGCATGACCCGTCTCTCCGCAAATACCCTCGCCGCGCTGCCTGCCGCCGTCGCGCAGCCGCAGTACGACCGCACTGCCGTGAAGGCGGGCGTCGTCCACTTCGGCCCCGGCGCGTTCCACCGGGCGCATCAGGCCGCCGCGTTCGACACCTTGCTCGCGCAGGATCCGCGCTGGGGCATCACCGGCGTCAGCCTCAATTCGCGGGGCGTGGCCGACGCGCTCACCCCGCAGGACGGCCTCTACACGCTGGCGCTGCTCGACGCAGAGACCGAGTACCGCGTGATCGGCTCGATCCTGAAGGTGCTGACGAAGGATGAGCCCGAGGCGATCCTCGCCGCGCTGGCGCATGCGGACACGCGCATCGTCAGTTCCACCGTGACCGAGAAGGGCTATTGCCTCGGCGCGGACGGCACGCTCGACTTCGCGCACCCGGCGATCAAGGCCGATGTCGAGGCCTCGAAGACAGAGGGCTGGACGCCCGGCTCGTTCACCGGCTGGCTGGTGCGCGGGCTTCAGGCGCGGCGCCTGGCGGGCCTGCCCGGCATGACCGTGCTATGCTGCGACAACCTCACCGACAACGGTCGCAAGCTCGAAGTCGCGACCATCGCGCTCGCCGAGGTCATCGACGCCGAGACGGCACGCTGGATCGCGGAAACCTGCGCCTTCCCGAATGCCATGGTCGATTCGATCACCCCCGCGACCGACGACGCCCTGCGCAACCGCGTGGCCGAGGCGACCGGGCTCGAGGACGCCTGGCCGATCCAGCGCGAACGCTTCACCCAGTGGGTGATCGAGGATCGCTTCGCCGGTGAGCGCCCCGCGCTCGACGTGGCGGGCGTGACTTTCGCCAGCGAGGTGCGTCCGTTCGAGGCGGCCAAGTTGCGCCTGCTCAACGGTCCGCACTCGGCGCTGGCCTATATCGGCCTCGGTCGCGGGCTGGAGACGGTGGCGGACGCGATGGCGGACCGCGAACTCGCCGCCTTCGCCGAACGGCTGATGCGCGACGACATCGCGCCTTCGGTGGTCGCGCCGCCAGGGCTCGACCTGTCGCGTTACATCTCGGACGTGCTGGCGCGCTTCGCAAACCCCGCGATTCGCCACCTGTTGTCGCAAATCGCATGGGACGGATCGCAGAAGCTGCCCTACCGCCTGCTCGACACCACGCGCGAGGCCCTCGCCGCCGGCCGCCCGATCGAGCGGCTGGCCCTGCCCATCGCGGCATGGCTGCGCTTCCTCGCCGCTGCGGCCGAGGAAGGCCGGACCATCACCGACCCCCTCGCCGCGCCCCTGCTGGAGCGCGCGGGCGACTGGCGGCGCGTACTGGCGATGCGCGAGGTGTTCGGCGAACTCGGCAACGACACCCGCTTCGTCGAGGCTGTCGAGGCCGGGATCGCGGCGCTGGAGGCGGGGCGGCTGGAGGCTTTGCCCGCATAAGTTCCCCGTGAGGCGGGTATCCATCCGGCGTCGGCGTCATCGGCGATGTCAGCAGATGGGTTCCCGCCTTCGCGGGAATGACGAGGTTAGGGTAAGCCCTCTACCCCGGAGCAGGCCCCGTCGATTCCGCCGCGACCACCTGCATCCGACCCTCGCAGGGCGGCGGGGTGCCGTCGCCCTCGATCCGCGCGATGAGGCGCGCGGCGGCGGCTCCGGCCATCTCGCCGAACGGGCGCATGACCGAGGTCAGCGCCGGGGTCAGCATCTGCGTCAGCAGGCTGCCGTCGAAGCCGACCACCGAAAGCTCGCCCGGAACCGCGATGCCGCGGCTGGCCGCGACCTTGAGCAGCCCGGCCGCCATGATGTCATTGGCGGCAAAGATCCCGGTCGGGCGGTCCGCCAGCGCGAGCAGGTGCTCAGCCGCCGCCACGCCCGAGCCGAAGCCGTAATCGCCCGGGGCCTCGATCACGGACGCGCCGCCGTTCCCCGCTTCCGCAAGGAACCCTTCGCGGCGCTGCGTGGCCGAAAAGGTATCGGCAGGCCCGTTGATGAGCCCGAGCCGCCGATGGCCGAGGTCGAGCAGGTGCCGCGCGACTTCCGCGCCCGCCTCGCGCTCCTCGCTGACGATGACGTCGGCGAAACCGGCGATCGGCACCGAGGACAGCGCCGCTGCGGGCACTTTCGCTTCCGCCAGCGCCTCGGCCAGACCGGGCACGCCCGACACCGGCGGCAGCACGACCAGCCCGTCGACGCGGGAGCGCTCCACGAAAGCCAGCACGTCGCTTATCGCCGCCGCCGATTCCAGCGGCGTCGGGTGGACGATCAGTTCGTACCCCGCCTTCGCCGTCACCGCGACGACGCCGCGCTGGATGGAATCGAGCACCAGCGCGTTGCGGTCGTTGTGGATCAGCCCGATCAGGAACGAGCGCCCCATCGCCAGCGCCCGCGCCCGCGCGCTCGGCTTGAAGTTGAGCGCGGCGATGGCCTCCTCGATCCGCTGGCGCGTCTCGGCGTTCACCTTCGGAGACTTGTTGAGCACGCGCGAAACGGTGCGGATCGAGACGCCGACAGCCGCCGCCACGTCCTCGATGGTGGGCTCGCCGTCCCGCGGTTTTCCAGTCCGATCGTGCATCCTTACGCTTGTATGACGTCAGGCGCGGCGATCAAGCTTTCCTGCAATTTTCATTGACACCCACGACACGAATGATAGCGCTAGCATCAAGGAACACAGAATGGAGAGAGGGATGAAGTTCGACCGCCGCGAGGCTCTGACCGCAGCCGTGGGAGCGGTGTCACTGACAGCGGTGTCCGGTCCCGCAGCCCGCGCCGCCGCTGCAGCGGGCCCGGCATCCGGCGCCGTGGCCACCGGCAAGGCCGCGCCGAAGTACCGCCGCGGGTTCGACGACCAGCGCCACGCCGATCTCGGCGACGGGACGTATCTCAACCCCATCATGGCAGGCGACCATCCCGACCCGACGATCGTGCGGGACGGGAAGGACTACTACATGACCTTCTCGACCTTCGATTCGTACCCCGGCCTCGTCGTGTGGCACTCGCGCGATCTCATCAACTGGCGTCCGCTCACCGCCGCGCTCAAGAAGAACCTCGGCTCGGTCTGGGCACCGGACATCAGCAAGCACGGCGGCCGGTTCTTCATCTACTTCACCGTCAAGGCCAGCCCCAACGCGCAGTACGTCGTCTGGGCGGACAAGGCGGAAGGCCCGTGGAGCGAGCCGATCAGCCTCGGCCTGCCCGACCACATCGACCCCGGCCATGCCGTGGGCGAGGACGGATCGCGCTGGCTCTTCCTTTCCGGCGGCGACCGCATCCGCCTCGCGCCCGACGGCCTCTCGACCGTCGGCAAGGTGGAGCACGTCTACGACCCCTGGCACTACCCGGAGGACTGGGACGTCGAGGGCTTCTCGCCCGAAGGCCCCAAGATCGTGCGGCGCGGTGAGTACTTCTACCTCGTCACCGCCGTGGGCGGCACCGCCGGTCCGCCGACCGGCCACATGGTCATCGCCGCGCGGTCGAAGTCGATCCACGGCCCTTGGGAGAACTGCCCGCACAACCCCATCGTGCGCACCACCGACCTGTCGGAAGCCTGGTGGTCGCGCGGCCACGCCACGCTGTTCGAAGGACCGGCGGGCGACTGGTGGTCGGTCTATCACGGCTACGAGAAGGACTTCTGGACGCTCGGCCGCCAGACCCTGCTCGATCCGGTGACCTGGACGCCGGACGGCTGGTTCCACATGCAGGGCGGCGACCTGTCGAAGCCGATCGCCGCGCCCAGGGGCGGCACCAAGGCAGGCCCGCACGGGATGCCGCTGTCGGACGATTTCTCGACCCTCGAACTCGGCCGCCGCTGGAACTTCTTCAAGCCCGCCCCGGATGAGGCGAAGCGCGCGCGGGTGGCGGACAAGACGCTGCATCTCACCGCCACCGGCAAGGCCCCGGTCGATTCCTCGCCGCTGCTGCTGATCGCAGGAGACCGGGCCTACGAGTTCCAGTGCGGGATCGAGATCGACCCCGGCGTCACCGCAGGGCTGCTGCTGTTCTACGACCAACAGCTATATTGCGGGCTCGGGTTCGATGCTGCGAAGTTCGTCACGCACCAGTACGGGATCGAACGTGGACGCCCTGCCAACTACCATGGCCGCAAGATGCTGATGCGCGTCCGCAACGACCGCCATATCATCGCCTTCCACACCAGCGGCGACGGCGGCAAGACGTGGAAGCGGTTCGACCGCGGCATGGAAGTCTCCGGCTACCACCACAACGTGCGCGGCGGCTTCCTGATGCTGCGCCCCGGCCTCTACGCGGCCGGACAGGGCGAGGCCCGCTTCACCGACTTCAAGTTCCGCGCGCTTTGAAGGAGCGACACGACATGACCGATACCCTCTCCATGCTCCCCGCCGACTGGCGCGAAGGGCTGTTCCTCGGCCGCATCGACCTTGGCGAAGGCCCGACCCCGGTGCTGCTGAGCGGCGGCATCGCCTACGACATGAGCCGCGTCGCCCCGACAGTGGCCGACCTCGTCGATGCCGGCGCGTTCAACGCCGCCGAGGGCAAGGCGCTCGGCGATGCGGAAGCGGTGCTGGCCAAGGCCACCCTGCTCAGCCCAATCGACCTGCAGTGCGTGAAGGCCGCGGGCGTGACCTTCGCCGTCTCGGCGCTGGAACGCGTGATCGAGGAACGCGCGCGCGGAGACGCCGCCAAGGCGCAGGCCGTGCGCGGCGGGCTCGAGGAGCGCATCGGCGGCTCGATCCGCTCGGTCGTCCCCGGCTCGTCCGAGGCGATGGCGCTCAAGGCCGCGCTGATCGAGGACGGGATGTGGTCGCAGTACCTCGAAGTCGCCATCGGCCCGGATGCGGAGATCTTCACCAAGTCGCCGGTGCTCTCCACCGTGGGCTCGGGCGCGACCATCGGCGTGCGCTCGGATTCGGACTGGAACAACCCGGAGCCGGAGATCGTCATCCTCTCCGACGCACGCGGCAAGGCCGTGGGTGCGACGCTCGGCAACGACGTCAACCTTCGCGATTTCGAAGGCCGCTCGGCCCTCCTGCTCGGCAAGGCCAAGGACAACAACGCCAGCTGCTCGGTCGGCCCCTTCGTGCGCCTGTTCGATCAGGGCTACACCATGGCCGACGTCGAGAGCGCCGAGGTGCTGCTGCGCATCGAGGGCCGCGACGGGTTCCTGCTCGCAGGCGAAAGCCGCATGTCGGAAATCAGCCGCCCGCCGCTCGACCTGCTTCACCAGTGCTTCTCCGAGCACCAGTACCCGGACGGCGTCGTGCTGTTCCTCGGCACCCTCTTCGCGCCGACGCAGGACCGCGAGGCGCCGGGCCGCGGCTTCACGCACCGGATCGGCGATGTCGTCGCGATCTCCAGCGACCGCCTCGGCACGCTGGTCAACACCGTCGCTACCTCCAGCGAGGCCCCGGCGTGGGAGAACGGCATTTCCGCCCTTTACCGCAACCTTGCCGCGCGCGGCCTGATCGGCGCCAAGGCCGACGAGCTCGCCTGACCCTCTGCCCTCTCCTTGCGCGCCTGAACACCCGACTCTCAAAGGACCACGATGCTGACCACCGCCACCCCTGAACCGGCCACCCACACGGCGCGCTTTCCCTCTCTCGCCGGCAAGGGGGTGTTCGTCTCGGGCGGCGGCTCGGGCATCGGCGCGGCGCTGGTCGAGGCCTTCGCGCGGCAGGGCGCGAAGGTCCACTTCGTCGACATCGCCGCCGGCCCTTCCGAGGCTCTTGTGGCGAGCCTCGACGGGACGGTGGACTTCACCCCGCACTTCGTCGCGGGCGACCTGAAGGATCTCGATTTCGTGAAGGCGCAGGTCGCGGCGGCGCACGATGCATTCGGCAGCCTCGACATCCTCATCAACAACGCCGCCAACGACGACCGCCACGCGCTCGAAGACGTGACGCCCGAGTACTGGGACGACCGCATGGCGGTGAACCTGCGCCACCTGTTCTTCGCCGCGCAGGCCGCCGTGCCCTTCATGGAGGCCGCAGGCGGCGGCGTGATCCTGAACTTCGGCTCGATCAGCTGGCACCTCGCGCTCGACCAGCTCTCGCTCTACCAGACCGCGAAGGCCGCGATCGAGGGCATGACCCGCGCCATGGCCCGCGAACTGGGCGAGCGGAACATCCGCGTCTGCGCCATCGTCCCCGGCAATGTGCAGACCCCGCGTCAGGAAAAGTGGTACACGCCCGAAGGCGAGCAGGAGATCCTCGACGCGCAGTGCCTCAAGGCGCGCGTCCAGCCCGCCGACGTGGCGGCGCTCGCACTCTTCCTCGCCTCCGACGACGCGCGCATGTGCACCGGGCACGAGTACTTCGTCGACGCGGGCTGGCGCTGACATGGCATCCGCCGTCATCACGCCCGCCGTCGCCTGCAAGGTCGGCGCGACGCTGGGCGAAGGCCCGGTGTGGGACGCGGCGCGCGGCTGCCTGTGGTTCGTCGACATCAAGGGCCACAAGCTGCACCGCTTCGATCCGGCATCGCGCGCACTCGACACCGTGGCCGCGCCCGAGGAGCCCGGCTGGGTGCTCCCCCTCAGGGACGGCGCGCTGCTGGTCGGCGCGAAGGCAGGCGTCCATCGCTGCGCGAACGGGGCCTTCACGCTCCTCCACGCGGTGGAGCCCGACATGCCCGGCAATCGCCTGAACGACGCGGCCGTTCACCCGGACGGTTCGGTCTGGCTCGGCACCATGGACAACACCGAGGAGGCGCCGAGCGGCGGCTACTATCGCCTCCACGGCGGCGCGCTGACCGCGTTGTCGCCCGATCCGATGGTCATCACCAACGGCCCGGCCTTCTCGCCGGACGGCGGCACCGTCTACCTCGTCGACACGCTGGAGCGAGCGATCTTGGCCGCCCCGGTCGGCGCGGACGGCCACCCCGGCGAGGCGCGGCTCTTCGCGCGCATTCCCGAAGGCATGGGCTATCCCGACGGTCCGGTGGTAGACAGCGAGGGCCATATCTGGGTCGGCCTGTTCGGCGGCTGGGGCGTCGCCCGCTTCGCCCCTGACGGCACCCTTATCGAGCGCGTGGAGTTCCCCGTCGCCAACGTCACCAAGATCGCCTTCGGCGGCGCGGACCTCAGGACGGTCTACGCAACCACCGCGCGCAAGGGTCTGTCGGAAGCCGAACTGGCCGCACAACCGAACGCCGGGGATCTCTTCACCTTCACGGTGGACGTGCCGGGGCTTTCGCCGATACATCCCGCGATCTGACAACGGGTCGCAACAGGCTTAAGGGAAGAGGAAATACGGGAATGGCCGCGATTGATATGAGTAGCGGGCAAGGTGCCGTCAGCTACGACGACAAGGTGAACATGGCGTTTGTCGCCATGATCGTCGCAGTGGCGACGATCGGCGGCTTCATGTTCGGCTACGACAGCGGCGTCATCAACGGCACGCAGGACGGTCTGGAAAGCGCGTTCGACCTCTCCGCGCTCGGCACCGGGCTCAACGTCGGCGCGATCCTGCTGGGCTGCGCCGCGGGCGCCTTCGTGGCAGGCCGTCTGGCGGACGTCTGGGGCCGCCGCAGCGTGATGATGATCGGCGCAGCGCTGTTCGTCGTCAGCGCGCTGGGCGCCGGCGCGGCGACGAGTTCGCTGTTCTTCATCGTCGCCCGCTTCATCGGCGGCGTCGGCGTCGGCGCGGCAAGCGTGCTCGCGCCCGTGTACATCAGCGAGGTCACCCCTGCCTCGATCCGCGGGCGGCTTTCCAGCCTCCAGCAGATCATGATCATCACCGGCCTCACCGGCGCGTTCGTCGCCAACTGGGCGCTGGCGAAGCACGCGGGGTCGAGCACCGATCCGCTGTGGCTGGACCTGCCCGCATGGCGCTGGATGTTCTGGATGCAGGTGATCCCCGCCGTCATCTACCTCGTCGCGCTGTTCCTGATCCCGGAAAGCCCGCGCTACCTCGTCGCACGTGGCCGTGAAGCC
The DNA here is from genome assembly GCF_021227995.1 of Novosphingobium kaempferiae. Lineage (NCBI taxonomy): Bacteria > Pseudomonadati > Pseudomonadota > Alphaproteobacteria > Sphingomonadales > Sphingomonadaceae > Novosphingobium > Novosphingobium kaempferiae. The sequence goes on from NZ_CP089301.1 coordinate 4,142,820, forward strand.
GAGGCGCAAGCCGTGCTGGCGCGCATCTTCGGCGAGGCGACCGCAACCTCCATGGTCGCGGACATCCGCTCCAGCCTCGCCGCCGACCACCACCGCCCGACGTTCGCCGATCTCAAGGATCCGAAGACCGGTCGCCTCCGCAAGCTCGTCTGGGCGGGCATCGGCATCGCCGTGTTCCAGCAGCTCGTCGGCATCAACATCGTGTTCTACTACGGCGCGGTGCTGTGGCAGTCGGTCGGCTTCTCGGAAAGCGACGCGCTGCTCATCAACATCCTGTCGGGCTCGCTCTCGATCCTCGCCTGCCTCGTCACCGTGATGGTGGTGGACAAGCTGGGCCGCAAGCCGCTGCTTCTGGTCGGTTCGGCGGGCATGGCGGTGACGCTGGGCGCGATGGCCGTATGCTTCGCCAGCGGCACCTTCGTCGATGGGCACCTGACCCTGTCCGACAACGTCGGCACCGTCGCCCTGATCGCCGCCAACGCCTACGTGGTGTTCTTCAATGTCAGCTGGGGCCCGGTCATGTGGGTCATGCTGGGCGAGATGTTCCCCAACCAGATCCGCGGCTCGGCGCTGGCGGTCTCGGGGTTCGCGCAGTGGATGGCGAACTTCGGCATCTCGGTCAGCTTCCCGGCGATGGCCGCGGGCCTCGGCCTGCCGCTGACCTACGGGTTCTACGCGATGAGCGCGTTCCTCTCGTTCTTCTTCGTGCGCGCGATGGTCCAGGAAACCCGCGGCCGCACGCTGGAGGAGATGGCGGCTTGAGCAAGCCACTGATGCTGAAGGCGAGCGGCAGCGAAGTCACGCTGCTGCCCCGCCTCGGCGGTTCGATCGGCAGCTTCACGGTGGACGGGCGCGCGGTGATGCGCCCGACTCCCGCCGATGCGCAGAGCCCGCTGGATGCCGCGTGCTTCCCGCTGGTGCCCTACGCCAACCGCATCGCCGACGGGCGCTTCACTTTCGCGGGCCGCGACTATGCGCTGCCGGTCAACGTCGATGGCTTCGAGCATCCGCTTCACGGCCTCGGCTGGCTCAAGCAGTGGACCGTCGCGGAGCAGTCGGAAGACAGCGCCGTCCTCACCTGCGCCCACGCGGCGGACAGTGACTGGCCATGGACATGGGCCGCCGCACAGCGCTTCGACCTGACGGACGGCGCGCTGCGGGTCGTGCTGGAGGTCACCAACCGTTCGGGCGAGGCGATGCCTTGCGGGGTCGGCCAGCACCCCTATTTCGTGCGCGAGGACGGGGCGAAGCTGACTTTCACGGCATCGGGCGTGTGGCTCAGCGATGCGCGCATGATCCCCGTCGAGACCGCTCCTGCCAATGCTTTCGGCGATTTTGCGCAAGGTTCAGTCCCCCTTCCCGACACCCTGACCGACAATTGCTGGTTCGGCTGGGATGGCCGCGCGACCTGGGGCGATGTCGAGGTTTCCTCGACCAAAGCCGGGTTCGTCCACGTCTATGCCCCGCCGGGCGAGGACTTCCTGTGCATCGAGCCGACCAGCCAGATGCCCGACGCGCTCAGCCAGCCGGATTTCGCGGCGGCGGGCGGCACGGTGCTGGAGCCGGGCGAGACCATGGCGCTGGCGATGGAGATCAGGGTTCGGCGGTAATCGTCGTCCGATAACCATAAGTCCGTCACCCCTGCGCAGGCAGGGGCCCATCCCAACCTAGCCGTCTCACGGTGAGCAAGGTGTCGTGGCGATGGACCCGTTGGGCTCCTGCCTCCGCAGGGGCGACGGGATATGGATGGCTTAAACCCGCCTCACCCGAACCCGACCGTCCGCGCCCAGGCGCGCCACATCTCGGGCCATGCTTCCACCGGCTTGCCGATGGCGCGGCGCAGGCCGAAGCCGTGGCCGCCGTTGGCGAAGAAGTGCGCCTCCACCGGGATACCGCGCGCCTTGAGCGCGGCGCGCAGGCGGACGGCGTTCTCCACCGGCACCACGTCGTCATCCTCGGCATGGACGATGAAATGCGGCGGCGCGTCGGCGGGCACGGTGCGGTCGGGCGAGTGCGCGGCCTCCAGTTCCGGCGTAATCACGGGGCCGAGCAACAGGCTGCGTGAACCGGCGTGGGCGATGGCGGCGTCCATGCTGACCACCGGATAGATCGGCGCGGCGCAGAACGGCTTGGCCGATAGCTTGTCCGCCACATCCACCGGCTCATAGACCCTGGCGGCGAACCGCGTGGACAAGTCCGCGCAGAGGTGCCCGCCTGCGGAGAAGCCCATGGCGGCGACGCGCTCGGGGTCCACGGCGAAGTCCTTGGCGCGGTGGCGGATCAGGCGCATGGCACGCTGCGCGTCGGCGAGCGACGTGTCGGGGCCGCTCGACCAGCCCTCGCCCGGCAGGCGGTAGAACAGCACGAAGGCCGTGAAGCCGCGCGCGGTCAGCCAGCGCGCGATCTCGTAGCCTTCCTTGTCCACGACGATCCGGGTGTAACCGCCGCCCGGCGTGATCATGACCGCCGCGCCGTTGGGCCGGTCGGGCCGGAACACCACCATGCGCGGGCGCGAGACGCCGTGGACGGCGCGGTCGGTGACGAGGGCGTCGGTGGAGCGTTCGTCGACAGTCTCGGTCAGCGGCGCCTTGAGCGTCGCGGGCGGGCCCTTGGGCCAGAGGTCGATGGTCTCGGTCGGTTGCGGCAGACCGGGAGGCAGCGGCTTCGCGGCCATCGGCGGCGCAGTCTGCGCGCCCGCCTTCGAGGCCAGCCCGGCGGCGGCAAGCGAACCCGCGATCAGAGTCCTGCGGTCGAAGTCCAAGGCCGTTCTCCGCGCTATGTCAGAATATAAAGGACGGTGGTCCGCCGCTCCCGCCCTTGGAAAAAGGGGAAGCAGCGGACCACCCGTCAGGGGAGGAGATCAGATCTTCGCGCGCGCACCGAACAGGATGGTGCGGCCGAAGTGATTGTTCTCGTAATTGCGGTTCGCGTAGACGTCGTTGAAACGATAGCGATAGGTATCGGTCAGGTTGTTGCCGTCGATCGACAGCTCCAGCCATTCGAACGCCTTGTAGCGGATCGCGGCATCGACGCTGGTGTACGAACCGTAGCCCTCGAATATGTTGCCGGTGGCGCTGGTGGCGTCCACGAACGGTCCGCGATAGCTCACCGAACCGCGAAGGCTCAGCTTGCCGTCGTCGTAGTAGAGCGTGGCGTTCCAGGCCTTCTTCGACACGCCGAGCAGCGTCTCGTTGTAGACCGCCGAGACGCCGGTCAGGCCGCAGGCGCCGGTGGTCGCGTTGCGGGTACAGGCCGAAGTCGCCGGGCCGGTGATGGTGTAGTCGGCGCTGCTCTTGATAAAGGTGGTGTTGCCCTGGAAGCCGGTGTGGCTGAGGATGCCCGGCAGGAAGGTGAAGGGCAACTGCAGCGCCAGTTCCACGCCCTTGAGGGTCGCACCGGCACCGTTGACCTGCGAGGACACCACGTATTCCTGGTTGGGATCGTAGTTGATGTAGGCAGGCGTGCTCTGGCCCAGCACGTCGCGGCCGAGGCCGAGCTGCGGCAGCGTGGCGACATAGGTGCCGGCGACCGGGAAGCTCTCGATCTTCTTGATGAAGCCCGCCACCGACAGCAGCGCCTGAGGGGCGAAGTACCACTCGACCGAAGCGTCGAAGTTGGTCGCACGGTAAGGATCGAGGAACGGGTTACCGAAGTTGACGCGGTAGTTGAAGCCGTCGACCGAACCGCCCGGGTTGAGGTTGCTCAGCGCCGGACGGGTGATGACCTTGGCGATGGCGCCGCGCAGGATCACGTCATGGCGCGGGTAGAACGCAAGGTTCATCGACGGCAGCCAGTCGTCGTAGGTACGCTTCACGGTGCCCGCGACGCCTGCCGTGTAGCCGGTCGAACGCTGGTTGGTATGCGCATAGCGCATGCCCGCGTTGCCCGCGAATTCGAGGCCGAATATCTCGCCCTTGACGTCGAACTGGAGGTAGCCGCCCGAGGTGGTCTCCTGCACGCGGCGGTTGTTGCCCAGATCCTCGACCGCAGTACGGCCGTAGAGGTTGGTATAGTCGGCCGCGTTCTGGATGTTGGCGACGAGCCACTGGTCGGTCGTGCCATTCGGCTGCCCGGCGTCGCCGAGGTTGACGAGCTGCGAGATGCCCGAAGTCACCGGCAGGCCGTAGACGCTCGACGAGCAGGTCACCTGACCGAGAATCAGGTCGCGCGTGCCGTTGGCGCCGCAGGCTGCGGTGTCACGCATGAACAGCTGGGTCTGGAAGTTGTAGCGCCTCCACATCGCGCCCACCTTCACGGTGAAGCCCTCGGTCATGTCCCACTCGGTGCGGAACTGCGCGGTCTTGAAACGGTTCTTCACGTAGGAGGGACGGTCGCGGATTTCGGCGAGCTGGAAGTTCGCCGGGTTGGTCACGTCGAGACCGTAGGTCAGCACGGGCGACTTCATGTCCGAATAGTCGTAGCTGAAACCGTTGGCGTTGCGGTTGTCGTAGGCGAACGTCGTTTCCACCGGGATATCGGCGTTCGACTGCGAGAAGCCGCCGAGCAGCGTGAAGCGCAGCTTGTCGGTGACGTCCTGGTCCCAGGTCGCGCCGACCTGGTAGAACTCGGTCTCCGACTTGCGCAGGTAGCTTTCGGTACGGACGTAGGCGTTGTTGAAGGTCGCGCTGACCATGTTGCCCTTGTCGTCATAGACAGGGTTCACGACATCGAAGCGACGCTCGTTCGAGCGGGCGAGTACTTCGAGCCACTGTTCCGCGCGGTCTTCCTTGAACGACGAGTAGAGCCCGTCGATCGAGAACTTGGTGCGGTCGGTCGGTTCGAACTGGATCGAGCCGGTCAGGCCGAGACGGCGGCGGTCATGCTCGACCACGCCGTAGCGCGGGATGCGCGGGTGGAATGAAAGCGACGCCTGATCGCAGGCAGCCGAAGGGCGATAGCCGCCGCCAGAGCTGACCGGGTTGCCGCCGGTCGCGCCGACGTTCGAGTAGAAGCAGGGCGTGCCGCCCACCGAGTTGAAGTAGGCCTGCGCCCAGCGCACGGAGTTGTTGCCGCTCTCGATCGTGTCGGTGTGCGAGTAGGCCGCCGAAAGATTGACGCCGAGCGTGCCCGCCTCGTTCTTCCACGACAGCAGACCGGCGACGCGCGGGCCGACGTTCTTCGACAGGTCGTTGTACGAGCCCTGCACGTTGAGCACGGCGGTCAGGCCGGTCTTGCCCGCCAGCGGGTTGCCGGTGTTGAGGTCCACCACGGCGCCGAGCGAGCCTTCGTCGAGGCTGGCTTCGGCGGTCTTGTGGACGACGAGGCTGCTGAACAGTTCCGAGGCGAACACGTTGAAGTCGAACGCGCGGTCGCGGTTGGCGGAGGCGCCGTCCGAGCTGGTGGCGATCGTCTCCAGCCCGTTGACGCGCACGCGGGTGAACTGCGCGCCGAGACCGCGCACGGTGATCGCGCGGCCTTCGCCGCCGTCGCGCTGGATCGAGATGCCGGGGATGCGCTGCAGCGATTCGGCAAGGTTCTGGTCGGGGAACTTCGCCATGTCCTCGGCGACGACCGCGTCGACCGCCGAGATCGATTCGCGCTTCACGTTGAGCGCGGCCTCGAGCGACTTGCGGAAGCCGGTGACGACGATCTCGTTGGCGCTGGCGGCGTCAGCCTGATCGGCAGTAGCGGCGTCGGCCGCAGCCTCGGCGGTGTCCTGCGCGAGCGCCGCGTGCGGCAGAGCCAGCGCGCAACCCGCGAACAGGGCTGCCTTGAAAAGCGAAATTCCGGTAACATGCTGGCGCATGACAACATCCCCTCACGGCCTCGAAGGCCAAAAATGATACCGGTGTCAGAAGGTGACGCGACTATCGCGCGCGTTGCTCCGGCACCTCTACTCCCGCCCCTGCGAAGGGGCCCTCAAGGCGACCTCCAAATCGCCCCACCCGTTCCAAAGATCATCCTTGCGATCGTTGGTAACCGGTGTCATCAGTTAGTGCCGCAGGGAGGTCGTGCTGTCAAGAACCTCTGCAAACGGGAGAATCGTTGTGAAGATCGGTCGCATTGCGAGACGAATTATCTTTCCGGTTCTGATGGTTACATTGTCCACACCGCTTACTGTGGCGCTGGCCAAGACCGCTTCGAACGACCCGACCAATGGCGGCGAAGGCGGTCGTATCATTCGTGTGACGACTCTGGCGAAGGATGGTCCCGGCTCGCTCAAGGCCGCCATCGAGGCAAAGGGCAAGCGCATCGTCGTGTTCGAAGTGGGCGGCGTGATCGACCTCGAACGCTCCAGCCTGAACATCGACGAACCCTTCCTGACGATCGCGGGCCAGACCGCGCCCTCGCCCGGCATTACCCTCATCCGTGGAGGCATCGACCTCAAGGGTCATGACGTGAAGATCAGCCACATCCGCGTGATGACCGGCGTAGACGGCCAGCCGAAGCTTTCGGGTTGGGAAGCGGATGCGCTCTCCACCGTCGCCGCCTACAACGTGGTGGTGGAGCACTGCAGCTTCCTCTGGGCCATCGACGAGAACATGTCGACGTCCGGCCCGCGCTTCGAGGGCAAGAACGTCAAGGAATGGCGCAAGGCCACCAGCCACGACATCCTGTTCCGTGAGAACATCGCGGCGGAGAGCCTCGCGAATGCCAGCCACCCCAAGGGCGAGCACTCCAAGGGCTCGCTGATCCACGACAACGCGACCGGCATCACGCTCTACCGCAACCTTTACGCGCACAACGTGGAGCGCTCGCCTCTGGTGAAGGGTGGCGCACAGGTGCTGATGGTCAACAACCTGATCTACGACCCCGGCAACCGCGGCGTTCATTACAACCTGATGAACCTCGAATGGCGGGGCCACGAATACGTGACCGGCGAGATCAGCGCGATCGGCAACGTCATGCGCGCGGGCAATTCGACCGCGAAGGATCTGCCGTTCCTGATGCTCGGCGGCGACGGCGACCTGGCCTGGTATTCCAAGGACAACATCAACGTCGATCGCTGGGGCAATCCCGCACCGCTGACCGGGCGCTATGGTGTCACCAAGGCCCGCCTGTTGGACAGGGAATCGCCGATGGCGAGCCTCAAGGGGCTCAAGGTGATCGACGCGGACGAACTGGAAACCAGCCTGCTCGCCACCGTCGGCGCCCGCCCATGGGACCGCGCGCCCGACGACGTCCGCGTGCTGTTCTTCGTCGCCGAAGGCCGCGGCGAGATCATCGACGACGAGAAGCAGGTCGGCGGCTACCCCCACCCCGCGCCGACCAGCGCCGCCTTCGTGGAGAAGGACTGGGATCTCGACACCATGGAGCCGAAGTCCGGCGTGTATCCTGGTCAGAAGGACGGCGCGCACGAGAAACTTTCCAAGAGGGACAAGCAGATGCGGGAGAAGCTCAAGTGATCGCCGCCCTCCTCCTTCTCGCCGCCGCGCCGCCGATGGCGGTGATCGACGAGCGCGACACCGTCCGCGAGGAAGCCCCTCCCCACGGCGCCATCGGCATGAGCACGGCCTACCGCATCTCGGACGCCGCGCCCGCCCCGCGCACGATGGAATTCCGCCGCCGCGTGCTCCACAAGGGCGCAGCCATCGGCGAACACCCCATCGCCCATGACGAGGTCTACTACGTGCTCTCCGGCGAGGGCGAAGTGGTGTCCGACGGCAAGCGCGCGAAGCTGGTGCCGGGGATGACTGCCTACCTCTATGACGGAGCGGTCGTCGGCATCTGGCAGCGCGGCGAGGAACCGCTGTCGCTGGTCATCGCCTACCCCAATCCGCCGAAGAAGTAATAGCTGATGCCTATTCCTCCCCGAGCTCGCTCGGGGAGGAATTAGACGCCGGGCTGGACGTAGGGCGCTGTGGCCCAGAGTTCGCGCTGCCAGCGGCGCGGGTCGTTCTCGACGCGCACCTTGTCGTCGAACACCATCGTCGCGCGATCCGGCAGGCGATAGGGCGACCACTCCGCCAGCCCCGGCCTGCCCGTCTTCGCAAGACCGGTGAAGGCCTGCATCATCGCCGTGCTCAGCCGACGCGCGCCCTCGTCCACGCCCGAATAGCTGCCCGGCGCGTCGAGCGTGCCGAAGACGTAGGGAATGTCGTCGGTATGCGCAGCCCCGCGCAAGGGATCGGTCGGCGAGCGGCGGTCGAGTTGATAGACCCAGGTCGCCTGCGCCCCGGCAGCGGCGCGTGCGTCGGCCTCGATCACCTGCCCCGGCCACGAACGGCCTGCCGTGGTCGCCGCATAGAACACCTCCTCGGGGCTCCAGCCGGGCTCACGGGTACGATACTGCTCGACCACCCAGACGGGATCGAGGTCGATCTTGATCTCGGGCAGGATGCGCGCGGCGAGGTTCTCCCACGACAGCCCCTGCAGCTTCGGCCCGCGCGGATTCAGGAATGCCCGCGTCTCTTCGCGCACGTTGCCGAGGATCATCGGTATGCCGAGCGACTGCGGTGCCGCGTCGGGCCAGAACGGGTGGCGCGGCAGGTTCGCCATGTCGAGCACCGGGCCGAAATAGACGCCGCCGCCCATCACCGGGTCGGTGGCGTCGAGCCCTTCGACCAGCCGCGCGATCGGCATGGTGCGCAGCCCCTCGACATCATCGGGCGCGAGTTTCAAAGCCTTCATGAAGGCCTGCGTGCGTGCCCAGGCATGCGCCGGACCGCTTGCCTGTACCTGCTGCCCGCTCATGGTCGCGGCGGAATGGAACAGGCCCTTTGCGTCAGGCATCGCCATTAGCGTTGCGATCTTGGCGCCGCCGCCCGACTGGCCGAACACCATGACTCGCGCCGGATCGCCACCGAACGCGGCGATATGATCGCGCACCCATTGCAGTGCCAGGATCAGGTCAAGCTGGCCGAGATTGCCGCTGTCCGCGTACTTCGCACCGAAAGGCTTGAGCCAGGCATAGCCCAGCGCGTTGAGCCGGTGATTGACGGAGACCACCACGACATCGCCGCCCGCCGCCAGCTTCCCGCCATGCGTCAGCGGGTCCGTGACCGAGCCGGTGGTGTAGGCGCCGCCGTGAAAGTAGACCATGACCGCCCGTTTCGCACGCGGGTCCGTCTCGGGCGTCCAGACGTTGAGGAACAGGCAGTCTTCCGCCTGTGCCTCATCGGCCATGGCACGCTGCGGGCAGATCGGGCCGAACTTGGCGGCGGTGATTGCGGGACCGTCCCATGGCTCGGCAACCGGGCGGGCGAAACGCTCGGCGCGGCCGTAGCGGATGCCCTTGAAGGCGTGGACGCTGTTCTCGGTGATGCCGGTGAAGCGGCCGACCTTCGCGGCCGTCGGGCTGCGGCCGAGGGCAGGCAGCGGAGTTGCCGCGGCCAGAAGTGCAGCGGATTTCACAAGGGTGCGGCGCGTCATGATGCCGTTGGTCATGCAACTCTCCCACGTCGTCGTCCCGGACTTGCTCCGGGACCGGTGGCTGTCTTTAGAAACGCCATCGCCGCTGTGTGCCTCGCCGCGAAGTGGGCTATTCACGGCCAGCGGTCCCGGAGCAGGTCCGGGACGACGCTTGTTACCGCCGCACGTCGCCACCGCTGGCGGAGAACGCTTCGAGTTCGCCCGGTCCGACGAGGCACATGTCGCCCGGCATGGTGTGCTTGAGCACCGTATAGGCCAGCCCCGCCTGCGCGGTGGCGACGAGGTCCGCGCCGTTCAGCCACTTGTGCAGCACGCCTGCGGCATAGGCGTCGCCGGTGCCGATGCGGTCGACGATGCCGGTCACGTCGACCTCGCTCGTCTGGTGCGCCGCCTCGCGCGAATCGAGGCGCGCGGCGATGCGGTGGTGGCCGGAATTGACGACGTGCCGCGCGGTCGAGGCGATAAGCTGCAGCTTGGGGAACGCCTCGAAGGCGGCCAAGGCCGCCTCGCGCCGACGGTCGGAACCATCGCCGGAAAACGCCTTGCCAAGCAGCAGCGAGATGTCGCGATGGTTGCCGATCATGATCGTGGCCGACTGCATCAGCCCGTTCAGGATCTCGCGCGGGTTGCTGTCCCACGCGTCCCACAGGAGCGCGCGGTAATTGCCGTCGAAACAGACAGGCACGCCGACGGCATCTGCCGCGGCGACGGCGGCTTGCGCAAGCGCGACGCCTCCGGGGCCGAGCGCCGGCGTGATGCCCGACAGGTGGAGCAGTCGGGCGCCCTCGAGCGCGGAGGCGAAGTCGAACTGGTCCGCCTTGGAGGTTGCGAACACGGAACCCGCGCGATCGTAAGTGATCGACGAGGGCCTCAAGCCCGCTCCGCTCTCGAGGAAATAGAGGCCCATGCGCCCGGCATCGCGCCCGACGTGGGCGGTGTCGACACCGGCTGCGCCGAGGGCCGCGCGCGCCTTGTCGCCGAGCGGGCTCGACGGCAGGCGCGTCAGCATCTTCACGTCATGGCCCAGCGAAGCGAGCCCCGCCGCGACATTGGCCTCCGCCCCGCCGACGACCATGTCCAGCGCATCGCACTGGACGGTCAGCCGCGCGCCGGGCGTGGCGAAACGCAGCAGGACTTCGCCGAAGGTGACGACGTGACCGGAAGCGCTCTCGGTCATGTCAGCGCGCCAGCCAGCCGCCATCGACCGCCAGCACCTGGCCGGTCACGTAGTCCGATGCCTCGGAAGCGAGGAACACGGCGGCGCCCGCGATGTCCTCCGGCTTGCCCCAGCGTCCGGTCGGGATGCGTTCGAGGATCTGGCGGTTGCGCGTCTCGTCGGCGGAAAGCGCGGCGGTGTTGTTGGTGGTGATGTAGCCCGGCGCGATCGCGTTGACCTGCACGCCCTTGGGTGCCAACTCGTTCGCCATTGCCTTGGTCACGCCGCTGACGCCCGACTTCGCCGCGGCGTAGCTGGGCACGCGGATGCCGCCCTGGAAGGTCAGCAGCGAGGCGATGTTGACGATCTTTCCGGCGCCGCGCTCGACCATGCCCTTCGCCGCCGCCTGGCTGAGGAAGAACAGGGTCTTGAGGTTGGTGTCGATCACCGCGTCCCAGTCCTCTTCCGAGAACTGCAGCAGGTCGTCGCGGCGGATGATCCCGGCGTTGTTGACGAGGATGTCCACCTTGCCGAGCCCGGCGACAGCCTCGTCGATGACGCGCTGGACGGGTTCGGTGCTGGAGAGGTCGGCCTTGATGTTGACCGCCTTTCGCCCGGTCGCGGCAATCAGCGCGAGCGTCTCGGCCGGCTCGGAGCGGCCCGCCACGGCGACGTCGGCGCCGGCCTCGGCCAGTGCGACGGCGATGGCCTGGCCGATGCCGGTGTTGGCGCCGGTGACGAGCGCGGTCTTGCCCGTCAGGTCGAAGGAAATTGCCATGTGTCCTCTCTCGTCATTGCGAGCGTGGCGGGGCAGCCGCCCGTGCGGTGCCGCGCCACGTCGATGGATGGCTTCGCCGCTACGCTTCGCGCAATGACGAAGGGAGGGTAAGCCTTACTGAAGCTGGCAGATGTCCAGCACGTTCATGTCGGTGTAGTCGAGGTTTTCCCCGCCCATCGCCCAGATGAACGCATACTTCTTGGTGCCCGAGCCCATGTGGATCGACCACGGCGGGCTGATGACGGCCTCTTCGTTGGCGATCACGATGTGACGCATTTGGTCGGGCTCGCCCATGTAGTGGAAGATGCGGTCGTTCTCTTCGGGCAGCTCGAAGTAAAGGTAGATTTCCGAGCGGCGGTCGTGGAGGTGCGGCGGCATCGTGTTCCAGACCGAGCCCTCTTCCAGCACGGTGAGGCCGAGCAGGAGCTGCGCGCTCTCGCACACGCCGGGGATCACCAGCTGGTAGATCGTGCGCTGGTTCGAGTTGGCAAGGTCGCCGCGCGCCAGCGGGTTGGCCTGGTCAAGCGTGATGTGCTTGATCGGCAGCGCTTTGTGGGCGGGGACCGACGCGATGTAGAAGCGCGCGCCCTCACCCTCGAAGATCACCTCTTCGCTGCCCATCGGCACGTAGAGGCATTCCTTGTTCTTCATCTCGAAGCGCTGGCCGTCGACGGTGATCGCGCCCGGGCCGCCGATGTTGGTGATACCCGCTTCGCGACGTTCAAAGAACGATTTGCCCTCGGCGCTCTTGGGGACGGTCTGCAGCGGCAGCTTGAGCGGCTCCGCACCCGGAACCGCGCCGCCGATGATGAAGCGCTCGTTGTGCGAATAGTTGAGGTTGACCTCGCCGGCCTTGAACATGCCCGTCACCAGATAACGGTCGCGCAGTTCCTCGTTGGAGACACACTCCATCATGTCCGGATGGGTGGCGTGGTACGTCTTGCAGAACACTGTGAACTCTCCCGTTCAGGCCTTCGGAGACTCGTATCCGCATTGGGTAACCGGTGTCAACGCTCCTGCGCCGGATAAGGAACCGCCGATGCGCGGCGGATCAGGTCGGACAGGAAGAACGACGGCTCCTGCGCTGCGGAGGCAGGCCGGATGAGCTTGGCGGCGGCGGTGCTGGCCATCGTGCGGATCGGCCAGCGCACGGTCGTCAGCGGCGGCCAGATGTGCGCGGCGGTAGCGGTATCGTCGAAGCCGATGATCGAGAGATCCTGCGGCACGTCGAGCCCGCGTTCACGCGCGGCATGGAGGATGCCCGCCGCCATCTCGTCGTTGCTGGAGAACACGGCGGTCGGCGGCTCGGCGGCGGAGAGCAGCTTTTCCCCGGCGGCCTTGCCCGATTCGAAGCGGTAGGTGCCGCGCGCCATGATCGCCGGATCGGGCTCCAGCCCTGCACGGCCGAGACCGTCGAGGAACCCCTGCTCGCGCTCGTTGGCGGAGCGGAAGCCCTCAGGCCCCGCAACGAAACCGATTCGCCGGTGGCCGAGTTCGGCCAACCAGGCGACGGCGTCGCTCACCGCCTGCCGGTCGTTCGAGGCGACGAGGTGCTCGTCATCGTCCAGCTTCGCCGAGCCCATCCGCACCAGCGTGCAGCCGAGATCGCGGCACAATTCGGCAAGATCGTCGCGCTCGGACAGCGGCGGCAGCAGCATGACGCCGTAAAGCCGCTGCTGCTCGATGAAGCGGCGCACGTCGTCGTAGAGGGTCGGCGAATGGCGGTTCATCGGCTGGACGACCAGCGCGAACTCGGTGTCGCGGATGGTGTCGAGGATGCCCTCCTGCACGCCGAGCACCATCTGGGCGTTCGGGTTGTCGTGGATCAGGCCGATCAGGAAGTTGCGCCGCAGCGCCAGTGCGCGAGCCTGCGGATTCGGCACGTAGCCGAGTTCGGCGATCACCGATTCGACCTTCTCGCGCGTCGCCTGGTTGAGCAGCGGCGACTTGTTGATGACGCGGCTGACCGTCTTCTTCGACACGCCGGAAATGCGTGCGACGTCATTGATGGTAGGTTTCTGGCCTTCTGCCATGCGGCGTCCTTATGATCTCTCGTCGGCGGATTCGTGAGTGGGCCGAATTTTTCAGACTTGCCTTCGCGTGGGACGAAAGGCAAGATGACACCGGTTACCATTCCTTCACTCCCGCATTTGCACAGACTGCGCGCGAAAGTGAAGGCAAGCTTCCGTGTCCGCAGGGCGTCCGGGCTGGTGACCGATCCGGAGAGCGAACTCTTCGAACAGGACGGGTCGCGACGGGCATGCGGTTGACACCGGTGTCGAGAAGCGGCCGGAACACGGTTTTCTTGGGTGTGGGGATTGTTTTGACAGAAACGGCAAAGGCAGTCGCCGAAGCATTCGTGACGGCGCGGCGCGAGAAGCGCGCACTCATTACATATCCCGGACAGTTGCCCACCGATCTCGGCAGCGGCTACCTGATCCAGGATTTCGCCATCGGCATGGACGGGCGCGAGATCGTCGGCTGGAAGGTCGGCAAGATCAACCCGCCGCTCGACGCCGAACTGGGCGCCAACCGCCTCGCCGGCCCGATCTTCGCGGACAGCGTGGTAACGGTGGCGGAGGGCGAATCGCCCGAAATGCCGGTCTTCGCGGACGGTTTCGCGGCGGGCGAAGCGGAATTCCTCCTTCACGTCGCGCCCGGCTGGGACGGCGTGGTGCCGCAGGACGACGCGGGCACGATCGCCGTGCTCGACGCGGTCCACCTCGGCATCGAGGTCGCCAGTTCGCCCTACCCGCGCATCAACGCGGACGGGCCGCCGGTCACGGTATCGGACTACGGCAACAACTACGGGCTGGTCGTCGGCGCGGTGCTCGAAGGCTGGCAGACCATCGACTTCAACGCGATCACCGTGCGCCTCGACATCGACGGCGTGACGGCGGGCGAGGCGACCACGGCGACGATGCTCGACGGTCCGCTGGGCGCGGTGCGCTTCCTGCTCGGCAACCTTGCCGCGCGCGGGATCGACTGCAGCGGCGGCACCTGGGTCTCGACCGGGGCGGTCACCGGTGTCCATCCGGTGAAACCCGGTGAACAGGTACTGGCGACTTTCGAGGGACACGGTACGGTGGCCTGCGGAATCGCGGCCGTTTCACCGGCCTGACAGAGACTTATACGCGCGGCACGCGAAGAGTGCGGCCGCAAGGGAGCAGGGAAATGGATGCAGGAACCGGCGGCACGGTAGGACAGGTCGCTAAAGTCGGGCGCTATCGCTGGGTGGTCGTCGCGCTGCTCTTCGCGGCGACGGCGATCAACTATGTCGATCGCCAGATGATCGGCGTGCTGAAGCCCACGCTTTCGGCCGAATTCCACTGGTCGGAGAGCGACTTCGCCGGGATCGTGTTCTGGTTCCAGCTCGCCTACGCGATCGGCTACCTGTCGTTCGGCAAGGTGGTCGATACGCTGGGCGCGCGCCTTGGCTACACCGTCGCCATCGTCATCTGGACGGTGAGCCACATGGCCCACGGCTTCGCCACCGGCATCACCTCGTTCGCGATGGCCCGCTTCGGCCTCGGTGTCGGAGAATCGGGCAACTTCCCGGCGGGCATCCGTGCCGTGACCGACTGGTTCCCCCAGAAGGAACGCGCCCTCGCCATCGGCATTTTCAACGCCGGTGCCAACGTTGGCGCTATCGTCACGCCGCTGCTCGTGCCGCTGCTCGTCCTGTGGTTCGACTGGCGCATGGCGTTCTTCGTCACCGGCCTGTTCGGCATCATCTGGCTGGCCGTCTGGTGGGCCATCTACCGCCACCCGGACGAGCATCCGCGCGTCACGCCCGGCGAACTCGCCTACATCAAGCAGGATCCCGCAGACCCCGTCACCAAGATCGGCTGGGGCCGCCTGCTGGTGGTCAAGGAGACCTGGGCCTATGGTCTCGGCAAGTTCCTGATCGACCCGATCTGGTGGTTCTTCCTGTTCTGGCTGCCCGGCTACCTGTTCGAGCGCTACGACCTTGACCTCAAGACCTTCGGCCTGCCGCTCGCCGCGATCTACCTGATCTCGGACGTGGGCAGCATCGCGGGCGGCTGGCTGTCGTCCAAGCTCATCGCCGCAGGCCGCACGCCCAACTTCGCCCGCAAGGTGACGATGCTGATCTGCGCCCTGTGCGTCCTGCCGATCTGGTTCGTCCAGAGCGTCGATAACGTGTGGACGGCAGTGCTGGTCATCGGCCTCGCCACGGCGGCGCACCAGGCGTTCTCGGCCAACCTCTACACCCTGCCGTCGGACGTGTTCCCGCGCGGCGCGGTGGGTTCGGTGGTCGGCATCGGTGGCACCGCAGGCGCGTTCGGCGGCATGGGCATGGCCCTGTTCGCGGGCTACATCCTCGACGCGACGCACAGCTACGAGGTGCTCTTCGCGATCTGCGCCAGCGCCTACCTGCTCGCACTGCTGGCGGTCCATCTGCTCAGCCCGCGCCTCGCGCCGGTGCGCATCGAGGATGCTCCGGCAGCCTGAGGGAAAGCACCATGAACCTCGACCGCAGGACGCTGTTCGCCGGAGCCATCGCACTCGGCCTGACGCGCCCTGCGGTGGCCGGTGCGGCCACGAAAGCAACGGGGGCGGGGGCGGCGGCGTCTCCCGCCCTTCCCTTTGACAAGACAGGCGAGGTAATCGACCTCTGGCCCGGCACCCCACCCGGAGCGCCGTCCCCGCTGCCGGTCGAGCGGGCCACCGAGCGCTCCGCCAACCCCGCCCAGCCCGACCGCGTCATCGCCGGAATCGCCCGGCCGCGCATCACCGCGTTCCGCCCCAAGTATCCCAACGGTGCCGCCCTGCTGGTCATCCCCGGCGGCGGCTATCGCGAGGAATCGTTCGACAAGGGCGGCGTGCAGGTGGCGCAGTGGCTGGCCGAGCACGGCTACACCGCCTTCGTCCTGACGTACCGCCTGCCCGGCGAAGGCTGGCAGGATCGCTCAAACACCCCCCTCGCCGACGCCCAGCGCGCCATGCGCCTGATCCGTGCCCGCGCGAAGGCCTACGGCATCGAGCCGGAGCGTGTCGCGGTGATGGGATCTTCGGCGGGTGGCCATTTGTGCGCCGACCTCGCCAGCCGGTTCGACTTTCCCGCCTACGCGCCGGTGGATGCGACGGACAAGCTGTCCGCCCGCCCGTTCTGCGCCGCGCCGCTCTATCCGGTGGTGAGCATGGACCCGGCCATCACCCACGCCGGTTCGCGCGAGAAGCTGCTCGGCCCGAACCCCACGCCCGAGGCCGAGGCGGCGCATTCGATCGACCGCATCGTGACGACCAGGAGCCCGCCGCACTTCATCGTCCATGCCGAGGATGATGCCACGGTGCCGGTCGAGAATTCCCTGCGCCTGCGCGCCGCGCTGAGGGCGGCAGGCGTGACCGTGGACCTGCACCTGTTCGCCGAAGGCGGGCACGGGTTCAACTTGTGGAACATCGCCGGGAAGCCGGTCGCGGCATGGCCCTCGCTATGGCTGGACTGGGCGAGCCGAATGGGGCTGGGTTAAGCCCCCTTCGTCATTGCGAGCGCAGCGAAGCAATCCAAGGCTGTTCTCGCACGCTGGATTGCTTCGCTTCGCTCGCAATGACGAAAGGGTCGGGACGACGAAAAGCAGGGATGAGCCAACTTCCGGAGGGGTGGAAGCGGGCTCATCCCTGCTGGCGCGCGCCTCTCGGCGGGCGGGCGGCGCGGGTGTTTGGAGCCACCCGCGCCGTATTTGTTCAGGCCGCGACGCGCAGCGAGGCGTTGGCCTTCTCGACGAGGGCGGCGAGCATCGCCTGCTCCTCGGCGGTGAGGTCGGTCAGCGGCGTGCGGACCGGACCGGCGGGACGGCCGATCACGTTCATGCCCGCCTTTACGATCGAGACGGCATAGCCGGTGCCGCGGTTGCGGATGGCGATGTAGGGCAGCACGAAGTCGGTCAGGCCCGCCAGGATCGCCGCCTTGTCGCGCGCACGGACCGACTTGTAGAAGGCCAGCGCCCATTCCGGCATGAAGTTGAAGATCGCCGAGGAATAGGTCGTCACGCCCATTTCCAGATAGGCGGGCGCGAAGGTCTCGGCGGTGGGCAGGCCGCCCACGTAGGTCAGGCGATCGCCCATCTTCGCGTAGATGCGCATCATCAGTTCGACGTCGCCGACGCCGTCCTTGTAGCCGATGAGGTTCGGGTTGCGGTCGCACAGACCTGCCAGCGTATCCTCGTTCACGATCGCGTTGTCGCGGTTGTAGACGATGACGCCGAGCGAGGTGGACTTGCAGACCGCCTCGATGTGCGCGGCAAGGCCTTCCTGCGTCGAGTTGACGAGATAGGGAGGCAGCAGCAGCAGGCCGTTGGCGCCCGCCTTCTCGACACTGCGCGCGAGGTCGGTGGCGATGGCGGTGCCGTAGCCGCAACCCGAGAGCACGGGCACCTTGCCCGCCGCTTCCTCGACCGCCGCCTTGACGATGACCGGCACTTCGGTGGGGGTCAGCGAGAAGAACTCGCCCGTGCCGCCGGCGGCGAAGAGGCCCGCCACGTCATAGTCCGAAAGCCAGCCGAGGTGCTCGCGATAAGCCCCTTCGTCGAACTGCAGGTCCGCGTCGAAATGCGTGACCGGGAACGAGAGGAGACCCCCGCCGATGCGGGCGGCCAATTCCTGAGGCGACATCGCTTAATGCTCCAATTGATCCTGTACCGCTTTGGTAACGTCGTGGGGCAGCCGCGCCCATCGCTGGAACTGGATCGATTTATGTCCGCCTGACATCGATGGCGGCCGATCGCTGCATCACGCGCATCTTTTCCTTGGACCTTTAGCGCTGTACGCATCGACGATGTTCGAGCTTACGCACCTTCGCTGCTTCGTCGTCCTCGCCGAGGAACTGCACTTCGGCCGCGCGGCGGAGCGGCTGCACATGACCCAGTCGCCGCTCAGCCGCCAGATCCAGGTGCTGGAGCGCATCCTCGGCGTCGAACTGTTCAACCGCACCAGCCGCCGAGTGACGCTGACCCTGGCTGGCGAGACCTTCCTCCACGAAGCGCGCCGCATCGTGCGCCTGTCCGAAAGCGCGGCGCTGGCCGCGCGGCGGGTATGGAAGGGGGAGACGGGGCGCATCTCCATCGGGTTCACGGCAGTGTCGGGCTATGTCCTCCTCCCGCGCATCGTCAAGCGTGCGGCGGCGGAACTGCCGGGGCTGGAACTGCAACTGCACGAGCTTGTCTCCGGCGACCAGTTCGAGGCGCTGCACACCGGCATGATCGACCTCGCGCTGGTGCGCCCGCCGGTCGACAAGGTACAGTTCGACTCCGCGCCGCTGCTGCTCGAAAGCCTGCTGGTCGCGCTGCACGAGGACGATCCGCGCGCCGGGCAGGAGAGCTTCGGGCCGGGCGATTTCGACGGGCAGGATCTGGTCATGTACGCGCAGCGCGGGGCCGGATACTTCCACCAGCTGCTGTCCAGCCTGTTCGAGCGGGCGGGCGCCGCACCCAACTATGTGCAGTACGTGACGCAGATCCACTCACTGCTGGGGCTGGTCGGGGCGGCGCTGGCGCCCGGCATCGTGCCTGAGGCGGCGGCGGGACTTCATCCGCGCAGCGTGGTGTTCCGGCCGTTCGAGACGCAGCCGGAGGCGCCGGTGGAACTGCACCTTGCCTGGCGGAGGGAGAGCGAGAACCCGGCGCTGCCGGCGTTCCGGGAGCTGTGTCTGAAGGCCGTGACGGAAGGCTAATTCAGTTCCTCCCCGAGCTTGTCTCGGGGAGGGGGACCGCCGCCGCAGGCGGTGGTGGAGGGGGAGAACCCATCCCATTCCCCCTCCGTCAGCGCTTCGCGCTGCCACCTCCCCGAGACAAGCTCGGGGAGGAATTGGTGGGTCACACCATCTCCGGCCAGGCCAGCGTTGGCTGCTGGGTAAAGCGGCTCATCTCCAGCACGACCCTTGCGCCCGCCCCCGGCTCCAGCCGCAGCGCGACATCGCGGTTGCCGACGGGGATCCGCTTGTCGCCGAGGCGCACCGCCTCGATGCGATGCTCGCCGTAGCCGCCGCCGCGGATCACCAGACGGCGCGGCAGGGCGGGGTTGAGGTTCACCAACGAGAGCGTGGTGCTGCCCGCCTCCAGCTTCTCCACCAGCGCCGCGACGTCTTCGGGCAGGCCGGGGCGCTTGCGGTCGGCGTCGAAGTGGCGCAGCCGCGCGAACAGCAGCGTGCCACCCTGGTTGGGCGAGGTCTTCGACCATGGCGGCCGCGCGACGTGGATCGCGCCCATGGTCTGGTGCAGCAGTGCCGTCACCGAGACCGGGTTACGCTCGATCGGGTTGTCGGCAAGGCGGGTCTGCGCCGTCGTCCTGTCCTCATGCACGCGCACCATCTGCGTGCGCACGCGCTCCATGTCGTCGAGCAGTGCCTGTTCGGCCCAGCCGTCCTGCTTGCCGTCGAGGAACTGCGTCCACGGCGTCGGCTCCGTCGCCGCGCGGTCGCTCTCGCGCTGCGACAGATACCAGATTTCGCCGGTGTTGAAGCGGTACGGGCCGGGCTTGAAGCTGTACCAGCCCTGCCTGCCGTGCATGGTCGGTGCGGAAAGCACGCCGTCGACCGTGCGCGACGCCTCGTTGATCCGGGCGTTCTGGTCGCGCCAGACCTGCAGATAGCGGTCGTCGCCGGTCGCCGTGTAGGCGTTCATGAAGCCCATGATCGCGCGCGGGATGCGGTTGCGGTCCTCGCGCTTGCCGGTGACGGGGTTGATCGGGCTGAAGCCCCAGCCGTAAGTGCCGCCCCACCAGTTGCCGCCCGCGCCTCCGCCGACCTTGCCGTCCGGCCCGATGTTGCTGGGCAGGATGTTGCCGTTGGCCTTCGCGCGACCAGCCCACGCCTCGACGTACTCGATCATCCAGTCGCGGAAGCGGGTCTCGCCGGTCAGCATCCAGGCGTTGAAGCCAAGTGCGGTCGAGTGCAGGTTCAGCGGGTTGTCGCCGACCGTCTGGGTATATTCGCGGTAGTGCTCCAGCGTGTCCTTGTAGCTCGATTCGCCGTGGACCATCTCGAACGGCGCGGTGTCGAAGGGATCGCCTGCCCAGTCCAGCATCGTCGCCGGGCGCATCAGCGGGCCGATGCTGCCGTTGAACATCGAGCGGATGAGCTTGAGCTTGGTATCGTAGTTGCGCGCGATCGGGTCGCGGCCGGTGTAGAAGTCGGCGAAGCGGCGGGCGCGCTCGATCAGCTTGCGATCTTCCGGCGTGCAGAGGCCGAGCTGGTTGAAGGTCGTCAGCCCCTCGCTGATGTGCTGCCAGTCCATCTGCGGCGCGAATTCGCGCTGGTACATGCCGTTCCGACCCATCGGAACGTCCTTGGTCTTCGCCCGCGAATACTGCGCGAAGTGGGCTTCCTGCACCTTCTGCGCGAGGTCGAGCAGGCCCGCCTCTCCGCCCATAAGGTAGAGGTAGGGCCAGTCGTTGATCGCCTCGATGGCGTCGTCCGGGCCGTCGTTGGCGCCCCAGCGCAGGAACGCCTCGATCTCGTGATCGGCGTTGAAGTAGCGGTCGTGAAAGGCGCGGGCGGCGTCGCCCTGCATGGCGATGAGGTGGCGTTGCAGGACGGCCCAGCGCGGCGCAGCCATCGGCGTGTCGATGGCGATTTCAGTCGCAGCGCGCGCGGTGGCGGGCAGCGTCGCGGCGAGCGCCAGCGTGCCCGCGCCGGTGAGGATGGAACGACGGTTCAGGTTCATGCGGCAAGCTCCAGACGTTCGAGCTTCTGCACGACGAGGAAGTAGGCGACGATGGTGAGCAGGCAGTGCGCACCGACGAATACGAGCGCGGTATCGAACGATCCCGCCTGCGCGACGAGGATGCCGACGACGATGGGGGTGACGATCCCCGCCGCATTGCCGAAGGTGTTGAACACGCCCCCGGCCAGACCCGCCAGCTTGCGCGGCGCGACATCGGACATCACAGCCCAGCCGAGCGAGGCGACGCCCTTGCCGAAGAAGGCCAGCGACATCAGCAGCACCACGCCGACCTGGCTCTCCACCCGGGCGGCGACCATGATGAGGCTCGCGAGCAGCATCCCCGCCAGCAGCGGCGCCTTGCGCGCAAGCGTGATCGATCCGGTGCGCGCCAGCAGCATGTCCGACATGACGCCGCCCGCAACCCCGCCGACGAAGCCGCACAGCGCCGGAAGCGCGGCGACGAAGCCCGCTTCCATGATGTTGAAGCCGCGATCCTTGACCAGGTAGATCGGGAACCACGTCACGAAGAAATAGGTCAGCACGTTGATGCAGTACTGGCCGAGATAGACGCCCAGCATCATCCGGCTGGTCAGCAGCTGGCGGATGTTGTTCCAGGTGAAGGTCGGCTCGGCGGACTTGTCCTTGCGCCCCTCGGGATCGACGAGGCCCCCGCCTTCGCGGATGATCTCCACCTCGGCGGCATTGGCCCACTTGTGGCGGGTCGGCTCGCGGATGAAGGCGGCGAAGGCGCACATCGCCATGAGGCCGAGGCCGCCCATCACGAAGAACACCGCGCGCCAGCCGAATTCATGGACCACCCAGCCCATCAGCGGCGCGAAGGCGACGAGCGAGAAGTACTGCGCGGAATTGAAGATCGCCGATGCCGTCCCGCGCTCGCGCGCCGGGAACCATGCCGCGACGATGCGGGCGTTGCCGGGGAACGAGGGCGCCTCGCACAGCCCGACGAGGAAGCGCAGCAGGAACAGCTGCGTGACCACCGTCGCGCCGAGGATGAAGCCCGCGAAGCCCTGCAGCACGGTGAAGAACGACCATGTGCCGATCGCGGCGATGTAGATCGGCCGCGTCCCGAACCGGTCGAGCAGCGCACCGCCGGGGATCTGCGCCAGCGAATAGGCCCATGCGAAGGCGGAGAGGATGAACCCGGTCTGCACCGCGTCGAGCCCCAGCTCCGCCGAGGCGGAGGCCCCCGCGATCGAGAAGGTCGAGCGGTCCGCGTAGTTCAGCGAGGTGATGATGAAGATCAGCGCGATGATGAGATAGCGCACCCGCGTCGGGCGCGCACTCGTCGGAGCAGCCGCTTCTATCGAACCTGACAAATCCATCTCTCCCTCGCCCTTTTCGCGGCTCTTTCCAGATACCTTGCAGACTTATGCGCGCGCGGGGCGGCGCATCCATGCCGCTGTGCAGCTTGATCGATGTGCGAAGTGCATCATCGAATTTCCGCCACCCCGCCGTCATCGCGAGCGCAGCGAAGCAATCCAAGGCCAACCCTTGCCTCACAGGATTGCTTCGCTGCGCTCGCAATGACGAAATGGGGGTCCGCATCACCCATTCTCCACCACCGATGCACCGACTGCATCGATCAAGCCCCTTTTCGCGCACGAACCCGCAACGCACCGCGCCTATCAATCTGGCGTTGTTGCTAATGTCTGACACCGGTAGCAGGCTATCCATAAAAGGGAGGCTGGGCCGGTCAAGGCGAGGACGGGAAAGTCCCGCTTCGCCGGTCACGCTTGGGGAGGAAACAGGGTGCGTAATTCCGCAATTCTTCGTCGTCGTCTCGTGCGCGGTGCGTCCGCCACGGTGCTTGCCATCGCCTGCGTCTCGCCGGCCATCGCGCAGGACGCACAGGACGCGCAGATTTCCGAAGACGGCGCGACGCCCGCCGACATCATCGTGACGGGCTTCCGCAACTCGGTGCAGAGCGCGCAGGCGGTGAAGCGCGAATCCACCGCTGCGGTGGACGTCATCAAGGCCGAGGACGTCGCCAAGTTCCCCGATAACAACCTCGCGGAATCGCTCCAGCGCATCCCCGGCGTCGCCATCTCCCGCGAAGGCGGTGAAGGTCGCGCGATCTCGGTGCGCGGCCTTGGTCCCGAATACACCCGCGTGCGCATCAACGGCATGGAAGCCGTGGCGACCACCGGCGGTTCGGACGCGGGCGGCGGCGTGAACCGTGGCCGCGGCTTCGACTTCAACATCTTCGCCTCGGAACTGTTCAACTCGCTGACCGTGCGCAAGACCGCCTCGGCTTCGGTCGAGGAAGGCTCGCTCGGCGCCACGGTGGACCTGCAGGCCGCGCGTCCGCTGGACTTCAAGGACGACTTCGTCGTCGCCGGTTCGGCCCGCGCAGGCTACAATGATCTGTCGAAGGCATGGGATCCGCGCCTTGCGGGCCTCGTCAGCTGGCAGAACGCGGAAGGCACCTTCGGCGTCCTCGCCTCGGCCGCCTATTCCACCCGCACCATCGAGGAAGAAGGCCACTCGACCGTCCGCTGGAGCCCGTCCGGTGTCAACGGCGGGTTCAACGCCGCCTCCACCCTCCCCGGCTGGACCAATGCGCGGATCAACGCCGCGCCCGCCGCCGACGGATCGAACTGGGGCGACCTGCTCTACCACCCGCGCATTCCCCGCTACGACACCTGGAAGAACGACATCAAGCGCCTCGGCCTGACCGGTGCTATCCAGTGGAAGCCCTCGGATCGCACCGAAATCGTCGTCGAAGGACTCTATGCGAAGTCCAAGACGCAGCGCTGGGAAAACTACATCGAGGCGCTGTCGTTCAGCCGCTCGGGCGCGTCGGGCAAGTCGCAGACGATCATCCGCGACGGTGAGGTCGATGCCAACAACTCGCTGGTCTACGGTGTGTTCGACGACGTCGACATGCGCATCGAATCGCGCCACGACCGTTTCAGCACCACCTTCTACCAGTACAACACCGTGCTGAAGCAGGAGCTGAGCGACACCTTCCGCCTCAACGCCTACGCGGGCTACTCCAAGTCCAAGTTCGACAGCCCCGAGCAGACCACCGTCGTGCTCGACCGCCAGAACTCGGACGGCTTCTCGTGGGATTACCGCGACAACAGCCGCAAGCCGACGATCAACTGGGGCTTCGATCCCAGCGATCCGGCAAGCTGGTCGTTCACCAACGGCACCTCGGACGTCCGCATCCGCCAGAACGAGGTCACCAACGACTACCTCTCGACCAAGCTGGGCGCGGAGTGGGACGTGACCGACGGCTTCAAGGTGTCGTTCGGCGGCGAATACCGCCGCTTCCGCTACGACACCTTCGAGAGCCGCCGCTTCGTGGCCGAGACGCAGTCCGGCACGCTGACCGCCGCGCAGGTCGCCGCGCTGACGAAGCCGTTCAACGGCCAGACCGGCGATCCCAGCCGCTCGGGGTACGTGATCCCCGACCTGCAGGGCTTCATCGACACGCTCGACATCTACTGCAACTGCGTGACCACCATCAACGGCCGCTCGGTGGACTTCCGGGTCAACGGGCGTGACGTGGCGGGCTCCAACCCCAACGCGACCGCGGCGAGCAACACCGGCTCGATCAAGGAAGTCGACAAGGCGGCCTGGTTCCAGATCGATTTCGAGCGCGAGATCGGCGGCATCATGTTCCGCGGCGACGCGGGCGTGCGCTACGTCCGCACCGGCCAGACCTCGTTCGGCTATGGCCTCGCCAGCGGCACCGCCACGCCGATCACCGTCAAGCGCAGCTACGAGAACTGGCTGCCCTCGATGAACCTCGTCGCCGAGATCACGCCTGACTTCCTGCTGCGCTTCGGCGCCGCGCAGGTCATCACCCGTCCGGGCCTCGGCGCACTGTCGCCCGGCGGCAACCTCGTGCTGCAGCAGGCGAACCAGGTCTTCAACCAGGGCAACCCGTACCTGAACCCGACCGAGGCGTTCAACCTCGACTTCTCGGCCGAGTGGTACTTCGCCCCGGGCTCGCTGATCGGCGTCAGCCTGTTCCAGAAGGACATCGGCTCGCTCTCGGGCACGCAGATCTCCACGCTGGTGCCCTACGACCAGCTCGGCTTCCCGCTGAACCTCGCCACCGACCAGGGCCTGCCCACCAACGTCCCCGTCACCGTGCGCCGCACGATCAACGGCGACGGCGGCAAGCTGCGCGGCTTCGAGGTCAACTACCAGCACCAGCTGGACTTCCTGCCCGGCATCCTCAGCAACCTCGGCGTGCTGGCAAACTACACCTACGTCAAGGCGGACCTGAAGTACCCCGGCCCGGGCGGCTTCGGCACCGTCACCGGCCCGCTGACCAACCTGTCGAAGCACACCGCCAACGGCACGCTGTTCTACGAGGACAAGCTGCTGTCGGTGCGCGGTTCGGTGTCCTACCGTTCGGGCTACGTCGAAGCCTTCGGCGGCGGCGCGCGTGAACAGAGCACCGAGGAAGGCGTCAACAGCGCGATCAACGTCGATGCCTCGATCGGCATCAACCTGAACGAACAGATCACCCTCACCATCGAGGGCAACAACCTCACCAACGAGGTCAAGGACATGTACATCGGCGATGCCGACCGCGTCGTCCTCAACCACAGCTTCGGTCGCCAGTTCTACTTCGGCGTCCGCTTCAAGTACTGACGGCCTGTCCCGGTCCTGCAACGCGCAGGGCCGGGATTTTTTCGATCTGAGAATGATAGCGCTATCTGAAATTGGGGAGAGTTGACGTGACCAAAGGCTTCGAGATCAGCCGCCGCGCAGTGGTAGCCGGAGGGCTGGCGCTGGCGACCACGCGCCCCTCCCTCGCTCTGGCCGCAGAACCGCTCAAGCGTCCGCCCTTCCCGATCGAGGATGACAATGGCCGTCCCATCGCCCCGCCGCCGCCCGGCTACTACGACGTCGCCACACGCAGCGGCCCCGGCCTGCCCGTCACGCCCGAAACCGAGCGCGGCGGCTGGGTGACGAGCGAAGCGGCGGTGGACCGCAAGGGCGTGCGCTTCAAGGGCCCCGGCAAGCCGCCGAAGAACGCCCTCCCGTGGGGCGATTCCGATTCCGGCCGCGTCGTCACGCAGGGGCTGATCCCGCCGGTGAAGCCCCTGATCCACGTCCACTTGCGCGACACCATCGTGTGCCTTGGCGGCGACGGATTCTACTACATGACCGGCTCCACCGGCGACGACATCTGGAAGGCCAACGACGGCATCGAGCTGTGGCGCTCGCCCGACCTGAAGCAGTGGGACTACCTCGGCCTCGTCTGGAGCATCGAGCGCGACGGCGGCTGGGAAAAGCAGTGGACCGTGCGCAAAGGCGACTATTTCCGCGCGATCTGGGCGCCGGAGATCCACTTCATCAACGGCAACTACTACATCTGCCATTCGATCAGCCGGTCGGGCATCGCGATCCTGCGCAGCACCACCGGCAAGGCGACCGGGCCTTACGTCCACGCCTTCTCGCCCGACAAGCCGCTGAGGAACGGCATCGACGCCACCCTGTTCGGCGACGACGACGGCACCGTCTACCTGACATACGGCGGCGCCTTCGAGATGGTGCGCCTCAAGCCCGACCTTTCGGGCTACGACGGGGACTGGCAGGAAGTCACGCTGGAGACGCCCGATCCGGACCCGTCGCACCACAACAAGAAGTGCGTGCGCCGCGACTACAAGGACATCGGCTTCGAAGGCGCGACGATGTTCAAGCACGACGGCAAATACTACCTCGGCGCCGTCGACCGCTTCCACCCCAACCGCTACTCGTTCGCGCTGGCGACCTCGGACAAGCCCTTCGGCCCCTACCGCGACCGCTACGAAAGCGTGCCCTGCGGCGGCGGCGGCAACATCTTCAAGGACAAGGAAGGCCGCTGGTGGTGTACCATCTTCGGCAACGACGACGAAGCCCCCTTCCGCGAAAAGCCCGGCATCGTCCCCGCCCGCATGGACGAGAAGGGACATCTGGTGGC
Organism: Novosphingobium kaempferiae; assembly: GCF_021227995.1. Taxonomy (NCBI): domain Bacteria; kingdom Pseudomonadati; phylum Pseudomonadota; class Alphaproteobacteria; order Sphingomonadales; family Sphingomonadaceae; genus Novosphingobium; species Novosphingobium kaempferiae. The sequence continues at coordinate 4,169,693 of NZ_CP089301.1, forward strand.
GGATTTCGCGCCGAGGTGAACGCGTCGTCCCGGACTTGATCCGGGACCGTGGCCTGTCTTTAGGCAAGCGTTTCGGCGCGACCCTTCGACAAGCTCAGGGTGAGCGGGGTTGGTGTAATGACAACCCCTAACCCCGCTCAGGCTGAGCTTGTCGAAGCTCTCGCAACCAAGCCGGATACCCTGCCTTTGAATCGTCATTGCGAGCAGCGAAGCTGCGCGGCAATCCAGCGCCGCGCGAGCCGCGTGGATTGCTTCGCGACGCTCGCAATGACGAAGTTTGTTCCACGAATTCCAATAACGACGCCCGCCCCTCACTGCACCGAGGGATGCGGTGTCAGTTCCAGCAACGCGGGCGGCACCGGCAGTTCGGGCGTGACCATCGACTGCGCCAGCACGCCGCGCAGGTAGCGCGCGTAGTCCGACTTGCCGAGCCGCGTGATCGCCCGCTCCAGTTCCACCTCGCCGATGAAGCCGCGACGGAAGGCGACTTCCTCGGGGCTGGCGATCTTGGTGCTCTGGCGCTTTTCGAGGATGCGCACGAATTCGGCGGCATCCATCAGGCTGTCGGGCGTGCCGGTGTCGAGCCAGGCATAGCCGCGCCCCATCGTCTCGACCGAAAGCTGGCCCCGCTCGAGATAGATGCGGTTGACGTCGGTGATCTCCAGTTCGCCGCGCGGCGAGGGCTTGAGGTCGGCGGCGATGTCCACCACCTGCCCGTCGTAGAAGTACAGCCCGGTCACCGCCCAGTTGGAGCGCGGTACTGCGGGCTTCTCCTCGATCGACACCGCCCTCATCCGGCCATCGAACTCGACGACGCCGTAGCGGTCGGGATCCTGCACGTGATAGGCGAAGACGGTCGCGCCCCGGGTGCGTGCGGCGGCGTTGCCGAGCATGTCCTGAAGCCCGCCGCCGTGGAAGATGTTGTCGCCGAGGATCAGCGCCGAAGGCTCATTGCCCACGAAATCCGCGCCGATGATGTAGGCCTGCGCCAGCCCGTCGGGGCTCGGCTGCACGGCGTATTCCAGCTCCAGCCCCCACTGCGACCCGTCGCCGAGCAGTTCCTGGAAGGCAGGCAGGTCGCGCGGGGTGGAGATGATGAGGATCTGCCGGATGCCCGCCAGCATCAGCGTGCTGAGCGGGTAGTAGATCATCGGCTTGTCGTAGACCGGCATGAGTTGTTTCGACGTCGCCAGCGTCATCGGATAGAGCCGCGTGCCGCTGCCCCCCGCCAGAATGATCCCCTTCATGCCACGGCCTCCCTGACCAGCCCCAGCCGCTCGCCCTCGTACCGGGCGCGCAGCGGGCGCCACCACCATTCGTTGTCGAGATACCAGCGCACCGTGCGGCTGATGCCGGTCTCGAAAGTCTCCTGCGCCCGCCAGCCGAGTTCCTGCTCCAGCTTGGTCGCGTCGATGGCGTAGCGGGCGTCGTGGCCCGGCCGGTCGGCCACGAAGTCGATCAGGCGCTCGCGCGGGGTGTCGGTCGGCGCGATGGCGTCGAGCATCAGGCAGATGCGGCGCACGACGTCGATGTTGCGCCGCTCGTTGCGGCCGCCGACGTTGTAGGTCTCTCCCGGACGGCCGAGCGAGGCGATGCGCTCCAGCGCGCGAACGTGGTCATCGACGTAGAGCCAGTCGCGCACGTTCTCGCCCCGTCCGTAGACGGGCAGGCGGCGGCCCTCCAGCGCGTTGATGATGGTGAGCGGGATCAGCTTCTCGGGGAAGTGATAGGGCCCGTAGTTGTTCGAGCAGTTCGAAACCACCACCGGCAGCCCGTAAGTACGGTGCCAGGCCTTCGCCAGATGGTCCGACGCAGCCTTGGAAGCCGAGTAGGGCGAGCTGGGGTCGTAGGGCGTATCCTCGCGGAACAGCCCCTCGTCGCCGAGCGATCCGTAGACCTCGTCGGTCGAGACGTGGAGGAAGCGGAAGCGGTCGCGGTCCGAAGCCGGCAGGCGCGACCAGTAGTCGCGCGCGACTTCGAGCAGCGTGAAGGTGCCCATCACGTTGGTCGAGACGAAATCGCCCGCGCCGGTGATCGAGCGGTCGACATGGCTTTCCGCCGCGAGGTGCATCACCCGGTCGGGGCGGAACTGCGCGAAGGCGTCCTCCATCGCGGTACGGTCGCAGATGTCGGCGCGCAGGAAGCGGTAGTTCTCCCGCCCGGTCACCGAATGGAGCGATGTCGGGTTACCTGCGTAAGTTAACTTGTCGATGTTGAGTACCTGGTCGCGGCGCGTCTGCACGAGGTAGCGCACCAGCGCCGAGCCGATGAAGCCGGCGCCGCCGGTCACGATCACGCGCATCGGTCGGCGCCCCCCGCCAGTGGCGTCCGGACAGTCTCAGGCGGAATAACGGTCATGATCGAGGCCCCCCGCTCGCCCCCCGGGCGAGGTCAGTCTGCATGCAGCTATGCGCGCAGCCGCAGCATGGGCGGCCCCGCCGGGACAGAGAGCCAGAATTCGCAATTGTCGCCTATTCGGCGATAATGGGGCGGAATATTCTATTCCGACGAAATACCAGTGAGTTTTACGAGGTCCGGCCAAGACTTACCGCATGCATGGTCCGGTACATTCCGGGAGGATACGGCGGAATCGCGCGGCATTGTATTAAACAATACAGTGCAAGGTGCCTTTCGCCCTCCCGCCCGTCATGGGGCAATCGAATATGCCGAGAGACACCCCCCGATCCGAGGCGGGATTTTACGGCATTGTCAAAATTTTAATGATGATACATGGTTGTTAGAACGAATGGGGGCACAATGCAGAGAGGGGCATACGAACCGACATGCCGGCATCCATTTCCATTGCAATCCGAAACTCGATCATTCGCGAAGGTCTTCGCCGGATATTCATGGATGCATGCTTCGAGGTCGCTGAATCGGTATCGGACCTCGACGATCTCAACCTGAGTTTCTACGCATCGAGCGAACAGCACATCCTCGTCATCGAACGCGATTTGCTGCAAGACAATTGTGCAGCAATCCTCGAACGGATGCAGCATGACCATGCGAACCTGAGGATCGTAGTCCTTACCGGTACTTTCGATTTCGATGAAATGGTCGCGCTCTATGCTTCGGGCGCCTATGCCTATTTCCCGGACAACGTGCCTTACCTCTCGTTAGTCGCGATCCTGCAGATGGTGTCCAACGGGCAGAAGGTGGCGCCGCCCGAAGTGATCGACTTCCTGGTCTCGATGCCCGCCGCATCGCGCCCGACCGCCTCCGGCCCGTCGCTGGACGCCTACAAGTTCCGCGAACGCGAACTGCGGGTGCTGGAACAGCTCGCGCTCGGCCAGCCGAACAAGGCGATCTCGCGCGAGATGGGCATCAACGAAACCGCCGTGAAAGCCGCGGTGAAGGCCATCCTGCGCAAGCTGGGGGTGGAGAACCGCACCCAGGCCGCCGTCATGGCGCGCGAGCTTGTCCGGCAGCCGGGGTCCGAGGATACGGAGACGACCGCCGAACAGCCGCCCGAAGAACCCGAAGCGGACCTGTTCAGCGCGCATGACTCGACCGTGCGTCCGTTCGGTGGCGGCGGTGGTTCGCGAGCCATCGGAATGGAGCGAACCATCACAGATTCCAGAAACAATTTGTTGCAGGCAGTAATTAGGAAGACATCTATCTGCCTTTGTTACTTTCAGGTCTTCCACTTGGCCTGCCTGTCCTGATTTTTCGGAATCCCATTTTAGCACTCTTCGACACCCTAAAGAGCTCATTCGATAGGTATATTCCCTCAAAATATACCGTGACTCTCCGTTAGAGCGATGCGACATTGCGTTTGTGGGGTTAACTTACTCCATTATGAGTCTAAGGGGGTTTTACATGTATCGAATAGAGGGAACCGAGAACGTCCAGCTGACTTCGCGCGAGATGGATGTGCTTCAATTCGTTGCCATGGGTCGTTCCGCCAAGGAGACCGCCATCGAACTGAACATCGCTCCGTGTACTGTCGAGCGCCACGTCGAAAACGTCCGCCTGAAGACGCGCACGCGCAACCGCGCGCACATGATCGCCTACGTCATTCGCGAAGGCCTGCTCCAGTCCGAGGCCAACTGAGCGTAGATATGCATGCAAAGAATGTCGGAATTCTAGTTTCTAGAACTGGCCTCTCCGGGCCCAAGACATCAGCATACCGCCCTTCGGGTCGATAACATCGCTTTCTACTGTTTCACCTTCGATAAATACGTTTCTCAGGCCGCAGCCAACGCCGCATTCGAACGACGACGGGGCAATCGAGAGCCCCCTGCCAAGCGCCTTTGAACACGCTTCCTTCCTGACCCAGACCGTCAGGAACGCATGGTCGCCCATAACCGCAGACCTACCGCCCAACTGGGCCACTTCACGATCCGTATAGTACATCGAGGCGAGTCCCGCCGTATCGTCGATCGCGCGCACCTGCTCGATGTCGATGCCGATCTCCGCGTCCATCGCCAGCGCCACCAGCGCATGGCTGCCGGTGTAGCTCATGCTGCACTGCACCTGCCGCATCTCCAGGAGATGCGGCTTGCCGTAGTCGTTGCGGCCGTAGCGCTGCCGCCTTGCGGAAATGCCGAAACCGGCCTCCACCAGCAGCCGCATGGCCCCGTGCGCCGCACGGTAGCGGCGCGCCAGATCATCCACCGTGAAGCGAGCCGCGCGCTGCGTCTCCTCGTCCGAAAGCAGGTCGGCCAGCGCGGATTGCGGGCCTTTGCGGGCGCTTACCAGCCAGAGCGGGAACGGCGCCGCGATTCGCTCGCCGTCGATGCCGTGGGCGCGCAGGGTCTCTGCGAAATCCTCTCCCATCCCAGTGCCCTGCCTCAGCGGCGGACCGGCGACAGCATGCCGTGGCGCACGAAGTCGCTCAGCAGCCGGGGCGGATCCTCGCGCGGGGCCCGGCGCAGCAGCTGCTTGGCAAGGTAGGCGACATGTCCTGCGATCCACGCGATGTCCGCCGCCAGCGCATAGGCGCGCCCGTGGTTCTTGCGGAAGTAGCGGCGGCGCGAGGCGAACCAGTAGCCCGGCACTCGGCGTGCCACAGCGCCCTGCCCGGTGACGCCGGTGCTCTGCCCGGCGATGTGCAGCACGACCGGGCGCGGCGCATACCAGCACTGCCAGCCCATCGCCCGCGCCGTGCGGCAGAAATCGGTCTCCTCGTAATAGAGGAAATACCCCTCGTCGAAGCGCAGCCCCTGTTCGAGCAGCTCGCGGCGCACCGCCACGCTCGCACCCGATACCCAGTCGGCCTGCTCGGCGCGGCCGTCCATGGTGCGCACGACGGCGTGGCGCGCGAGCAGGCGCGAGGCCGGGCCCCAGCGCAATGCACGCTCCAGTTCGCCGAGCACCGTCGGGAAGCGGAAGGCGTGCGGCCAGGGCGTGCCGTCGGCCAGCAGCAGCGCCGTGCCGGTGATCCCGGCGCGCGGGGTCGCGGCCATGAAGGTCGCCAGCGCCTGCACCGTGCCCGGCATCACGCGGGTATCGGGATTGAGCAGCCAGACCGCCCGGCTGCGCCCGCTGCGCAGCGAATGTTCGATGCCCAGGTTGCAGCCCGCGCCGAACCCGCCGTTGACCGAGGAAGGGATCAGCGTGACCCAGTCCCAGCCGCGCGCCTCGATCGCCGCCTGCACCAGTTCGGCCGAACCGTCGCCCGATGCATTGTCGACCACGATCGCGCGCAGGCGCGCTCCCCCGAGGCGCTCGGCATCGAGGCTGGCGAGGCAGTCGAGCACCAGCGGGCCGGTGCGGTAATTGACGATGACGACATCGATCGGGAAGACCAGTGCCGAGGAATAGCTGCGCGCGGTCATTCTGCTGCCTGCTCGAAATAGTCGAAACGCTCTTCATGGGCGGCCATCGCGCGGCTCCAGGGGCCATGCTCCGACAGCGCATCGTCGAGCGCGCTCTGGAACAGCGGCGCCAGCGTCGCGACGTGGGGCTCCTGAAGGTTGGAGCTGTGGCCGCCGGGGACGTCGAGGATCACGATATCCTCGCGCACCCGCTTGCCCCAGCCCAGCGCGTAGTCGCGATAGACCATGCGATAGGGCGTATCGTCGACGATGCCGGTATCGTCCGATGCCTTGAACAGCGCGACGCTGGCCGACTGGAGCACGCCCATCGGGCGGTGCTCCTTGTGCGCCACTTCGTAGAGCTTGAGGAACGGGATCGCGGGCGATCCGGCCTCGGCCACGGGAAGCGCATCCTCCGCGCCGCGCAGGGACTGGACGGTGCGCCGGTCCTGCGCCTGCCGCAGCCGCGATCCGACTTCCCAGCGCACGAGGTTCCACGCCCTCCGCCCGAGGTCGGGCAGCACGTGCAGCGCGCTGGTGGACCGCAGCGAGGCGGTGACACGGGACAGGCGGGTGCGGGTCTCGCCGAAGCGGAACTTGCGCGCCTCCACATCGGCGGCGTCGATGATGCCGACGAAGGCGACCTGCTCGCCCATCGCCTGCAGCTGCTGCGCCATCTCGAAGGCGATGACGCCGCCTGCGCACAGGCCCGCCAGCAGGTACGGCCCCTGCGGCTGCACCGCGCGGACTTTCCCGAGGTGGTAGGCCGCCATCTCGTCGATGCGGGTGTGGGCGTAGTTGCCGTCCGCCTTGCGCAGCGGTTCGAGGCCGAGCACCGGGCGCGATCCGTCGAGTCGCAGCGCGAGGCCGCGATAGAGCAGCGTCTCGCCAAGGCCGTCGTGGACGAAGAACAGCGGGGTGCCGGTGCCGCCCTTGCGGATGGTAACGACACCGTGCCCAAAGCCGTCGTCGGCGGGCGCGACGGTGGCGTCGCTCGCCTGGCTGTCGGGGTCGATCACCGCCGCCAGCGCTGCGACGGTCGGCTGGCCGAGCATCGCCGCCAGCGGCAGGGTACGGCCGGTCTTCTTGCGCAAGCGGTTGGTGAACTGCACCGCCAGCAGCGAATGGCCGCCAAGGTCGAAGAAGTTGTCGTGCCGCCCGACCGCATCCATGCCGAGGAGGTCGCACCACAAGTCGGCGATGACCTGTTCGGCGGGGGTCGCGGGCAAGTCCGCCGGATCGCCGCTCGCCGCTTCCCGGCGCGCCGCACGGGGCGGGCTGCGCAGGCGCGAGAGCACGGGTTCGAGGTCGTAGGGCGAGATCACCGTATGCGGGCGGCTGCGGCCCGAAAGCAGGCGGGCGACGATCTCCACGCCCTCTTCGGGGAGGATGCCCTCGACCGATGCGGCAATGTCGTTCGACGCGGCCCTGGCGGCGCGCGGTGGGGCGGAGACGGGCGCGCGGGACAGCTGCGCCGCATCGCCCATGTGCATCATCGTGAACTCGCGCACTTCGGCGAGGACGACGCCGTCGGCATCGGTGATGGTGACGTTGAACACCGCCGTCTGCCCGTCGCTCGACGCGAGGCGGATGTGGCTCCAGATGCGCGCGGGCAGCGGCGCGTGGAGCAGGAAGCGGCGGTAGGTGAACGGCGCGTAGAACTCGCGCGACGGATCGCGGCCGGGGATCAGCGTCTGCGCGCCCGCCGTCGCGAAGTCGAGCAGCGCGGGGTGGAGGCCCATGGCATCCGTCTCGGCGCGGAATTCCTCCGCCAGCTCCAGTTGCAGCAGCGCCTCGCCATGCGGGTTGCCGAGCGCCTGCACCACGTTCTGCCAGCGCGGACCGAAGTCCATCATCGGCTGGTCCTCCGCACCGCAGATCGCCGGGAGGCAGCGCTCGGCGATGGCGCCGAGGTCCAGCGCATTGCGCAGCGGGGTGAGCGTGTGCGGCCTGACGACGCCGTGCGCGTGCTCGGTCCATTCGCCCTGCTCGCCCTCGGTGCGGCCAAGGATGGTGACCTTCCACCCGCTCGCGCCGCGCTTGCGGACGTGGACGCGCAAGGCGCGCTCCGTGCCGTCGGGCACCGCGAAGGGCTTGAGGAAGGTGAAGTCGGACAGCTCCAGCGCACCCTTGTGAACCAGCGCAACTGCTGCCCGTGACATCTCCAGGAAAGATGTCCCGGGCAGCAGCGCACCGGCATCGACGACGCGATGCTCATCGAGCACCCAATGCCGCACGGGGGTTAGGATGCCGGTGACCACAAACTCGTCTTCGGAAATGGTGCAGAGCCGTTCGAGGAACGGATGGTCGATCGCCTTGCCGGTGCCGAGATCCTCGGGAAGCGTGGCGGGTCCGCCCTCGCGCCCGCCGAGCGATGCGGCCATGCCGACTTCGGCCCACTGGCTCCAGCCGACCGACTGCACCCGCGTGACGGGATCGCGGCGGCGCGATTGGGCATAGGCGTCGAGGAAGGCGTTGGCGGCGGCATAGTCGACCTGCCCCGGCAGGCCCGCGAAGGCGCTGACCGAGGAGAACAGCAGCAGGAAGCCGGGCTTCTGGCCCTTCAGCGCTTCCTCCAGCGCCAGCGTGCCCGCGATCTTGGGGCGCAGCACGGCTTCGACGGCGGGGCGTGTGCGGGTCTCGATGAGCCCGTCGTCGAGCGCGCCGGCGGCATGGAACACGCCGTCCACCGGGCCGAAGCGGGCGACGGCGGCCCGGATGCCCTTGGCCAGCGCGCGGGCGTCGGCGACATCGGCGACGATCAGCTCCACTTCGCCGCCCGCCGCTTCGAGGGCGAGGAGGCGGCGGACCTTGTCCTCGACACCCAGCGGCAGGTCGCCGCGGGAAAGACGCTCGGCCCATTCGCCGCGCGGCGGCAGGGCGCTGCGACCGACGAGGACGAGGCGGGCCTTGCAGACGCGCGCCAGATGGTCCGCGATCGACAGGCCGAGGCCGCCGAGGCCGCCGGTGACGACGTAGACGCCGCCCTCGCGCAGCCAGGTCGCCTGCCCCTCGGCCAGCGGCTCGCGGGCGTTGCGGTAGCTCTGCACCCAGCGTTCGCCGCCGCGCAGGGCGACGTCGCCGGTCATGCAGCCGCGCCGTGCGCGGTCGAGCGAGACTTCCTCGATCAGCGCGTCGAAATCTGCGGCACCGGCGTCGATGTCGATCGCGCGCACCTCGATGGCGGGATATTCGGCGGTGACGGAGCGGGCCGCGCCCACCGCCGTCGCCTTGAGCGGCACCAGCGACGCATCGCCCGCGACGCGCTGCGCGTCGGTGGTGACGAGGGCGATGACCGCCGCCGCCTCATCCACCTGTGCGGCAAGTTCGGGGACCATGGCGATGAGAGCGTGCAGCCCCCGGTCGAGGATCGCGGCATCGCGACGGCGCGGCGCGGCGACCGCGCCGGTCAGCCAGCAATGGTAGATCTGCTTGGGCGTGCGTCCGTCCTTCGCCAGATGCACGAACAGCCGCGACCAGTCATCCCGCACGTCGGGCCGCAGCGCGAAGGCATCCGCCGCGCTGGCCGAGAAGCGGGCGGCGGCACGCACCGTCACCGTCTCCACCCCGCGCTCGCGCAGGCGGGCGGCAAGGCCGTCGCCGAAGCCGTCGTCATCGCACAGCACCATCGCCGGGCCGACCGGATCGGCGGTCTCGGCAAGGTTCTCCCGGCTCCACACCGGCTCGTAGCCCCAGTCGTCGAGGCCGAGGCGCGCCTCGGGATCGCCCTGGGCCTGCGCGCCGTGCAGCGTCGCGCCGGGTTCGATCCAGTGGCGTTCACGGTCGAAGCGGTAGGTCGGCAGCGGCACGCGGCAGCGCACTTCCTCGCCCCACCACGCCGCCCAGTCCACCTCGACGCCGAGCGCCCAGAGTTCGCCGAGCGCCTCCATCACGCGCTGGTCGTCGGCCACGTCCTCACCCGAATGGCGCATCGAGGCGACCACCGGCTGCGTAGGCTTGCGGGCCGGATGCTGGCGGGCAAGGCTGGTCATGGCGCGGCCCGGGCCGACTTCCAGCAGCACCTGATCCGCCTCTGCCAGCAGGCATTCGAGGCCGTCGGTATAGCGCACCGGCTCGCGCAGGTGGCGCACCCAGTACTCGGGATCGGTCGCTTCCGCGGCGCTCACCCAGCGGCCCGTCAGGTTCGAGGCGAAGGGGATCTGCGGCGCGCGGAAGGCGATCGTGCGCAGCAGGGCGCGGAATTCCGGCAGGATCGGATCGAGCATCGCCGAATGCGCGGCGACCTCGATGGGGATCGCCTGCGCCTCGATCTCACGCGCGTGAAGCTCGGCGTGGAAGGCCGCGATGGCCTCCGCCCCGCCCGACACGACGCAGAGCGCGGGCGCGTTGATCGTGGCGATGGAGACGTCCGGCGGCAGCATCGGCGCCAGTTCGGCCTCGGGCAGCGGCACCGAGATCATGCCGCCCTTTGCGGTCGTCTCGAACAGGCGGCCGCGCGCGTGGACGATGCGCAGGCCGGCTTCGAGGTCGATGACGCCCGCGATGTGCGCAGCGGCATATTCGCCGCAGCTGTGGCCGATCATCGCGGCGGGCTCGATGCCGAGGCGCATCCAGAAGCGCGCCAGCGCGGTCTGGACGATGAACAGCGCGGGCAGCGCGTTGGAGGGCCGCTCAAGCTGCGTCGCCGCCTCGGCGCGGTCCGCCTCCACCGGGAACAGCCAGCGGCGCAGGTCGGGCACGCCGATGCGCGAGAGGGTGGCGAGGCCCTTGTCCACGTCGGCGCGGAAGGCGGCGTCGCTTTCATGCAGGCCGCGCGCCATGTCGACATGCTGCAACCCGCCGCCGCAGAACTGGAAGGCCACCGGACGACCGGGCACGCAAGGCGCCTTGGCCGAACCGTGGCGCGCGGCGGCGTCAAGCGCGGCGCTCGCCCCGGCGGCATCCCCGGCCACCGCGAAACGCCGCCAGCCGAGATGACGGCGACCGCTCTGGAGCGTGAAGGCGGCATCGGCGAGAGCGCGGGCGGCATCGTCGGGCGTGGATTGCTTCGCTTCGCTCGCAATGACGAAGTGTTGGCCCTCACCAGCTTCGACGAGGTGCTCCCCTCCCCTCCCTTCGTCATTGCGAGCGACGAAGTCGCGCGGCAATCCAGCGGCATCGCCATCCGCCATGGATTGCTTCGCTTCGCTCGCAATGACGAGCGGGGCGGACGCCTCGAAATGTCGGGCCAGTGCGCCTGCATTGGCGTCTGCTGCGCTTTGCGTCGCGCCGGACGTCAGCAGCAGCTGGCGGCGACGGCTCGGGCCGCTGGCCGCGCGCGGCGGCGCTTCCTCCATGACGAGATGCGCGTTGGTGCCCCCGACGCCGAGTGAGCTGACCCCGGCGCGACGGGGGCGTTCGTCGCGCCGGAGCCAGGGCGCGCTGGCGGACTGTACGCGGAACAGTCCGGTATCCAGCGCGCATTCGGGATTTGGGGCCCCGAAATGCGGAACGGGCGGCAGCTGCGCATTGCGCATGGCCAGCGCCACCTTGATGACGCCCGCCGCGCCTGCGGCGGTGTCCGTATGGCCGATATTGGCCTTGACCGAGCCGAGCGCGCAGGGCTCGGACCGAGGGCCGGATTGCGAGAAGACCTGCCGCAGCGCCGCGACCTCGATCGGGTCGCCGATGGGCGTGCCGGTGCCGTGCGCCTCGACATAGTCGATGGCCGAGGGGTCGATGCCCGAAACGCCCAGCGCCTCGGCGACGACCGCCGCCTGCCCGTCGACGCTGGGGGCGAGGTAGCCGACCTTGCCCGCGCCGTCGTTGTTGATCGCCGAACCGCGGATCACCGCGTGGATGTGGTCGCCCGCCTCGATGGCGTCCTCGAGCCGGCGCAGCGCCACCACGGCGACGCCGCTGCCGAACACGGTGCCCTTGGAATCCGCGTCGAACGGACGGCACAGGCCGTCGGGCGACAGGATTTCGCCCTGTTCGTAGAGGTAGCCCTGCCGGTGCGGCAGTTCGATCGATGCGCCGCCCGCCAGCGCCATGTCGCACTCGCCCGAGATCAGGCTCTGCGCCGCCATGTGGATGGACACGAGCGAGGTGGAGCACGCGGTCTGCACGTTGATGCTCGGCCCCTTGAGGTCGAACAGGTACGAGACGCGGGTGGTCAGGAAGTCCTTGTCGTTGCTGGTGTGGCGCAGCAGGAACAGGCCGACCTCGTTCACCAGCTTGCCGTTGGTGAGCAGGTTGTAGGGCATGTAGGCGTTGTGGCCCGATCCCGCGAAGACGCCGATCACGCCCCCATCCCCGGCGAAACCCTGCGGGGTATGGCCCGCATCCTCCAGCGCTTCCCACGAACATTCGAGGAAGTGGCGGTGCTGCGGGTCCATCACCGCCGCATCGCGCTTCGACAGGCCGAACAGCGCGGCATCGAAGCATTCCATGTCGGCCAGCGGCGCGCCCCGGCGCACGTAGTCGGGATTGCGCAGCAGCGCGGGCGAGACCCCGGCGGCGAGCAGTTCCTCCTCGGAATAGGTCTCGACGCCGTCGCGACCCTCGCTCAGCATCGACCAGAACTCGTCCGGGCTGCGCGCCCCGGCGAAACGGCAGGCCATGCCGACGATGGCGATCGCACCCGACATGTCGAGCGAGGGATCGAACGGTTCTTCGATGGGCTGGTGCATGACTGTGTCCTGTTAGATCGAAGCGCGCGAACGGATGGTGCGGGGGGTGCGAAGGGCCGCGTATGCCCCTCCCTCCCCGTCGACCATCGCCATCACACCCTCACCCCTACGCGCGCCCCGGCGAGGCGCTGGCGCGCCTGCTGGCGGGCGAGCGCGCGGCTCTGTCCCTGTGTCGCGGCGGCCGTGACCTGTCCTTCCGATCCGCCCGCCAGATGCGCGCCCAGCGCGGCGATGGTGGGGAAGCGGAAGATGTCGGTCAGCGCCACGGGTTGCGTCAGTTCCGCCGCAAGCCTGCGGTGGACCTGGATGGCGAGCAGCGAGTGCCCGCCGATGTCGAAGAAGTTGTCGGACAGGCGGACCTGCGGCAGCTTCAGCACGTCGCACCAGATCGCCTGGATCTGCGCCTCGACGCCAGTGGCCGGGGCCGCGCCCTCCGCCACGTTGTCGACCACCACGCTGACCGGTTCGGGCAGGGCGTTGCGGTCGATCTTGCCGTTGGGCGTGCGCGGCAGGGCCTCCAGCATGACGAAGTTGGACGGCACCATGAAGTCGGGCAGCCGTTCGCGAAGATGCGCGCGCAAGTCCTCCACCGCCGGCGCGCCGGTGCGCGGGGCTAGGTAGGCGACGAGCCGGGTGGCGGCCCCTTCCTTGCGAGCGACGACGACGGCCTCGGTGACGTCGGCATGCGCGGTCAGCGCGGCCTCGATCTCGCCCAGTTCGATGCGGTAGCCGCGGATCTTCACCTGATGGTCGAGGCGACCGAGGAACTCCAGCGTGCCGTCTTCGCGCTGGCGGGCAAGGTCGCCGGTGCGATAGGCGCGCTCGCCGGGGTTGAAGGGGTGCACGATGAAGCGCTCGGCGGTCAGTTCGGGACGGTCGTGATAGCCGCGCACCACGCCCGCCCCGCCGATCACCAGCTCGCCCGGCGTGCCCGGACGCACCGGCTGCATGCGCCGGTCGAGGATGTAGATCTGCTGATTGAGCAGCGGCTTGCCGAGCGGCGGCGCACCACCTTGGTCGAGCGCGTGGACGGCGGACCACACGGTCGTCTCGGTCGGGCCGTACATGTTCATGACTGTGCCGGAGACGAGCCCGGTCATGTCGGTCGCCAGCTGCGGCGGGAACGCCTCGCCGCCGACCATGAGGTGCTTCAGGGCCTGAAGACGGGGGCGCGAAAGCTCGTCTCCAGCGAGCACCTGGAGCAGCGAAGGCGTGCACTGCAGGTGGGTGACGCCATGGCGCGCCATGAGGGCGTGCAGTGCGCGCTCGGGGACGTCCTGTGCGCTCTTGGTGTCGTTCAGTACCATTTCGCGCAGGCGGGCGATCTGCGGCAGATGCTCGATAACCGTCTGATTATCCACGCCAAAATCGACCAGACAGCCGATCTCGTCGACACCCAGCGCAGAAAGCCTCGCCACCAGCGCGACATTGTCCTCGGGCGTGCCGAACAGACCGCTGGTCTCGAAATAGCGCTCGAACGCATGGTCGAGCAGGGCGTCGGTCTCTTCCTGCGAGATATCGGAAAGTTCAAGCCTTTCAGCACCTTGCGGCGTCTTGAAAGCCGGGAAGGACCAGGCGTACTGCTTGAGCAGGTTGGTGGAGGTGCGCAGGTACTCGATCAGCGGCCCGCGCACCGCAGCGCGCACGGTCTCCTCGGTTTTCCCAAGAAAAGTGTGCAACATCAAGGTGATGCGCCCTTCTCCGGCATGCCCGGCAGCGCGCCACGCCTCCCGATAGGCCGCGATCTTGGCCGCCACCTCCTCGATCGACTGCCCCAGAAGGTGGGTCAGGACGTTCGCCCCGACGCGCCCGGCCTCACGAAAAGTCTCGGCATTTCCAGCACTTGTGATCCACACCGGCAGCTCCGGCTGGACCGGGCGGGGGTACGTCTTCACCGAAACATCATGCCCCAGCGGCCCCGGATAGGCCCGAGCCTCCCCGCGCCAAAGCCCGCGAACGTCCTCCATGCAGCGCTTGAGGCCGCCCGGGCGATCAGCGTAAGCACTTGGATTTAGAACGAAATCGTCCGGCTGCCAGCCCGATGCGAAAGCGATGCCGACGCGCCCGCCCGACAGGTTGTCGACCAGTGCCCACTCCTCCGCGATCCGCAGCGGATGGTGCAGCGTCCCCACCACGCTTCCCGCCCGGATCTGCACCCGCGAAGTGATCGCCGCGATGGCCGCCGCAGCGACCGCCGGGTTCGGGTAAGGCCCTCCAAAGTCATGGAAATGTCGCTCCGGCGTCCAGATCGCCTCAAACCCGTTGGCATCGGCAAAACGGGCGCCTTCCAGCAGCAGGTTGTACTGCTCGGCCGCGCTGCCCGCGCTGGAACTCGCGAAGTAGAACAGGCTGAAACCCACCGGCCGCGCGGTTTCCACCACCGCCGGAACATCGCCCCGCACTTCCTTCTCGCTGGCGATGACAACGTGATAGCCGTGCATCAGCGGCCACATGAGCTCCAGCGTCGAGATGTCGAAGCTGAGGCTCGTCACCGCCAGCCAGGTGCCGTCGGGCGCGATGTGACGGTCCATGCCTGCGTAGAAATTCAATAGGTTACGGTGCTCGACCATCACGCCCTTGGGCAGACCGGTCGAGCCCGAGGTGTAGATCATGTACGCAAGGTTCGCGCCGTCCGCCCCGCCATCGAAGGGGTCGGAGGGGCGGGAAGCGAAAGCATCGCGCAGGGTATCGATGGTGAGGATGGGGGCATCGGTGACAGGCAGGTCGCCCGCCAGCGCGGTCTCGCTCAGCACCAGACCAAGGCCCGAATCCCCTACCATGTGTGCGATGCGATCACGCGGGTAGGACGGGTCGAGCGGCACATAGGCCCCGCCCGCCTTGTGAACGGCGATCAGGCAAGCGATCATGTCCACCGAGCGCGAAAGGTGCAGGCCGACGAGAACTTCCGGGCCGACGCCACGCGCCGCAAGATCATGCGCGATGCGGTTCGACCAGGCGTCGAGTTCGGCATAAGTCAGCGTGGTGCCGAGCGCGGTGACGGCAGGCTTGTCGGGCGTCAGCGCGACCTGCTCGACGAAGTGGCGGTGCCACGCCGGACCGGCAGGCGCCGGGCCTTCGGTGGCGTTCCACGCGCCGATGACGCGTTCGATCTCCGAGGGTTCCAGCAGCGAGAGGCTGCCCACCGGCGTCTCGCCGATCGCGTTGCACATCGCTTCGAAGCCGCGCACGAAATCGTCGAGGTCCGCGCGGTCGAGGCGGGTGGCGTCGACGGTCCAGCGCAGCGCGCCCTCGGCAGGGCATACCGCGATGTCCAGCACGGCGTCGCTCGTCCGCGCTTCGTCGAGGCGGTTGACCACCTGCACGCTGACGGGGTGGTCGAAGCCGACGCGGCCACGCAGTTCGGGGCTGCGGGCGATGAGGTCGGCGGAGATCGCGACGCGGCGGTGCAGGCCCGCCAGTTCGCGGTCAAGCGCATCGCGCACGGCTGAGAGCGGAGCGGCGAAATCCACTTCGACCTTCATCGGCAATTCGGGTGCGAACCAGTCGGCCACGTCGTCGAGGCGAGCGCGGCTAACGCTGTCGGCATAGCCGATCTCGACACTGGCGCGGTCGGCGACGCGGGCGAGCCATGCCACCACTGCCGCGAGCGCGTCACCGGCGACGACGCCCTGCGGCAAGGCATGGTCGAACGCGAAAGGCTGCGCCGGACCGTCGCCGATACGCGGGCGGAACTGCGCCAGTTGCAGGCTCTCGCGCATCTGCAGGCGACGGCGCCACCAGGCCTCGTAGCGACCGACAGCGGAATCGAGGCAGTTGAGTTGGTCACGCCGCGCGGCGTCGGGCGAAACGAAGGACGCCCCGTCGATCAGCATGTCGCTCACCTGCGAACCGGTCAGCACGTCGCCGGAAAGCATCGCAAGGCGGTCCACCCGTAGGTCGAAGTCGGCGGTCGCGACGATCGGGTTCGGGCCGGAAACGATCACGGTGCCCGGCTCGCGGCCCGATGCCGTCGCCAGCGGCGTCACCTGCTGGACGAGCAGCAGCCGCTCGCCCAGCAGGGCCTTGGGCGCGCCCATGGGGTTGGCGTAGAGCCCGAAGTCGAGCGCGCGGACCAGGCGAGCAATGTTCTCGGCCGGGCGGTTCCAGTCGATCGTCGCTGCGGCCTCGGGCCGGTCGGCACGGCCAACCATGCGGTCGGGCGCGCGGTCTTGCACGGTGGCCGCCGCGACGGCGCCGTCGATGTCGGCAACGATGGTCCCGAAAGTGCGCAGGCCCGCCTCGAAGCAGCGGGTATTGAGCGAAAGCGCGGTTTCCTCCGCGGCGATCTCGAAGCGTTCGGCGGCAAGGATCGCGCCTTCGTCAACGTCGCCGATCATCAGGTGCCAGGTCACGCCATGGCGCTCGGCCCCGTCGAGCAGCGCCCAGACCGGCGTGTTGAGGCCCGCCAGCTCGGGCAGCGGGCCGTCATGGAAGTTGATCCCCGCGCGAGAGGCCAGCGCCAGCACTTCGGGCGGCAGCACCGCGAGGTTGGAGATGCTGAAGACGTAGTCGACGCTGCCCGGCGCCGCGTTCGGCAGGCCAGTGAGCAGGTCGCGCGGCTTCTCGAACAGTGCGATGCCGGAGCGTCGCGCCCAGTCGGCGGCAGGCGATCCCGGCGCGGCGACCACGGCCGCGATACCGTGTCCCCGCTCGATCAGCTGCTTGCCGCATTCCGCCAGCAACGTTTCGTTACCGATCAGGATGCTGTAGAGGTTTCCGCGATAAACCGAATCGTCGCCGCGCGATAAGTCGTCGATAGACGCCATGTGATGCCCCACGCCCATGTGATTACCCCAAATTCGTCCTCGACTGTATTGAGGCTGATTTTGGAAAACTATGTCCCAAACCCCGTCCCGGTTTTCACCATGGATCAACACTTGGGTATTTTGGGGAGCGAATTACTTATACTCGATGAGCTCGATACGACGCGCGCCAGTATTCGCCCGCTGGCGGCGGCTCCAGTAATCGAGCTGGCCCTGGAGATGCGGCAGCTTGCCCAGCGTGAGCCAGGTCGCCTGCAAGGCATCCTTGCGCTGGCGGATGCGCAGCCAGAGCAGCGGCCACAGCATCCACGCGGGTGGCAGCGACCACACGATGTTGCTCAGTACCTTGCGGCGCAGGTCGCGCCCCGCCTCGGCATCCTGAGACCCGCGCATCGCCAGCGCTTCGGCGGTCGCATAGCCACTGCGGCGATTGCGCTGCCACCACTGGCCGAAGCGGGTCATCCCCGCATCGTGGATGGTCATGTCGCCCTCGATCCGGCGGATCAGCCAGCCGCGCCGCCGCATGCGGTGGCACATGTCGGGCTCCTCCCCGGCGATCAGCGTCTCGTCGAAGCCGCGCACGCCCTCCAGCGCGGCGATGCGGAACAGCGCGTCGCCGCCCACGGATTCCGCAAGGCCGACCGGGGTGTTCCACTCGTGCTCGCACAGGCGGTTGTAGCGGCTGGCGTCGGGCGCGCGTTCGCGGCGACGGCCGCAGACGGCGGCGAGCCGGTCGTCGGCGAGCAGCGCGGCCAGCGCCTTGTCCAGCCAGCCGGGGATGAGTTCGCAGTCGCCGTCGATGAAGTGGACGAGTTCAAGTCCGGGATCGTCGCGCAGCAGCCGTTCCCATCCGGCATTGCGCGCCCGCGCCGCCGTGAAGGGCTGTGCAGGGTCAAGCTCGACCACCGGGAGCCCCCGCGCCTTGGCACGCGCCACGCTGCCGTCGGTGGAGCCGGAATCGACGTAGACCGCGCGCTGGTGCGTGCGCATCACGCTGTCGATGCACAAGTCCAGCCGCGCGCCCTCGTTGCGGCCGATGATGACGAAGCCGACCGGGTTCACGGCAGGCGCTCCGTCCGGTTCCACTGCCGCTCGCGCCGGGTTACGAACTGGGCGATCAGCGGCATCTTCCAGAACACGTAGCCAGGGATCTCGCGCAGTACCGAAAGCGGCAGCATGTCGCGTCCGTGGTGCCCCCATGCGCGCGACACGCCCAGCGCCGCCGCGACCTGCGTCGCCAGCAGCGCGAGGAACGGCGTCGATGTCGGCCCCGCCAGCGCCAGTACCAGCGCCGATGCCGCCAATGAGCACAGGCCCAGCAGCACCGTCGGCGGCACCATGAGGTCGAGCGCGACCAGCGCCAGCGCCGGACGGCGCAGCGCGCCCGCCAGCAGCCGGGGCACGTAGCGCCCGGCGGTCTGCATCATGCCGTGCTCCCAGCGGCGGCGCTGGCTGCCGGTGCCCTCGACCGTGCTGGTCGCGCTGAGCACCTGCGCGCGCGGCTCCACCACGACGCGATGCCCGGCCAGCAACAGGTCGAGCCCCATCTCCAGATCCTCGACCAGCGAGCCGCCCGGCCAGCGCATGTTGAGGAACATGGCGCGCGGGAAGGCCATGCCCGAGCCGTGGAGCAGCGCCGCACCGGACAGCCGCTCAAGCCCCTGCTGGCGCACGAGGTTCTTGATGAGGAACGCGAAGCTGGAAATCCGCACGATCGCGCCCGCATCGCCCGGCGCGTCGAGGAGGAACCGGCCCTGCACCGCCGCGTCGCGCACCGCCGCCGTCGCCGCGAGCACGGGGAGCGAGCCCGGCGAGACGCGGCAGTCGGCATCGAGGACGATGACCGTGCGCGGCTCGGGGCGATGCCTGGCGATGAAACCGCGCGCGAACTCCAGTGCATAGCCCTTGCCGCGCAGGACGGGGTCGCAGCGCTCTATGACGGTCGCACCGAGCGCGCGGGCGCGCTGCGCGGTGTCGTCGGTGCAGTTGTCCGCGACTACCAGCAGTTCGTCGCCCTCGCGCAGTTGCGCCCGCGCTGTGCGCACGCTCGCCTCGATCCCGGCTGCCTCGTCATGCGCGGGCATGACCACGATGAACGAAGGTGTCTCCGTAGTTGCCACAGCCGGGCGCCTGTGCGCACCGGCAAGGCATTCGAGCGCGAGCACCGCAGTCGGCAGGCCCGCCGCCGCTGCAGTCCCCCAGGCCAGTACCGAGCCGAGCAACGCCATCTGATCCCCCTGCAAGGCGCCCCCCGGCGCAATCTCCATGCGGGGCAGGATAGGGAGGCCCCCTGCACGGGTGCAGACATGAAACTCCCTTGGAAGTTCTCATGATCGACACCCCCCAAGCCCTGCCAATAGACTTGGGCGCGAAGCTTCCTCGTGTTTCCCAAGGAGAATTGCCGCGTGCATATCGGGCTCTGCTCAACCCGTCGGCCGCTTGCGGACCGTGCCGATGGCCTGATCGGCCACGCCGTCGAAGCGCGCGCGCCGCGATGACCGCGCAAGCCTCCAACGCCGAATGGCCGGCGCTCCGTCCCGGCCTGTTCACGCGCCTGCGCGGCACGGCGCTGCGCGACACCAACGTGGTGTTCGCCTCGGTCATCATCAACAACCTGCTGCGCGCGGTCAGCAGCATGATCCTGACCCGGCTGCTCGCGCCCGAGGTGTTCGGCATCTCGGGTGTGATCGCATCGCTGCAGTTGACCATCGTGCTGGCGAGCGACCTCGGCTTCCAGAGCTTCGTCGTGCGGCAGAAGGACGGCGACCGGAAGCGCTTCCTCGATACGGTATGGACCGTCTCGCTGATCCGCTCGGTGGTGCTTACCGCCGTGCTGGCGCTGCTGGCGATCCCGGTGTCGCACGCGCTGGGACGGCCCGAGCTGGCCCCGATGATCGCCGCCGCATCGCTGCTGTTCACGGTGGACGGCTTCGCCTCGACCAGCCTGTTCTCCGCGCTGCGCAACCGGCGCATCCTGCGGCTGTCGAGCGTCGAGATCCTCGCGCTCGTCGTGCAGATCGCGGTGAGCGCCGCGATCGCGTGGCAGTGGCCGACCTACTGGGCCATCCTCGGCGGGATGCTGGCGGGCACGATCCTCAAGGTGACGCTGAGCTACCTGATCTTCCCCGATGGCAAGCGGTCCTTCGCGCTGGAGCGCGAGACGCTGCGCGAACTCTGGGCGTTCTCGCGCTACATCACCGGGTCGAGCCTCATCTACCTGCTGGTCTCGCAGTGCGACAAGATGGTGCTGGCAAAGTTCATGCCGCTCGACCATTTCGGCTTCTACGTGCTGGCGGGCAACCTCGCCTCCGCGCCGCTGGCCTTCGCGAGCAACTACACCAGCCGCGTGCTCTATCCGGCCTATGCCGCGCTCTGGCGCGAGGGGGCGGCGGACCTCAGGGGCAAGTTCTACGCGCGGCGGCGCATTCCCTCGCTGCTCTACGCCACGGCGGCAGGCGGGATCATCGGCAGCGCGCCGCTCATCATCGGCATCTTCTACGACGCGTCCTATGCAGAGACGGCGCTCTACATGCAGATCCTCTGCATCTCCTCGCTGCTGGCGATGCCGTCCAACGCCGCACATGAGAGCCTGATCGCCACCGGCGGCGTCAGCGCCTACCTTGAAGCCAACACCGGCAAGCTGGTCTGGCTGGCCGTGGTCGGCACCCTCGCCTACCTCGGCTTCGGCGAGATGGGGCTGGTCGTCACGGTGGGGCTGCTCGAACTGCCCGCGCTGCTGCTCAAGTGGCGGCGGATGTTCAAGGTGGGGCTACTCGACCTCTGGCAGGAGGGCCTGTTCCTCGCTGCGGGATTGGGCGGCGTGCTGCTCGGCATGGGCGCGGATCTGGTGCTGTCTCCGGTCCTGGCGGGGCTGTGATGAACGCGCCGCTCCGCGCAGGCACGCTGACCGGCGCGCAGCCGGTGCAGGACGACACGCTGCTCATCTACGCGCCGGTGCCACTGCACCGCGACGCGCAGGGCGGGCTGATGGTGGAGGCGCAGGCGGTGAACGGGCTGCGCCTCTGGGCCGCGAACTTCGCGCGCGTCATCGTCATGATGCCGCTGAGCCCCGATCCCGCGCCGGTCGGCTGGGTGCCGGTGGCGGATACGGGATCGAAGCTCGACCGCGTGCGCTTCGAGGCGCTGCCGATGGCCTACCGGCCCGACCAGTTCCTGCGGCAACTGCCCGCGACGCGCCGCCGCATCGCCGCGCTGATCGCCGAGGCGCGCTGGCTCAGCTTCGCGATCGGCGGCCTGTTCGGGGACTGGGGCGCGGTGGCGGGCTTCACCGCCAAGGCCATGGACCGCCCCTTCGCCGTCTGGACCGACCGCGTGGAATCCGAAGTCGTGCGCCGCAGCGCCCATGTCGGCCCGTGGAAGGAACGACTGCGCGCGCGGCTGACGCACCGCCCGATGGCGCGGCTGGAACGTGCGGTGATCCGCCGCGCCTCGCTCGGCCTGTTCCACGGCAAGGAAACATACGACGCCTATGCGCCGTTCGCCTCCGGCCCGGCGGAGATCGTCCACGACATCCATATCGCACCGGACGACCATCTTGCGCCCCAGCGCCTCGCCATGAAGGCAGGCGCGGCGGCGGAAGGCCCCTTGCGCATCGTCTATGCCGGGCGCGCCGATCCCATGAAGGGGCCGCTCGACTGGATCGAGGTGCTGGAACGGCTTGCCGCGATGGACGTCGACTTCCATGCCCGCTGGCTCGGCGACGGGTCGGAGCGGCCGGAGATGCTGGCGCGGGTCGCCAAGGCCGGTCTCCAGTCCCGCGTCGAGATGCCGGGCTTCGTCAACGACCGGACCGAAATCCTGGAGGAGCTGCGCCGCGCACATGTCTTCCAGTTCTGCCACCTGACCCCGGAATCACCCCGCTGTCTCATTGAGGCACTGGCTTCGGGCTGTCCGATCGCTGGCTATACGAGCGCCTACCCGGCCGACCTCATCGCCGCGCATGGCGGCGGCGTGCTCGTTCCGCTGGGCGACACGGCGGCACTTGCCCGGGAACTGGCAGCACTGAGCGCTGACCGGGCGCGGCTTTCACGGTTGATCCTCAAGGCCTCCGCCGACGGCGCGCCGTTCACGGACGAGCATGTCTTCCAGCACCGCAGCGAAGTGATCCGCCGCCACCTCGGCTGAGCGGTTTCGGCATACGAAAGGGCGCCGCTTGAACGGCGCCCTTTCGTATGCGGTCTATCCTTCGACACCACCCCTCGTCATTGCGAGCGTAGCGAAGCAATCCAGCGACCCAATGGAACGTAGGGGCTGACCATGGATTGCTTCGCTACGCTCGCAATGACGACAACGCGGATCTCGCCCTAAGCCGGTGCAAGACCCGGCTGGCCACTGACGGGCGGATAGTGCTGCACCGCTGGCGGGCGCGGGTATGCCGGGATCTCCCGCGCGTGAGCCCTGCTCACCGCCCGGATCGCGGCGGCGAAGCCCATGAAGCCGATCGTCAGGTACGACATGCGGGTCGCGAAGAAAGTGAAGAACAGCGTCGCGCCAAGTGCCGCAAGACTGCCGAACACGAAGGCCGCCGGGGCGCCGGTCCCCAGCATCATCTCGGTGCGCCGCATCCGCCACAGGTACATCAGCGGCGCTGCTAGGTTCCACACGAAGATCGTCAACCCGATGATCCCGGAGACGAGCGCGAACCACAGGAACGTGTTCACGTAGTCGATGATGCCTTCGCCCTGCCGCATGTCGTCCAGCCGGATTTCAAGCTCGGGGCGCGAGAAGCCGATGATCGGGCTGTCCCAGAACTCCTCGACCCCTCGCTCCAGCAGCTGGCGACGGTAATCGGCAGTGTCGCTCGCCTGTCCCGACAGGCCGAGCGAGTCTGAAAACGACGGCCACATGTTCGCCGCCGCCAGGATCAGCATCAGCGCCACCCCCGTCGGCGCGAACTTGCGCACCAGCGCACCCCAGCGCCCGAGGAACATGTCGCCCAGCAGCACGGCGATGCCGAGCGCGACCCAGGCGTTGCGCGATTGCGGCGCGGAGGCTCCGAGAAACGCGATGAGGCACAGCAGGCCGTGGCGCACGCGGGTGCGGAAGTCGTCGCGCAGCAGCCACAGGGCGAACAGGCACAGGATCATGACCAGCGCGATCGAGGTCGGCTCGTTGAACGGTCCACCCGGCCGCATGAAGGCGCCGCGCGACTTCACGACCAGCAGCATCGGGATCGCGTAGTGCCAGTACAGTTCGTTGTACATCGGCCAGCTTTCCCACATCTCGAAGGCGAGGATGCCGGATATCGCCACGCCCGAGGCGGCAAACCAGCGCATCGCGCTGCGCATCGAGGCGGCGTCCTTCAGCCCGCGGCTGAGGATGTAGTACGGCAGCCCGAAGTCCAGTCCGATGTTGATCGTGGTGCGCAGGAAATGCGTTGCGCTGGTATCGCGCGCGGAGGCGAAGACCAGCACCAGAAGCAGCAGGACCACACGCAGGTCGTCCCCGCCCGCGATCCGCGCCCGGCTCGGCGCGATCAGCAGCGCAACGGTGGCGCCGATCGCCAGCGCGTCATGCACGCCGATGTCGAACAGCTTGATCCCGGCAAGGTCCACCGACAGGTCGAGCCCCGGCAGCAGCAGCAGGCTGTGCAGGTAGACCCCCGCGATCTGGTCCGGGCGCGACGCGAACATCGGCACCCACATCAGCATCACGAAGTAGAGCATCCACACGTTCGGGATGATCCACGCGACGGCGGGCATGAAGAAGGTGATGAGGATCGCCCGCACCGCCATCTCCTGCCGGTACGGCTCGCGCAGGCAGGATGCGAAGTACATCACGCAGGCCGTGCTGATGCAGGCGCCGTAGAAGCCCGGCTTGGCGATGGCGAAAAGGATGGCTGTCGTCGCCAGCATCGCCAGTATGGCGAGCGGCGGCAGCGACGATTTCTTCTGGGTCAACGGCTTGCCTCCAGGAAGCGGCGCACGGCGGACAGCTTGGGCGCTTCGGCGATCGGCTGTCCGCCGTATTCGCGCAGCCCCCAGGCGCCGTATTCGGAGATAGGCGAGGTCGATGCGTAGAGCATCATCGTGTCGCCAAAGCGGTTGCGCCACCCGGTCAGGTAGCGGGTGTAGACTTCGCCCATGCGCGGGTCGCGCTGCACTGCGCGGGCGAGCGCGAGATCGCGCGTGACGAGGTGCTGGCCGCCTTCATAAGTGATGTAGCGCTTGCCGAACTCCGCCGCGATGTCGTGATTCTCGGCCGCCATGGCGAAAGTACGGTCGATCACCCCCGGCATCTCGGCAAAGACGCGATCGGTGTCGTTCGCGCGGTAGCTCTCCATGTCGAGCCACAGGTAAGGCGCGGTCGCCAGCGCATCGACCCACTCGGCGGTGTCGCGGAACTCCAGCACCATGCGCGCGAAGGCGGGGTTGGCGTTCTGCGTCGCGCAGACGCGGACCAGCGCGCCC
The DNA here is from genome assembly GCF_021227995.1 of Novosphingobium kaempferiae. Lineage (NCBI taxonomy): Bacteria > Pseudomonadati > Pseudomonadota > Alphaproteobacteria > Sphingomonadales > Sphingomonadaceae > Novosphingobium > Novosphingobium kaempferiae. Next base: position 4,194,277 of record NZ_CP089301.1, read on the forward strand.
GGACGGTCGGCGAAGACCTGCGTCCAGATGCGCATCGTCTCGGTCACGCGCTCGGCATAGCGCTCCATCGTGGCGCGCTCGTCGTTCCCGGCACCGAGCCCGCGCGCGAGTCCCTCGCGCTTGGCATCCTCGGTCGCCTCGAACATCGTGTTCCAGACTTCGTTGCCCAGTTCGACGTAGATCCGGTTGCCCGGCTCCAGCCGGTCGTGAACCAATTGCGCGAAGCCGCGGACATAGGCCTCGTCGGCATGGTAGGGCATCGTGAACCACGCGTCGGCGTGGACCACGTTGGCAAGGTCCACCATGTCCTCGACCGAGGCACCCGCAGGCCCCGCCTGGCTCGAGGCCTCGGGCAGCGCGCGCTCGCTCCACGGCAGGCGCGCGTTGTCGTTGGTGCGCTGCCAGTCCATGAAACGCAGTACCTCGAAGCCTTCGACGGATTCGAGGAAGTCGGGATCGAAACGCGCGCCCGGCGGCGTGCCGGCCTTGCGGCAGTCGATATCGCGCAAGGGATCGCGCGGATCGGTGCGGGTGATCTCGATCCACCCCATCTCGTCTTCCTTGCCGGTCGGCGTCACCATCAACTCGATGCTCTGCGGCCCCCGCCCGGTGATCTGCGCCACGCCGTCCGCGTTCAGTTCCCCGCTGCCGAGGTACGTGCAGCGCACCCGCACCGCGCGGTAGGGCGCGGGCGGCAGCACCAGCAAGCGCGGCGCGGTCTGGCCGGGCTCAAGGTGCGTGACCCAGCCGAGCCGGTCGATCTGGCCCGCCGGCATCGGCGTCCACCCTTCCCCGCGCGACTGGAACCACTCGCTCTGCTCGATGAGGTTGGAGAAGACCTGCTGGCGATTGTACCACTGCAGGTTGAACAAGTTGATCCCGATGGTGGTCTCCGGCGCGGGGCCGACCCGCACCGAGCGCAGTTCCGCACCCCCCGCCGCCTGCCACGCGCCGCCCAGATGGAACAGCACGGGCAGCGACAGCGCCGCTCCTGCAAGGATCGCCAGTGCCACGCGGTTCATGAAACGCCCCCGATCATGAACCACTCAGCCGTGCAGCGGTGTTCGCATCGACCCCGGCATCGGCGCGCGGCGGCGCCAGACCTGGTGGATGCGGAAGATCTGCGGCCCTTCGATCAGGTAACGCCGCCACAGCCGCTGCGGGTTCGAGCAGAGGCGGAAGGCCCATTCCATCGACATCTGCTGCACCATCAGCGGCGCGCGCTCCTGTTCTCCGGAAAGGAACTCGAGGCTGGCGCCGATGCAGAAGCCGATGCCCTGCCCGCCGCGCGCCTTGGCGACGCGCCGCGCGACGATCTCCTGCTGGGGCGAGCCCACGGCAAGGAACGAGTAGCGCGCCTTGGCATCGACGAGGAAGCGCACGGCGCGCGCGACTTCGCGCGGATCCTTGATGAAGCCCATCGGCGGGTTGTAGTGGCTGACGTTGCGCAGCCCGTAGATCTCCTTGATCCGGGCCACGGTGGCGTCGCTGCCGCCGAGGATGGCGACGTGATCGTCGGGCGCGATGCCCTGTTCGAACAGGCGCAGCGTCAGGTCGCTGCCCGTCACCACCGGCAGGTCACGGCCGACGCCGCGCGCGAGGCGCGCGAGGATGCGACTGTCGCACAGCGTCATCCAGGCATCGCGATAGGCGGGCCACAAGTCGGAGCGGCGGCGCAGCAGGCGCACCACATGGTCGACGTTGGGCGTGACGATATAGGTGAACGGCGCCGAGGGCGGTCGCTTGCACACGGCGTCGAACGCGGTCGGCAGGTCGATCGGCGTGAAATCGAGGTCGAGGAACTCCACATCGTCGCGATGCGCCGCCTGGTGCCCGGCATTCGCGAGGCCGTTAAGCGGAAGTCCCAGTTCAGGCGTAAGAATCTCGTGTCCGGCGATCTCGCGCCCGGTCAGGTTCAGGTTTTCAAGCGACATGAGCGTGCCTCCCCATCGCGCGAGTATGCCGTCGCGGCGACGCGGGGTCTTCCCGAGCAACTCCGGCCAAGGAACTGCGGCCCCCTTTTGGCTTCCCGAAAAAGGGCACCGGACTTTTCGGGACAGCGGCTGCGACGGACCGATGCGGATTTCTCCCCACGGATAAGCCCGCCCTCATATGGGAGAATTTTCGGCAAGTAGCACATGGGGTTAGCTTTTCGACAGACCGACATTCGATGCCGGCTGTGGGGGTTAGACATGTTTCATTCGACCGATGAAGACCGGCCGCTCGCGGCGCGCCGGAAGACCCGGACCGTTTCGACGGCAATCACCGCTCTGGCCATGGGCCTCGCCGCCCACCCGGCCATGGCACAGGTCATCGCAACCCAGCTCGGCGCAAGTCCGGCAGCGGCGGCGGCAACGGCAGGCAACGCGGCCGGCCCTGCCATCGCGGCGCCGGTCGCACCGGCCATTGCGCCGACCATCGCGCCGGTCGTTTCCGGGGCGCAGTCGATGACCGTGATGGCGGAAGCCGCCAATCGCTACACCGTGAGGGCGGGCGACCAGCTCGACGTCTTCGTGTGGGGCGAGGAGCGGATGCAGCGCCAGGTGCTCGTCCAGCCGGACGGCAACTTCGCCTTCCCGCTGGCGGGCAACATCCGCGCCGCCGGGCGCAACGTCACCGACATCGCCGACGAGATTCGCGGCCGCATCGCGCTGAACTACACCGCCGCGCCGCCCGACGTCACCGTCACCGTGCGCGAGACCGATGGCACCCGCTTTTACGTGCTGGGCAAGGTCCGCACGCCGGGCAGCTTCACCAGCGGCTCGGCCCCGAACATCCTGCAGGCCCTGAGCATGGCCGGCGGCATCGCGGAGTTCGCCGACACCGGCAGCGCCGTGATCCTGCGCCAGACCCGCAATGGGCAGGTCGTCGAACGCGTTCGCCTGAGCAGTCTGCTGAAAGGCGCGCGTTCGCTGCAATCCGGAGCCCTTGCCACGCCGCTGCCGACTCTCCAGAGCGGCGACGTGCTGCTGATCCCGTGACGGCGGCGCATCGTGGCACGCTGCTCCTCCTCGCTGCCGCCCCGCCGATGCTGGGTGCGGCGCTGGGGCTGGCCCCGACCCATGCGGCCGCGCAGGAGCAGCAGCCGTACATCGAGTTCGACATGACGGGGTTCACGGGCCGCAACCCGTTCCTCACCCTCGACGACCGGGCTCGAACCTCCGGCGGGGAAATCTCCGCGCAGGGTGGCATCGGCATCGGGATCGATCCGAAGACCGCGCTCGATCTCGACGGCAGGATCGCCTACCGCCGGTACGACCGCCGTTACGGCTCGTTCACCACCGGCCGCGCCTCCGCCGAACTCAAGTATCGCGACGACGAGCGCCTCTCGCTGAGTTCACGGGCGCGCTTCGACCGGTCACTGCCGCTGGAAACCCTGGCGAGCACGATCGACGCCGCAGTCGACCCGATCAGTCTCCAGGAAAGCTATGCGCTCGAACAGAACGTGCGCTGGCGCCCGGATGCACATACCAGCTTCGCGGGCGAGATCTCGTGGAACCGCCGCGTTCCGCTGGGCTCGGTGCTGCTGGCCAAGACGGATGCGACGAGCTTCGGCGCGAGCGCGGAGCGGCACATATCGCCCTATACCTGGATAGGCCTGGGCGGCGTCGCGACCTTCAGCGAATCCGCGGACGGTTCGGACTCGGATTCCGCCATCGTCGTCCTCAAGGTGGGCACCCGCATCGGTCGGTACTTCTCCGCGCAGGCGGAAGGGGGGCTGTCGAAGATCACGCGCACTGAATCCGACGGTCGGCGCAACAACACGCCCGCCCAGCCGACCGCGTCCGTCTCGCTGTGCTACGATCCGCGCCGCCTGCGGGTCTGCCTTTCGGGCAGGATTTCGCCGGTCGTCACCAGCTTCGGCGGCATCCAGCGCGAAAAGACGCTGAACGCCACGTTCCAGTTGCAGACCAGCGAGCGCGGCACGCTCAGCGCCACTGCCGATTACCGCGCGGTCCCCGGCCCCACTTTCGAAACGGATACGAAGGTGATGCGCCTGTCCACTGCCTACGAGCACCGGCTCGACAACCGGTTCCGCCTTCACGTCGGCGCGGATTATGACCGCCGCACCGGCTTGTCCAGCCAGACGCTCGGCACCTGGACCGTCCGGGTCGGCGTCACCTTCCGGATACCCAGCCGATGAACACGACTTCTCCGATGCCCGCGACGCCCGCATCGCCGTCGCCGAACGATGCCGAAGCCCTCGGCATCTACCCGGTCGAGATCCTCGCCATGCTGCGCCGCCGCTGGCGCTGGCTGATCGCGCCGACCCTGCTCGGAGCGGGCGCGGCGACCGCGACCGTGCTGATGCGCGAGCCGGTCTACCGCTCCAGCGCGACGCTGCTGATCGATTCCCCGCAGATCCCGACGAGCCTCATCGCCTCGCCGCTGACCGAAGTGGCCGACGAGCGCATCGCCAAGATCCGCCAGCAGATCGTAAGCCGCGACAGCCTCACCCGGCTGATCGAGCAGAACAAGCTCTATCCCAAGGAGCGGGCCGCCATCGAGTATCCCAAGCTGCTCGAAATGATGCGCAACAAGATCGGGGTGAACCTCGTCGCCGCCAACCAGGCGCAGGGCCGGGGCAGCACGATCGCCTTCAACCTCACGTTCGACTATCGGGACGCGCGCTCGGCACAGGCCGTGACCGAACAGCTTACCCGCATGTTCCTCGTCGAGGACAAGCGCTTCCGCACCGAGCAGGCGACCGGCACCGCCGCCTTCCTCGCCCGGCGTTCGGACGAGCTGCGCCGCCAGCTGCGCGACCTTGCCGAGAAGCGCCGCGGCGTGGAGGCCCGCTATGCCGGGGCGCTGCCCACCGACGTGGCGCTCAGTTCGCAATCGAGCTCGGCGATGCGCGCGGAAATCTCGCGCACCGACGCGGAGACGCAGGGGCTGATCCAGCAGTCCAGCCTGCTCGCCGCCCGCCAGCAGGAGATCGAACGCCTGCCGCCCGGCATCGAGAACCTCCAGCGCGCCGAGGAACGCCTCGTCCGCCTGCTCGCCAGCCATTCGGAAGCCTTCCCCGACGTCATCGCCGCGCGCGCCGAAGTCGACCGCCAGCGCGCCATGCTGGCCAAGGAGCCCGCGCGCGGCGAGACGCTGATCCAGGCCGAGATCGTCGCCGGGCGTGAACGCATCGCCACCCTCGCCGCACGCCGCGCCGAGCTGGTGAACACGATGGCAGACCTCGACCGCCGCGTGGCGCAGGCGCCGCAGTCCGCCTACGAGCTGAACACGATCGAGCGCGAGTACGACAACATCAAGCGCCAGTACGACTCCCTCAGGGAGAAGCAGCTCGATGCGCAGGTCGCGGCCAATCTCCAGACGGAGGACAAAGGCGAGCGGTTCACCGTGGTCGATCCGCCGAACCTGCCGCTCCACCCGCTCGGCAAGAGCGGCTGGATAGTCCTGGCGATGGGCATCGCCGCAGGCTTCGCCATCGGCCTGTGCCTCATCATCGCCCGCGAAATGCTGACCGGCACCATCCATGGCGCCGAAAGCCTCCGCCGCGCCGTGCGCGCACCTCTGTTCGGAACCGTGGGCACGAGCCGCGGACCGTCATTCCTCGATCGGCTCGCGGCCTGGCTGCCCGGCCGCTCGCGAGCCGCATCGCCGGCCTATTCGGGAGCAGGGATATGAACGCTGAAATGTCATTCATTCCGCAGGGCGGCATCGAAGTGCCCGCGGTTGCCGGGATCACCTTCGCACCGGACGCGGACTACCTCGCGGCCAACCACATGATCGGCCTCGCGCCGCTCAGCAACGAGCTGCATCCCTTCACGATGATCCGCTCGGCGCTGCTGGATCATGCCCGCGCCACCGGCACCCGCGTCTTCGCGGTGACATCGGCGGAGCCCGGCAACGGCAAGACGCATATCGCCGCCAACCTTGCGATGGTGCTGGCCCGCGTCCACCCGACCGTCCTCGTCGAACTCGACCTGCGTCGCCCCTCGCTCGGCGAGCGGCTCGGCCTTCCCGACGACTACGCGGGCGTCGACGACTACCTTGCGGGCGAATGCCCCTGGAGCGCCACGCAGGCGCGGATCGAGGGGCTGGACCTTGCCGTCCACCGCGTCCGCCGCCCGCGCCTCGACGCCGAGGCGCTGCTCGCCTCGAACGGCCTGCCGCTGGCCCTGCGCAACCGGCAGTTCCTCGACAGCGGCGCGATCTGCATCATCGACACGCCGCCGGCGATCCTGAGCGACGACATGGTGCTCATCGCCCGCAGCGTCGATGGCATGCTGGTCGTGGCCGAGGAAGGCCGCACCGCAAGAGGCGCCCTGCGCGAGATCGCGCACGCCGTCAGCCCGACGCCGATCATCGGCACGGTGCTCAACCGTTCCATCTCGCAGCCGATGAGGCGGATCGACTACGGGTATTACAAAAGCGGCCCCAGAGAGGCCTGATCCCCCCTTCAAATCAGCGGAGAGTCCGATGCTGACCCTGATATCCAAGGGTCGCGCCAAGTGGTTGCGCGACCTGCCGTCCCGTGTCGCCTTCAACGTGCTCAACGAACGGCGTCTGCGCCTGTGGCTCGGCCAGCGGCATGCCGCCGCGCTTAACCGCCATTCGCACAGCCTGCCGCAGATGGATCCCCTCGGCGCTGCGATCGTCGATGCGGTCAACACCCACGGCGTCTACGTCACCACGCTCGACGCGCTGGGCGTCCCGGGGTCCGCCTCGCTGATGGACCTGGCAGGACCGCTGGCGGACGACTTCGCGGAGGACGCGCGCACGCTCGCCGCCGAAGGGCAGCAGTTCATCATCGTCCCGCCTGCCGAGATCGTGCGCAACCCGCAAATCTTCCGCTGGGGCCTGCACGACCGCCTGCTCGACATCGCCGAGAGCTACATCGGCCTGCCGGTCGCCTATGACGGCGTGGTCATCAACTACACCGTCGCCGACGGGCTGGAGATCGCGACGCGCCAGTGGCACCGCGACCGCGAGGACCGGCGCATGCTGAAGATCGCGATCTATCTCCACGAGGTCGACGACGAGGGCGGCCCGTTCGAGTGCATCTCGCTCCCCGACACGGTCCGCAGCGACGACGAAGGCTACCGCTACGAATTCGGCTCCGAGGATTCGCTGCGCCAGCGGCTCGGCGCGGATTTCTCGCGCGACCGCAGAAGCTGCACCGGGCTCAAGGGCACCGTGGTCTTCGCCGACACCGCGCGCTTCTTCCACCGTGGCAAGCCCGCCACGGGGCGCGACCGCGCCGCGCTGTTCTACAGCTACTTCGCCAATCCGCCGCGCCACCCGTTCCTGTGCGAGCGCAGCGGCATCTCGCGTTCGGAGGTTCGACACATGGTCAACGGCATGCCCGAGCGCCAGCGCACCGCCGCGCTGTGGCCAAGCCACCTGCCGCCGGTGCTGCGGATCATCCCCCCGGCCAGTCTCTGACATCGGAGGTCCAGCCCCGGACGGCAGCGCTGTCCGGGGCTTTCGTTCAGGCCACGTCACCGTGCCAGCGGCTTCAGCAGGTCCACCATGCGACCGGCGCAGCGCTCCGGATCGTGGCGCTCCAGCACCCTCGCCCGCGCCTCCATGCCCATCGCCGCGAGTTCCTCGGGCCAGGCATCCAGCGCTTCGTCGAGGGCACCTTCCAGCGCTTCGATCGAGCCCGAGGGCACCAGCCAGCCCACGTCGCCGTCCACCAGTTCGGGTATCCCGGCGATGGCGGTGGCGATGACCGGGCGGCCCAGCGCCATCGCCTCCATCAGCACCACCGGCAGGCCCTCGGCGAAGCTCGGCAGGACGAGGGCGCGGGACGCACGCAGTGCCTCGCGGATCGTTTCCGGGCTAGCCCAGCCGCGCAGGGTGACGATGCCGCGCAGGCCGAGCCGCTCGATCTGCGCCTCGATGATCGCCTCATCCTCGCCCCCGCCGATGACGTCGAGCCGGATTTCGCGGCGCGCCGCCACGCGGGCGACGGCTTCCAGCAGCAGCGGCAGGCCCTTTTGCGCGCTCAGCCGCGCCACGCAGAGCAGCTGCGGCGTGACGACCGGCTCCTGCACGCCGTCCTCGATGCTGGCGAAGAACGCGGGGTCCGGTGCGCAGTGGACGACGTGGATGCGCGACCAGTGATCCGGGCGCGACCAGCGCATGAGCTGCCCGCGCCCGAAGCTGGAGACGCCGATGACGAAGGCCGCCTCGGCGATCTTGCCCGGCAGGTCGAGCCCGCGAGGGGCATCGAACTCGTCCGGCCCGTGCGCGGTGAAGCTGTAGGTCACGGGCGCGAGGCGGGCGACGAGGCGTGCCACCATCGCCGGGTTCGTCCCGAAATGGGCGTGGAGGTGCGAGACACCTTCCGCCTCCAGCCGCCGCGCGAGCAGCGCCGCCTCGGCGAAATAGGCGCAGGCGCGGATGCGGTTGCCGCTGCCACCGGTGCGCCAGGCGAGGCCCAGCGCGCGCAGCGCCGCGACGGGACGTGTGGCGAGACAGCCGAGCACGGCCTTCGCCAGCGCGCCCCTGTCCTCCAGCAGCCCGGTGGTCCGCGCCGCCTCGGCGCGCTCTGTCGCGTCGGCCGCGCCTTCCCCGGCACGGCGCACAGTGAAGCGGTGGACCTCGATACCCTGCCGTTCAAGCGCGGCGATCTCGGTCTGGATGAAGCTGTGACTGATCTTCGGGTAGACGTTGCTGAGGTAGGCAACCGCCGCGCGACTGCGCCGGGTGGCGGTGCCGACCGCCCCCCGCACGCCATGCTCGCGCACGGCCTCTTCACGCCCGAGGCGCTTCAGGACGAGCGGCGCGAGGGCCGTTTCGGTGATCTGGGTCATCGCCGCATTATGCTTACCGCGCCCGCCCGCGGCATTGCGTGTTTTCCGTAGGGAATTTGGCCTGTGGGCCATGGGAGCATGATCGCACGGATGCCGCGCCGCAACGCAGCGTGGGATGAACCGGGTTCGTTGCGGGAGATCCGATTTGCCGGCCTTGGCCGCCTTGTATTCCGGTTGGTGGAAGAGGAACCGGGACGGTGAACCGTCCACGGTTGGGCCATCTACGATTGGGCGTGGGAGGACGGTCATGCGCCGGGCCCGGGTGGGGCTCGGCGCATGTCTGGCCCTGCTCGCCGTCGCCACGGTGCCGGTCGACCACCCCGTCGCCAGCCCGCTGCCCCGATTGACCACGCCGCCCATCGTGCGCGGCGCGTTCGACGGGCCGGACGCCATGCCGCTGCCGCCCGCCGATGCCCAGTCGCTGCTGGCCCGCGCCTTCAACGCGCAGGTGCCGATGGCGCGCGGCGTGCTCGTCCCCGCGCAGCCTTTCTACCTGCGCACCGGGCCGGAGGACATCGCCCGCGCCACGGACTGCCTCGCCGCCGCTGACTATTACGAGGCCGGAGTCGGCATCTCCGACCAGCGCGCCGTCGCGCAGGTGGTGCTGAACCGCGTGCGCCACCGGGCCTTCCCCTCGACCGTGTGCGGCGTCGTCTTCCAGGGGTCGGAGCGTCGCACCGGCTGCCAGTTCACCTTCACCTGCGACGGCTCGCTGCTGCGCCGCACGCCTTCCGCCGTAGCATGGCAGCAGGCGCGCCGCGTGGCGACCGAGATGCTGCTCGGTCAGGTGGAGCCGATCGTCGGCCTCGCCACGCATTACCATACCGACTGGGTGAGCCCGGCGTGGGACCGCACGATGGACAAGATCGCCGTCGTGCGCACGCACCTGTTCTATCGCTGGCGCGGGCAGCAGATCTTCGAGATGCGCTACAGCGGCGTCGAGCCGGAAATCGCCCAGCTCGCCCGCCTGTCCGATGCGCATCGGGGAGAGGACTTCTCGGTTCCCGACGTGGAACTCGCCGCCTCGTCCGCCGTACCGGCGCCGCATATCGCGACGATCATGCCGACCGGTCCGCTGGCACCGCCGCTCGGCGCGCCGAGCGTCGCCGCGCCGCCGCCGTCGAACGTATTCCTCGTCACGCTCCCCGCCGGGGGCTCGCCCGCAAGCTTCCGCGCGCTGGCCGAACAGCGCTGCGCCGGGGTGAGCCAGTGCCGCTTCATCGGCTGGACCGACGCCGCGCGCACGCCGCGCGCCCTGCCGATGCCCGGCAGCGCGGTCGATGCGATCGCCTTCGTCTTCGAACGCCACAGCACCACTGCCGCCGCCAGCATGCGCTGGGACTGCGCCCGCTTCGCGCCGGACGCCTCGGGCCGCTGCATCTGAGCCTCGGGCCCGGTCCGGCCGCCCAATAGCCCCTCCCGAAAATTGCCACGCGGTTTCAGGAATGTCCCCGCGCGGCACCGCCGCCTAGACTTCGGGACGGGAACGGGGGCGTTTTCGCGGACGGGATGCCCGGATCATTTCCCGGTGGAGGGAACCGCACTTGTCGTCAGCACAGCATGGATCCTATCGCACGGAGATAGACGGCCTGCGCGCCATCGCGGTGCTCGCGGTGGTGCTCTACCACTTCGCGGTGCCGGGGCTGAAGGCCGGGTTCGTCGGCGTCGATGTCTTCTTCGTGATCTCGGGCTTCCTGATCGGCGGCATGCTGTGGTCGGAGATGACCGAGCGGGGCCGCATCGACCTCGGCAGCTTCTACCTGCGCCGCATCCGCCGCCTTGCCCCCGCGTTCTTCGCGATGGGCATGGCGAGCATGCTGATCGGCTGGTTCGTGCTGCTGCCCTACGAGTTCCGCAATCTCGGCAAGGAACTCATCGCGTCGAGCCTGTGGATGTCCAACATCCTGTTCTACCGCGAGGCGGGCTACTTCGATTTCGGCGCGGAGAACCGGGTGCTGCTGCACACCTGGTCGCTGTCGGTGGAGGAGCAGTTCTACATCTTCCTGCCGCTGCTGCTGAACGCGCTGCTGCTCGTCCGCGCGCGCCCGCAGCTGGTGCTGGGCGTACTGGTGGCGGTGTGGACCGCATCGCTGATCGGCTGCATCGCCTTCACGGCGGGCTATCCGGTGCTGACCTTCTACCTCTTCCCGTTCCGCGCGTGGGAGATGCTGTCGGGCGTGCTGCTGGCGATCTGGCTGCAGAAGTCCGCGCCGGGGCCGCAGCTGCAGGCCCTGCTGGCATGGACCGGCATCGCCCTGCTCGCCGCCTCGTTCATGCTGATCGAGAACACCGGCTTCCCCGGATACCAGGCCCTGCTGCCGGTCGCCGGGAGCGCCGCCGTGATCGCCGGAGCCGCCCGCGCGCGCGGCAATCCCGGCACCTTCCTGTCACACCCGACGATGGTCTTCGTCGGGCTGATCTCCTACTCGCTCTACCTCTGGCACTGGCCGCTGCTGATCCTGTCACGCTACTGGCGCGGGGAGTATGCATCGCCGGCAGAGACCGCCGCGTGGCTGGCGCTGGTCTTCGTGGTCGCGACGCTGAGCTGGCGCTTCGTCGAGCAGCCGTTCCGCCGTGCCCGCTGGGTCACGCCGCCCCGGCTCGTCGGCGGGGCCGCCTTCGCCGCCTGCGCCGTGCTCTCGATGGGCGCGCTGAGCTACGTGACCAACGGCATGCCCGACCGCTTCTCGCGCGAGACGCAGGTCTACATCACCGCATCGGGCGGCTTCCTGCAGGACATGAGCCGCTGCACGCGCGCCGGCAGCGGTCCGCTCGCCGGGGTGGAGACCTGCGCCATCGGGCCGGAGGGCAAGCCCGAGTTCCTGATCTGGGGCGACAGCCACCTGCGCGCGCAGATGGACGGCCTCGCCATGGCCGCGCGCGAGGCGGGGCGTCCGGGCCTGATAATCTGGCACGCCGGTTGCCCGCCGCTGTTCGGCCTCGCCAAGCAGGAAAGCGCCGCGACGCCCGATCAGGACCGCGCCTGCATGGACGACAACCGCCGCATCCGCGCGGCGATCCGCCAGTTCCCCGACATCCACCGCCTGCTGCTCGTCGGCCGCTGGGCCTATTACGCCGACGGCAAGGGCGTGGGCCGCGACGCGCACAACGTCATCCGCCTCGCGCCCGAGGACGGCTCCGGCCTGCCCCGCAACGTCGCGCAGGCCGACCTGTTCGGCGCCGCGCTCAAGCTCACCGTGGCCGAACTCAACGGCGACGGCTACGAGGTCTACCTGATGCGGCAGGTGCCCGAGCTGCCGCAGTACGACAGCATCAGGGTCGCCCGCGACATGGCCTACGGACGGCTCACCGCCGATCAGGCGCGCACGCTCGCCAGCGTGCAGATGCCCGCCCTGCGCGAACGCACCCGGCTGGCGGAGGCCCCCATCGACCAGCTCGTCGCCGACCGGCAGGTCCGGCTGATCGACCCGTGGCCCCGCCTCTGCGCCGACAAGTGCAGCGGCATGCAGAACGGCACCTCGCTCTACTTCGACAACAACCACATGACTTATGCGGGCGCGGTCAGCCTGCGCGACCTGTTCATCCCGTTCCTCTCGGGCAGCAAACCGGGGCGCACATGATCGGCGCACTCGCCGCAAGACACTGGGACGTCATCGTCATCGGCACCGGCATCGGCGGCGGCGTCATCGGTCGTCGCCTCGCCGAGCGGGGCCTCTCGATCCTGTTCGTCGAGAAGGGCCGCGCGGGCTACCGCACCGAGGAGAACCACATGCCCGGCGACGAGGTCTCCGACCCGGTCGCCCGACTGGCGCGCGGATCGTGGCCGGAGCCCGTCCGCGCGCGGATCGAGGGGCAGGAGCGCCGCTTCCACGCCGCCATCGGCGCGGGCGTCGGCGGATCCTCGGTATTCTACGCGGCGACGCTGGAGCGGCCCGAGGTCCACGACCTCGACCACAGCGAGGAACGACCGCACCCTACCGCCGGATGGCCGGTCCGCTTCGCCGAGATGCTGCCCTACTTCGACCAGGCGCAGGCGCTGTTCTCGATCCGGGGCGAGCCCGACCCGCTCGCCAGCCACCCGACGCCAAGCCTCGCTGCCCCGGCCCGGATGTGCGAGGGCGACGCAAGGTTGATGGCGGGAATGCGCCGCTCCGGCCTCCATCCCTACCAGCTCCACAGCGCCATGCTCGGCGTCGAGGGATGCGGCTCATGCCTTGGCCGCAAGTGCCCGCGCCCGTGCAAGATGGACGGCCGCTCGGCGGGCGTGGAACCCGCCGTGGCGACCGGCCGCGCCGCCGTCGCCGACCGCTGCGAGGTAAAGGAACTCATCGGCGGCAACGGTCGCATCACGCAAGTCGTCGCCAGCCGCGACGGCGAGGACGTGACCTTCACCGGCGACCATGTCGTACTGGCCGCCGGGGCGCTCTCGTCCCCGCGCATCCTTCTCGGCTCGCGCTCGTCCGGCTGGTCGGAGGGCTGCGGCAATGCGCGCGGGCAGGTCGGCCGCAACCTGATGTTCCATCTCAACGAGATGTTCGCCCTCTGGCCCCGGCGCGGCGAGGGCTACGACGAGGCCGCCAAGTCCATCGGCTTTCGCGATCTCTACCACGCCGACGGGCACCGCTTCGGCATGGTGCAGGCGATGGGCCTCGATGCGGGCGAAGGCGAGATCCTCAGCTACCTGCGCGGCAAGATCGACCGGACGCCGCTGCGCCGCGTGCCGGGGGCGAAGGAACTGGCGCGCATCCCGGCAAAGGTCGCGGCACAGATGCTCGGGCAGGCCAAGGTCTTCGTCGGCCTGCTGGAAGACATGCCCTATGCCGAGAACCGCGTGATGCCCGACCCGGAACGTCCCGGCGGCATCCTCGTCGACTATCGCTTCAGCCCCGAACTGCACCAGCGGCGCAAGCGGTTCCGCAAGCTGATCCGCTCGTCGCTCGGCCAGCGGACGCTGTTCCTCACTTATGAGCCGGTGCTCAACTTCGGCCATCCCTGCGGGAGCCTGCGCATGGGGACAGACCCCGAGAAAAGCGTCGTCGATGCCCGGTGCCGCGTCCACGGCATGACCAACCTGTGGGTCGCCGACGCCTCGTTCATGCCCACTTCGATGGGCGTCAACCCCAGCCTGACCATCGCCGCCAACGCGCTGCGGGTGGGCGATGCCATCATGGCCGCGGCATGAGCGGCGGCAACGAAAACGGGGGCGGCGATGGCGGCATCGCGGTCGTCACCGGCGCGGGACGCGGGCTCGGCCGGGCGCTGGCGGTGGAACTGGTCGCGCGCGGATGCACCGTCGCCGGTCTCGGCCGCAGCGCGGCGGACCTTGCCGAAACCTCCGCGCTGAGCACCGGCCCCGGCGCATTCCACGCCCTGACCTGCGACGTCTCGGACTACGACAGCGTGCGCAATGCCTTCGCGCAGATACGCGCGCTCGGCCCGGTGGCGATCCTCATCAACAATGCCGCCGTCTATCCCCGTCGCGATTTCCTCGACGAGACGGCGGAAAGCTTCATGCAGAGCATCGCCACCAACCTCGGCGGCATGGTCGCGTGCAGCCGCCTCGCTCTCGACGACATGGTGAGCCGGGGCACCGGCCGCATCGTCAACGTCACCAGCTTCGCCGACCTCGCGCCGATCTGCGCGAGCAGCGCCTATTCGGTGTCCAAGGGCGCGGGCCGCATCTTCACCCGCGCCATGGTGGCCGACCTCGAAGGTCGCTTTCCCGGCATCGTCGTCAGCGACTGGATTCCGGGCGCGCTGCGCACCACCATGGGCCTGCCCGACGGCATCGAGCCCGAGGACGCTGCCCGCTGGGGCGCCGAACTCGCGCTGTCGCAGCACCCCTCGATGAACGGCACGCTGTGGGAGCGCAACAACGAGGTGCTCGCGCCTCAGTCCCTGAAGCGCCGCCTGTTCAACCGCCTGCTGATGCGCCGGACGCCCGCGCCCCGGATGCTCAGCGCGGCGTGATGATTTGGGAAGGCCGGCTGGAGCGGGTAGCGGGAATCGAACCCGCATAGCCAGCTTGGAAGGCTGGAGCTTTACCACTAAGCTATACCCGCTCATCGCGCCGATGCCGCTGCCCCGTGGTAACTCGGGCCGCGTCGTGGAGAGGCGCTTGCCACGGTCGGGGCATCTGCGTCAACGGCTCTCTTGCATCGACGCTGTGCATGAACGCGTGCGGGCGTGGATCGCCCCGGCGGCTTCTCCGGACATAATGACGGAAAACCGCCATTCCAGACCATTCGCCCTGCCCCTGCGGACGCCCGTACCGGCGTCTGCGTATTCTCTCGCAGGTGCGGCGATGATAGCCTGCGGACGACGCAGCCGAACCGAGGGGCCTTCATGAATACCCAGCGCACTCCTGCCGAAGCCGCCGCTCCGGTCGCGGCGAAGCGGCGCAATCCGCTCGACCTGCTGATGAACTCGGGGCTCGGCAAGCTGCTGCGCGGCATCGGCGTCGCGCCCCGGCGGGACCATGCGGACAGCCTGATGGACCTTGCCGACGCGCTGCTTTCGCTGCGCGGGCGCGCTTCGGGACCGGCGCTCGCCTCGGCGTTCTTCGAGCTTTACGAAGCCAGCAGCATCGAGGCGCGGCAGGACTTTCTCGGCAAGGTGCATGACCTGCACCCCGCCGATGCCAAGGCGATCGACAAGGCCATCGCCAAGTGGAACGAGAAGCGGGACGAGGCTTCCGCGCTGGCGCTGAACCTTGCCAGCAAGTCGCCCAGCCGCCGCCTCATCAACCAGCTCAACCTCGCGCCGCAGGGGACACCGCGCCTGATCGGGCTGCGCGAGGATCTGCTGGCGGTGCCCAAAGCAGGCACCACGCCGGGCCTGCTGGCGCTCGACCGCGATCTGGAGAACGCCTTCACCGCATGGTTCAACGCCGGGTTCCTCGAACTGCGGCGGATCGGCTGGGACAGCTCGGCGCAACTGCTGGAGCGGATCATCCGCTACGAGGCGGTCCACCAGATCCAGGGCTGGGATGACCTTCGCCGCCGCGTCGAGCCGGTAGACCGGCGGTGCTACGGCTTCTTCCACCCGCAGATGCGTGACGATCCGCTGATCTTCGTCGAAGTCGCGCTGACACCGCAGATTCCCGGCTCGATCCACGAGATCATTTCCGACCATCGCGAGACGATCGCGCCCAGCGAGGCGAATTGCGCGATCTTCTATTCGATCTCGAACTGTCAGGTGGGCCTCAAGGGCATTCCCTTCGGCAACCACCTCATCAAGCGTGTCGTCGGCCTGCTGAAGGAGGAACTGCCGCACCTCAAGACTTTCGCCACGCTCTCTCCGGTGCCGGGCTTTGCGAAGTGGCTGGCGAAGGAGCAGGCGAGCGATGCCCCGGTGCCCGGCGCGCAGGAACTGCGGCGGCTGGCAGCCCGCTATCTGGTGGAGGCCAAGGGCAAGGGCAACCAGCCGCTCGACCCCGTGGCGCGCTTCCACCTCGGCAACGGCGCGCGGCTGGAGGCGGTCCACGCCAATGCCGACCTGTCCGCCAACGGGCAGAAGCAGGCGCACGGCGTCATGGTGAACTACCTCTACGACCTCGCCGACATTGAGGCGAACTTCTTCGCGCTGACCGAACTGGGCACCGTGGCGACATCCAAGGCCGTGCAGGCGCTGGTGGACGAGCCCGAGGGCGGGGCGAAGAAGGCGGGTGGGAAGAAGGCCAAGGATGCCGTGGCGGCGTAGTCCGCACACGTCGTCCCGGACTTGATCCGGGACCGGTGGCCATCTTTAGGCGCGCCCAGCCGATGGGGCTTCGACAGGCTCAGCCTGAGCGGGTTTGGAGGTTGTTACTCTAACTCCGCTCACCCTGAGCCTGTCGAAGGGTCAATGCCCCTCGTAAGCCAGCAGCGCATCCGCAGGCACGCCCGCATCGCGCAGGCGCTGGGCCCCCCCCAACTCCGGCAGGTCGATGGCGAAGAGCGAGTGCACCACCTCGCCCCCGGCCCGCCGCAGCAGTTCCACCGCCGCCAGCGCGGTGCCGCCGGTGGCGATGAGGTCGTCCACCAGCACCACCCACGCGCCGTCGGGGACCGCGCCGGGATCGACCTCCAGCGTGTCGGTGCCGTATTCCAGCGCATAGTCGATGGCGAGCACCGGCACCGGCAGCTTGCCGGGCTTGCGCACGGGTACGAAGGGAAGCCCCATGCGCGCCGCCATGGCCGCGCCGAAGATGAAGCCGCGCGCCTCGACGCCCGCGATGACCTCGGCGCCCGCAGCCTCGGCACGCTCGACCATGTGGCCCACTGCCGCCGCGAAGCCGGGACCGTCGCCGATCAGCGTGGTCACGTCGCGGAACAGGATTCCGGGCTTGGGGAAGTCGGGGATCGTGCGCACCAGCTGGCGCAGGTCTTCGACGGTCACGGGTATTCTCCGGTCTTTCAAAAACGAAGCGCCCCGCCATCACCGAGGGTGGCGGGGCGCCGGAGCCCTTAGCAGCTAGTGGGCGATCACCGAACCCTCTTCGTCATTGCAAGCGGAGCGAAGCAATCCAGAGCGGCTTAAGCGGCCGTTGATTGCCACGGGGCTTACGCCCCTCGCAATGACGAGGCGGGTGGGATCAGTGCTTCTTGCCCGCCCAGATGTTGCGGTAGGACATGTAGCCCAGCACGGTCGCGAAGATCAGGAAGAGCACCACGGCGAGGCCGGTCTGGTTGCGCTTTTCCAGCTTCGGCTCGGCGGTCCAGACGAGGAACGCAGCGACGTCCTTGCCCATCTGGTCGACGGTCGGCTTGGGGTTGCCCGGGCCGTACTCGACCTGACCGTCGCTGGTGAGCGGCGGGGCCATCGCGAGGTTGAGGTTCGCGAAGTACGGGTTGAAGTGCAGGCCGTCCGGGGTCTTGGCGTCCGGGAACTCCTTGAGCAGTTCCGCAGGCTGCGCCTGATAGCCGGTGATCAGCGAGTAGACGTAGGCCGGGCCTTCGTGACGCGCCTTGGTGATGAGCGACAGGTCGGGCGGGATCGCGTTGTTGTTCGCGGCGCGCGCGGCGATGTCGTTGGCGAAGGGCTTGGGGAAGTAGTCCGTCGCCTGACCCGGGCGCATGTTCGCCTCACCCGTGGTCGGGTCGGTGCCGGGCACCTGGAAGCCCGCTGCGATGGCCTTCACCTGACCTTCGGAATAACCCAGCTGCTCCAGATCGCGGAAAGCGACGTGGCTCAGCGAGTGGCAGGCCGAGCAGACTTCCTTGTAGATCTGGAAGCCGCGCTGGAGCTGCTGCTTGTCGAACTTGCCGAAGATGCCGTCGCTGGCGAGGTGCAGTTCCTTGGGGTGCAGGTGGAACTCGTGCTCCGCCGTCTTGGCCGCGGGTTCGGTGGCCCAGGTGTAGAAGCCTACACCGAAGGACCACGCGAGCGCGACCGTGAAGAACAGCCCGACGAGGATCGAGAGAATGCGTGCCATGTCTTTCGTCTTTCGTTCTGGCTGGATCAGACGGCCGAAGCCGGGGCGGCGGACACGTCGAGCTGGGCTTCGTCATCCTTGCCGAGCACCGATTCCGTGATGGAATAGGGCAGCGGCAGCGGCTTCTCGATCGAGGAGACGATCGGCACGATGATGAGGAAGTGCGCGAAGTAGTAGAGCGCCGCCAGCTGGCTGAACATCACGTAGGGCTCTTCCGCCGGCGCACCGCCGCAGTAGAACAGCACGAGCATGTCAGCCACGAGCACCCAGAAGAACTTCTTGTACAGCGGGCGATAGGTGCCCGAGCGCACCGGCGACTTGTCGAGCCAGGGCAGGAAGAACCACACCAGGATCGCGCCGAACATGGCGAGCACGCCCATCAGCTTGGCCGGGATGAAGAAGAAGTCCTGCGTGAAGGCGCGAAGGATCGCGTAGAACGGCCAGAAGTACCATTCGGGAACGATGTGCGCGGGCGTGCTCATCGGGTTCGCCGGAATGTAGTTGTCCGGGTGGCCGAGCGCGTTCGGGAAATAGAACACCGCGATCGAGAACAGGATCGCGAAGACGCCGATCGCCCAGCCGTCCTTGGCGACGTAGTACGGGTAGAACGGCACCGTGTCCGAGCTGGACTTCACTTCCACGCCGGTCGGGTTCGACGAGCCGGGGATGTGCAGCGCCCAGATGTGCAGGATCACCACGCCCAGGATCACGAAGGGCAGCAGGTAGTGCAGCGAGAAGAAGCGGTTCAGCGCGGCGTTATCGGGCGCGAAGCCGCCGAGCAGCCACTGCTGCAGCGGCTCGCCCACGAAGGGGATCGCGCCGAACAGGCCGGTGATGACCTTGGCGCCCCAGAAGCTCATCTGGCCCCAGGGCAGCACGTAGCCCATGAAGGCGGTGGCCATCATGAGCAGGAAGATCACGACGCCCAGCAGCCACACCATCTCGCGCGGGGCCTTGTAGGAGCCGAAGTAGAAACCGCGGAAGATGTGGATGTAGATGACGACGAAGAAGGCCGAGGCGCCGTTGGCGTGCGCATAGCGCATCAGCCAGCCCCAGTTCACGTCGCGCACGGTCATCTCGATCGTGTCGAAGGCCACGGCGGTGTTGGCCGCGTAGTGCATGGCCATGACGATGCCGGTGACGATCTGCAGCACGAGGCACAGCCCCGCGAGGAAACCGAAGTTCCAGAAATAGTTCAGGTTGCGCGGGACTTCGTAGCCGCCGCCGACCGCGTTGTAGACGAGGCGCGGGATAGGCAGCCGGTCGTCCATCCACTTCATGAAGGGATGCGCGGGGGTATAGTGCTTTGCCCAGGGAAAGCTCATGTTCTTGATCCTCTCTCTTGGGCTCAGCCGATCTTGACGACGGTGTCGGAGCTGAACGCGTACTCCGGAACCTCGAGGTTCTTGGGCGCGGGGCCCTTACGGATACGCGCTGCGGTGTCGTAGGACGAGCCGTGGCAGGGGCAGAAGTAGCCGCCGAATTCGCCCTTCACCTCGCCCTCGCCCGCGCCCAGCGGCACGCAGCCGAGGTGGGTGCAGACGCCCATGGTGATGAGCCAGTTCTCCTTGCCCTCCTTCGTGCGCTCCTCCAGCGTCTGGGGATCGCGCAGCGACGAGGGATCGACCGCGTTCGCTTCCGCGATTTCCTTCGGCGTCAGGTTGCGCACGAAGACGGGCTGCTTGCGGAAGATCGCCTTGATGGCCTGGCCGGGCTGGATCGCGGAGATGTCGATTTCAGTCGAGGAAGCCGCCAGAACGTCCGCCGAAGCCGACATCTGGCTCACGAGCGGGATGACGATCCCGACGCCAGCGACACCCGCGGCGCTGACTGCGGCAATGTTGATGAAATCGCGCCGCCTTACGCCCTCTGTTTCTGCCATGTTTGCCCTTGCCTTGCTTTCGACAACCCACACTGCCGGGGGACCGACAGGAGGTCAATCAGACCACAGTATCCTGGTATCCCCCTTGTCGGTTTCGAGACCCGGCCCCGCCCACGGCAGGCCCGCTTCTCTCCCGACTTTGGGGCCCTGTTATACGTGAACGACGGCCGTGCCAACCGTGTTTTTGGTCGGGGCAAGCTACTGTAACAGGCCGAGGTTAAGTCGAACGCGAAGTATTCGAGGCGGATACGGTGGCGGGTCGGCACCGCAGCGCGAAATCCGCCGCCACCTGCCCCCCCATCGTCATTGCGAGCGTAGCGAAGCAATCCGGCGGCAGGGAATGTGGCTGGATTGCTTCGCTACGCTCGCAATGACGAGGGACAGGGACTCACCCCAGTCCGACCAGCGAGATCTGGCGGCCGTAGGACAGTTCGCCGCGGTGTGTGGCGCGGCGGAAGGAGTAGAATCGCTCCGCATCGGTGTAAGTATCGAGGCGCAGGCCCTCGACCCTGCCGATTCCGGCGGCGCGCAGGCGGCACAGGACGTAGCCTTCGAGGTCGAACTGGAAGTGATCCGGCCGCCCTTCGGCGAAGAAGCGCATGTTGGGCAGGTCGTCGGTGACGAAACGGTCGCGGAAGGCCGCGTCCACTTCGTAGGATTCCTGCGCGATGCACGGACCTACCGCCGCGACGATGCTTTCCCGGCGGGCACCGAGCGCCTCCATCGCGGCGATGGTCGAATCGGTGACGCCGCCGATCGCGCCGCGCCAGCCGGCGTGGGCTGCGCCGATCACCCCGGCTTCGCGGTCGGCGAACAGCACCGGCGCGCAGTCGGCGGTGAGGATGCCGAGGACCACGCCGGGCCGGTTGGTGACGATGGCGTCGGCCTTGGGGCGCTGGTCGACTTTGGCTCCCTCCGACCACGCCTCCTCGCCCAGCGTCACGCAGTCGGCGGAGTGGACCTGATAGACCGTGATCAGCCGCGCGCCGGGGAGCACCGCCGCAGCGGCGATCTCGCGGTTGCGCTCGACGAGGTCGAGGTCGTCGCCCGAACCGCGCCCGACGTTGAGGCCCGCGACCTCGCCTTCACTCAGGCCGCCGCGACGACCGAGAAAGCCGTGCGGCAGGCCGTCGAGCAGAGTGGCGCGGTTGACCTCGACCGATTCCGTGGCTGCTTCCGGCACCAGGTCAGCCAAGGGACTTCGACACCTGTTCGCGCACGTCGCGCGAAAGGTCGGGCATCGCGGCGATCCGTTCCAGTTCGGCGCGCATCATCGCCGCGCGGACCGGCTCGATCCGTCGCCAGCGGCCGAGCGAGGGCACGAAGCGCGCCGCCGTCTGCGCGTTGATCGGGTCGAGGCGACGGATCAGGTCGCCGATCATGCGGTAGCCCTCGCCGCTCTCGTGATGGAACGCGGTCGGGTTCACCGCCGCCGCCATGTAGAGCGCGCGCACGCGGTTGGGGTTGGTCATGGTGAAGTCGGCGTGCTTCGACAGCGCGGCGATCTGCTCCAGCACCCTGGGATTGAGCGCCCCCGCCTGCAGCGAGAACCACTTGTCGATGACCAGCGCATTGCCTTCGTAGCGCAGGTGGAAGTCCGCCAGCGCCATCTCGCGCTCGGGCGCATCGAGGTTGGCGAGGACCATCAGCGCGCCCTGGCGGTCGGTCATGTTGTCCGCCGCCTGGTACTGCGTGAAGGCGCGGCTTGCGCCCTCCACCGGATCGCCCGCGGCGATGAGGACGAGCGCCTGCGTCTTGATCTTGCGGGCGCCGCGCGCTGCGGCCTCGCGCGAGTAGGGCACGGCGACGGCGCGGTCGTGCAGGGCTTTCAGCGGCGCGGCCAGTTCGGTGCCCAGCCAGCGCTTGAGCGCCTCGCGCTCGGCATGGATGGCGCCGGGGTCGGAGATGGCGAGCTGCTCGGCAAGGTAGCTCTCGGCGGGCAGGATCATCAGCTCGCCGCGCATCAGGTCGTCGAGCGCCGGGTCGGCGATCACCGCGCCGAACGCCTGCACGATGGCGGCGCGCCCCTCGGCCCGCGCGGCATCGTCGAGCGTGCCGGACACGGCGGCGACGAGGTGCTGGACGACGAGGCCCTGCATCGCCTCGTAGCGCGCGAACGGATCGTCGTCATGCGCGGCGAGGAACACGGGGTCGGCGTTGTCGCGCGCGAAGTCGATCGCCACCGGGGCGGAGAAGCCGCGATTGATCGAGAGTACCGGCATCCTGGCGAAACCGTCGAAGGTGAAGGTGTCGGTGTCCTTGTCGAGCACGATGAGCTGCTCGCCGGAATGCTCGCCGGTGTCGCGGTCGAACAGGGCGATGCGCAAGGGGATCGGCATCGCCTGCTTCTCGGGCTGGCCGGGCGTCGCCGGGACCGTCTGGGTGAGCTTCAGCACCGCCTTGGTGCCGTTCAGTGCAAGCTCGACGGCGACCTGCGGGGTGCCGGCCTGCGAGTACCAGAGGCGGAATTGCGTGAGATCCAGCCCGGTGCCGTCCTCGATCGCGCGGACGAAATCCTCGCAGGTCGCGGCCTCTCCGTCATGCCGGTCGAAGTAGAGATCGGTGCCTTTCCGGAACTTCTCAAGGCCCGCCATGGTGCGCATCATGCGGATCACCTCGGCGCCCTTGTTGTAGATCGTCGCGGTGTAGAAGTTGCTGATTTCCTGATAGGAATCGGGACGGATCGGGTGCGCCAGCGGCCCCGAATCCTCGGGGAACTGGGCGACGCGCAGGACGCGCACGTCCTCGATCCGCTTGACCGCCTCGCTGCCCATCGCCGAGCTGAACAGCTGGTCGCGCAGCACGGTGAAGCCTTCCTTGAGGCTGAGCTGGAACCAGTCGCGGCAGGTCACGCGGTTGCCCGACCAGTTGTGGAAGTATTCGTGCCCGATCACCCCCTCGACCGCGTCGTAATCGCCGTCGGTCGCCGTCTCCGGATCAGCGAGGACGTAACGGGTGTTGAAGACGTTGAGCCCCTTGTTCTCCATCGCGCCCATGTTGAAATCGGACACGGCGACGATGTTGAACAGGTCGAGATCGTACTCTCGCCCGAACGCTTCCTCGTCCCACTTCATTGAATTGATGAGGGAATCCATGGCGTGCTGGGTGCGGTCCTCGTCCCCCGGGCGGACCCAGATGTTAAGGTCGACCTTGCGCCCGCCCATCGTCTCGAACGTGGCGTGGTTGGCGATGAGGTCACCCGCCACCAGCGCGAAGAGGTAGCTCGGCTTGGGCCAGGGATCGTGCCATTCGGCCCAGTGCGTGCCGCCCTCGCCCTCGCCCTGATCGGTGCAGTTGCCATTGGCGAGCAGGATCGGAAACTTCGCCTTCTCGCCGCTCATCCGCACCGTGTAGGTGGAGAGCACGTCGGGACGGTCCGGGAAGAAGGTGATGCGGCGGAAACCCTCGGCCTCGCACTGCGTACAGAGCATCCCGTTCGAGGCGTAGAGGCCCATGAGCTGGCTGTTCGCGCCGGGATTGAGCGCGGTCTCGATCTCCACCGCATGCGCGTCGCCGGTCAATTCGACGAGCAGGTCCGCGCCGTCGAGCCGCCAGTCGTTCGCCTCGCGCCCGTCCACCCGCACCGCGAGCGGGGCGATCTGGTCGCCGTTGAGACGCAGCGTGGTCGCGCCGTTTCCGGCGGGGTTGCGGGTGACGGAGAGGGTCGCGGTGACATGCGTGGCATCCACGCCGAGGCGGAAGTCCAGCGCCACTTCGGGCACCAGCCAGGCCGGAGCCAGGTAATCCTCGCGCCGGATGACCGGCGGGGAGATCGGCGCCGGGGCGGCATCGGCGATCTGGGTGTTCTCGACGGGCTCGGAGGGTCTGCTGGCGATGTCCATGTGCGTTACTTAGAGCGTCGCCGGGCGATTGCCAGCGGCGCATTCGAGGATTCGTCGTCCCGGACTTGATCCGGGACCGGTGGCGGTCTTTAGGTGTGCGCCACGCCGTAGAAGGACACCCCATGCCCCGCCTGTTCATCTTCGGCCTCGGCTACACCGCCAGCGTCATCGCCACGCTGTTCGCGGCGCGCGGGTGGGAGGTGATCTCGACCGGGCGCGAGGGAACACTGTCGTTCGAGGACGAGGGCAGCGTGCGCCTCGCCCTTGCCGATGCGGACCATGTGCTGTCCTCGGTCCCCCCGGGTCGCGAGGGGCGGGGCGAGCCGCTCGATCCGGTGCTGGAACGCTACGGCGACGCGCTACGCGGAAAGCCCCTGTCCTACCTCTCCTCCACCGGCGTCTACGGCGATGCCGGCGGCGCATGGGTGGACGAGAGCGCGCCTACCGGCACCGGTCGCCGCACCGCCCGCGCAGAGGCCGACGCGGCATGGCTGGCAGTGGGCGCGCGGGCCTATCGCCTGCCCGGCATCTACGGCCCCGGCCGCTCGATGCTGGAGCGCGTGGCGGAGGGCCGCGCTCACCGCATCGACCTGCCGGATCAGGTGTTCAGCCGGGTCCATGTCGAGGATATCGCCGCGGGCGTGTTCGCCGGGATCGGCGCGCCGGGCGGGGCCTACAACCTCGCCGACGACCTGCCCTGCCCGCAGAACCGGCTGGTCGAGGAGGCCTGCCGCCTCACCGGGTTGCCGTTGCCGCCGTTGCAGACGCTGGAGCAGGCGAACCTGTCCCCCATGGCGCGGGCGTTCTATGCGGAGAACCGCCGCGTCGCCAACGGCAAGGCCAGGCGCGTGCTCGGCTGGCGGCCGCGCTATCCGACTTACGTGGAAGGGCTAGCCGCGCTTGCGCGTGGCGAGGGCGATCACCAGCCCGGATAGAGCGAGGACCGCGCCGCCCGCCGCCAGCGTGGTCCAGCGATAGCCCTCGAACAGCGTCGAGAGCGCCATCGCCACTACCGGCACCGCGACCCCGTTGTAGGCCGCGCGGCCCGGGCCAAGCTCGCGGATCAGCATGAAGTAGAGCGGGAACGTCACCACCGAACCGGCGATGGCGAGGTAGAGGATGCCCGCGAGATACTCCCACCGCGTCTCGATCACCGGCGGCCCGGCGGTGGCGAGGCTGAAGCCGATGTCGACCAGCGTGCCCCAGAACATGGCCCAGGCGATCATCGGCACGATCGGCTGCGCGCGGCCCACCGGCCCCGCCTGCAACACGTTGGCGACCGAGGCGCTCAGCAGCCCGGCGCAAGTGAACAGCAGGCCGAGCAGGATCGCGCCTTCGGGCGGAGCGGTGCGGTATTCGTGAATCATCAGCAGCGCGATGCCGCCCATCGCGACCACCGACCCGGCGATGAAGCCCGGCCCGACATGCTGCTTGAGGAATACCCGCGCCAGGACCGCGTTCGGCACCATCAGCAGCGCGTAGAACACCGCCACCAGCCCCGAGGTCAGGTGCATCTCCGCCCGGTAGACGAACTGGAAGTTGCACACGAACTGCGCCAGCCCGACGAGCAGCGCGAAGATCATGCCCTGCCGCGACAGCCGCAGCGATTCGCGCCGGACCAGCGCAAAGGCGAACATGCCGGCGCAGGCGACGAGGAAGCGGTAGGTGATCGACCACGTCGCCGGGACCGAGCCAACCTGATCCTTGATGACCAGCCAGGTCGACCCCCAGATCGCGGTGACGACCAGGAACGCGACGATCACTTTCGTCCGCGAGGCAGGCGCCTCGACCGTCGTGCTCATAGCGCCGCCAGCGCCTTGACCAGCGCCATGACGTGCCCGTCCTTCGCATCCCACGACGTCACCAGCCGCGCCGCGTCGGCGCCCCAGTCGTAGAAGGCGAAGCCTTGCGCGCGCAGGGCCTCACGCTCGGCGGCGGTGCAGGTGAGGAAGATCTCGTTGGCCTCCACCGGATGGAGCAGGCGCTCGGGCGCGGCGGCGGCGATGGCAACGGCGGCGGCGTTGGCGGCGCGCGCGTTCTCCAGCCACAGGTCGTCGGCCAGCATGGCGAGGATCTGCGCGGCCATGAAGCGGCCCTTGGACTGGAGGTGCCCCGCCCGCTTGCGCCGATAGCGGATGGCCTTCGCGGCCTCGACGTCGAAGAAGACGATGGCTTCCGCGCCCATGCCGCCGTTCTTGACGAAGCCAAAGCTCAGCGCATCGACATCGCCCGCCGCCTCGGCCGGGGTGCAGCCAAGGTGCGCCACGGCATTGGCGAAGCGCGCCCCGTCCATGTGCAGGCCAAGCCCGCGCGCCTTGGCAAAGGCGGCGATTTCGGCGACTTCGGCGGGGCGGTAGACGCAGCCGTATTCGCTCGCCTGCGTGATCGAGATTGCGTGGGGCTGGACCTGATGCACGTCGTCGCGGATCGGGTCGATCACGGCGGTGAGGGTCTGCGGCGTCACCTTGGCACTCTGCCCGTCGGCCAGCAGCAGCTTGGCGCCGTGGAGGAAGAAGCCGGGCGCGCCCGCTTCGTCCATCTCGATATGCGCCTCGCGGTGGCAGACGACGGCGCCGTGCGGCGGCACCATGGCGGCGAGGGCGAGGCAGTTGGCCGCCGTCCCGCTCGCCACCCACAACACCGCGCACTCGCGCCCGAACAGGTCCGAGAACACGCCGTCGAGGCGGCCGCTCAGCGAGTCGTTGTCGTAAGGCGCATCGGGCGCGTCGGCCGCCATCATCGCGCGCCAGACGGCGGGGTGGACGGCGGCGGCATTGTCGGAGTTGAACTGCATGGCCATATGCACTGAAAGCGCGACGAGCCCCCGTCAAGCGCAGAGCGAGGAGCATCCATGGTTGGCGTGACCATTACCAAGCACGAGAACGGAACCTCGGGCGAATATCAGGCCCATGTCGCCGACAGCGACCACATCGGCCGCCTCACCTGGACCGAGCGCGACGGCGTGCGCTACGCCGATCACACGCTGGTCCCGCAGGCCATCGGCGGGCGCGGCGTCGCCGGGCGACTGGTCGAGGCGATGGTGGCGGACGCGCGCGAGAACGGCTTCCGCATCGCGCCGCTGTGCAGCTACGTGGACGTGGCGTTCAAGCGCCACCCGGAATGGGCCGACGTCAGGGCCTGAGTTCAGCCCAGCCCGTCCGACAGGAAGCGCGTCGCCAGCCCCGCAAGGAAGGCGGCGCCGCGCGGCAGGACGGTTTCGTCGACCATCATCTTCGTCGAGTGGATGCCGCAGCAGTGGCGCCAGTCCGCGCCTTCGTGGCTGACGCCGAGGAAGAACATCGCGCCGGGCACTTTCTCCAGCACGTAGGCGAAATCCTCCGCGCCCATGATCGGGTCGGCCAGGCGCAGGAAGGCCGCCTCCCCCAGCAACTCGCGCGCCACGCCCTCTCCGAACTCGACGGCGGCGGCATCGCAGACGGTGACGGGGAAGCCTTCGAGGATATCGACCTCCGCCATCAGCCCGTGCGCGCCTGCGATCCCGGCGGCGAGCAGCGGGAGTTCCTCCTTCAGCCGCGCGCGGTTGGCCGCGGAGAGGGTGCGCATCGTGCCGACCATCTTCGCGGAGTCGGAGATGACGTTGTGGGCGCTGCCGGCCTCGATCTTCGCGATGGTGACGACCACCGGATCGAACACGCTGAACCGGCGCGCCACCATGGTCTGGATGGCGCCGACGATCTCGCAGGCGATCGGCACCGGGTCGAGCGTGTCGTGCGGCATCGAGGCATGGCCGCCGCGCCCGGTGACGGTGATGGTGATCTGATCCGCCGCCGCCATGAGCGGCCCCGCGCGCCCGCCGACGAGGCCATGCGGCGCATTGGGCATGACGTGGAGCGCGAAGGCGGCATCGGGCAGCGGGCGGTCGAAGCCTTCCCCGCCGAGCAGCCCGTCCTCCAGCATGAAGCGGGCGCCGTGATAGCCCTCCTCGCCCGGCTGGAACATGAAGCGGACCTCGCCCGCCAGTTCGTCTACCCGGTCCGCCAGAATCTGCGCCGCGCCTGCCAGCATGGCGACGTGGGTGTCATGGCCGCAGGCGTGCATGGTGCCGGGGATGGTGGAAGCGAAGTCCAGCCCGGTCTCCTCGGGCATCGGCAGCGCGTCCATGTCGCCGCGCAGCAGCACGCAGCGACCGGGTCCGGCCCCGCCCTTCAGCGTGGCGACGAGGCCGGTGGTCGATGGCCCCTCCACCCATTCCAGCGGCAGGTGGGCCAGCGCCGCGCGGATCTTGTCGCGGGTCTTCGGGGTATGGAGCCCGATCTCGGGCTCGGCATGGATGGCGCGGCGCAGGGCCACGATGCTGTCGGAAAGGGCGGCGGCTTCGGCGACGAGGGAGGCTGTCATCCCGGCATGATACCCCGGACCGCCCGCCTGTCGAGCCGCGTCACTCGTTGCCGGACACTTCCGCATCGTCTGGAAGGCCGACCGAGATCTGTCCGCCCTCGACCTGCTTGAGCGTGCGCCACGCCATCAGGCCCATCGCCACGTAGGACACCGCCCCCGCCAGCGCCACGGCCCAAGCCGCGCCGCTCGGGCCGAGGGGAATGAACTGCCACAGCCCGAAGCCCAGCGCGACAACCGCGATCAGCCGCGCCGTCAGCGAATGGCGCGCCCGCCCGGTCGAGTGCAGCACCGGCTCGAAGGCCACGCTGGCAAGGTCGAAGCTGGCGGCGATGGCAAGCGGGATCAGGATCGACGCGCCGCTCTCGAAATCGTCGCCGCCGATCATCGCCAGCAGCGTCTCGCCCGCGAAGTAGGCGACCGCCACCACGGCGATGCCCGCACCGCCTGCGATCAGGCTGGTCTGGAGCGCGAGCTTGCGGAACTCGTCCGCCTTGGAGGCGACCCGCACGCGCGCGACTTCGGCGTAGACCGAGCGGGTCAGCAGCGTCGACAGCTTGCTCAGCGCCTGCGAGAGCTGCGAGGCAAGGCGATAGAGGCCCGCCGCACGCGTGCCCACCCAGCCGCCGACGACGAGCAGAGGCCCGTTCTTGATGATCGCGTCGGTCGCCGATCCCATGTAGGTAACGAGGAAGAACTGCGTGACGCCGGGGTTCTCCCGCAGCGCCTGCCGCAGCTGGAACAGGTAGGACAGCTTCACCGCCTGCGGGCACAGCCGCCGCGCCATGATCCAGTAGAGGATGGCCTCGAGGATATCGATCGCCGCCCAGGCGGCAAGAAACCGCCCGACGCTCGGCCCGGTCGCCCAGATCAGCAGCGCGGCGACGAGGCGTCCGCTCGGCACGATGGCCTCTACATAAACGGCCATGTCGAAGCGGTTGAGCGCGCGCACCATGCCGGTCGGCGCGGACACCAGCGCCCAGAGCGATCCGACGCAGAACAGGAACGCCACGTCGATGTAGGACGGGTTGAGGTCCAGCACATGCGCGAAGCCGTAGATCATGACCGCCGCGAGCGCGCAGCCGAGCACCGCGCCGACCGCGTCGATCACCCCGCACAGCATTCCGAGGCGCCCGAACTTGTCCCACTCCTGCGCGTGGACATGCTCGGAACCGTAGCGGACCACGACCCGCCAGGTCTGGAACCCGGCGAGCGCGATGAGCGCCTGCGCGGTGCCGAAGATCAGCGAAAAGTGGCCGAAATCCTTGAGGCCCAGCGTGCGCGTCTGAATGGCGAGGTAAGCGAGGCCGCAAACCGCACCGAAGCCCTTGCCGCCGAGCAGCCAGGCCGTGTTCTGGAGTATCCGCCCTAGCGGAGATGCACTCTCCTGGCGGTAGCGTTTGGCGGACATTGGCTCGCATGTGAACGAGGGTGATGACAGTTGCAAGGGTGTGGCTCGCTCTGTTGTATGGATGCGGGACGGATCGCCCCGCCAGAGCTTTCCCTTTCTTGCTGCAGTCGCTAGATGCCGCCCTTCCTCCAAGCAGACTGAATGACACATGATCGAACATGCAATCCTTCTCAGCGCCGGTCAGGGTTCGCGCCTGCTGCCCCTCACGGCGGAGCGTCCCAAGTGCCTGATCGACTTCTCCGGTCGCTCGCTGATCGAATGGCAGATCGAGATGCTGGCGCGCGGCGGGGTGAAGCGGATCGACGTCGTCACCGGCTTCATGACCGACATGCTGGAGGAGCACCTCAATTCCATCCGCGACCCGCGCGTGGAGATCACGGTGCGCTTCAACCCGTTCTTCAAGGTCGCCGACAACCTCGGCTCCTGCTGGATCGCGCGCGAGGCGATGCGCGGCGATTTCCTGATCCTCAACGGCGACACGCTCGTCTCGGAGGAGATCGTCCGCAAGGTCCAGCAGGGCGCGACCGGCCCTGACGGCAAGCCCTGGCCGATCACCGTGACCGTCGATGTGAAGGCTGACGGCTACGACAGCGACGACATGAAGGTCGAACGCAGCCCCGAAGGCCGCCTGATCCACATCGGCAAGACGCTGACCCCGGCGCAGTCGAACGCCGAATCGATCGGCTTCCTCGCCTTCCGGGGCGAAGGCGCGGACCTGTTCCGCGAAACCGTCCGCCAGGCCATGCGCACGCCCGAGGGCGTCCAGCACTGGTATCTCAAGGTGATCGATTCGATCGCCCCCACCGGTAAGGTCGGCACCGTCTCCATCGAGGGCCTGAACTGGGCCGAGGTGGACTTCCTCAACGACATCGAGATCGCGACGAAGCTGACCGATACGTGGTGATCGGCCGAGGGCCGGTCATTTCGAACCTTCTTCGTCATTGCGAGCGCAGCGAAGCAATCCAGCGTCGTGGGCCGACCGTGGATTGCTTCGCTGCGCTCGCAATGACGATTAAAAGAGCACGTCGTCCCGGACCTGATCCGGGACCGCTGGCGGTTTGCGTCGAGGGGGCTTCGACAGGCTCAGCCTGAGCGGAATTGAAGGTTCTTACGCCAACCCCGCTCACCCTGAGCTTGTCGAAGGGTCATGGTTGAGCCTGTCGAAGCCCCCGCGGCATAAACCGCCGTCAGCCGAAGTACCCCTTCAGCCACGCCACCAGCGCATCCAGATCCGCGCCCTCCAGTACAACCGCGTGGCCAAGGTCCGGCACCTTGGGCCAGCCGCAGTCCACGAACTCGCGGCCCTGCCACTCGCGCGCGCCCTCGTAGCGGGGGATGACGTGGAAATGGACGTGCGGGTCCACCATCATCAGCATCAGGTAGTTGAGCCTGGCATAGCCGACCGCCTCGCCCAGCGCCGCTTCGATCGCGGTGGTGACGGCCTTGAGCTCGGCATGGGCTTCGGCGGGCAGGTCGCCGAATGCGGTGGCGTCGCTCTTGGCCGCCAGCACCAGCGAGCCCAGCGTCGGCTGCGCGGGGCGCGTCAGCACGACCCAGTGCGCGAACTCGGCGACCGTGGTCGCGGGCCAGCCGAACTTCTCGAGCGTCGCGTTCATCGTGTCAGCCTTCCGCCAGCCAGGAGGTGATCGTACCGCCCCTCGCCCGCACGATCCATGCCTGAACGAGCCGGACGGCGTGGATCAGGCACGACAGCGCCGTCCACCACGCGACGGCGATGAGGCCGATGTCGGGGCGCGCGAAGATCATGGCGACGAACAGGATCACCATGTTCGGATTGCGGCGCGCGGTGATGAGGCGGAACCTGCTGTCGAACGGTCGCCAGACGTGGATGTGCATCAGCCCGTTCTGGCGCATGAACGCACCCTCGATCAGCCGCTGGACGACATAGCCTCCCTGAATCGCGCCCTGCACCCACCAGAACGTCGTCGTGTCGTAGGCAAGGCCCCATGCGCCAAGCCCGGTCGCCCAGAACCACCACCAGAACGGCGGATGGACAAGGTCCATGCCATGATCGAACACGTTGCCCCAGGCCGAGGACGTGATCGTGCAGCGCGCCAGCTTGCCGTCCACGGTGTCGAGCACCATGAACACCAGTCCCGTCGCCATGCCCGCCCAGTAATGCCCATAAGCGAACAGGGCAGTTGCAATGACGCAGAACACCGCGCCGACGGTCGTGACCTGATTGGGCGTGATCCCGAACTTCGCACACACGCGCGTCAGCACCAGCGCCCACTCGGGCCAGAGGTACTTGGTCAGGACATCGGTCACGCCCTTGTACGCGCCGAAGTAGCTGGCCCGCTCGATCGGCCGCAAAGTGGACGCAATCAGCGGCATCAGGAACGGTGTCTCCCGCTTGCGCAACTGCTTGTTTTCAATGGTCGGTCGGTCCTCGTAGGCCACCGTCAGGAGCCCCTTGGTGTCGTTCAGTACCGTGTTCGACGCCATGGCGTGGGCGATTCGGGCCGCCTGATCCGCATCTGCTGCATGTGCGAGAGCCGGAACACCGCCCAGAGTCAACACCATGCCCGGCCTCCCGGTGATGTGCGCAAACCACGCCGGATCCCACGCAAAAGCGGCATTCGAGAGGATCGCCGGCCCCTCCGGCACCGTCTCGACAGGCTCCAGCCCCGCCGCGCGGGCGATCCTGCCGACCCGCTGAGAAGGGCTAAGACCCCAGAGTTTAACGGGATTTTCGCCGATCGTCGCCACCGGCAGCACTTGCGTATTCTGGACCATGGACCGGCACGTAATGCCTTGGACACGCAGTGACAATGCGCCGCCCCCGGTTGCTCCGAATCCGTGTCAATACGGTCACAAGCGCCATCAAACTGTAACGCAAATGTGTCAGAGCATGTTTCTGGGTGATTTTACGGGCGGGCGACACTACATGGGTCGTCGTGCACGGAAGCATTCACACCTTCGAAACGCTGCCGATCTTCGGCGAGCTTGGTCGCCGGGACGGGGCGCGCACGGTGCGTCCGGTCCGTCGTGGGCGCGCGGTTCCCCTCGTCGGCATCGTCCGTAATCCCCGCAGCCATCGCAACAAGGGCGTCTCGCCCGAGATGGCGGATTGCTCCAACATTCTCACGCAGACCCCGCGCACCCGCGAGGAACTGCACGGCACGCTGAGCGAGTTCGCCCGCCGCGGCGTCGACTACCTCGTGGTCGATGGCGGCGACGGCACCGTGCGCGACGTGCTTTCCGCAGGCGCCGACATCTTCGGCGACGACTGGCCGACCTTCATCGTGCTGCCCAAGGGCAAAACCAACGCACTGGCGGTCGACCTCGGCCTGCCCAACCGCTGGTCGCTGGCCGAAGCACTGAGTTCTGCCCATCGCGGCAAGACGATCGCGCGCAGCCCGCTGCGCATCTCCCCCGCCGACGGAACCGCACGCTGCGTGCAGGGTTTCATCCTCGGCACCGGCGTCTTCTCGATCGCCACCGAGGCCGGGCAGGAGGCGCATCGCCGCGGCCTGTTCAACAGCTTCGCAGTAGGCCTGACGATCCTCTGGGGCGTCGTCCAGACGCTGTTCGGCGGCGCCCGCAACGCATGGCGTGTCTGCACGCCGACCCGCATCGTCGATCGCCGCAGCGGCGAGCATCTGCCGTATCATGGCAAGGGCAACGCGGATGAGCGCTACCTGACCATTGCGACCACGTTCGAGCGCTTCCCGCTCGGCGCGCGGCCTTTCGGACGTCATCCGGCACCCGGCCTGAAGCTTGCCGTGGTCGACTGGCCCGTGCGCTGGCTGATTGCCCTGCTTCCGGCGATGATGTTCGGCCTGAACCTGCCGTTCCTCGCTCGCAAGGGCGCGCAGCGCGTGAGCGCCCGTGAGGTCGAGATGGACATCGGCGGCTCGTTCATCCTCGATGGCGAGGCATTCCCGGCAGGTCGCTATGTCCTTGAGGAAGGCCCGCAGATCAACTTCGTCGTCCCCTGACGATCTGTTGACCGCAGGCCTTTGACGGCGCGGGCTTGTAATTGCCGCAAGCCTGTCCGATGCACGCCGCGATGAGCGCGCAGTCCCCCCTCCATGATCGCATCGCCGCCGCCCTGACGCGCGAGGTCGTGCCCGAAGTGCGCGCCTTCGCCGAGCGGCTGGCGAACGAAGCGGGTGCGCTGGGCGTGCTGTTCTACGGCTCCAACCTGCGCACCGGGTCGCTGGAAGGCGTGCTCGACTTCTACGTGCTGCTGCCCGGCCCGCAGGTCGAGCGCATCTGGCCGCGCGTCAGCTACCACGAATGGACGCACGGCGGCGTGCCGCTGCGCGCCAAGGTCGCCACGATGGCGCTGGAAACCTTCGCCGCCGCCGCCGCCGGAGAGCACCTCGACACCACGATCTGGGCGCGTTTCGTCCAGCCGAGCGCGCTTGCCTGGCAGCGCGATGCGGCGGCGGGCGAGGCCGTGGCGCAGGCCGTCGCGGGCGCGGCGCGCACCGCCGCGCGACTGGCCGTGGCGCTGGGCCCCGCGACCGGCACTCCCGAAGACTACTGGCGCGCGCTGTTCCGCGCGACTTACGCCGCCGAATTCCGCGTCGAGAAGGCAGGCCGCGAGGATTCGATCCTCGCCGCCAACCGCGCGCACTTCGACGGATTGCTGCCGCTTGCGCTCGATGCCGCAGGCGTGGCGTTCTCGCAGGATGGGAGCACGATCAGGCCCATGCTCGATCCGCGCGACCGGGCGCGCACGCTCGGCTGGTGGAAGCGCCGCCAGCGCCTCGGCAAGCCCTACAACGTCCTGAGGCTGCTCAAGGCCTCGACCACGTTCGAGGGCGCAGCCCGCTATGCCGCGTGGAAGATCGAGCGCCACACCGGCGTTCCCGTGACGATCACACCATGGCGCGAACGCCATCCCATCCTCGCCGCACCGGGCGTTCTCTGGCAGGTCTGGCGCGGCAAGCGGGAGCGCGCTGCATGACGACGTCGAAGATTCCGGCCGTTCTGGTCCTCGCCGGGTCGCGGCCCGGTGCGCCAGATCCGGTCGCCGACGCGGAAGGCGTGGCGCACAAGGCTCTCGTCGAGATCGCCGGTCGGCCGATGCTCGCCCTCGTCGTCTCTGCACTGCGCGATGCGGGGATCGAGCGTATCGCCGTCTCCGCCAGCGAGCCGCAAGTCCGCGACCTCGCCCTCCGGCTGGGCTGCGAGGTGCTGGCGACCGGCACGGGGCCAAGCGCGAGCGTCGCCATCGGCCTCGACGCCCTTTCCGCACCGCTGCTGGTGACAACCAGCGACCATGCGCTTCTCAAGGGCGAGTGGGTGCGCGATTTCCTTGCCGATACGCCCGAGGGCAGCGACGTCGCCGTCCTGCTCGCCCGGCGCGAGGCGATCGAGGCCGCCATGCCCGGCAGCCGCCGCACCTACCTGCGCTTCGCGGACGGCCACTGGTCGGGCTGCAACCTGTTCCTGCTCGCCACCAGCCGGGCAGGCCTCGCCATCGAGACATGGAAGATGGTCGAGGCCGACCGCAAGCGCCCCTGGCGCATCGCCGCGCGGCTCGGTCTCGGCATGCTGGTGAGCTACGCGCTCGGCCGCCTGACGCTGGCCGAGGCCATCGGAAGATTGGGTCGCCGGATCGGCGTAACCGCCAGCCTCGTCGCCGCGCGGGACGGGCTTGCGGCGGTGGATGTCGACAAGCCCGCCGATCTCGTGGACGCCCGCGCCATCATGGATGCGCGCGGGGCCTGAGGGCTCACATGTACTTCATCTGGATGCGGATCGACTTCACGCCCTCGCCCACGGGCACGCCGACCTTGGTGTAGCTCGGCTTGCCGAGGTTGAAGATGTTGATCGACGGGTTGTTGGACATCGCGCCGCCATCGGTGCGGATGTCCGTCTCGCCGTTGCCGTTGACGTCGTGACGCACCGCGACGCCGTAAGTGCCCGAAGCCGGGACCGGCACGCAGAAGGTCATCGTGCCCGCCTTCGCAGGCACTTCAATGCGCGAGAGCCACTTGCCCTTGACCAGCCACTCGCCCGAGGTCGCGCGATAGGACTGGACGCGCAGCTTGCCGGAGGACGACTTGATGCCGTCGACGGTCACCATCATCGCCGGGCCCTTGTCGGACTGGCAGCGGGCGGGTTCGTTGCGGATTTCGTTGCGATAGGCTTCGGCCAGCGCCGGAGCAGGCGCGGCAAGCCCGGCGACCGCGCTCAGGGCGAGCGCGAGGGACGAGCGGTGAAGCAGGGTTCTGGAAATGGTCTTGGTCATCTCTTTCCCGTGTAGTCGACTCATGGGTGGCAGGCCACCGGCCCGCTTGAAACCCGTTTCGGAGCGCGAAGTGCCCCAGACGCCGTGAATGACCTCTGAACCTTCTGTTACGGCGCTGGAAAGCCCCGGCTCGTCGCATAGTCGCCGAAAAGCGGCGAAACCGGGCCTTGCCACAAGATCGCGTGTGGAAAACGGCAGGCCGAACGCTTGTCGCCCCAAGATGTGGTGGCGTATTCCGGGGAAAAGGAGCGTTCGTTAAACTGCCATGACAACCCCGCTGATTTCCCCTTCGATCCTGTCCGCCGATTTCGCCCGGCTTGGCGAGGAAGTGCGCGCCATCGACGAAGCCGGGGCCGACTGGATCCACGTCGACGTCATGGACGGCCATTTCGTTCCCAACATCACCATCGGCCCGGCCGTGGTGAAGGCCCTGCGCCCGCACAGCGCCAAGCCTTTCGACGTCCACCTGATGATCTCCCCGGTGGACACCTATCTCGAGGCTTTCGCGGAAGCTGGCGCCGACTACATCACCGTCCACCCGGAGGCCGGTCCGCACGTCCATCGCACGGTGCAGACGATCCACAACCTCGGCAAGAAGGCCGGCATCTCGCTCAACCCGGCGACGCCCGCCAAGATGCTCGATTACCTGATCGACGAGATCGACCTCGTCCTCATCATGAGCGTCAACCCCGGCTTTGGCGGGCAGAGCTTCATCTCCAGCCAGCTTCGCAAGATCGAAGCGGTGCGCAAGATGATCGACAAGTCGGGCCGCGATATCCGGCTTGAGGTCGACGGCGGCGTCGATGCGCGCACCGCACCGCTGTGCGTCTCCGCAGGCGCCGACGTGCTCGTCGCGGGCTCGGCCACCTTCAAGGGCGGTCCGTCGCAGTATGCAGCCAACATCCGCACACTGAAGGGGCTCGACCTGCCGTGAACTTCACCGCCCGCCCGCCGCTTGCGCCACGGAACCCGGAGACTTCACGGGCTGTTCCCTTGTCGCAGGCGGCCGTGGAGGGCGTGATGAACGAAACCATGGAAGAGACGCGCCCTGCCCCTGCGGCAGCCAATCCGGTCGAAGTGATCGAGCCCGGCCATATCGAGCCGGGCCGGGCGCTGGCGCTCGTCGATTTCTCGCCGCCCTCGGTCGGCGTCGGCGAACGTCTGATCCGCATGGCCTACCGCATGGGCGTGCCGGGGGCGATGCTGTCCGGACCGGTCGGCAAGAAGGCGCGCACGCGGCTGCTGGCGACCGTCAACAACACCCTGCCCGGCAGCCGCAGCGCGGGCACCGCCATCCGCGCGGGCCACTTCATGGTCCACGGCGCGAAGACGCCGATCGCGCAGGTCGATTTCGCCGGTGCCGCGCGCATGACGCCGCCACTGGAGAAGGTCGTCCACTCCTTCTCCTGGCTGACCGACCTCGAAGCCTGCGCCGCGCGCGAACAGGGCGCGCCGGTGGCCGAGCGCATTCTCAGCGCATGGCTACAGGCCAATCCCAAGCCGCCTGCCAAGCCCGGCAAGTCCCCCGCCTGGAGCGTGGGGAACACCGGCACGCGACTGGCGAACTGGCTGGCCCATGCGCCGCTGATCCTGTCGGGCGAAAAGGCGCTGCGCTCCCGCACGCTGGCGCACATCGCCGCGACCGCGCGCTGGCTCGATCGTCACGTCACCAATGCCGAGGACGGGCTGGCCGAAGTGGCGGGCTGGGTCGGCATCGTCGCGGCCGGGCTGCTGCTGCCCGATGGACGTCCGCGCCGCCTCTATGGCGAGGCTGGACTCATCAAGGCGCTGGGCGAACTGATGGGCGACGACGGCGGCGTGCTTTCGCGCAGTCCGCTCGCGCAGATGGAGGCGATCGCGCTGCTGGTGCGGCTGCGCAACTGCTACCACGCGACCCGCCGCGATGCGCCGTCCTCGGTCGAGCGTGTGGTCGAACTGCTGGTGCCCCCGCTGCTCGCCCTCACCCATGGCGATGGCGGGCTGGGTTCATGGCAGGGCGGCTGGGCAGTCGATGCGGTCGACCTCGAGGCGCTGATCCATGCCAGCGGCGTGCGCACGCGCCCGCTGCGCGACGTGCGCCAGTGGGGCTACCAGCGCGTCTCCGCCCACAAGTCGATCCTGCAGTTCGACACCGCCCCGCCGCCGATGCCCGCGCAGGCCCGCTTCGGCTGCGCCTCGACGCTGGCGTTCGAACTCTCCCACGGCGCGCACCGCCTCATCGTCAACTGCGGCGGCGCGGCGAGCGGCGGCGGGCTGGTGCCGGTGCGGCTGGAGCAGGGCCTGCGCGCCACCGCCGCGCATTCGACGCTGACGCTGGACGACGCCAACTCCACCGCCGTGCTCATCAACGGCATGATCGGTTCGGGCGTCACCGAAGTCGCGGTGGACCGCAAGACGCTGCCGCAGGAAAAGGGCGCCAACGCCACCCGTCTCGACGCCAGCCACAACGGCTATGCGGCGCGGTACGGCCTGACCCACCAGCGCATCCTGTTGCTGCGCGATGACGGCACGGAACTGCGCGGCGAGGATCTGCTCGTCCCCGCCGGGAAGAAGGGCAAGCGCGGCAAGGTCGGCTTCGCGATCCGCTTCCACCTCGGCCCGGAAGTCGATGTGAACCTGACGGCGGACGGCAGAGGCGCCGGTCTGTCCCTCCCCGACGGGAGCTACTGGCAGTTCCGCTCCGCCGCGGACGAGGGCGAGGTCACGGTGGAGGACTCGCTCTGGGTCGATGGACAGGGGCGGCCGCAGGCGACCCAGCAGATCGTCGTGCAGGGCATGGTCTCGCGCGGCGGCGGCACATTCGGCTGGATCATCAAGAAGATGAACTGAGAGGCCGCGCCGCGTCCGGCCTTCCCGCCGGGACAAAGCGACGCAGCGCCCTTGCCCCCTTCCCCCTCGCAGCCTAAGGGCGCGCGCGAAGAGACATTCGCCAGGGAAGCCCGCCTCATGACCGATTCCGTCCAGATCCGCCGCGCCTTGCTTTCGGTATCCGACAAGACGGGGCTCGCCGAACTCGGCAAGGTGCTGAGCGATCGCGGCGTCGAGCTGGTCTCGACCGGCGGCACCGCCAAGGCGCTGCGCGATGCGGGCCTGACGGTGAAGGACATCTCCGAGATCACCGGCTTCCCGGAGATGATGGACGGCCGCGTCAAGACGCTGCACCCGATGGTGCATGGCGGCCTGCTGGCGGTGCGCGACAATCCCGAACATGCCGCCGCGATGGCCGAGCACGCCATCGGCGCGATCGATCTCGTCGTCGTCAACCTCTACCCCTTCGAAGCGACTGTTGCGAAGGGTGCGAGCCGCGACGAGATCATCGAGAACATCGACATCGGCGGCCCCTCGATGGTCCGCTCGGCGGCCAAGAACCACGCCTACGTCACCATCGTCACCGACCCCGGCGACTATGAGGGGCTGATGGTCGAACTGGAAGCGACCGACGGTTGCACCACGCTGGGCTTCCGCAAGCTGATGGCCGCGCGCGCCTATGCGCAGACCGCCGCCTACGATTCGATGATCTCGCAGTGGTTCGCCTTCGCCGATCAGGGCCTTGAGTTCCCCGAGATGCTGAGCGTCAATGGCCGCCTGTCGACGACCCTGCGCTATGGCGAGAACCCGCACCAGAAGGCCGCGCTCTACACGCCGGTCGGTCCCTTCACCAAGGGTCTGGCGCAGGCCGAGCAGGTGCAGGGCAAGGAACTGTCCTACAACAACTTCAACGACGCCGACGCCGCCTTCGAACTCGCCGCCGAGTTCCGCGGCCAGAAGCCTGCCGTCGTCATCGTCAAGCACGCCAATCCCTGCGGCGTGGCACAGGGCGACTCGCTGCTCGACGCCTGGAACGGCGCGCTGGCGTGTGACGACGTCTCGGCCTTCGGCGGCATCGTCGCGGTCAACCAGACGCTCGACGGCCCGACCGCCGAGGCGATCTGCAAGATCTTCACCGAAGTCGTCGTCGCGCCCGACGCAGACGAGGAAGCGCGCGAATTCTTCGCGAAGAAGAAGAACCTGCGCCTGCTGCTGACCGGCGAACTGCCCGATCCGCGCCGTCCCGGCCTCTCGGTCCGCCAGATCACCGGCGGCCTGCTGGTGCAGGGCCGCGACAACGGCGCCATCGCCTTCGACGACCTCAAGGTCGTGACGAAGCGCGCGCCGACCGATCGCGAACTGGCCGACTGCCTCTTCGCCTGGACCGTGGCCCGCCACGTCAAGTCGAACGCGATCGTCTACGCAAAGGACGGCGTGACGGCAGGCATCGGCGCCGGGCAGATGAACCGCCGCGACTCCTCGCGCATCGCGGCGATGAAGGCGGCGGAAGCTGCCGAGAAGTTCGGCTGGGACGCCGCGCGCACCGTCGGCTCGGCAGTGGCGTCGGACGCCTTCTTCCCCTTCGCCGATGGCCTGCTGGCCGCTGCCGAAGCGGGCGCGACGGCAGTCATCCAGCCGGGCGGCTCGATCCGCGACGACGAAGTGATCGCCGCTGCCGACGAAGCCGGCCTCGCCATGGTCTTCACCGGCATGCGCCACTTCAAGCACTAAGGGCCGGTACGCAGGACAGCAGGAGAAGACGCGACGATGACGCTGACCGCATTCGGCCCGCTCGTCGTCGTCGGCTTCCTTGCCGGTCTCACCATCGCCGCCGTCCTGCTGCGTCTCGGCAAGCTCCGCTCACCCGCAAGCGCACTGGCGGCGGCCGCCCTGCCCTTCGGCTGCGCGGCGCTGCCGGTCGCGATCCTTGTCACATTTTCGGTGATTATGGCGGTTTCAGGTCACTGAGCCCGATTGTTCCCGCCGTTCGTCCCGCCAGGTCAACCGTTCGTCGAAGAATCGGGATGTGAACCCTTTTGTTCACTGGACCGCAATCCATTTCCGGCCAAAGGGGCGCCACGCCTTAATCGACCGGCCTTTTCCCGGTCCCTGAGAGACAAATTCGAAAGCCGATCCGTCATGGGTATCTTCAAAGCCGACTTCTACCGCTACTTCGCCTTCGGCTTCGCTGGCGGTGCTCTGCTGGTGCTCGGCGCGATGGGGATCGGCCACGTCTCGCCGCTGTCGAGCGACCTGGTGCCGCCCGCGCAGGCCGCCCAAGCCGAGTGATCTCAGGCGGAGTAATCCGAGCACCGATTGCCTAGCGGTGCGACAGGCCCCATATGGGGCTTATGTCCGGCAACCATAACCACCACGAACATTCCGGCGACAATCTCGTCAAGGCCGCCCGTCACGCTCTCGTCGATGCGGGCGAGCAGTGGACCGAGATGCGCGCCGATGTCTTCTCCGCCCTTGCCGAGCGGGAACGCCCCGCCTCGGCCTACGACCTTGCCGAAAGCGTCTCGACGCTGCGCGGCAAGCGCGTCGCCCCCAACAGCGTCTATCGCATCCTCGACCTGTTCGTGCGCACCAACCTTGCGCGCCGGGTGGAGAGCGCCAACGCCTACGTCGCCAACAGCCACCCCGGCTGCCAGCACGACTGCATCTTCCTGATCTGCGACAGTTGCGGGCAGGCGGTCCACATCGACGACGACAAGCTGACCGGCGCCCTCATCGCCGCCGCCAAGGGCGCGGGCTTCGCCGACGTTCGCCCGGTGGTGGAACTGCGCGGCATCTGCGCGGACTGCAACTAGGCCGATTCGGTCAGGCTCAGGTTGTTGCCGTCGGGATCGTTGAACCACGCGACTTTGGCGCCGCCTCCGGGTGCATGCCACACTCCGTCGGCATCCTGCCCGAACCCTTCGTAGATCTGGAAGACGACGCCCTTGGCCCGCAGGGCTGCCATCGTCGCGGCCATGTCCGGCACGGACCATCCCAGCACGGTATGGCCGCTCGGCACATGGCCCGGCACCGGCGTCAGCCTGAGAGTGGCCTCCCCGCCCAGCGCGTAGGTCGTGGCGAAGTCGTCGCGCCCCGCCTCCGCAAGTCCAAGCACATCGGTGTAGAAGGCCTCTGCTCGGGCGCGATCAGTCGTCAGCACGAATGCTATGGGTCGGGCAGCAGGAA
This sequence comes from Novosphingobium kaempferiae, assembly GCF_021227995.1. Lineage (NCBI taxonomy): Bacteria > Pseudomonadati > Pseudomonadota > Alphaproteobacteria > Sphingomonadales > Sphingomonadaceae > Novosphingobium > Novosphingobium kaempferiae. The sequence goes on from NZ_CP089301.1 coordinate 4,236,147, forward strand.
CGATAGACACGGCAAGTCCTTTCCTTGTGCAAGCGTTCTGCATTTCAGCGCGATATTACGAAAGCCGTCAATCGACACGTCCGCAACAAGGGTGTAAGGGCCCGAGAAATGAACGCCAATCCGGCCACGCCCCTGCTCGACACGGTTTCGACTCCCGACGACCTGCGCAAGCTCAAGCCTGCCCAGCTCCGCCAGCTTGCAGACGAACTGCGCGCCGAGATGATATCGGCGGTGGGCCAGACCGGCGGCCACCTCGGCTCCGGCCTCGGCGTGGTCGAACTGACCGTCGCCATTCACTACGTCTTCGACACCCCGGTGGACCGCCTGATCTGGGACGTCGGCCATCAGGCCTATCCGCACAAGATCCTGACCGGTCGCCGCGACCGCATCCGCACGCTGCGCCAGGGCGGCGGCCTGTCCGGCTTCACCAAGCGGACGGAGAGCGAGTACGATCCGTTCGGCACCGCGCATAGCTCCACCTCGATCTCGGCGGCGCTGGGCTTCGCCATCGGCAGCAAGATCAAGCAGGAGCCGGGCCGTGGCATCGCCGTGATCGGCGACGGCGCGATGAGCGCGGGCATGGCCTACGAGGCGATGAACAACGCGCGCGAGGCCGGGAACCGCCTCATCGTCATCCTCAACGACAACGACATGTCGATCGCGCCGCCGGTGGGTGGCCTGTCGGCCTATCTCGCCCGGTTGGTGTCCTCGGGCCAGTTCCTCGGCCTGCGCGAGCTGGCGCGCAAGTTCGCCCGCCGCCTGCCCCGCCCGCTCCACGTCGCCGCCAAGAAGACCGACGAGTTCGCGCGCGGCATGGCCATGGGCGGCACCCTGTTCGAGGAACTGGGCTTCTACTACGTCGGCCCGATCGACGGGCATGACCTCGACGCGCTGGTCCCGGTGCTGGAAAACGTGCGCGACGCGGGCGAAGGCCCGATCCTCGTCCATGTCGTGACGCAGAAGGGCAAGGGCTACGCCCCGGCCGAGAACGCGGCGGACAAGTACCACGGCGTCCAGAAGTTCGACGTCATCACCGGCGAACAAGCCAAGGCTCCCGCCGGTCCGCCCAGCTACACCGGCGTCTTCGCCAAGGCCCTCGTCGCCGAGGCGCAGGCGGACCCGACGATCTGCGCCATCACCGCCGCCATGCCCTCGGGCACCGGGCTCGACAAGTTCGCGCAGCTGTTCCCGGACCGCAGCTTCGACGTCGGCATCGCCGAACAGCACGCCGTCACCTTCGCGGCCGGTCTGGCAGCGCAGGGCATGCGCCCGTTCTGCGCGATCTATTCCACCTTCCTCCAGCGTGCGTTTGATCAAGTAGTCCACGACGTAGCGATCCAGAACCTCCCGGTACGCTTCGCAATAGACCGCGCGGGCCTGGTCGGCGCGGACGGCGCGACGCATGCCGGTTCGTTCGACGTGACCTATCTCGCTACCCTTCCAAACATGGTGGTCATGGCGGCAGCGGACGAGGCGGAACTGGTCCACATGGTCCACACCGCCGCGCTCTATGATGCGGGCCCGATCGCCTTCCGCTACCCGCGCGGCAACGGCGTGGGCGTGGAACTGCCCGCAGTCCCCGAGGCATTGGAGATCGGCAAGGGCCGTATCGTCCGCGAGGGTTCCAAGGTCGCACTGCTCTCGCTCGGCACCCGCCTCGGCGAAGCGCTCAAGGCGGCGGATCAGCTCGAAGCCAAGGGCCTGTCGACCACGGTCGCCGACCTGCGCTTCGCCAAGCCGCTCGACACCGACCTCATCCGCCGCCTGATGCTGAGCCACGAAGTCATCGTGACGGTGGAGGAAGGCTCGGTCGGCGGCCTCGGCGCGCATGTGCTGACGATGGCGAGCGACGAGGGCCTGACCGACGCGGGCCTCAAGATCCGCACCATGCGCCTGCCCGACGTGTTCCAGGACCACGACAAGCCCGATACGCAGTACGACGAGGCCGGTCTCAACGCCCCGCAGATCGTCGACACCGTGCTCAAGGCACTGCGCCACAACAGCGCGGGCGTGAACGAGGCGCGGGCTTAAGCGCGGCTTTGACAAGCGCGGCCTGAACGAAATGGCGATCAGCTTGAAAGCTTGGTCGCCTCTCCCTTCATCGTCATCCCCGCGCAGGCGGGAATGACGAACGCGGATCAAATCCGCCGGGCGATTGGGGCGGGCAGGAGCCGGTCGTCGCTGCCCGCCATTTCCACTACCAGTCGTAGGCCTTCGGCAGATAGGTCTCGTCGAGATCCTTGTACCGTGCGCGCAGGCGGCTCTGGTGGCTGTCGACGGACTGCTTCACGCCGTCGATCCACACATCCACCGGAGCGGAGGATACCTCCAGCGGATCGCCGTCCCACAGCACAACGTCGCCTACGGCACCGGGAGCCAGCACCCCGGCCTTGCCGCCGAAGCCGCTGATCTCCGCCGGGACGGAGGTGATCGCGGCCAGCGCCTCGCCCCAGGTCAGACCGGTTGCGCCCGGGATCTTGGTCAGCGCCACGAGGTTGCCTGCCTGTTGCGGCGCATTTCGGGGCTGGTTGCCGCCTTCGAACAGGCCGATGGCGACCTTGACACCCGCCTTCTTCAGGCGCCCGACGTTGGACATGGTGGCGGCCAGCGTCTCGAACGCGGCCGGAAGGTCACGCATCGGCATGGTCACGACCGGCACCTTGGCCGCCGCGATCTCCGAGGCGACGAGCCAGCCTTCCGTGGCGCCGACGAGCACGAGGTCGAGCTTGGGGAACTCGGGCTTGAGCGCCAGCACGTTGCGGATGTCCGCCGCGCGCTCCACGCCGACGTAAAGGGTCTGTGTCCCGTCCACGACCTTGGCAAGCGCCACCGCATCGGCGCGGGTGAGCAGGACATCGCCCTGTCGCTGCGCCCCGGCGGTCAGGGTCGCAACCTCGCGCGCCTCACGCAGCGCATTGCGCAACGCGGTGTGTGCGGCGACGCGGCTGCCGCCCGCCAGCTTCGCACCGGCCTCTCCGAGTTCGACGTACTGGAACGCCCGCGGCTTGACGACGATTGCGGCATCTTCGCCAAGATCGATCACCGCGCCCTGTCCCGCGAAGATCGAGCCGCCGTTGAACGGGGTCACGCTGGCGCGGGTGACGCCGCCCTCGCGGCTGACGGCGATGTGCTCGCTGGAGGGGTTGAGCGCAGGCACAACATCCAGCGCGGCGTTGAAGGGCGACTTGTCGGCGGAAGTGTCGTTGCTGTCGTCCACGCCTTCGACGTCCCAGAGGCCGAGGTCGGTGATCGCGGAGAACAGGCCGGGCGTCACCCACTTGCCGGTGCCGTCGACGGTCTGGATGCCGGCGGGCACGGCGACGCCTGCACCTGCGGCAACGATCTTGCCGGCGCGCACGACGACGGTGCCGTGCTCGATCGGCGCGCTGCCGTCACCCGTGGCGACGGTGGCATTGGTGATGGCGAAGTCCTGCGCGAGCGCGGACAGGGAGGCCGTCAGGGCTGGGGCCGCAAGCAGGGCGGCAAGGATCAGGCGGCGCTTCACTTCACGTCTCCTTCACCGGGCTGGCCGAGTTCGAAATCGCTGACCGGCTTTCGCTTCGGATCGTCGGCATCATAGAGTAGCGCACCGTCGGACCAGACCTTCTCGGGCCGCGAATAGATCGACAGCGGGTTGCCGTTCCACAGCACCACGTCGGCCATCTTGCCGGTTTCGAGGCTGCCGGTCTTCTCGCCGATGCCCATGGCCTTGGCGGCATTGTAGGTGAACCAGCCGACGACCTGCGCGTCCGGCACGTCCACGCCGATGCGGCGCCCTGCGGCCTGCGCGCGGGCGGCCGCCTGGTTGAGCCGCTGAATGCCGTTCTCATCATCGGAGTGGATCACCACGCAGGCGCCCTGCTTGGCGAGCAGCGCGGCGTTTTCAGGGATGCCGTCGTAGGCTTCCATCTTGAAGCCGTACCAGTCCGCCCAGATCGCAGCGCAGACATCGTTGGCCTTGAGGATGTCGCCGATCTTGTAGGCTTCGACGGCATGGTGGAAGGCCGTGACCTTGTAGCCCATCTCCTTCGCCATATCGAGAACCTGCGCCATCTCGTCCGCGCGGTAGCAGTGGTTCTGGACGAGGATCTCGCCCTTCAGCACGCCTTCCAGCGTATCCTTGCCGAGATCGCGCTCGGCATGGTCGCCGTCCATGTACTGCTTGGCGTCGATCCAAGCCTGGCGGTTGACCGAGAAGTTGCCCATGCGGGTCATCGGCTTCTGCCCCTTGCCGCCGTAGACCCGCTTGGGATTCTCACCGCAGGCCATCTTGAGCGAGTAGGGCGCGCCGGGATACTTCATGCCCTGCACCGTGCGGCTGGGCACGTTCTTGAGTGTCACCGCGCGCCCGCCCATGAGGTTGCCGGAGCCCGGCAGGATCTGCAGCGTGGTGACGCCGCCGTTGACGAGCGCGCGGCTGAAGCCGGGATCCTGCGGCCAGACAGAATGCTCGGCCCAGACGTCCGGCGTGGTGGGGGAGGTCATCTCGTTGCCGTCCGACAGCGCATCGACCGAAGGGCTGGGATAGACGCCGAGGTGCGAGTGGATATCGATCACCCCGGGGGTGACGAACTTGCCCTTGCCGTCCACACGATCATAGCCTGCGGGCACCGTCAGGTCCGCACCGCCCACGGCGACGACCTTGCCGTTCTCGAACAGCACCGTGCCGTTGTCGATCCGCCCGCCGCGACCGTCATAGACCGTCGCGCCGACCAGCGCCGTGGGGCGGCCGGGATAGGGCTTGTAGGTGGAGGCGTAAGGCGCTTCGCCCGCCTTCTCGTCCTTGCCCTTCTTCTTCGCGTCGGCCGCCTGCGTCGACAGCGCGACGCCGAGCGCCAGCGCACACGTCAGGCTGCGGGCCAGTCGCCGTTTCCAAGGCGATACCGTCATCAGCATATTCCCCTGTTGCAGATGGAAATCCGGCCCGGGGAGCGCCCGGGCCGGAGAGGTCTTCGTCAGTCTTTCTTCATGGCCGGGTGGAAGCCCGCTTCCTGCGCCTCCAGCCCGAACTCGGCGCTGCCGGCGAGGTCGGCGTCGCCCGCCCGATCACCCAGCGTGTCGAGGTGCATCCAGCGCCGCACAATGGGCGAGAGGAGCAGCACGACCACCGCGACGCCGATCGTGATCCAGCCGATCTTCGAGTAGATCGACAGGGTCAGCGCCTTGTCCATGGTGCCGCTTTCGCCGCCCGTCGCCTCGCCGATCTTGCCCGCGACGAAGTTGCCGACCGCGGTCATGTAGAACCACGCGCCCATGATGAAGCTGCCGAGGTGCAGCGGCGACAGGCGGGTCATGGCCGAAAGGCCGACCGGCGACAGGCACAGCTCGCCCGTGGTGTGCAGCATGTAGATGAGGAACACGAAGACGACCGAAGTCATCACCGCCGGATCGCCGGTGCCCGCGCCCCACACGAAGACGAGGAAGCCGAGGCCGACCTGCGCCAGCGCCAGCGCGAACTTGGCCGGTGCGGAAGGCTCCAGCCCCTTCTTGCCGAGATAGGCCCACAGGCCCGCAAAGATCGGGCCGAACAGCACGATGTAGATCGGGTTGATCGACTGGAAGAGGCTCGTCGGCACGCCGCCGCGATCCACGAACTTGTCGGTGTAGAGGCTGAGCGATCCGCCCGCCTGCTCGAACAGGCCCCAGAAGATCGGATTGAGCGCGATCAGGAACAGGATCGCGAAGATGCGCTCACGCGCTTCCTTGGGCAGCTTGAATGCCTCGTAGAGCGTATAGAGCAGCATCGCGATGCCCGAGACCACCAGCAGCGACTGGATGACGCTGACGTACTGGATCAGGAACCAGATCACCGCGACCGACGCCGCACCGATGCCGTAGAGCATCAGTTCGTTGTTCTTCGCCAGCGGCTTGGGCGGCTCACCCCGGCCCTTGAGCGCGGGCCTGCCGACCACGAAGATGATAAGGCCCAGCACCATGCCGATGCCCGCGAGGCCGAAGCCGTAGGACCAGCCGATCGTCTCGCCCAGATAGCCGACGAGGATCGTGCCGAGCGCCGCGCCGGTGTTCACGCCCATGTAGAAGATCGTGTAGGCCGCGTCGCGCCGGGTGTCGGTCATCTTGTAGAGCTGGCCGACGATCACCGAAATGTTGGCCTTCAGGAAGCCCGAGCCGACGATGATGAGCGCCAGCGCCAGCCAGAACACGTTGATGGCGGGGTCAGCCTGCTTGACCGCCGGATCGGTGACGCCCTGCAGGCCCTCGTAGGCCATGAACAGGTGGCCGAGGGCGAGGACGATGCCGCCGAACAGCACGGCCTTGCGCTGCCCCAGCCAGCGGTCGGCCAGATAGCCGCCCAGCACCGGGGTGATGTAGACGAGGCTGGTATAGGCCCCGTAGATCAGGTTCGACGGGCCGTCCGAGAACAGCCAGAACTTGGTGAGGTAGAGGATCAGCAGCGCGCGCATGCCGTAGTAGGAGAAACGCTCCCACATCTCGGCATAGAAAAGCACGAAGAGGCCGCGCGGATGGCCGACGAATTCCTCGCTCTTGCGCGTGGCGATGATGCCGCCCACGGCGAGCACGGCGAAGAGGAATACGGCGCCGATCGCGGCGATCCAGTCCCCTTCGTTCCAAAGTGCGATGTCTTTCATGATGCTCGTGCCTTCGCGCCCTGTCGTCTCATGTTTCTTGTCTTGCGGCCGCAGAGGGGCCGCGCGTGAAGGAACGGGAGGTTAGCGGGCAATTTGCCGCTGTAAATGGCCGCACCCCGGTGGATCACCACGTCGGACCCGCCTTCATCCCGACTTTCCCCCATCTTTAGCGAGCCCATTGCGCGAAGCGGGCACCGGTGGCATTTTCACGACAGGCCACGGGGAGGCCGGACGTAATTTTGTGTTTCGTCACGCGGTTGAAGAAATTTTCTGCCGCGTTTTCCGGGCACGCTTTTTTTTGCGGGGATAGTCGCGATGATAAGGTCCGAACTGCTGCAGGTTCTCGGCAAGGACAATCCGGAACTGCGCGCCGAGGACGTCGAGCGCGCGGTGGATACCTTCTTCGAGGAGATCAGCCAGCGCCTTGCCGACGGCGGCCGCGTGGAACTGCGCGGCTTCGGCGCGTTCTCGACCCGCCACCGCGATGGCCGCAAGGGCCGCAACCCGCGCACCGGCGAAAGCGTGGAAGTGCCCGAGAAGCGCGTTCCCTACTTCAAGCCGGGCAAGGAAATGCGCGCCCGCCTCAACGTGGCGGACTGACGCTCGCTCCGAGATTGCACCGAAGGTCGCGCGCCGCTAGATGACGGCGCGCCGATCTGCGTGTTCGCGGGCGTGGCGGAATGGTAGACGCTGCGGACTTAAAATCCGCTTGGGTATCCAGTGCGGGTTCGAGTCCCGCCGCCCGCACCAGATCTTGAGCCTGAACATCTACTTGGGCGAATATTTGCAGTTTCTTCGCAAAGAAGATTCTATTCAAACGATTGCGTTTACAAATACGTAACTTGCGAAAGAGTATCAAATACTAGGTACTCCCCCATCGCACACCGTTCGGGCGTCGGGGTGCGCGTACCGAGGGGTATCGTTGGCATGACCTTTCAGGAAAGCCTGTCGACCAGCCGGGCGTTGACGCACGAGGAGCAGCGGGCAAGCCCGCGCTTCGCGTTGCTCTTGCGCGCCGCAAAGCTGATCGGCCGTGAGGGTGAGTACCTGTGCATCGTCCGCGACGTCTCCGAAACCGGCGTGAAGCTGCGCCTTTTCCATCCGCTGGCAACCGAACGGCGGCTTGCGCTGGAAAGCGCGGCGGGCGACCGGCTGGGCGTGGAGAAAGTCTGGGAACAGGGTGGCGAGGCGGGCTTCCGCTTCGACCTGCCGATCGACGTCCAGCGTTTCATCGCCGAGGCCGGACCTTACCCCAAGCGCCCGATCCGCATCGGGGTCGAACAGGTGGCCCGCGTCACGATCATGGGCGAAACCAGCGTCGTGCGCCTGCGCGACCTCTCGCGCCAGGGCGCCGGGATCGAGACCGACCGCCACCTCGCCATCGGCCAGTACCTGCGCATCGAGGCGGAGGACATGCCCGAATTTGAAGCGACGGTATGCTGGCGCAAGCACCCGGCCTACGGCCTCGTCTTCCGCCAGCTCATGAGCCTTGAGGAACTGGCGGTCCGAGCCTTTCACATGCAGCCCGGACGCCTTCGCTGAGCGGGTCTCGCTGAACGGTTTAGCACTCATTCCTGCGAAGGCGGGAACCTATCTCCTGACATTGCCTGTTGCACGGGATGACGACGAAAGTGGGACGCAGCCTAGCTGGCTGCGCGCCTCCACCAGCGACGCCCCGTCCCCTGCGGGCCGGACTTCATCGCCTTCTTGCGGAACAGCATCGATCCGCCCCGGACCAGGAGCAGCAGCCACAGCGCCTGCCATGCCAGCGCCGCTAGGTGCGGCAGCAGGGCGGGATCCTGCGCCGCGCGCGCCAGCATCGCGAAGGGTGAACTGAAGGGCAGCAGCATCGCCAGAAGCTCGATCCGGCTGCCCGGCTGCGTCATCGCGAAGGTGGCGAAGAAGAACAGCATGAGCTGCATCATCGTCACCGGCATCGAGAGCGTCTGCACCTCGCGCACGGTGTTCGCCAGCGACCCGATCGACAGGAACACCGACCCGAGCAGCAGGTAGGCCATGGCGAAGTAGATGACGCCGAGCGCCATGAGCAGCGGCCAGCCGACTGCGGGATCGGGCAGCACCGGAAACGCTGAACCCGCGACGATGTAGAGCACACCGCCGACGCCGCCCCATACGGCGATGCCCACGAGCGAGACGCCGAGCATTGCGAAGAGCTTGCCGAAGAATACCGACTCCATCGGTATCGCGGCAGCGAGCACCTCGATGATCTTGTTGCCCTTCTCCTCGACGAGGTTCGACAGGACCATGCCCGCCAGCATCATGGTAAGCAGGAACAGCAGGGTCTGCGCCGCCTGTGCAGTCCTGAGACGGCTGCGGCGGTCAGCCGAAGCATGGTGCGTCGCCGAGGCTTCAAGGCGCACGCGCGGCCACGCATGGAGCGAATCGCTGCGGGCCTGCGCTGCGATCATCTCGACGTCGCCGCGCCATGCCTCGATCTGCGCGGCCTGGCCGCCGAGCACGGGGGCGGCAGGCGTACCGGTCAGCAAGGCGGCGGCATCACCGCGATCCTCGGCGCTCTTCACGATGCGCAGTTCCGGCAGGCCCTGCCCCAGCCGACCGGCAAGGGCATTGCGCGCGGCGACCATCGCCTTTGCATCGGCCTCCTGCATGGCGACGGCGATGGCGGGCGCATCACCGCTCTGGTCGACCTGCTGGCCCACGCTGCCCGCCAGAATGCCCACGATCACCGGGAACAGCGGGCCGAGCAGGAAGAAGAAGAACGTCCGCGAGAACAGGATCGCGGTGAAATCGCGCCGCGCCACCACCCACGCGGCGGCGAGCATCGAGAGCCTGCCGCGATGGGCGACGCCTTGCGAATCGGCGATCATCGGCGCGGCTCCTCGGGCTTTTCCTCGTCGAGTGCGCGGGCGGCGGCGGCGCCGGCGATGGAGACGAAAGCATCGTGCAGTCCCGCCCGCTCGATGGAAAGCGACAGGATGCCCGCCTCGCCCGCGATCAGCGCGCGCAGCAGGGGTTCGATCCCGGAATCGGGCAGCGCGAAGCGCCAGAAGCGACCTTCCCGTCTGGCATCCGGCGGCATCGCGGTGCGCCAGAGGCCGGTCTCGGCCTGCGTTTCGAGGCGGACCTGCGCAGGGATGCGATCCCGCGCCACGTCCACCGGCCCGGCGAAGGGCACCCGGCCTCCCGCGATGATCGCGACCTCGTCGCACAGGCGCTCGGCATGGGCGATGACGTGCGTGGAAAAGATGACGGTTGTGCCGTCCTCCGCCAGCCCGCGCATCATCGCCTCCAGCTTGCCCTGGTTGAGCGCGTCGAGGCCGGAGAACGGCTCGTCGAAGATGACGAGGCGGGGGCGGTGGACCAGCGTGCCGAGGATCTGCACCTGCTGCGCCATGCCCTTGGAAAGCTGCCGGATCTGCCGGTCCGCCGCATAGCCGAGGCCGTGCCGTTCGAGCAGTTCGTGCGCGCGCTTGCGGCCCTCCTTCAGCGGCAGCCCGCGCAGCGCGCCAAGGAAGGCGATGGCCTCGGTCGCCTTCATCGCCGGGTAGAGCCCGCGTTCTTCCGGCAGATAGCCGATGGCGTGGGCGACGTCGTGCGGCCGCTCCGCGCCGAGGATGCGGCGATAGCCCGAATCAGGCTCGATGATGCCCAGCAGCATGCGCAGCGTCGTCGTCTTGCCCGCACCGTTGGGGCCGAGGATGCCGTAGACGGAGCCTTGCGGTACGCTGAGGTCCACGCCGTCGACCGCGGTGGTCCCGTCGAAACGCTTCACCAGCCCCCGCGCCTCGATCGCCAGCGGCAGATCGAAGCTTCGCTCATTGCCGGTCAACCGAGGATCTCCTACTTGCGCATCCATGAAGCCCCCAGGGTCCAGCACTTGCGACGATCATACCGCAGTCCCGGTTAAGAGCGCACTAAGCGTTTTTGCCGAGGCTGTGGAGGCGGAGGCGCGCGCGCTGGGATTCTGCGCCTTCGGCATCGCCTCGGCTGCGCCTGATGGGCCCCGCGCGGCGCGGCTCGATGCCTGGCTTGCGGCGGGCATGCACGGCACGATGGGCTGGATGGAGGAGCGCGCGCACCATCGGCGCAGCCCGCAGGGGCTGTGGCCCGAGGCGCGCAGCGTCATCGCGCTCGGCATGAGCTACGCCCCGGCCGCCGATCCGCTGCGGCTGGCGGACGAGGGCGGCATCGGTCGGATTTCGACGTATGCGCAGGGCGCCGACTATCACGACACGGTGAAGAAGGCGCTCAAGAACCTCGCCCGCTGGATGGTGGGCGAAGGGGCGAAGCGCGGGCTGGGAGAAGTCGGCGTGAAGGTCTTCACCGACACCGCGCCGGTCATGGAAAAGCCGCTCGCCGCCGCAGCCGGGCTCGGCTGGCAGGGCAAGCACACCAATGTCGTCAGCCGCGAGCATGGTTCGTGGCTGTTCCTCGGCGAGATCTACACGACGCTGGACCTGCCGCTGTCGGCTCCGGCGCGGGATCGCTGCGGGTCGTGCAGCGCCTGCCAGGACGCGTGCCCGACCGATGCCTTCCCCGCGCCCTACCGCCTCGATGCGCGGCGCTGCGTCAGCTACCTGACGATCGAGCACAAGGGGCCGGTGCCAGAGGACATGCGTGAGGGCCTCGGCAACCGCATCTACGGCTGCGACGACTGCCTTGCGGTATGCCCGTGGAACAAGTTCGCGGCGACGGCGCACACGATGAAGACCTTCCTGCCCCGCGCGGAACTGACCGCGCCTGAACTGGCGGACCTGCTGACGTTGGACGATGCGGGGTTCCGCAGGCTGTTCTCGGGCAGTCCGATCAAGCGGATCGGGCGGGACCGGTTCGTGCGCAACTGCCTCTACGCGGCGGGGAACAGCGGGATTGCGGCGCTGCTGGCGCAGGTCGAGCCGTTGCTGGCGGATGGAGATGAGGGCGTGGCGGATGCCGCGCGGTGGGCGAGGGATAGGCTCACGTCGTCCCGGACCTGATCCGGGACGACGCCATCTTCACACCATTTCCTTGAGCGGCGTCCCCGCATCGGCGAGCCGCTCTACATCCGGCATCGCGCCGGCTTCGACCAGCTTGCGGCCCTGCACGTAGTCCTTGACCATGTTGACGCAGTCCAGCGCCACCACGCGCCCGTCCTTGAGGTACACCACCGAGAACGAACGCCCCTCGACATCGCCGCGCACCACGGTCCGATCGAAGCCCATGTTGATCCCCGCCGTCTGCAGCTTGAGATCGTACTGGTTCGACCAGAACCACGGGAACGCCTTGTAGGGCTTCTCGTCGCCGCAGATCGCCCTGGCCACGCAGGTCGCCATGTCGTTGGCGTTCTGCACCGATTCCACCCGCATCACCGTGCCGCCCGCATAGTCGCAGGCGAAGGCCGCGCAGTCGCCGATCGCATAGACGTCCGGCAGCGAGGTGCGGCAGTATTCGTCCACGTCCACGCCATTGGCGCCCGAGGCGCCCGCCACGATCAGCGGGCCGACCGCCGGCACGATGCCGATGCCGACGATCACCGCTTCGGCGGGCACGATCTCGCCATCCGCCAGCTTCACGCCCGTCACGCGATGCCCGTCGCCCTCCAGACACTCCACCGCCACGCCCGTGCGCAGGTCGACGCCATGCGCGCGATGTTCGTTCTGGTAGAACGCGGACAGTTCCTCGCCCGCTACGCGCGCCAGCACGCGCGGCAGCGCTTCGAGCAGCGTCACGTTGAGCCCCATCTTCGAGAGCACCGCCGCCGCTTCCAGCCCGATGTAGCCGCCGCCGATGACGACGATGTTCTTCGTCCCCGCGTCGACCTCGGCCATCAGCGTGTCGCAGTCCTCGCGCGTGCGCACCGCGTGGACGCCCGCCAGATCCGCGCCCGAGCACGACAGCCGCCGCGGATCGCCGCCGGTCGCCCAGACCAGCCTGCCGTAGCCGAACGTGCTGCCGTCCGAGAGCGTCAGTTCCTTCGCCGAGGCGTCCACCTTCGTCACCTCGGTGCCGAGCCGGAACGCCACGTCCTTCTCCGCCCAGAACGTCGGCGGGCGGATGTAGAGCCGGTCGAAGGTCTTCTCCCGCGCGAAGTATTCCTTCGAGAGCGGCGGCCGCTCATACGGATACTCCGGCTCGCGGCCGATGACGGTGATGGTCCCCTCGAACCCGTTCTGGCGCAGGGCAAGCGCACACTGCGCTCCACCATGTCCCGCTCCCACGATGACGACGTCTGATTTGCTCATGGCGCTTGGGTTCCGCAATTTAAGCGCGCGGTCAATGCCTCAGGCGAAATCTAGTTACCTTGATAGGTAGGCATCGTAGTGCCGGAAGGAGTCGTCCCGATCACTCACCCCCTTCGTCATTGCGAGCGCAGCGAAGCAATCCAGCGTCGCCACCCAGCATAGGGGGCGGACATGGATTGCTTCGCTACGCTCGCAATGACGATTCATGGGTGTGTCATCAGGCAGGCTGCTTAAGCACGTCCATTGTCAGTTCCAGCGAGCGGATCTGCGCTTCGGGGTCGTAAGTCGCGATGCTGACCATCAGTTCGTCGGCCTGCGTGCGCGCCACGAAGTCCTCAAGACCCTGCCGCACGGTCTGCGGGCTGCCGACGGCGCTGACCGAGCGGACCTGCTCCAGCATCGCCTTCGCCGCACCCGGCAAGCCCGCACGGTAGTCGCGCACAGGGGGCTGGAGGCGGCCGGGATTGCCGGTGCGCAGGGCCACGAAGCTCTGGTCGGTGGAGGAGGAAAGATAGACCGCCTCCTCGTCCGTATCGGCGGCGACGACGTTGATCGCGGCCATGAAGTGCGGCTTGTCGAGCGATTCGGACGGCTGGAACCGCTCGCGATAGACGTGCGCGGCCTCGTCCAGCGCGGCGGGGGCGAAGTGCGAGGCGAAGGCGTAGGGCAGGCCCAGCATGGCGGCGAGTTGCGCTCCGAACAGGCTGGAGCCGAGGATCCACATCTCCACGTCCGCATCGACCGCCTGCGGAGACGGCACGCCGCCTGCCGCCTGCCCGGCGAATCGCGCGCGCAGTTCCACCACGTCGTTGGGGAAGCGCTCGGACGCCGCATGGATGTCCTTGCGCAACGCGTGGGCGAGCCGCCCGTCCGCACCCGGCGCGCGTCCGAGGCCGAGGTCGACACGGCCGGGGAACATCGCGGCCAGCGTGCCGAACTGCTCGGAGATCACGTAAGGCGTGTGGTTGGGCAGCATGATCCCGCCCGCGCCGATGCGGATGGTGGACGTATGGTTGCCGAGATGGGCGAGCACCACCGAAGTCGCGCCGCCCGCGATGCCGTCCATCCCGTGATGCTCGGCCACCCAGTACCGCTTGTAGCCCGCCCGTTCCGCCGCCTGCGCGGTGCGGACCGAGATATCGAGGGCCTGGGCAACGGTGCCGCCTTCGCGGACGGTGACGAGATCGAGGACGGAAAGCGGAACCATGGGGGAAGCCTTATTTTGCCGGAGCCGGGTCTGGAGCCCCGAGCTGGGAGAGGTATTGTTTCGCGGTCACCGCTGCGTCGCTGGAAGGGGCGGTCTTGACCACCGAATCCCAGCTGCGCCGCGCGGCGGCCTCGTTGTCGGACAGCATCGCGATCACGCCCGCCTCAAGCCCGATCTCGGGATCCTGCGGGGCGAGGCTGGCGGCCTTCTCGATCTGGGTCTGCGCCACGGCGAGCTTGTCCTGACGACGCGAGAGCGTGGCGGACAGCAGCCAGGCCTGCGCATTGTCGGGCTGCGCGGCGCGGGCTTCGGCAAGGGCGTTGGCGGCCTCTTCCGGCTGCTTCACCGCGACGAGCGCGCGGGCGCGGTCGAGCGCGATCGTCGCGGTAAGCTCGGCATCGCCGACGATCTTGGCATCCGTCGCGGCAGGCGCCAGCAGCGAGAGCGCCTGCCCCGGCTGGCCGGCTGCCAGCGCGGCATTGCCCGCCATCGCGCCGAGCCGGGCGCGGCTGGCGTGGTCCTCGCTCTCCGCCGTGTCGCGGGCGTCGGAGAAGGCGGCGCGCGCCTCGTCCCAGCGGTTGAGGTCGCTCAGCGCGACGCCGAGGCAGAGCCCAGCGCGCACCCGCTCACGCCCCACCGCATCGGCGAGCGCGCTGCGGATGACTTCGACCGACTTTTCCGGGTTGGCCTCGACCGCGCTCATGCAGCCCGCGCCGCTGCCGCTGCCACCGCCGATCGAGGGCATCGCCACGTTCTGCGCCTCGCGGGCGCGGCGGTCGCGGTCCTGCTTGTCCTTCTTCTCGATGATTTCGAGCGGAAGCTCGGAGGCATAGGGCCGCTGGGCGCTCGGCAGGGTCGAGGCGGGGCCGACCTGGGCCAGCAGCGGAAGCAGGAGAAGCAGCGAGGACATGGGGATCAGGACTCCGGGCCATCCTCCACGCGCGGCAACACAAGCTCGGCGACGGTGCGCAGCAGCAGGCGGATGTCGGATTCGCGCGAGAGGCGATGATCGCCGTCCTTGATGAGCGTGACCTGCACGTCGGCTGAACGCAGTCGTTCGGCGAGGCGCATGGAGATTTCCCAGGGCACGTCGGGGTCGCGCTGGCCGTGGAGCAGGCGCACCGGCACGTCGATGGCGATCTCGCCCTCCAGCATCAGACTGGCCTGACCGTCGGCCCAGAAGCCGGGGTGCGTCGGGGTCGGTTCGGGGCCGTAGGGATTGTCTTCGAAGAGGATCTCGCCATCGGCCAGCAGTGCCTTGTCCATCTGGGGGATGCCCCAGTCGGTGAAGTCCGGCGCGGCGGCGATGCCGACGAGACCCGCCAGCCGCTCGCCCAGCGCGAGGCCCGCCTTGAGCATCAGCCAGCCGCCCATCGACGAGCCGACGAGCACGATTTTCGCGTCCGTCTCCAGCGCGGCGACGAGGGCGAGCACTTCCTGCGTCCAGCGCGACAGGGTGCCGTCGGCGAAGTCGCCCGGGCTCTCGCCGCAGCCGGAATAGTCGAACAGCAGGCAGGGGATGCCGCTGGCGTGCGCCATCTCGAACAGGGCGGCGGCCTTGGAGCCTGCCATGTCGGACATGTAGCCGGGCAGGAAGACGATCACCGGGCCGGCATAGGACGCTCCGCCGGGCGTGAAGCGGTAGGCGATGGAGCGCCCGTCGGACAATTCGAGATAGCTGGTCGAGGTCATGCTGCCCTTAGTGGGAACCCGAGGGATGAACGGCAAGCCAAAGACTTGCTTGCAGGGGCGTAATGCGATCTTAAGTCCCCGTCCCTAAACGATCGGGCCGACATGAGCGCCAAGGTCATCCACTTCCCCACCCGCCCCTCCCGGCTCGCGCTGCGGCTCGAATGGTTCGCCACCGATCGCTCGGTGCTGCTCGGCATCTGGGCGCTGTACTTCGCCCTGCGCGCGGCGGTGCTGATGATCGATGTGGCGCCCACTTCGGACGCGGAATGGTACTACACCCGCGCGGTCAGCCTGGCGGCGGGGCAGGGGTATCTCGACAACCATGGTGCGCCGACTGCGTTCTGGCCTGCGGGCTGGCCGATCGCCCTTGGGCTCGTCTTCGGGCGCTTCAGTGCATCCTTGGTGTCGCTTGGTATCTTCAATCTGGTCAGTTCGCTGCTGATCGGAGCCCTGACGCTGGCCCTCGGACGCCGCCTGTTCGGCTCGGAAGGCGCGGCGCGGGCGGGATTGCTGCTGCTCGCGGTGTACCCCAACGCCATCGGCTACGTGCCCCTCGCGCTGACCGAAGTGTTCTATACGGCGCTGCTGATGGCGGGATGCTGGGCGGTCGTAACCCGCTCGAATCGTTGGCAATTGGTCAGCGCTGGACTACTGTTCGGCATCGCCACAATGGTGAAGGCGCAGACCCTCGTGGTCGTGCCCCTGCTCTTCGCGATCGAGTGGCTGCGCATGGGCCAGGTGTGGAAGCGCATGCCCGGCCTCGTCGTCGAAGGCATGATCGTGCTGGCCCTCGCCGGACTGACCGTGCTGCCCTGGACCGTGCGGAATCAAGCGCAACTGGGCCACTGGGTCGCCGTCTCGACCAATGGCGGCTACACGCTCCTGACCGGCAATCACGACACCGCGACCGGCGACTACACGCCCGATGCGCCGGTGGTGAAGGAACTCATGGCCCGCCCCGGCCTCGACGAAGTGACCCGCGATGCCGAGGCGCGGAGGCTCGGCATGGAGTGGATCGCCGCGCACCCGGACCGCTTCGCGAAGCTGCTCCCGAAGAAGTTCCTGCGCCTCTGGCTGCCGGATGGCGAGGCGGAATGGGCCTATCAGGGCGGCGCGCCCGGCTACGAGCGGTTCGAACTGGCCTATCGCGCGGTGCGCGTGCTCAATCAGGGGTACTACGTCCTGCTGATGGCAGGGTTCGCCGTCGCCTTCTTCGTCATGATCGCAAGGCGCCGTCGCGACGGGCAGCGATGGATCGGCTGGTGGCTGCTGCCTTACGGGATCGCGCTCTATCCGACGCTGATCTGCCTCGTTTTTTCAGGGCAATCGCGGTTCCACTATCCGGTGATGCCATGGGTATGCATGACGGTGGGATGGCTGGCGATGACCACGCTAGGCCGACTGGGCGAGCGCGGCACAACCGCACACACCCTGCACTGAAGTTCAGTAGAGGTGCGGAGAGAAGACCTTCAGCACCAGCTTCCCATCGGCACGGATCGCGCCGAGAGTGCTCTCTTCCCGAGGGGCATCACGGTCTCCCGAAGTCCTGAACAGACCGAGCGACACGGCCATGGCGACCGCGATGGCCACGGCGGCGCCCAGCCATGCTCCCCTTCTGCGCCGCTGCGGGCCGGTAGCCATCACTCACCCCTCTGGAAGATATCCTCGATCGCCATACCAAAGACATCGGCGATGCGGAAGGCCAGCGGCAAAGAGGGATCGTAACGCCCCGTCTCGATCGCATTGACGCTCTGGCGGGAGACTTCCAGCCTTTCGGCAAGTTCCTGCTGGCTCCAGCCACGTTCGGCGCGGAGCACCTTGAGGCGGTTCTTCAACGCTCCCTCCAGCGGACAAAGGCGCTGCCGAGCCCGAGCCCGATGGCCCAGACGGGAATCGCGGCCCATCCTGCGACATGCGGGACGAGGCGGAAGGTCTCCAGAAAGCCCCAGAGCGTGGCCAGGCCCAGCAGCAGGCCCGTCGCCCAGAGCGCCGCGGTGACGACGCGCATGCGGAGGTATTCGTCGGTTTCCTCCACCAGATAGCGCGCCATCGCCCAGAGCAGGTAGAGGATCGGCAGCGCCGGCAGGACCGCCAGCAGCCACAACAGTGCCCCATTAGCACCCGCCTTGGCCCCGGCTATCGCGACGAAGAGCAGCACCATGTACGCGAACGACCAGGCCATCGCCCGCCGGTTGTAGCGGCGGGTTGCCGGAGACAGCGATCCGCATGCCCCCTGCGCCCGCTCGGTCGCGCGGCGGAAGGGTATCAGCAGCAGCATCGGCGGCACCATGACCGCCATCGACGCCACGGTGCCGAATTGCAGCGCCCGCGCCATCAGCCCGGCGCCGAACATCCCGACGAAGAAGGCCGCACCCCACAGCCACACGGGTCGACGATCGACTGCTTCACGTTCCATGACAAGTTCCCTTGCTTAGATGTAAAGTTTATTTGTCATTGTTGTGCATCGAAGTCAAGCTTCATTGACATTATGAAAATGATGCTTGTCTCACGAAACGCCCGCAGCCGCGAACCTTGGCTTTCCTCCGCCGAATCGCTACATGCACCGACGATGACGCACGCGCGCACCACGACTACCCGCACTACCCGGCTCGTCCGGGCACGGTCGGTCGCGGGCTGAGTTCGCGTCGCCGCCGTCGCCCGGATTTCGGGCGAGGCCGGCGTCTCTCTCCCGAAACAGAGCCAATTTAGCCGACGCCGCACCTTCACCCGGAGGCGCGCCTGTGCCATGGCGCGCCCAAGGATTTTCCGCCCACATGCTCTGGTATGGCATGGGGCAAACGAGAGATGAGTTCGTCCATGTCCGAGATGTTCAAGATCAGCCTGCCCGACGGTTCGGTCCGCGAGATGCCCGAGGGCTCGACCCCGGCCGACGTCGCCGCCGCCATCGGCCCCGGCCTCGCCAAGGCGGCCCTCGCCGCAAAGATCGACGGTGAGCTGGTCGACCTCAGCCGTCCCTTCACCGGCGACGCCAGCCTTGCGCTCGTGACCAGCCGCGACGAGGCAGAGGCGCTGGACCTTGCCCGGCATGACTACGCGCACGTCCTCGCCGAAGCGGTGCAGGCGCTGTTCCCCGGAACGCAGATCACCTTCGGCCCTTCGACGGACGATGGCTTCTACTACGATTTCGCACCCAAGGATCGCCCGTTCACGGACGAGGATCTGCCCGCGATCGAGGCGGAGATGCGCAGGATCATCGCCGCCAACAAGCCGCTGCGCCGCGAGGTGTGGGACCGCGAACAGCTCATCAGCCGCTGGAAGCAGCAGGGTGAGAGCTTCAAGGCGGAATGGGCCGCCGAACTCCCCGGCGACGAGCCGCTGACGGTCTACTGGTCGGGCGACGACTGGCTCGACATGTGCCGCGGTCCGCACCTGCCCTCGACCGGCAAGCTGGACCCCGCCGCCTTCAAGCTGACGCGCGTTTCGGGCGCCTACTGGCGCGGCGACCAGAACAACGCGATGCTTTCGCGCATCTACGGCACCGGCTGGCTGAACAAGAAGCAGCTTGCCGAGCACCTGATGCGCCTTGAGGAAGCCGCCAAGCGCGACCACCGCAAGCTCGGCAACGAGATGGACCTGTTCCACCTCCAGCACGAAGCGCACGGTTCGGTGTTCTGGCACCCCAAGGGCTACGTGATCTACCGCGCGCTTGAGGACTACATGCGCCGCGCCATCAGCAAGGCCGACTGCAAGGAGGTCAAGACCCCGCAGGTCATGGACGCGCGCCAGTGGGAGCAGTCCGGCCACTGGGGCAAGTACCGCGAGAACATGTTCGTCATCCCCGACGAAGTGCCCAACACCGAGGACGACGGCCCGATCATCTCGGACGATGCCGAGTGGATGGCGCTCAAGCCGATGAACTGCCCGGCGCACGTCCTGATCTTCAAGCAGGGCATCAAGTCCTACCGCGACCTGCCGCTGCGCATCGTCGAGAACGGCTGCTGCCATCGCAACGAACCGCACGGCGCGCTGCATGGCCTGATGCGCGTGCGCCAGTTCACGCAGGACGACGGCCACATCTTCTGCCGCGAAGATCAGATCGTCGGCGAAGTGCAGGCCTTCTGCGAGATGGCGGACAAGGTCTACCGGGACTTCGGCTTCACCTACGCGATCAAGCTGGCGCTGCGCCCGGACAACCGCATCGGCACCGACGAGCAGTGGGACAAGGCCGAAGCCGAACTGCGTGATGCCGTGGTTCGTGCGGGCCTCGCCACGCCGGAATACGGCTGGGAGGAACTGCCGGGCGAAGGCGCGTTCTATGCGCCCAAGCTCGAATGGCACCTCACCGATGCGATCGGCCGCACCTGGCAGGTCGGCACGATCCAGTCGGACCGCATGCTGCCCGAGCGCCTCGACGCGCATTACATCGGCGAGGACGGTGAGAAGCACCGCCCGGTCATGCTGCACCGCGCCATCTTCGGCTCCTACGAGCGCTTCATCGGCATCCTGATCGAGCACTTCGCGGGCAGGCTGCCCGTGTGGCTCGCCCCGGTGCAGGCCGTGGTCGCGACGATCGTGTCGGACGCCGACGGCTATGCGCAGGACGTGGCGCAGAAGCTCAGGGCGGCGGGCGTGCGCGTCGAAACCGACCTGCGCAACGAGAAGATCAACTACAAGGTGCGCGAACACTCGCTCAAGAAGGTTCCCCACCTCCTCGTCGTCGGCAAGCGCGAGGCGGAGGAGGGCACCGTCGCCCTGCGCACGCTGGGCGCCGAGCACCAGAAGGTCATGACCCTCGACGAAGCCATAGCGCTCCTGAAGGACGAGGCGACCGCCCCGGACCTCAAGTGATCCGTCCGGGTGGCCCCACCGACGCCCCGCGCGCCTTCGCCATCTGGCGCGCGGCGGTGGACGCCACCCACGGCTTCCTCTCGACCGGGGACAGGGCCGGGATCGCCGGCGACGTGGAAACGATGCTGCCGCAGGCGCCGCTCTGGATCGCCGAGGATGCCGCCGGAGAGCCCCAAGCCTTCATGATCTTCATGGACGGCGTGATCGAGGCCCTGTTCGTCGATCCGGCGGTCCACGGCAGCGGCTTCGGCTCCGCACTCGTCCGTCATGCACTGACCCTCGATCCGGCCCCTCGCGTCGATGCCAACGAGCAGGCCGACAACGCCCTGCCCTTCTACGAGGCGCGCGGCTTCGTGCGCACCGGACGTTCCGAACGCGACAGCGCGGGGCGCCCCTATCCCATCATCCATCTGCAATACGGACGACCGTCATGATCCAGCGCGAACTCATAGACACCGCTTGGGTGCCCGGCGGCGAAAAGCTTGAGCTTTTCAGGCACGACAAGGACTTCATGATCGTGCTCGGCCACAACGAGTTGATGAGCACGCGCAAGTGGGGCTCCGAGGAAGCGCTGGCGACGATGTCCTACGATCGCATCAAGGGATCGCGCCGCCCGCACATGCTGATCGGCGGCTACGGCATGGGCTTCACCCTGCGCGCGGCGCTGAAGGTGCTGCCGGACAACGCGCAGGCGACCGTCGTCGAACTCATGCCCGAGATCATCGAATGGGCGCGCGGGCCAATGGCGCATCTCGAACAGGGCTGCCTCGACGATCCGCGCGTCACGCTGCTGATGGGCGACGTCTCGACCGTGATCGGCGCGGGCATGGGCGACTATGACGCGATCCTGCTCGACGTCGACAACGGGCCGGATGGGCTGGTGCGCGAGGATAACAACGTCCTCTACTCGCTGGCCGGCCTGCGCGCCGCCAAGCGCGCGCTCACCCCTGACGGCGTGCTGGCGATCTGGTCGGCAGGCCCGGACCCGGCGTTCACGCGTCGGCTGGAGAAGGCCGGGTTCTTCGTCAACGAAGTGAAGGTCTCGTCGCGCAGCAACGGCAAGGGGCCGAAGCACGTGATCTGGTTCGCCTCGAAGAAGGAGTAAGGAGGCCTCCTCCTACATCATTCGCGGATCGACGACCGTGCGCACAGGTGTGCCCGGTCCGGACAGGTTGGCGATGGCCGCAGCCACGCCGCCCAGCCCGATCCGGCCGCCGAGCCATGGCGTCACGTCGATCCGGCCATCGGCGATTCTGCGCAGGGCAAGCTCCATGTCCTGCGGCTCCTCGCCGCCCGCGAACTGGATGTTGAGGCGCTTGTTCTGCGCGGCGAAGACGTAGAGCGGCTCCGGCTCCATGCAGTAGCCGCCCATGACGAGGCGCCCGTCGAACGGCATGCTCTCGATGATCCGCTGTAGCATCCCCGGCACGCCGACGTTCTCGTAGACCAGATTGACGCGCCGCCCCCCGAGATCGGGGAGCGGCCCATAGGGATCGGTCTCGCGCGGATCGACGGCGATATGCGCGCCCATCTTCAAGGCCAGCTCCCGCCGGTCGGCATGGAAGTCAGCCGCGACGATCGGTGCGATCCCGGCGAGCGCCAGCCCCGCAATCACGCCAAGACCGATGGCCCCGCAGCCGAGCACCAGCGCCACGTCGTCCTTGCCCGGCCGCCCGCGCCTTGCGTGTTCGAGGCCGACCGCCAGCGGCTCGATCATCGCCGCGTGGTCGTCGGGTAGGCCCTCGGGCACTTCGATCAGGAAATCCTCATCGAGCAGCATCAGTTCGCCGCAGCCGCCGGGGCAGGCATGGCTGAAACCGACGACGGCATGCGCGCCGCCCTGTCGCATGATCGGCACCGACGTCACCCGCCGCCCCGGCGCGACCGGACGGCGGCTGCCACTGCCATAGTCGATGACCTCTCCCACGAACTCATGCCCCGGCACGAAGGCCCGCGCATAGTCGAGCGCCGCGTAAGGCCCTCCCATCCGGCGCGAGAGGTCGATGACGTGCTGCCCGCCGGTCAGGAAATGCGCGTCCGACGCGCAGAGACCGCAGGAATGCGTGCGGACCAGCGCCTGCCCCTTCCCCGGCTCTGGATCGGGCAGCTCGCGGACATGGATCGCCCCGTTCTCGACGCAGGCCGCCTTCATGCCGCAATCGCCTCGCGCAGCGCAGGCATCGTCTGCTCCAGCAGCCTGAGGCTCTTCCAGCCCTCCTCGGGCGAAAGGCCGCCCAACAGGGGCTGGAACCCGATGTTGCCGCCCTCGCGCCCGGCCACGGCGTCCAGCAGCATCTGCGGCGTCCATGCTGCGAACATGCCTGCATGGCGCAGGACGGCAGGGTCGGTAAGGCCCTTGAACGGGGAATTGGAACCGTCGCCCTCCGCCTCGGCCCACTTGGCATATTCGGTGATGACGTGGACGGCATGGGGGGCGATGGCCTCCCAGCCCTGGTCCGGGTCTTCGCACAAGTGGATCGCCAGCGGCATGCCGGGGCGCGGGCGGAAAGACGTGCGCGGACGATGGCCGAGCCGCTCGCACTCGGACAGGTAGATGTCGACGAGTTCGCCCTTCATCGGCCCGAAGCCGACCCCGAACCTCGCCGCCCGCTTCGCCGATGCCGGAACCCCGCCGCCGACGAGCACGATGTCCTCAGGCTCCTGCACCGGCAGCGGGCGCACGAAAATCGGCCGACCATCCGCCTCGAACCGCTCCCCCTTGAGGGCGCGCAGGATGATCTCCAGCCCCTCGTCCATCAGCCGGGCGCGGTCCTTCAGCGACTTGCGGAACATCGCGAATTCGTAAGGCACATAGCCCGCGCCGAAAATCACGTTGAGGCGGCCGTCCGACATGTTGTCGACCACCGCGATCTGCTCGGCCAGCTCCAGCGGATCGTGCAGCGGCAGGATCACCGCGCCGAGGACGAAGCGGATGCGCTGCGTCACCGCCGCCATGCCGCCCGCCAGCGCGAAGGGCTGCGGAAGGTAGCCGTCGTCCGAACCGTGATGTTGCATGAGGCCGATCTGGTCCGCGCCGATCCGGTCGACGAAAGCCGCCATCTCGATCGCCGCGCGGTAGAGCCGGGGCGTCGGCGTCGCCCAGTCAGGCGAGCGCATGTCGAACGAGACGGAGATCTTGAAGTCCTTCATCGTGCGCCTCCCAATGCGGCATAGGATGGGTCATCGCGGTCGCGCCGGGCCCAGTCGTGGCGCTTCATCGGCGTGACTTCGCGGATGGAATCGTAGTCGGTCACGGTGTCGCGGCGCTCGATCCGCCACACGCCGTCGCGACGGGACCAGCGGTCGCAGTAGCGCGACCAGACCTCCATGTGCATGACCTTGCCCTCGCGCTCCATGCGCAGGGTGGCGGTGACGTAAGCCTCGCTGCCCGCGCGGTCGCCGTCGACGTCGATGAGGATGTTCGAGATCTGGTGCGAGTGGGCGGCAAGCTGCCCGTGCGCCGCGCAGATCCAGTCGATCGCGGCATGCCCGCTACCCTGAAATCCGGACGGCCCGTAATCGACGGTGGCATCGGTATGGAACACCGAATGGCCGAGCGGCGCGTCGAGCCGGTCGACGCTGCGGCAATAGCGATACAACTGTTCGGTGATGGCGAACTTGGCTTCAAGGTCGGTCATCACATCAGGCCTTCGCGTAGGCGGCGGAAATCGCCGCGATCCGGCGGATGCGCTCGCGGCGGTCGGCGGCGGACGAAGCCGACATCTTCGCCTCGTCATCCGCCTCGCCCCAGTTGCAGACCGGGCCGAAGGGCAGGCGTTCGAGGCCGAGGCGCGCCACCTCGTCCGGGTCGGCGAGACCGTCGGGAATGGCGATGCCGCGCGCTTCCATCAGTTCGCGGTGCGCGGGGGTGTCGGTGCGGCCCAGCACGAAGCTGAGGACGTCGACACCGTGCGGCTCCAGTTCGGCCCACAGCGCCTCGCTCAGCACGAGGTCGAACGCTTTGGTCGCGGCATAGACGTTGATGCCGGGCAGCCCGCCGTAGCAAGCGCCTGAGCCCACGACCATGAGCCCGCCCCGCCCCCGCTCACGCATCGGCTCAGCAAATGCGTGCAGCGCCCGCGTCACCGTAAGCACGTTGCGCATGATGAGCGCGTCCCAGTTCGCCACTTCGGTATCAAGGAACAGCGAGCCATTGGTATCCGCCCCGGCGTTGAGGATCAGCAACCCGACTTCGCGCCCATCAGCGGCGGCGAGCAGTTGCTGGGTCGCCTCCTCAACCGACAGATCGATCGAGGCGGTCACGCATTCGATCCCGTGCGCGGCGCGCAGTTCCTGCGCCAGCCCGTCGAGCGGCCCCTCGCGCCGGGCGACGAGAATGAGGTTCAGGCCCTTCTCCGCAAGCTGGCGCGCGAACGAAGCGCCCGTTCCTTCCGACGCCCCGGCGATCAGGGCCCACGGGCCGTAGCGCGCGGCGAACTCCTGCTGTTCCATGGCTTTGCTCTCCCAAGGTCCGGGCCGATTACCGCTGGCCTCCATCGATCAAATTCAGTAAATCCAGAATATGTCGAACATCAAGCTGTCACAGCAGGACGAAGCCTTTCTTGACGCCATGGCGATGTTGATGGCCCCTTGGGGCTGGCCCCGACCGGTCGGGCGCATCTATGCGTACCTGCTGCTGCGCGAGGAACCGGCGACGCTGGACGAGATCGCCGCGGACCTCGGCATGAGCAAGAGCAACGCAAGCACCGCCGCCCGGACGCTGGAGCATTGCGGCAATGCCCGCCGCCAGGGCGAACCGGGCAGCCGCCGGATCTACTACTCCCTACCGGGCGAGTTCAGCGGACCTTTCGTGGAGAAGGCGGCGCTGCTCGACCGGCAGGTCCGACTCTTCTCCGGCCAGCGGGAGCGCGACATTCCCGACGCCGTCGCCGACCGGTTCGAGCGGATCAGCCAGTTCTACACTGCGATGCGCGCGGCGATCGAAGGCGTGATCGCCGATCAGGCCGGTTCGGCGATGCGTCCGGCGGGAACCGACAACGGCGCTGACAACCGCGCCAGAAGGTCCGCCACCCTCGCGCGGTAAGCCGCGACGCCTGCCTCCTTGACCGGGCCGTAGCCGACCACAAGGTCCGCCGCCGCTGCGATCTCAACCGCGACCTGCGTCGTTTCCGGCGTGACCTTCGCCGCCACATCGCGGATCAGATCGCGGTATTCCGCAATCAGCGCGCGCTCCATGCGCCGCTCGGCGGTATAGCCGAAGGGGTCGAAGGCCGTCCCGCGCAGGCCCTTCATCCGCGCGAGCAGGCGGAATGCCGGGAATATCCACGCCCCGAAGGCGATCTTGCGTGGTAGCCCGGTACGCGCATCGCGCCGCCACGCCAGCAGCGGCGGGGCGAGGTGGACCTTCAGACGCGGCGCGCCGTCGAAGGCTTCGGCAAGCCCATCGCGGAAGGGAGGCGCGGAATAGAGGCGCGCCACCTCGTACTCGTCCTTGTAGGCCATCAGCCGTGCCAGACCCCGTGCCGTCGCGGCGAGGAACGGCTCCCGATCCACGATGCCGCGCGCTTGCAGCGTGGTCTCCACGTCATTGAGGAAGGCTCGATACAGTGCCGCAAAGGCTTCGTCCTGATAGTCGGCGAGCAGTCGCGAGCGATGGGCGACCACGGCGGCATAGTCGTGGGGCACTGGCGCATCGTCCATCGCTAGCCCCTCGTCCTCGCCCGCCGCCGCCAGTCGCCCGAGTGCCAGCGCGGCGAGGTTCGCGCGCACCGCGACACCGTTCATCCGCACCGCCTGCTCGATGGACTCCAGCCCGACCGGCAACAGACCGTGCTGGGCAGCGAAGCCGACCATCATCAGGTTGGTGAAGATCGTATCGCCCAGCAACCTGCTCGCCAGTGCCCCGGCGCGCAGCGAGGCGATGTTGCCCGCCTCCACCCGCCTGCCGATGGCGGACAGGAAGCGGCTGGCGGTAAGGTCGAGGTCGCGGTTGCGCTGGAATTCCCCGGTCGGCACCACATCTTCGTTGGCGAGCACACGCGTTTCCGGGCGGGCTAGCGCCAGCACTTCCGGACTGGACGCGACGACGAGGTCGCAGGCGATCAGCACGTCGGCCTGCCCCGCGCCCAGCCGCGCCGAGGGGATCGCCGCGGTATCCGCGCCGATCCGCAGGTGGCTGGTAACTGCGCCGCCCTTCTGCGCCATGCCGGTCTGGTCGAGCACCTTGGCGGCCTTGCCCTCCAGATGTGCCGCCATCGACAGGATAGCGCCGACCGTCAGCACGCCCGCCCCGCCGATCCCTGCCACAGCCAGAGCGACCGGACCGTTGGCAAGATCGAGAACCGGCGGTACCGGAAGCGCCGCCGCGCGGGCAAGCAGGGCCTTGTCGTCCGTCGCCCGCTTCGCCGGAATCGCGCCGGATACCTCGACGAAGCTCGGGCAGAAGCCCTTGATGCAGGAATAGTCCTTGTTGCAGGTCGACTGGTCGATGGCGCGCTTGCGGCCGAGATCGGTCTCGATCGGCACGACCGAGAGGCAGTTGGACTGGACCGAACAGTCGCCGCAGCCCTCGCACACCGCCGGATTGATCCAGAGCCGCTTGTCGGGATCGGGATGCACACCCTTCTTGCGGCGGCGGCGCTTCTCGTTGGCGCAGGTCTGTTCGTAGACGATGGCGGACGTGCCCGAGGTTTCCCGCAACTCGCGCTGAACTTCGTCGAGCCGGTCGCGGTGCAGGATGCGCACGCCGGACGGCAGTTCCGCCGCCGAAAAGCGCGCGGGATCCTCGCTCACCAGCACGACCGGATCGACGCCCTCCACCACCAGTTCGCGCACGACCTGCTCCGGGCTCAACGCGCCCTCGGCGGGCTGGCCGCCGGTCATCGCGACGGCATCGTTGTAGAGGATCTTGAAGGTGACGCGGCTCTTGGCCGCCACCGCCGCGCGGATCGCCAGCAGGCCGGAGTGGGTGTAGGTGCCGTCGCCGAGGTTCTGGAACATGTGCGGCGTATCGACGAAGTGCTGCGCGCCGACCCAGGGCATGCCCTCCTGCCCCATCGAGACGGTCTGCATCGTGCGCCTCTCGGGCATGTAGTGGGCGAGGCCGTGGCACCCCGTCGCACCCATCGCCGCGCTGCCTTCGGGCACCATGGTCGAGGTATTGTGCGGGCAGCCGGAGCAGAAGTAGGCGGGGCGGATCGCCGTGCGCTGGAGGCTCTGCGCGCCGTCCTCGATCACGCGCAGGGCGCCGCCGCGGGCGCGGGTTTCCTCGTCGAGAATGCCCAGCGCCGAGAGGCGGTTCACGAGTGCGCGGCGGACCGTGGCGGGGTCGAGAACGCCGGTTTCACGCAGGAGCGGTGTGCCGTCCGGCAGGGCCTTGCCGGTCAGGACCGGGGCATCGGCGCGGCCGTAGAAGATGCGGGCCAGCTGTTCCTCGATGAAGGCGCGCTTTTCCTCGACCACCAGGACTTCGGCGCTGCCGCCGCAGGAATCTCGCAGGAAAGCGCCATCCAGCGGCCAGACGAGGCCCAGTTTCACGACCCTGAGGCCCAGATTCCGGCGGCGTTCGTCCGTCAGGCCGAGGTCGGCGAGGGCCTGGCAGACATCGAGCCAGGCCTTGCCTGCGCTGACCACGGTGAGGCGTCGTTCGGGGGCATCATGGCTCACCCGATCGAGCCGGTTCAGCGCGGAAAAGCGGGGGACGATGGGCAGGCGGTGTTCGATCACGGCCGCTTCCTGCTCCAGCGCCGACATGGCGATGCGCAGGTTCGGAGATCCCGTGATTTCAGGGAGTTGTATCGGAAAACCGTGCCCCGGCAGCGTGACGGTGGTGGTCAGATCGAGCGTATCCGTAACGGCCTTGAGCGACACATAGAGGCCACTGAGACGTGACAGAGCCCAACCGAGCTGGCCCATGGAGAGCATTTCGTCGGTCGTGGCGGGGTAGAGCATCGGCACCATCGCCGTGACCATCACATGCTCGGACTGGTGCGCGGTGAGCGACGACTTCGCCGCGTGATCGTCCCCGCACAGCAGCAGCGCCCCGCCACGCGGATGGGTGCCTTCGAAGTTGGCGGCCTTGATCGCCTCGCCCGCACGCTCGACGCCGACGCCCTTGGCGTACCACAGCGCGAAGACGCCATCGACCTTCGGCCTGCCGTACCAGTCGAGCTGCTGCGTGCCGCGCAGCGAGGTGGCGGCGAGTTCCTCGTTCAGCCCCGGCTCGAAGCGGATCGCGTGGTCGGTGAGCAGCTTTTCGGAGGCCCAGAGCTGCGCGTCCAGCGTGGTGATCGGCGAGCCGCGATAGCCGGTCACGTAGCCCGCCGTGTTCAGCCCCCCCGCCCGGTCCCGCCGCGCCTGTTCGAGCAGCAGCCGCACGACGCCCTGCAGCGCCGAGAGCATGACCTGCCCTTCGCCTTGCGTGTACTTGTCATCGAGCGTGACGACCGAACGGGTCACTCGGCCTCCCGGATTTGCCTTGCCTTCCGGCGGCTTTCCAGAGGGGCAGGGCGGGCGCAAGCGGGAGGGCGGGCTTGCGCCGCAGCGGTCAAGCGGGGTTGCGGGGTGGGGCGGCGTTGTGCCTTGCCGGCGGGGCTTCGACAAGCTCAGCCTGAGCGGGGTCAGGGGTTGTTATGCCAACCCCGCTCACCCTGAGCTTGTCGAAGGGTCAGCCAGCTAGGCTATCCGCCCCGCCAGCTCCGGCACGTCGGCCAGTGCGCGCAGGGCGTCGTTGAGGTGGGTGCAGCCGTCGGGGCCGCGCAAGTGCGCCAGCACCTCCTCGCGGATCTCGGCGAGGTTGCGGCCGACGAGGCGCTGGGTGTTCGCCACCGCGCCGGGGCATTCGGGGAACGGCAGGATGCGCGCCTCGGGCTCCATCGAGAGCACTTCCAGCGTCGCGATGTCCGCCGTCGCGCGCAGGACGTATTCGTGGATGGCGACACGGGTGCCGTCGCGGCGCATGGCGCTGTCCTGGAAGGCGGAGTCGATGCGGATCACGCCTGCCGCATCGTCGCGCGTCACGTCGATGCGGCGCGCGCGGCGGAACCCCGGGCCATCGTGGTCAGAAAGCGAATGCCAGCCGAGCGGATCCACCGGGTTGCGCAGATCGCCCGCGTCGGCATTGGCGACCTTCTCGGGATCGACGTCGCCCGATACGCCGATGTTGCCCTCCTGCAGCCCCCAGCACACGTTGACGCGACTGGCCATCATGCGGTCGTGCTGTTCGTCGCCCAGCTTCTCGCGCAGGCGGTCGGCCCAGTCGGGATACCACTGCGACCACGCGAAGCTGCTGACGAGCGCGGTGCCGGACAGATCGTCGAGCACGAGGTAGAGCGGGTGCGCATCGGCCACGAGCCCCGGCAGTTCCTCACGCAGCAGCCCGCGCAAGTGACCGCCCGCGCGCGCGCCGACCAGCGCGGCGATCCCCTCGGGCGCGGGGTCGGCATGAATCGCGGTGATCGTCTTGTCCTCGGTCATGCGCACTTCGTAGCGGCCCTCGGCAAGCGTCAGGCCGTCCTCCCCCGCCAGCGGGGTCCACAAGTCGCGCGCGGCGCCGACGAACAGGCGCTGGCCTTCGATGCCGTCCGGCCACGACACGTCGATGCTGGACGTGCGCCGCACCGACCCGGCGGCGCGGACCGGGGCCGGGTTCGCGGTGGCGCGCGGCGGCGGAGGGAGCGTCATGAAGTTCATTGCAAGAGACGCTGCACCCCGCCGCCGCCCGGATCAAGCCTGCATCATGATCGGGGGGCGACACGCACCAGCAGCTTGCCGACGTGGTCATGGCCCGAAAATACGCTGGAAAAGGCCTGCGGAGCCGCCTCGATGCCCTCGACGACGGATTCGGCGAAGCGGATCTTGCCCTCTTTCATCCACCCGGCGATGTCCTCCAGCCCCTTCTGGCCCGCCAGCATCCCGGCGAAGCCCTTGATCTCGAGTCCCTTGTTCATGATGAGGCGGTAGAATCCGGGCAGCCGGTCCGGCCCCGGGCCTTCCATGCCGACGCCGTAATAGGCGATGAAGCCGCACATCGGCATACGCGCGCCGCGCTTCAGCAGCGGCAGCACGGTCATCGTCACGTCGCCGCCGACGTTGTCGAGGTACACGTCCGCGCCTTCGGGCATCGCCGCCTTGAGCTGGTCGGCGAAGTCGGCCGCCTTGTAGTCCGCCACCGCATCGAAGCCGAAGTCCAGCAGCGCCGCGCACTTGGCCGCGCCGCCCGCGATGCCGACCGCCCGGCCACCCAGCACCTTGACGATCTGCCCGGCGATCGAGCCCACCGCGCCCGCAGCGGCGGAGATCACCACCGTCTCGCCCGCCTTCACCTTGCCGACGTTGACGATGCCCTCGTAGGCGGTCTGCCCCGGCCCGCCGAGCGCGCCGAGCGCGGTGGAGACGGGCGCAAGCGCGGTATCCAGCTTGCGCGGCGGCCCGCGATAGTCGCTCTGGTCCGGGGCGAGCACGGCATATTCCTGCCAGCCGGAGCGCCCCTCCACCACGTCGCCCGCGGCGTAGTCCGGGTGGTTGGAAGCGACGACCTCGCTCACCACCGGGCCGACCATCGGCTGGCCAAGCTCGGCGCGGCCTGCACCGGTCAGCACCTTCTCGTCCACCGAGAAGCGCAGCAGCGGATCGACCGCTATGTAGAGCGTCCTGAGGAGTATCTCCCGCTCCCCCGGCTGGGGCACGGGCACGTCCTCCACGCGGAAGTCGGTCGGTTTCGGATTGCCCTGCGCATAGGCGGCCAGGACGACCTGCTTCATCGTCGCGCTCATTTCAGCCTCACCGGAACGGCGGTCATGCCGCGATGTTCGAGGCCCCGGTACTCCGGTTTCGGCTTGCCGGGGTCGAGGGCCATGTTCGGGAAGCGGTCGAGCAGGCCGTTGATGGCGACGATCATCTCCTGCCGCGCGACCTCGATGCCGAGGCAGCGATGCGGGCCGTAGCCGAAGCCCATGTTCGCCTGCTTCTTGCGGAAGATGTCGTAAGTGCCCGGATCGGGGAACACGGCAGGATCGTGGTTCGCCGCGCCGAAGCACAGGAACACGCGGGTTCCGGCGGGCACCGGCACGCCCTCGACCTCGGTATCCTCCATGCAGAGGCGCGGCATCATCGGGTCGGTGCAGCGCCAGCGCAGCGATTCCTCGACCGCGAGTTCCACCAGCGAACGGTCGTCACGGCAGGCATCCCAGAAGTGGCGGTGGTTCATCAGCGCGTCGATGGTGATGCCCAGTTGCCGCCAGGTGGTGCCGCCACCCGCGAAGATCGCGAGCTTGCAGTAGCCGAAGATCTCGTCTTCGGTCAGCTTGCGCTTGAAGCCGTCCTCCTCGTCGACGATCTCGCTGGCGATGAGCCCGGTGATGAGGTTGTCGCCGGGATTGCGGGTGTTCTCGGCGATGAGTTCGCGCAAGGTCGCGTCGATCCACGCGCGCGATGCCGCCGCTTCCTCGGGCGTCAGCTTCGCCGCGCCGAAGGTGGCGCGGTTGAGCTGGTAGCGGAACTCGATCACGTCCTCCCCCTCCAGCCCGATGGCGCGGGTGACGGTGGCCATCGGCAGGCGGGCGCAGAGCTGGCTGTTGAGGTCGGTCGTCTCCTCGTCCAGCAGGCGGTCGAGCAGGGCGTCCACCGTCTCCTCGATCCAGCGGCGGTTCCACCAGTCGATCACCTTGGGCCGCTTGAACAGTGGCTGCGCGGCGGAGCGCAGGCGCTTGTGCGGCTTGCCGACCATGGAGAGGATCGTCGGCCCGATGGTGCGCACGCCGGGACTTTCGTTGTAGCCCTCGGACGAGAACAGCAGGTTCTCGCGAAAGCCGATCTCGCAGGCCCGCCAGGAAAAGAACGTCATCGCATCGCGCGGCGGGCCCATCGCATGGGCCATCTCCGGCACGCCGAGCAGTTCGCGCAAGCTGCCCTTGTGGACCGGGGCAGCGTCGCGCAAGGCGTTCATGTCGTCGGTATAGTCGCGGTTGCCGTCGACCCCGGCGTTGGCGCTCTCCTTGTTGACGTCGAACATCTCCGCATAGCGCGGATTGTCGCTCATCAGCGAGGCGAGCGCGGCGGAATTGCCGCCTCTCATCGGGCAGGTCGCCATGGCTCAGCCCCCCGCCTTGCGCCCGGCGGACAGACCGCCGTCCACCGGCAGGTTCACGCCGGTGATGTTGGCGGCGAGGTCCGAGGCGAGGAACAGCGCGGCGGACGCGGTGTCGCGCGGGTCTATGGCCTTGCCCAGCGGGTGCGCCTTGCCCATGCCTTCGAGGATGCGGTCGCGATGCTCGCTGTCGGGGTCCATGCCCGCATAGTGCGTGAGCATCCCGGCGGGGCAGACGGCGTTGACACGGATGCCCTTGCCCGCGACCTCGATGGCGAGTGCGCGGGTCAGCTGCACGACCGCGCCCTTGGTCGCGCCGTAGAGCACGCCGCCGTAGCCCATCAGCCCCGCGACCGAGGCGGTGGAGACGATGGCCCCTCCGCCCCCTTGCTTCTCGAACTGGCGGATCGCCGACTGGCAACCGTAAACGACGCCGTTGATGTTGACGTCCTCCACCCGCTTCATCTCCTCCGGGTCGCACTCGACGAGCGAGCGCAGGCCCTTGCCGGGGATCGGGCTGATGGTGATGCCCGCGTTGTTGTAGATGACGTCGAGCCGCCCAAAGCTCTCCACCGCCCTGGCCACGGCAGCATCGACGCTGGCGGGATCGGCGACGTTGCAGGCGACCGCCACTGCCTCCCCGCCCGCTTCCCTTGCGAGCGCGGCGGTTTCCTCGGCATTCGCGGCGTTGATGTCGGCGGCGACGACTTTCGCGCCATGCTCGCAGAACAGCAGCACGGCGGCGCGGCCAAGCCCCGAACCCGCGCCGGTGATGAGGGCGACCTTGCCCTGAACCAGTCCTTCCATCCTCGTCCTCTCCCTTATGTTCTCGCGTCTGAGGTCAAGCCTGCCCGCTCCCCACCTCGTCATTGCGAGCGAAGCGAAGCAATCCATCGCCGTTCGCGTCGCCGCAGATTGCTTCGTCGGCTTCGCCTCCTCGCAATGACGACGGGGAACCGACGACGGCAGAGGGTGCCCACACCGCTCGCCTCACCCGCCGATGTTCAGCGTGGTCATCATCTGGAACTCGCGCAGGCCCTCGACGCCGCGTTCGCGGCCGAGGCCGCTCATCTTGATGCCGCCGCCGCTGGCGTAGCTGGACATCACCGCGCCGTTGATGTTGACCGCGCCGCTGCGGATCTTCAGCCCCACCTCCAGCGCCTTGACCTTGTCCGCGCCGTGGACCCAGCCGGACAGGCCGAAGCGGCTGTCGTTCGCCATCTCGACCGCGTGGTCGAGGTCACGGTAGCCGATGACGCCCACCACCGGGCCGAATATCTCCTCCTGCGCGGCGGGGTTGGCGTTGTCCGGCAGGTCGAGCACGGTCGGCTCCCAGTAGAAGCCCTTGTCGATCCCCTCGGGCCGCTTGCCGCCGCAGACGACACGGCCCCCTGCCTCGACGGCGGCTTTCGTGAAGTGCTCGCAGCGGTCGCGCTGGGCGGCGCTGATGACGGGGCCGAGCTGGGTGGCGGGATCGCTGGCCGGGCCGATCTTCACGTTCGCCAGCAGCTTCGCCATGCCGTCCAGCACTTCGGCCTTGCTCTCCTGCGGCACGAACACGCGCGTACCCAGTACGCAACCCTGCCCGGCGTGCGAAGTGCAGACCGAGTAGGCGGCGGACGGCGCGCGCGCCATGGCGTCGGGCAGATAGATCTGCGCGGACTTGCCGCCCAGTTCCAGCACCAGCCGCTTGAGCGTGGGCGCGGCCTGCTCCGCCACCTTGGCGCCTACCGTGCACGATCCGGTGAACGAGACCATGTCCACGCGCGGATCGGTGGTCATGGCAAGGCCGCCGGCAAGCCCTGGCTCGACGATCACGTTCATGACGCCGGGCGGCAGACCCGCTTCCTCGGCCGCTTCGGCGAAGATCATGGATGAGATCGGCGTCAGCGGATTGGGCCGCAGGATCACCGTGTCGCCCGCCATGAGCGCAGGCACCACCTTCCAGAACGCGGTGTAGAACGGCACGTTGTAGGCCGAGATCGCCGAGACAACGCCGAGCGGCGACCACCGCTTGAGGCTCTGCACCACGAAGTGCGGGTTGACCCGCTCGTGGATCGGCAGCGGGTTTTCCTCATGCTCCGGCAGGCGCAGGAACAGGTCGACGATCTCGTCCGTCATGCGCAGCGGCGCGTGGACCTGCGCGCCCATGACCGTGGCGGAGACCGGGCATCCGGCTTCGTTGATCGCGCATTCCTTGAGCCAGTCCGCCCGCTTGCGCATCGCCTCTCCGAAGCGGGTCATCGCCGCGCCGCGCTCCTTCATGGAGAGCCCGGGCCAGGCGCCGGAATCGAACGCCTGCCGCGCGGCGGCGATGGCGGCCTCTGCCTGGGCAGCGGAAACGCCGGTCACTTCGGCGACCACGGATTCGTCCGAGGGGTTCTGCACCGCGAACCGCTCGCCCTCGCCGCGCACGAACCTGCCGCCGATGTACCCTGCGTAGTCCAAGTCCACTCTCCCGGATATATTCACATTTGCGAATTATTATTCGGATTTCAGACTAACGCAGGCTTGGAGGAGCGTCAATCGCGCGACCTCGCGCTTGTGGCAGGCGGCGGGTGCGGCTTGTAACGGCTAGGAGGCGTGCCTAGACCATGCCGGAACCCGCGCGTGTCCGTTCGAGAGACGCCACCGGCAACCAAGAGGAACCCGCAAGAAATGGCCTACACCGACTTCCTGAAGCAGCAGTGCTACATCGACGGCGAGTGGGTCGGCGCGGATTCCGGGGCATCCTTCGAGGTGACGGACCCGGGCAGCGGCAAGGTTCTGGGCACGGTGCCGAAGATGGGCGCCGACGAAACCGCCCGCGCGATAGACGCCGCCGAGGCCGCGCTCCCGGCATGGCGCGCCAAGACCGCGGGCGAGCGCGCCAGGCTGATGCGCAAGCTGTTCGAACTGATGATCGAGCATCAGGACGATCTGGGTGAACTGCTCAGCCGCGAACAGGGCAAGCCGCTGGCCGAGGGCCGGGGCGAGATCGCCTATGGCGCCAGCTTCATCGAGTGGTTCGCCGAAGAGGGCAAGCGCGCCTATGGCGACACCATCCCCGGCCATGCTCCCGACCGCCGTATCGTCGTCATCAAGCAGGGCGTCGGCGTCGTCGCGGCGATCACGCCTTGGAACTTCCCCAATGCGATGATCACCCGCAAGCTCGGCCCGGCGCTGGCGGCGGGCTGCACCATCGTCATCAAGCCCGCCTCGGCGACGCCCTACTCGGCCCTCGCCATCGCGCAGCTGTGCGAGATGGCGGGCATCCCCAAGGGCGTGGTCAACGTCGTCACCGGCAGCGCGGGGCAGATCGGCTCGGCGCTGACCGCCAGCCCAAAGGTCGCCAAGCTGACCTTCACCGGCTCCACCGAGATCGGGCGCGACCTGCTGCGCGAATGCGCCGAGACCATCAAGAAGTGCTCGATGGAACTGGGCGGCAACGCACCGTTCCTCGTCTTCGACGATGCCGACGTCGATGCGGCGATCGAGGGCGCGATGATCTCCAAGTTCCGCAACGGCGGCCAGACCTGCGTGTGCACCAATCGCTTCTACGTGCAGGACGGCGTCTACGACGAATTCGTGGAGAAGCTGGCCGCGCGCGTCAGCACCATGAAGGTCGGCTACGGCCTGGACGAAGGCGTGCAGGTCGGCCCGCTGATCGACGAGAAGGCGGTCGAGAAGGTCGAGGAGCACCTCAAGGACGCCGTCGACGGCGGTGCCACGGTGCTCGCGGGCGGCCAGCGCAATCCGCTGGGTGGCAGCTTCTTCAACCCCACCGTGGTCGCGGGCGTGAAGCCCGACATGAAGCTGGCGCGCGAGGAGACCTTCGGGCCGCTCGCGGGCGTGATCCGCTTCACCGACGAGGCAGACGCCATCCGCATGGCCAACGACACCGAGTTCGGCCTCGCCAGCTACTTCTACGCCAGCGACCTGAGCCGCGTGTGGCGCGTGGCCGAGGCGCTGGAGGCGGGCATGGTCGGCATCAACACCGGCCTCATCTCCACCGAGGTCGCGCCATTCGGCGGCGTCAAGCAGTCGGGCCTCGGCCGCGAGGGCTCGCACTACGGCCTCGATGACTACATGGAGGTCAAGTACCTCTGCATGGGCATCAAGCCGGCCTGATCCGGGTCTGGCCGAAGTAGGCTTCGCGCCGAAGCCTACTTCGGCGTCCTGCATTGCTTGAGGGAGCGGGCCTGAACCACCTGCATCATCGGCGCGCCCAGCGGGGTGCGCAGGGTGTTGTCATGCTCCACCAGCAGCGCGCCGCGCCGCTCTCCGTCGTTGAACATCAGCGTCACGGGCATGTTGTCGCCGCCCCACTTGTCCTTGCCGTACTTGACCCCGACCCAGCGCTGGATGCCTTCGTAGCGCGCGCCGCCCGCGCAGGAATAGCACACGTCGACCGGCAGCGGCCCCGCCTTGCCCGCCGCAGTGTCGAGGAAGACCCCCGCCTTGCCGACGATAACCCGGGGCTGGCGCGTACAGTCGCCGCCCGGCGCATAGCTGCCGTATATCTCGGCGGGGATCTCGGGAGCCTGCGCCAAGGCCGGAGCAACAACCAGCAGCGGCAAGGCCATCGCCACTGCGAAGAACAACCGGGTCATGCGTGGTTTTCCTGATACTGCCGATGCGGTGAATCCCAGTCTGGAGAACATCTCCGGACGATGAAACCGCGTCGATGGACCCTCTGCAATTGCGCGAGGGGAAAATCCGCATTCCCTTGCCGCGAGAACGAGAGGGGAATGCCGCAATGAAGATCTGCCGCTATCGCACCGCGCCCGACGCACCGATCCGCCTCGGCGTGGTTCGGGAGGATCGGGTGCATGACGTCACCGCCGTGACCGAGGCCCTGCCCTCCGTGCGCTGGCCCTTCCCGCCCGGCGACCAGTTCATCGCCCATCTCGACACCCTGCGCCCCCGGATGGAGGCGCTGGCCGACGCCGCCGAGGGTCTGCCCCTGTCCGGCGTGCTTCTTTCCAACCCCGTCGCCAATCCGGGCAAGTTCGTCTGCGGCGCGGGCAACTTCGAGGAAGTGCTGGCGGCGGGCGGCCATCCACGCCGCCTCGGCCTGCTGTTCAAGATGACCAGCGCCGCCGCCGGTCCCGCCGACGGCGTTACCCTGCGCTGGCCCGAACGCACGACCTTCCACGAAATGGAGATCGCCATCGTCATCGGCCGCGAAGGCACCGAGATCCCCGCGTCGGAGGCGCTGGACTACGTCGCAGGCTACTGCATCGGCCTCGACATGACGATGCAGGGCAGCGAGTTTCCCAGCTTCGGCAAGAGCTTCGACACCTATGGCGTGATGGGCCCGTGGCTGACCACGAAGGACGAGATCGCCGACCCCGACGCACTCGACTTCCGCCTCACCGTCAACGGCGAGGACCGGCAGGTGGACAATACCCTCCGCCTCGTCCTCGGCATCGCCGCGCTCGTCGAGCATGCGGCCTCGGTGATGACGCTGCATCCGGGCGACGTGATCTTTTCCGGCACCCCGCCGCGCTCGGTCGGCCCCGTGGTGCCGGGCGACACCATGCATGCGTGGATCGAGGGGCTGGGCGAGATGACCGTGGCGGTGCGCGGCGGCCCCGGCCGCAAGACGCCGCTGGAGGGTATGCTTCCCTGATTCCAAGCCGGTTATCAACGTCATGGCGCGGGCGTCATCAATGTGTCTCACATTTCTGATTTGTGACCGCCCGGCTCAGTCGGAGCCGTCACGTATTCGAGAAGACCGGTGGCCTCCAAGGCAAGCGACAAGGATCATCGCGAGGATCTGATCCAATGGGTCGCCACGCACATCATACCACATGAGGCCGATGTCCGGCTCTGGCTGCGCAAGACGGTGCGTAGCCAGAGCGATGTCGATGACGTGATACAGGAAGCCTATTGCCGTCTCTCGGAACTGCCGGATACGTCCCACATCCAGAGCGGCCGCGCCTACTTCTTCACGATCGCGCGTTCGATCGTCATTCAGGGATTCAGGAGGGAGAAGGTCGTCGCCTTCGATGCTATCGAAGATGCCGAACTCGCCGACATCCGGGACGAGGCGCCTTCTCCCGAGCGGGTCGTCGATGCGCGGCTTCAACTGCGACGGGTTCTCGACGCGATAGCCACGCTGCCTCCCGCTTATCGTCATGTCGTCGAAATGCGGCGCATTCATGGGCTTTCGCAGAAGGAGACGGCCCGACATCTCGGCATTACGGAGAAGATCGTCGAGAATAACTCGTTGCGCGGCCTGCGTATGATCATGAAAATCCTGTCCGATGGACAACCCCATAACGAAGCCGGCACCAGCCATCGCGACGAGACGCCCCTCCATGCCTTCCATTGACGAGATAGCCAATGCCTGGGCCGTGCGCTGGGACGCCGGAGTGCTGGATGCCACGCAAAAGCAGGAGCTTGAAGCCTGGCTCGCCATGGATCGCAGGCATCGTGGCGCCTATCTGCGGGCCCGCGCCACGCTGCAGTGGATAGACCAGGCGCGGGAGCCTGATGCCGCCGATGCGGCAGATCCGATCGTCATCCCGGCCGCCGCATATCTCGGAAGTAAAGGAGTTTCACGAGGATGGGGCATCGCATTTGCAGGCATTGCCGCTGCGGTTGGCGCATTCGTGCTGTGGCCCTCCCCCCCGGACTACGCCACGGCTATCGGGCAGCATCGCGACGTTATGCTCGCTGACGGGTCGCTTGCGGCGCTCAACACCGATACGGCTCTCGATGTCGACTACAGTGCTTCCCGGCGCGATCTGGCGCTTCGCAAGGGCGAGGCCTGGTTTCGCGTGGCGCATAACCGCGCCCGTCCTTTCGAGGTGACGGTCGGTTCGGTCCACGTTCGCGCCACCGGGACGGCCTTTGCCGTGCGCAGCGTGGACGAGGGAGTGAGGGTGACGGTCACCGAAGGCCGGGTGCTGGCGTGGATCGATGGGTCCGCGCACAAACCCATAGCCATCGCGATGGGAGACCAGGCTTTCCTGCGCCAGAACGGCACCAAGCATGCACTGACGATCACCGAACCCTCACCGGCGGGCACCGACATCGAACAGACGCTCGCCTGGCGTCGGGGTGAAATCGTGCTCAACGGCCAGACGGGGAGCGAGGCGGCCGACGAGTTCAACCGGTACAATGAGCGCCCGATCCGGATCCGAAATGCGCGAGCGGCACGCTACCAGCTGGTCGGTTACTTCCAGACCAGTCAGTCGCTGGAATTCGCAACCGCGTTGGCGCGTATCAGCGGATCGCGATTGTCATCAAATCGAAATGAAATCATCATCGAATAGTCATCATAAAATTTTTCGACGAAGTTGAGGGAAAACACGCGGCCGATCTTCTTACCGGTTAACACTTACCGGAGGTCGCATGTTTTCGTTTTCTCGCCCGTCGCCGTGGATGTTCGGCGCCGCCGTGACCGCATTGGTCGTCTCGATGCCCGCTTCTGCCCGGCCGACGCACTTCAACGTTCCGGCCCAGTCCGCCGCATCAGGCATTCAGGCTTTCGCCCGGCAGGCCGGCGTGCAACTTCTCGTCCAGAAGGAGCAGACCGACGGCAAGCGCACCGGTGAAGTGAAGGGCAACCTGGAGACGAAGGACGGCCTCTCCCGCCTGCTGCGCGGAACCGGGCTCGAAGTGCTTTCCATCGAGGGCACCGTCATCACCCTTGGCCGCCGCGAGATCGTCTCCTCGACGCCGCGCGGCATCGAGCATGGCGCGTCCTCCATCGTCGTGATGGCCCGCCGTTCCGACGAGCGCATCGCGCGCCGGGCCACCGCCGTGGTCGATGCCGTCCATATCGATGACGTCGCCACGCTGGCGGGCGGCGACGGGTCCGTCGTCGAGCAGCTGATTACGCTCCCCGGCATCACCGGCGTCGAGGAAGGCGACACGCCTCGCTTCATCTCGATCCGCGGCATCTCCGCCAACCTCAACAGCACCCTGATCGACGGCATCGCGCTGGCATCGATCGGATCGGACGGCGACGGTTCGCGTCAGGTCAACCTGCAGCTCGTGCCCTCGAACATGAGTTCGGGCAACGAGGTCTACAAAAGCTTCACGCCCGAGCTTCCCGGCGATGCGATCGGCGGCGTGGTGAACGTCGTCACCCGGTCCGCCTTCGACAAGGACGGGCTCTACACCCTGTTCGACGCCAACGCGATCTACTCCACTTTTCGCGGCCCCGCAGGCATCAACGCCATCACCGGCAGCGGCGCGCACTGGGGCAAGGGCCTGAAAGGCGTCGTCAGCAGCCGGTTCGGCGCGGACGGGCAGTTCGGGATCGTCGTCACCGGCGAATACCAGGACCGCGTGCGCAATTCGTCGAAGTACTGGCAGGCCACCAAGTACTACTTCAGCGACGCGGGCAAGAAGCTCGCGAGCCCGGAAGACCCGAACTGGAACGGGCTGATCGTCCCCTACGACCAGCAATATGCCAGCTACACCAACCAGCTGCGTTCCTACGGCGGTTCGGCCAAGCTGGAATGGTCTTCTCCGGACGAGCGCTTCTATGCATCGATCCTCGGGTTCGGGCGGCGTCGCTATGAAGACTCCACCATGAACAAGCAGGACTACTACACCAAGAATTCGATCTTCGACCAGACCGAGGCGGGCGGCCG
Source organism: Novosphingobium kaempferiae (assembly GCF_021227995.1). NCBI lineage: Bacteria > Pseudomonadati > Pseudomonadota > Alphaproteobacteria > Sphingomonadales > Sphingomonadaceae > Novosphingobium > Novosphingobium kaempferiae. The sequence goes on from NZ_CP089301.1 coordinate 4,277,309, forward strand.
CCAGCAGATCAACTCGATCTACACCCGCTACCGCCACGACGACTGGAACCGTCGGCTGTTCGGCGGCATCGGCAATGTCGAATGGACCGAAGGCAAGAGCCACCTGCAGGTGCGCGGCGGCTACACCAAGGCCCTGTACGACAACCACCAGACCTCACTGGTGGCGCGCGCCTATCCCACTTCGGCTTTCCTGACCTACAGCTCGGAAGGCAGGATCCCGCACATCACTTCGCTCAGCGATCCCAAGGTGCTCGACCCGAAGAAGACGCCCTATCTGCTGAGCACCGCCTACGACATGAACCGCGTCGCCCGCGAAGACATGGGCAATGCGCGTATCGACTATTCGTACAACGCAGGCGCCGACGATCGCGGCGTGGGCTTCGTGGTCGGCGCGGAGTGGCGTGACCTGGTGCTGCGCCGCAATCTCGACGAACTGGACTACAAGGTCGGCCGCAACATGGCCGATTACCTCTTCACGCCGGACTACACGGCGGCGGGCGCGATCTCGCCAATGCCGTGGATCAGCTACGGCTTCGTGAGCCAGATGCCGACGCTGGCGGTCGACAAGACCAACACCGCCTACAACTCCGCGATCGGCGACTATCGCTACGCCGAGACGGTCGTGTCGCCGTTCGCCTCGCTCCATTACACCGCCGAGCGTTTCGCCATGGTCTGGGGCCTGCGGTTCGATCACACGCGCTTCACCGCCGACACCCCGCAGGTGTCCAACGGAGCGATCGCGGGGACCGCGCGCAGCCACGGCGGCTATGAATTCGTGCTCCCCTCACTCTCGGCCGAATACAAGCTGACCGATACCGCCACGATCAGCGCATCGGCCAGCCGCACGCTCGGCCGCCCGACGCCCGGCGACATCGCGCAGGCCGAAAGCACGAGCTGCGGCGAGCAGGAGAACGGCAGCGAAGGCTGCGTCATCAGCCGAGGCAACCCCGACCTGCAGCCGCGCCGCGCCACCAACCTCGACTTCACCGCGACGCAGGCGTTCAATCGCGGCAAGGGGCTGGTCGGCGTCAGCCTGTTCGCCAAGTGGATCGACGACGACATCTACAACCTGACCAGCCAGACCTCGATCGGCGACACCGTCTACAAGATCTCCCAGCCGATGAACTCCAGCGGATCGCGCATCATGGGTGCGGAAATGCGGGTCGAGAACAAGGGCATCAAGCTGGCGGGCCAGAAGTTCGACATCTTCGCCAACCTGACCTTGATGAAGGGCCATATGGAGGTCACTTCGGACGGCGGCGTGCGTGAGATCGACCGGCTGCTCTACCAGCCCGCCGTGCTCGCCAATGCGGGCGTGACCTGGCACACGCCGTTCCTGCACAGCGCCTTCACCGCCCGCTACAACTATCGCGGCAAGTACCTCGAAAGCGTCGGCGCCTCGCCGTGGCTCGACGAAGGGCGCGCGGGCTACGGCACGCTCGACCTCAGCCTGACGCAGCGGATCACCTCGTTCGCCACCCTGAAGTACGAGTTTTACAATGCCCTCGGCGAGAAGCCGCGCTGGCTGATGGGCGAGAACCTTCAGTACTACACCGAGGCGGACAACTACGGCCGCACCGCCTTCGTCCACCTCATCATCCGCTGAGACCCGGCGCCATGATCCTCACCGACCGCCGCGCCCTGATGCGCATGATGGGATCGGCCGGCCTTGCCGCCGGCCTTCCCTTCCCCGCCTTCGCCCAGCAGCCGGAACCGCGCAACCTGCTCGCGGTGCCGAGCTTCCCGGATCACCCCTTCAAGCTCGGCATCGCGTCCGGCGATCCGGCTAGCGACGGCTTCGTGATCTGGACCCGGCTTGCCCCGCTGCCGTTCGAACCGCACGGCGGCATGGACCTCAAGCCCGTGGCGGTCGGCTGGGAAGTGGCGGAGGACGAACGCTTCACCGGCGTCGTCGCGAAGGGAACCGCCCTCGCCCATCCGGAACTGGCGCATAGCGTCCATGTGGAAGTGGCGGGCCTGCGCCCGGACAGGCCGTACTGGTATCGGTTCCGCGTGGGCAGCGAGCAGAGCGCGGTGGGCCGGTCCCGCACGATGCCCATGCCCGGCGCGCGGGTAGACCGGGTGCGCTTCGTCGCTGCGGGATGCCAGCACTACGAGCAGGGCCATTTCACGGCATGGCGCCGCATCGCCGAGGAGCCGGTGGACTTCGTGTTCCACTACGGGGACTATATCTACGAAGGCGCGGATCGCGGGCCGGGGCAGTTCAAGGTGAACGGGCGCAGCTACGATCCCGTCCGCCGCCACATCGGCACGGAAATCTATACGCTGGACGATTATCGTCGGCGTCATGCACTCTACAGGTCCGACGCCGACTTACAGGCCGCCCATGCCGCCCTGCCCTTCTGGATGAGCTTCGACGATCACGAAATCGACAACAACTGGGCGAGCGACTTCGATCAGGACGGCACCCCCGCCGAAGTCTTCGCCTTCCGTCGCGCGCTGGCGATGCAGGCCTATTACGAGCACATGCCGCTGCGGCGGTCCTCGATCCCGCAGGGCAGCCACATGCGCATGTTCCGCGCCGCGCAGTACGGAGACCTGCTGAACGCATTCATCCTCGACACACGGCAGTACCGCTCCGACCAGTCCTACGGCGACAAGATCATGCCGCTGGGGCCGGAAGTCTATTCGCCCTACCGCACGATGATGGGTGACGCGCAGGAGCAGTGGCTGTTCGATGGTCTCACCGCCTCGAAGAGCCGATGGAACCTCATCGCCCATCAGGTCATGGTGATGAACCTGATGCAGCGAGACGAGGCCGCGACCACGACCGAGAAGACCTACGCCATGGACCAGTGGCCCGGCTACATGCACAGCCGCCGCCGTCTGCTCGATCACATCGACACGCATTGCCCCGGCAACGTCGTCAACGTGACCGGCGATGCCCACCGGCACTATGCGGGCGATCTCGTTCAGGACAACGGCGACGGCAAGGTGATCTCCAGCGAGTTCCTCGCCACCTCGATCACCTCCGGCGCGGACGGCCAGGGCGATCAGGACGGCTACAGCCGGCAGGTCAGGACGGACAACGCGTTCCTCAAGGCGACGACCGACCAGCGCGGCTACGTACTGTGCGACGTCGGCCGCGATGTCTGGACCGCTGACCTCAAGGTGCTGGACCGGGTGACGGTGCCCGACGGGAAGCTGTCGACTTACGCCCGCTTCGCCATCGAGCGCGGGAAGCCCGGCCTGCACTCGGCCTGAACCGGAGCGCAGGCCAGGGATGCAGCGTCAGACTTCCGGCTGCCAGTCCCGGAACATCTGCTCGCGTGAAAAGCCTGCGGCCTGCGCCGCGTCGATGATACGCCCCCGGCGCTGCGTTCGCGCGGCGCCGAATGGCGGCGAGGCGCCGGGACCAGTGTTGCCGAATTCCATGAACCGGGCATCCTCGGGCTCGAAGAAGGCTGGCTTGCCGTCGGCATCGGTGTACCACATGTTCGTCCACCCGGCGGGGGCGATGTGCGGCCCCATCAAGCAGCGCAGGTAGGCGGCCATTCCCACCGTCTTCACCCGCACGCCGCCGCGCATCGTCGATACGCCCCAAGGACGGCCAAGGAACACGCTGCCATCCGGCACCCCCGTCTCTGCCGTGAGCGCACAGGCATCGAACACCAGTCCCGCAGGCTGATCCGCCACCGTGTTGGGCGCAGTGATATAGCCTTCCACCGGGTCGATGCGCGGCAGCGAACGGATTTCGCACCGTTCGAACCGCGCGGCCGAGCCTCCGAAGATGAAGTCGTAGCTGCCGGTGATGAGGCAGGCGAAGAACAGCGCGCGCCCTTCCGCGCAGTAGAGCGTGTCCTGATGGCTGGTGATCTCGCACTCCGAGACGATAGTGCGATCAGCCCCCCGGCCGAGCGAAAGCGCCAGCGCCTGCTGGCTGCCGCCTTCGTCCGAGCGCATACCCCCCGGCCGTCGCATCTCTGCTGCAGCGTCGAAGGTATTGGCGATGGTCAGGCCATGCAGCCTGACATCGGGCGCGGTGACGCTCAGGCACCAGGTCCGAAAGGTTCCGTAGGGCTTGCCGTCGGGCGCGATCCATCCGGCTGCGGCATCGAAGAACAGCACGCTCCGTCCAGCGCCCTGCCCATGGATCTCTACGTTCGGTCGCTCGATCCGGAACTGCCCGCGATACCGCCCTTCCCCAAGCGCGATCCGCCATGGCTGGCCCTGAGGAACCGAAGCGGCAGCGTCGATCGCCTCCTGCAAAGAGGCGAACCTGCGCCCGGCCGTAGCAGCGGGCATCGCGCCGACGACAGCGTCGAAGGTCGGGGCCGCCCTCGCCGGAATGCTGGCCTGCAAAGGCACAAGCGCGCCCGCGCCGATACCGGCCATGCAGGCCCGGCGTGATATGCCGGCGGCAGCGCCCGCCCTTCCCAACGGAATCGTCAACGTCATCAGGCCTCCTTTACGTTCGTGCGCGCCCGAACACCCGCGCAGCCCCGGCCCTGCGGCGCAGCAACCTGATGCCCTCTTCCCATTTGTTATCGCTACCGTAACGATCCGAAGCGGCCCCGCAAGGGCAATGTCACGTTGCGATGACATCGGCAACGCGGCAACCTCATGCATTGGGTCCGCAATGGTTTCGTCGGGCACGAAAAAGTAACCATGTTCGCCCTAGGCTTTTCCGATGAGGATCGCTGCAATAACGAACTGGGCCTACGCGACGACGGTGTGCCTGACGATCGCCGCCGGTGTCGCGATGGTGATGGCTTCGAGCGCGGATCGGGCCGAACGCTCCGCAGTCAGGCAGCGCGATGTGCTCGACGCATTGACCTTCGAGGTGGAGAACGACCTGTCGGAACTTTCCGATCAGGCCCGACTGGCCGCCATGTCGGACGATCCCGGTCATGAGAGCACGTACCGGCAGATGCTGTCGGCGCTGGATACCGTCGAGCAACGCATCGCGAAGCTGCGCGACAATGGGGCGTCGGAAGCTGAACTGAAACTGCTCCACGCAGGCCTTCAGGGGGCACGCGAGCTTGAGGACGAACAGCAGGCAGCGATAGCGGCCAATCGCGGCGGTAACAGCGAGCGCGCCCGCAGCATCATCTTCGGGCCAAACTATCAGCGCCAACTGGAAGGCGTCAGATACGAGTTCGACCGTTTCCGGTACATGCTCGACCAGCGTTCCGACCGCACGATCGAGGATGCGAGCCTCGCTTCCCAGCGCCTGCGGTCGATATCCGAAATCATGGTGGCGATCACCGCGATCCTGTTCCTCTTCGTCCTGGGCTTCATCCTCAAGCGCCGCATCCTCAAGCCCGTCGTCACTTTGAGCGATGTCGTGAACCGACTGGCGGAACAGGACTACGCCGTCGAGACGCCACAGTTCTCGCAAGTGGACGAGATCGGCGACATGGCGCAGGCGATCCGCATCTTCCGGGAGAACGGCCTCGAGCGCCAGCGGCTGGAGCGCCAGCGGGACGCCGACTGGCGCGTGCGCGACGTGCTCGCCCGCATGACCCAGCGATTGCAAGGTTGCGAGTCCGTGGAAGACCTGTTCAACGTCGTGCGCCTGTTCGCGCCAAGGATCGCCCCGAACCTCGCCGGGCGGCTGTACATTCTGGACGGCCGCATCGACCTCATGGTGTGCGCCACCGAATGGCAGACCCCGAGCGGCAGCGGAGCCAGCTTCAGTCCCGAGGGATGCTGGGCGCTGCGGCGGGGGCAGGTGCATAGTCCGGGCGGCGACCTCGTAGACGTTCCGTGCAGGCACGTCCCGACCGATGTCGCGCAGGCGACAATGTGCGTCCCACTGACGGCGCAGGGAGAGACGATCGGCCTTCTCGTCCTCGAGAACCTCGCCGCCGCGCATGAACCGGATGTATCGACGATCGTCTACATCGAACTGATGTCCGAGACCCTGGGTCTCGCGCTGGCGAACCTGAACCTGCGCGCGGCGTTGCACGAAAAGGCGCTGTTCGACTCCCTGACCGGCCTGCGCAATCGCCACGATCTGCTGGATACGCTGGGCAGGCTGGTGGTGGCTGCCGATGCCACCGATCAGCCGCTAAGCTGCCTGATGCTGGACATCGACCACTTCAAGCGTCTCAACGACCGCTTCGGCCACGATGCCGGAGATCTCGTCATCCGGGCCGTGGCCGGCGTCTTCGGCGGCGTGGTCCGCGACGAAGGGCTGGCGTTCCGCTACGGCGGCGAGGAGTTCCTGATGTTGATGCCCGGCTTCGACGAGCGACAGGCACTGGATCGGGCCAGCCTCATCAGGGACAGGATTGCCGAACTGGAACTGGTCCACGACGGAGAAGTGCTGGGGCCTGTCACAGTCTCGATGGGCATCGCGGTCTACCCCGAGCATGGCACTGCACAGTCGCTCATCATAACGGCCGACGCCGCCCTGCTGAGAGCGAAGGAGGAAGGGCGCGACCGTACTGTCGTGGCCGTGCGGCGCCAGCGCATCGCGAAGGCATCCTGACGGATTTGGGTCGTATCGAAGCCGTTATGGCTCCATCGCGCGTTGCCCGCTTTGGCCCGATACGTCATGAACCGGAGTTCAGGCGTTTGCAGCACAAGTAAACACCTAAAAATTTGTAAATATAGTTCTCATCGATGTGGCAGGCGTACTGCTGTGCAGAGATATCTGCGATGCATCCGATCAATGGATGCAGTTGATCTCTATCTGCGTAGAGTCCCTGATTGAGATTTCGGGGCCATGAAGTCATTTGCCGTGTTTGGTAACGAGACTGCGTCAGACGATACAGGAGAGACTGGTGGCGGCAGGCAAAGTGCCCTCTGTTTCCCGTAATGCAGACCAGCTCCACGGGGCACGGCAGGCGTCGTCTGCGCCCCGTGCATGCAACTCGGGGGGGCCGGCACCGACATCATGACCGCAGGGGCGCTCGGCATCATGGTGCTGACTATCTCCGGCCTGGCGATCGTTGCGCTCGCCGTGCTTCGGATCGGAGAGCGCCGCCGTGCCAATCGCATCGTTGCGTGGTTCGACGCGATGAGCTTGGGCGACTTCTCAAACGCCGCCATTCCAGCCGCTCTCGATGTCGACACACGCGTTTTGCAGGCGGCGGAGGGGCTACGCCTTTCCATCGAAACCCAGATGGCGCATCTCGGCGAAGCCGCGCGGCTCGACCCCCTGACGCGGCTGCTCAACCGGGAGTTCTTCCGCAGGCAGGTCAGCCCCTACATGGAAGAGGCAGCGGCAGGTCGTCTTCATGCGATGCTGTTCATCGACATCGACGGATTCAAGCAGGTCAACGACACGCTCGGCCACAATCTGGGCGACCGCCTGCTGCAGATCACGGCCGACCGCCTCCGCCTGTCGATCCGCCATCGGGCGGATGGCGACATCGAGGACGAATCCCCCAGTTCCCCGCTCATCGCCCGGTTCGGCGGGGACGAATTCGTGCTGTTCCTGCCGAACATCCGCTCCACTTTGGTCGCTCAGAAAGTGGCTGCCCGCATATTGAGGGTTCTCGCCGAGCCCTTCGAACTCGGCACGCACGCCGCCAGCATCAGCGCCAGCATCGGCATCGCGCTGGCGCCGGAGCATGGCCGGAGCTACGGCGAAGTGCTGCGCGTCGCGGACACGGCGATGTACCACGCCAAACGGTCGGGCCGGAACCGCAGCGCAATGTTCGACAGTACGCTGGAAGAAGAAGCGCGCATCGAGGCGGAAACCGAGCAGGAACTGCGCGATGCGGTCGCTCGTGGCGAGTTCATGCTCTATTTCCAGCCGCTCTACGAAATGGCGACCTTGCGAATATGCTCGGCCGAGGCGCTGATCCGCTGGAACCACCCGCACAAAGGCATTGTCTCGCCGATCGAGTTCATTCCGCTCGCCGAAAAGACCGGCATCATCAACCAGATCGGCGAGTGGCTCATCAATGAGGCCGCCAAGCAGATCGCGCAGTTCGCGCAGGGCGGTTGTCCGGTGATGATCTCCGTGAACGTCTCGCCGGGACAACTCGAACGGATCGAGTTTCCGGCCATGGTGCGGGCAGCGCTCCAGCTCTGGAAAGCGCCGCCCCACCTGCTCCAGCTCGAAATCACCGAGAACGTCGCGATGCGCGATTCCGAACTGGCAGCGCAGCGATTGCGCCAGATCAGCGACATCGGGGTATCCATCGCCATCGACGATTTCGGCACCGGATATTCAAACCTCTACAACCTCATCCACCTTCCCTTCACGCGCCTGAAGATGGACCGTTCGCTGGTCAAGGATCTCGCTTCCCGCGCCGACGCGAGGATACTTGCGCAGACGATCATCACGATGGCCAACAGTCTCGGCCTCGAAACGGTCGCGGAAGGGATCGAGACGCACACGCAGTTCGAATTGCTGCTCGGCATGGGGTGCGACGTCGGTCAGGGTTTCTACATGTGCAAGCCGGTTGCCGCCGAACTGTTCATGCCGATACTCTGCAACAGCGGCAGGCTTGCCCATACTGCGGGGAGCCGCACGGATGCGGCATGATCGGGCGGCATTGGCCTTCGCGGCGCTATGGCTGTATCACGGACCCGCGAGCGCGCAGGATCTCGGCGAACCGCCACATCTGACACCGGCTACGGATGCGGACGCGGCAACTGCTCCGCCCAAGCTACTGGACCTTCCGCTGGAAGACCTCCTTACCATCGAGTCCACTTCGGTCGCCAAGAAGCGGCAGCGCGTGTCGGAATCCGCGGCGGCCGTCTACGTCATCACGCGCGAGGATATCCGCCGGTCGGCGGCGCGCACAATCCCCGACCTCCTGCGCGGCATTCCTGGGGTCGAAGTCGCGCAGCCGTTCAACACCAACCCCGCGGTCACGATACGCGGGTTCAACAGCATCCTCGCCAACTCGCTGTTGGTGATGATCGACGGGCGCTCGATCTACGTCTCCACCTTCTCAGGCGTGTTCTGGGACCAGTTGCTGATCCCGCTGAGCGACATAGAGCGCATCGAGGTGGTACGCGGGCCCGGCGCAGCGCTTTGGGGCGCGAACGCGGTGAACGGCGTCATCAACATCATCACCCGCCACAGCGCGGACACGCTCGACACCCGTGTGGAGGGCCGGGCCGGAAACCGCGATCAGGAAATCTCCGTCTCGCAGGGCGGGCGACTGACGGAGGCGCTCAGCTATCGCCTTTACGGGGCTCTCCGTCGCAACGAGGGAATGGTTGATAAGAGCGGTTCGGATGCAGGCGCCGCCGGCAGGTCGCGGGCCATCGGCGGGCGCATTGACTGGGAGCCGAACGAAGATGATGCCATCACGCTGCAAGGCGACTTTTCCAGCGGCCATGCAAATGAGCCCAAGTTCATCTTCAACGGCAACTTGCTGCAACCCGGCAGCCTCCTGCTCGACGGGCGCGAGGAGTTTCATGCCGGCAGCGCCCTCGCTCGCTGGGCGCACAAGCAAAGCGAGAAATTCGACTGGTCGGTGCAGGCCTACTACGAACGAACGATACGCGACAATCCGCTGTCCACGCACCTGCACTGGGAACTGGCGGACCTCGACCTCGCCATGCACTGGGACCCGGCGGGCGCGCATGACCTGAACTGGGGCGTGGGCGCCCGGATCATGCATGACAGCGCAACAACCGGACCGCTGTTCAGCCTGTCGGACCCCAGCCGCACCGACCGCTGGGTCAGCGGGTACGTGCAGGACGACATCTCCATCGTCCCGGACAAGGTCAGGCTGACCGTCGGCGCGAAGGTGGAGCACAACAACTTCACCGGCTTCGAATTCCAGCCCAGCGTGCGTCTCTTCGTCCGACCGGATCGACACCTCGCATTCTGGGGCGCCGTTTCGCGGGCCGTGCGCACACCGTCACGCTTCGAGCGGTCGGCCATGTTCATGCCGCCCTTCTCTCCCCCGGGCAGCGAGGATAACCCGGGTCCGATACCGGTCTACACCGAAGTGAGGGGCCGCAACGCAGGCACGAGCGAGAAGCTCACCGCCTATGAACTGGGCCTGCGGGCAGACATGGGAGCAGGATGGTCGGTCGATGTGGCGGGCTACTACAATCGCTACGACCGGCTGGCGACGGTGGAACTGGTCGACACGACGCTTATCTTCGTGCCTCAGGCGGCTTATCCGGTGGGCCTGCGGGTCGATCTGGGTATCTTCCCTGTCGGCAAGGCGCGGACGTATGGCGTCGAGGCGGTGCTCAAGGGCAGCCCGACGCCCTGGTGGCAGACCGAACTGAGCTGGTCGCATTTCGACTTCTCGATCTCGAGAGACCCGAAAACCGGCGACGATTTCTCCTTCACCTTTCCGCTCGATTATTCACCTCGCAACCAGATTTCGTGGCGGAACAACTTCGACCTCAGTAGCCGGCTGACCCTGAGCACCCAGATCATCCACGTCGATCGCCTGTCCGGCCCTGCGGTCCCCGGCTACACCGATCTCAATCTTCGCGCGCAATGGCAGATGTCTTCCGCGCTCTCGTTGTCGCTGGTGGGCGAGAACCTGTTCCACGACCAGCGGCTGGAGTTCTCGCAGAACCGCTATCCCGCGCCGGACAGTTACCAGCCACGGCGCGTTTCCGCGCAAGTCAGGCTGCGGTTCTGATGGGTGGCCTCTCGTTCCTCCTGCGCTGCGCTGCCACGGTGGCGCTCTTCATGGCGAACGAAGGCATTGCTGAAGCTCAGATGCGCGACGCGGACGCCCTGCGCGCAGCGCTGGTCTTCAACATCATCCGTTTCGTCGACTTTCCCGACGCCGGAAGCAGTGGAACCCTGATCCTTTGCGTGGTCCGCGAGGCGACCAATGGCGCAGCGCTGGCTTCGCTGAGAGGCCAGCGCGTGGGCAGCCAGATTATAACCGTGCGCGCCGCCCCCGAAAGCCCGGCAGGCTCCTGCAATGTTCTCTACATGGGCGCTGCGAACGCAGCCGACATCACGCGAACGCAAGGGCCGGGCATGCTTCTGATCGGTGAGGGAGCCAATTTCATCGGATCGGGTGGAACCGTAGGCCTGGTCCAGACCGGCCGACAGATCCGCTTCGAGATAAACATGCGCGCCGCACGGCGGGCGAATGTCGTCATCAGTTCGCAACTGCTGCGACTGGCGTCACGGGTGCAGCAGTGACGCTGTTCCGGCGCAGCCCGATCGACCTCCTGCGCGCCATGCGGTTCCGCAACAAGCTGCTGACGCTCACCACCGCGACCGCAGGCGTCGCGCTGCTGCTCTCCTGCCTCGGGCTGGTAGGCTTCCGTTATGCCAGCGAGCACGATCTGGCACAGCGCCGCCACGCGCAGGTGGCGCAGGTCATCACCGGAAATATCGGCGCAGCGCTGGTCTTCGGCGATACGAACGCCGCCGCGGAGACCCTGCAGACGGTTGCCGGAATCGAGGACATCCGCTGGATACGGGCGACGTTGCCTGACGGCACCCAGATCGCCAGATTCGATCAGCCCGCGACGCCCGGCGCACCCGCGGAAGTGGCGGACGAGACAACCTCGTTTCCCATCGTCGTCAAGGGCGAGAATGTCGGCACGCTGAGCATGGGCGTGCGGAACCTCACATTCGATGAAACGCTCATGGCCACCGCGCCTCCCGCGCTGTTCCTGTTCCTGCTGTGCATGCTGATCGCCCTGGCGCTCGGAAAGGCCCTGAATGCCATGGCCTTCCGTCCTATCGACCGCCTGAACGACGCGATGCAGCAGATCGGCGTGTCCGGCGATTATTCGATGCGGCTCGGCAAGGAAGACGACAGGGACTTCGACCAGATCGTCTCAAGCTTCAACGCTATGCTCAACGAGATCGCCGCGCGCACCGCGGTCCTGTCGGACACCGCGAAGGCACTCGGCACAGCCAGGGACGAGGCCGAGGAGGCCAACCTCGCCAAATCGCAGTTCATCGCCAACATGAGTCACGAACTGCGCACGCCGCTGAACGCCATCATCGGCTACACCGAAATCCTGCGCGACGATCTGGACGGCGCGCAGATGACCCGATCCCGCGAGGATGTGGACTGGATCTACAGTTCGGCACGGCACCTGCTGGGGCTCATCAACTCCATCCTCGACTTCTCCAAGATCGAGGCCGGCCGCGCCGAACTCGACATCCATGCGATCGACCTGCGCCGTTTCATGCGCGAGGTTGGCTCGATGCTGGAACCTCTCGCAGCGCAGAAGGGCAATACCCTGCATATCGAAGTCGCGCCGGACACGCGCGACATGCTCTCGGACTCGACGAAGATCCGGCAGTGCCTGCTCAACCTCGGCAGCAACGCCTGCAAGTTCACCGAGAACGGCTTCATCGTCATCAGCGTCCGCGCCGATGACGGGTGCGTGATCTTTACCGTATCGGACAACGGCATCGGCATGACCCCGACGGAAGTCGGCAAGCTGTTCGAGCCTTTCGTGCAGGCCGACGCCAGCACGACGCGCCAGTTCGGCGGCACCGGCCTCGGGCTCGCGATCACGCGGCGCTACGCCGAGATGCTCGAAGGATCAGTCGCGGTGGAGAGCACGAAGGATCAGGGATCGACTTTCACCCTTTCGGTGCGCCAGTTTCTGCGCGACGCCCAATCGACCGGAGACGTGGCAGAGACAGCCGACTCCACGACGCCGTCTCCGCCTGCATCCCGCGAGCGGCCGCTGGCCCTCATCGTCGATGACGAGCCCACCGCCGCCGATCTGCTCGCCCGCGTGGCGCGAGCGGGTGGCTACGACTGCATGGTGGCGACGAACGGCGACCAGTGCATCGCCGTCGCCAGTCGGGACAGGCCGGACCTGATCCTCCTCGACCTCGCCATGCCCCAGGTCGATGGCTGGACGGCACTCGAGCGCCTGCGCGATCATCCCGAATTGGCGACCATTCCGGTAGTGGTCGTCACGGTGGATGACGATCGCCGCCGCGTGCTGTCCGCCGGAGCGAGCGATCATCTGCTGAAGCCGCTGGATCGCGGAGAACTGGGCGACGTACTGTCGCTCTATGCCGAACGACGGTCGGGCAAGGTGCTTATCGTCGAGGACGATGAAGCCACCGCCCGCCTTTACGAGCGCGGCGTGAGCCAGCTTGGCTTCGTGACAAGGACTGTTGCGGATGGGCAGGCCGCGCTTGAAGCCCTGGCCCATGAGGATTTCGCTTTCGTGATAACCGATCTCGGATTACCCCTGCTTGACGGCTTCGGCGTCATCGATGCGATTTCCCATATGGCGGAAGAGCACCGCCCTTCGGTAATCGTCGTCAGTGGCAAAGTGCTCGACGAGACGGGCATCCGGAAGCTGTCTGGCAAGGTGCTTCATGTTCTGGAGAAGGCCGGGCTAAGCCCTCGAAGGCTTGCCGGTACTTTGAGATGATGGAACACACGGCACTTGCAGGTAGGGGAGTAGTGGACGTGGCGCTGGACGTAGAGGGGGATCCGATCGACACGGCACAGTATTCGATCCTCGTCGTCGACGACATGGAAGCCAACCGCACGATGCTGGCACGGCGGCTGGAGAAGCTCGGCTACCGGGTGGCGAGCGTGGACAGCGGTGCCGCAGCCTTGGCGCAGATCGAAACCCGCGCGCCGGACCTGCTCCTGCTCGACTACATGATGCCACAGATGAGCGGGCTTGAGGTGCTGCAGCGCCTCCGCTCCGGCAGCCCCGAAACGGCGGATCTCCCGGTCATCATGGTGACCGCCCGCGCGGAGGGCGAAACCACCGTCGAGGCCCTGTCCGCGGGCGCCGACGATTATGTAACCAAGCCGGTCGACTTCGACGTGCTTCACGCGCGGATCAGGACGCAGCTGATCAAGCACAGCGGAACCGACAAGCTGCGCAGGATGAACGCCGTTCTGGACGAGCGCATGACCCTGCGCAACCTGACGCTGGCGGACCTCGAAGGCGAACTCGCGGATGAAGTCAGGCGGCGTCGCGAACTGGAGCGCGAACTGGAAACGGGAGGCGGGGCCAGCGCGCCCGCCGTCCCGATCGCGGAGAACGAACTCCATGCCGTTCTCGCGCGGATTTCCCAGCGTTTCGACGTGCTGTTCAACAATGTCCTCGCGGGCAACAACCCCAACTTGGCGCAACTGGCTGAAATTCGTGCGCTGATTGCGCAGGCCGCGCATTTCGCAGGCATGGATGCACCTTCCGATGCCGAATGAGGCCGATATCGGTCGCTTGGCTTAGCGCCATTGCTGGACTAAGGGCCGGTCCCTCCCCGATGTGACCGAGTTTGCCGATGCTTCCCGTGAAAGACCTTGCCCAGCTTGGACAGCGCATCGCCGCGACGCATGGGTGGCCCGCCGCCAAGGCGTTCAAGGCCTATGTCTGGAGCGATGAAGATCAGGCCCTGATCGCGGGCTGCGCTTCCGACATGCTGAAGGTCTTTCCGAAAGAGGCCGGAACCGAGCACTTGCTGAGCGCCGCTCTTGCAGTGCAGCTGGAGCGTCGGCTGCAGGCGCCTGTCCATCTCGTAGCGGGCACGTTGAGCCTCGATGGCGTGCCGGTGCGCGGCAATCGTCAGCCGTTCGACGGGCCGGCCGTGTTCGCCACGGAGCAGCCTGCCTGGCGCGGCCATATCTGGGTAATGGTGGGGCCGCACATCGTCGATGCCGCGATCTTCCGCCTCGCCAATTCGCCCGACTGCCCGCCTGCGCTTGCCCGCCACGTCCATTCGGTGTTCGGCTCGGACAAGGGGCTCTACGCCGACCAGTGGCGACGCTCCCGGCGGCTCGGGCTGGAGTACGAGCCGCAGTATGTCCTCAGCGGCGACGAGGTGGATCGCCTGATGGGTGCCGCCTATCGCCTGATGACGGGCGGCGAGCGATAGGAATGTCCGCGCCGGTCCTCTACAGTTTCCGCCGCTGCCCCTACGCTATGCGGGCAAGGTTGGCGCTGGCGGTGAGCGGGACGGACTACGAACTGCGCGAGATCAAGCTGTCCGCCAAACCCGAGGCGATGCTGGCCGCCTCGCCCAAAGGCACCGTTCCCGTGCTCGTGCTGCCCGATGGCGAAGTGATCGACCAGAGCATCGACATCATGCGCCGGATGCTCGCGCGTCACGACCCGGAAGACTGGCTGGACCGGGACGATCCGGTGCTGATCGCCGCGAACGACGGTCCGTTCAAGCACGACCTCGATCGCTACAAGTACCCGGAACGACACGGCGCAGATGCCATGGCCCATCGTGCGAGCGGGCTGGAATTCCTGCGCGAGATCGACGGCAGGCTCGCGCAGACCGGCCATCTGTGCGGCGAGACGCGCGGGCTGGCGGATGCCGCCGTGGTCCCGTTCGTGCGGCAGTTCGCGGCGGTGGACCGGGAATGGTTCGACGCGCAGCCGCTGCCACACCTCAAGCCTTGGCTGTCGGACTACCTCGCCTCCGAACTGTTCGATGCCATCATGCTGCGGGTGCCGCCGTGGGCACCGTCGGACGCGCCCATTAGCGGCCCGGTCCTGCCGTAACGCCGAGACCCTACCTCCCGCCGAGGGCGCCGATGAAGCGGTGAAGATCGGCGCTCAGCTGCGTCAGCCCCGCCTCGTCCTCGAACACCGAATGGCCCGCCGCATAGCGCGCATAAGTCACGCGGTCGGCAGGCACGCCCGCCTGCTCAAGCGCGAACTGCCCGGCGTAGACCGGCGTCGTGATGTCGTAGTACCCGCCCCCTGCGAAGAGCTTGAGGCCCGGCTGCGCTTCCATCGCCGCCTTGAGGTAGGGTGCAAACGACATCGCGCGGTAGCTGCCGCCGTATTCCTTGTCCCAGTTCCACTTGAAGTTGATGCCGAGGTTGAGGCTGCGATAGGGGCTCGGCGGCGCATAGCGCAGCTCGTCCTTGAGGTAGCTTTCGATCCCGGCGCTGGTGCCCGAGCCGAGCGACATCGACGGATCGTCGAACGGCGGGCGCAGCTTCGATTCCGCGATGGCGCGCGTCGCCCGGCCATCGAGCTGGCCGGTGCGCAGGCCCTTGCCGGCCAGCAGGTTCAGCATGAAATCGTAGTTGTCGAGCCGCAGGTTCTTCGCCTCGATCGCCGCGGCGGGGATGCCGATCAGCGCGGACATCCGCTCGGCGACCTGCCTGCGCTCGACTTCCGGCAGCGACGGGCCGCGCATCAGGGCAGAGGCATATTCGGTCTGGGCGAAGCGCAGCGCCTCGGCATAGTGCTGGGCGACGGTGCGCCCGCCCCGGTCGATCGCGTCATGATACCAGGCGACGGCGGCGAAAGTCGGGAGGTGCATCGCTTCGGACAGCACCGGGCCGTCCGCATCGCCGATCGCGAGGGACAACAGCACGACGCCAGCGGGCAGCCGCTTCTTCGCCTTCATGTCCTCGTTCAGGATCGCCAGCGCGCGCGAGGTGCCGTAGCTCTCGCCAACCAGCACGCGCGGGGAAGCGGTACGACCGTTGGCCTTCACCCATGCCTCGATCATCGCCGAGACACCGCGCGCATCGCCGCCGACACCCCAGTAGCCGGTGGCGTCGCGGTCCTTCACCGGCATGCTCGCGCCCGTGCCCACCGGATCGATGAAGACGAGGTCGGCGACGTCGAGCAGGCTGTGCGGATTATCCTCCAGATGTGCCGCATCGCCCTTGCCGACCATGCGTCGCGGCCCCAGCGCCTGCATGTGCAGTGGCGAGGACGACGCGCCCGGACCGCCGTTGAACACGAACAGGATCGGGCGGGTCGCCGGATCGCCCTTCGCCTGCGCCACGTAGGCATAGCTCACCCCCACCGCCACCGGCGCGCCGTCAGGCCCCGGCATCGGCAGTTCGGTGACGATGGCCTTGTACGCCAGCTTGCGCCCGGCGATCTTCGCGGAATGGTCGGTGACGACGACGCGGCTGGCCGCGCTGTCACGCGGGACCATCGGTTCCATCGCGCGCAGGAACGCGGGCGACATCGGCGCATCGCCGTCCTGTGCGTGGGCAACGACAGAGGTCGTCGCAAGGAGCATGGCAGCGATGACGGAGAAGTGACGCATGGACGTTTCCTGCAAGTGCGGGGATAAAGATCAGGCGCGCGGCAGCGCGGCGAGGAGGCGGTCGATGTCCTGCTCTTCGTTGAACACCGAAGGGCAGACCCGGAAGCGGTTGCGCGACAGGGTGATGCGCACGTTCGCGGCCTTCAGCGGCTCGGACAGCTTGGCATAGGCCCCCTCCAGCGCGCAGGTGACGAGCGGCGTGCGCGATCCTTCAGGGGTGACGATGGCATAGCCCTTGTCCGCCAGTCCCTTGCGCAACCGCGTCAGCAGCGGCAGGCGATGCGCGACCATGCGGTCGATGCCGAGGCCGAGGATATAGTCCAGCGACCAGTCGAGTTGTGCCAGGACGGTATGCGAGCGGGTGCCGCCCGCGAACATCCCCTCCATGTCGCCGCGCGGCGTGGTGTCGGCGATGCTCTCGCCCGGCGGGTCGAAGGGATAGACATGCGGCGCGAACCCGGCGAGCTGGTAGTAGCCGAAATGGGTGCGCTTCAGCTTCTCGCGCAGGTCGGCGCGGGCATACAGGAAGCCCAGTCCGAAATCGCCCATGAGCCACTTGTAGCTGGCGCTCGCGACGAAATCGACGCCGCTGGCGCGCACGTCGATGGGGATCGTGCCCGCCGCGTGGATGATATCCGCATAGACGAGCGCGCCGCGCGCGTGGGCGATCTCGCAGATGCGCTTCAGGTCGTGCTCGAAGCCGTTGTAGGTCGATACGAGCGAGAGCGCGACGAGCCGCGTCCCCGGCGTGATCGCCCGCTCGTAGGCCTCGACGGAGATCCGCCCGCCCTTGGGCCGGAGCCATGCTACGTCGACGCCCTGCTTCGCCAGTTCCTCGTAGAGATAGAACGAGCCAAAGAAGTGCAGCGTATCGGTGACGATGCGCCCGCCGCCGCGCGGGAAGTCCAGCGCCTCGATCACCAGTTGCTCGCCCGCCGTGGTGCTCTGGACGAAGGCGAGTTCGTCCGGCGTC
The DNA here is from genome assembly GCF_021227995.1 of Novosphingobium kaempferiae. Taxonomy (NCBI): domain Bacteria; kingdom Pseudomonadati; phylum Pseudomonadota; class Alphaproteobacteria; order Sphingomonadales; family Sphingomonadaceae; genus Novosphingobium; species Novosphingobium kaempferiae. The sequence goes on from NZ_CP089301.1 coordinate 4,295,176, forward strand.
GCGTTGATGAGACGCGCGAAGTTCTCCTTCACGCGCTTCTCGACCTCGTCGGTGGGATAGTGCCCTTCCATGCCCACACGCTGGTCGAGATAGCGCTGCACGGCGGCGCGCGCCCCGAGCGGGATCGGATGCATCGTGCCGCTGTCGAGATAGCCCGCCACGGACGGTGCGAAGGCGGTACGGTCGGGGAACTGCACCGGCTTGGCGGCCACCACCGCGCGTGCGGCGAGCGGCACCATCGGCACCGCTCCTGCTCCGGCCAGCACGCCGCGCCGTGTCATTCCCGTCGTTCCCATGCGCGCTTCCGTTTCCATCCTGATGCACACTAGCCCGATGTCGGCGAATAGATTTCACTGATGTTCGGCGCGGTGGGATGCGATCGGATGCCCGAAGCACCCGCAACCACACCCCAACTGCGCATAAAAATGCCTCAGCCTCAAAGCTATCGTCCGCGCAAGATCCGGAGACCCGACGATGCTGCGACTGGCTGCAATTCCCGCCCTGATGATGGCCATGGCCGCACCCGCCCAGGCCGCGCCAATGTGCAAGGCGGATGCGGTCGAGACGCGGCACCATGCCGTGATCGGTGGCAGGCGCATCGACTATGCCGCCTGCGCGGGCACCCTGCCGGTCCGCAACCTCAAGGGCGAAGTGCGCGGACGTATCTTCTACACCGCCTATATCGTGCAAGGCCGCAAGCCCCGCCCGCTGACGTTCATATGGAACGGAGGGCCCGGTGCGGATTCGCGGCTGCTGCACTTCCACGCGCTCGGCCCGCGCGTGATCGCCGGGGGGCGACTTACCGACAATCCGGCGAGCCCACTCGCAGTCAGCGATCTCGTCTTCGTCGATCCGGTGGGCACGGGCTTCAGCCGAGCCGATACGCCGGACCATTCCGCAGACTTCTACGGCACGCGGGCGGACATCGCCTCGGTCGCCGGGTTCGTCTCCGACTGGCGTACCACCTACAAACGCACCGACGCGCCGCTCTATCTTGCGGGCGAAAGCTTCGGCACATGGCGCGCGGCGGGCGTGGCTGAAGCGCTGGTGGATGCCGGCACTCCGGTCGCGGGCATCGCGCTGATCTCCGGCGGTATCCCGCTCGGCGACATGCCCGACCGCAACCTCATGCGCGCGCTTTCGCTCGACAGCCGGATCGCCACGGCGCACGCGCTTGGGCGCCTTGCGCCGAACACCGATCGCGCGAAGATGCTGGCCGAGGCACGGCAGTGGGGCACGCAAGTCTATGCCCCCGCCCTCGCCGCCCCGGACGCGCTTTCGCCGGAGCAACGCGCCGCCGTGATCGCCGCGCTCGCCCGTTATCAGGGCATGGACCCAGCCATCGTCGACGGCAAGACGCTGTGGGTCTCGCCGCGCCAGTTCCGCACCGCGCTGCTGGCGAACGAGAAGAAGGTGCTCGACATCTTCGACATGCGCCGCTCCGGCCCCGAGCCGGACGAGGCGGCGGAGAACGCGCTGGCGCTCGATTACTACCGAACGACCCTCGGATACCGCGAGGGCAGCTATGCCGGGATTGACGCGCCCGCGCCCGATGCCGGAGCCAAATGGCAGTACGACCAGTCACCGATCACGAAGGAGTCGCTCGCCCGCGCCATGGCCGGGGAAGGTCCGCCCAGCCCTTCGCAGCCGTGGACGCTGCGCGCGATGGAGAAGGCCCCGAAACTGCGCACATGGGTGGCGGCGGGCCGGTTCGATTCCCTCAACAGCTGCGCTGGCAACGAGGCGACCGTCGCGGCGCTGCCGAAGTCCGTCGCCGCGCGCTTCGTGTTGCGCTGCTACGAAGGCGGGCACATGATGTATGAGGATGATCGCGAAACCCTCCGCTTCGGGCGTGAGTTTTCTGCGTTCCTCAAGCGAGGCGCATAAATTTTGCGCCTCGGCATGGTGGCGCAATAAAAATCCGCTGACAGATGCGCCGACGCCGGTGCGAACGCAAAACTATTCCCGCGCCCGCCGCTATCCTGACGGACAGGGAAACGCTGCACCAATGCGGCGGCCTTCAGGGACAATCCGGGGAATTCGGGCATGACACTTCGCACGCAGACACGCACGCTTCTGGCCACAACCGCGCTCTCGGTCGCCGTGCTCGGCACGCCGGTCCACGCACAGGATCTCAGCCCCGAGGCCGAAGTCGGCATCGATAGCGGCGAGGCCATCGTCGTCACCGGATCGCGCATCCGCCGCGCACCCAATTCCGACGCCGCGCCGGTGCTCGAAGTCGGCCAGCAGCAGATCCTCGATCGCGGCTACGTCAGCGTCGCCGATGCCCTGAACGACCTCCCCTCCAACGTGCCGACGCTCAACCAGGCCGACGGTTCGGGCGCGGCGAGCGGCTCGGGCATCCAGTCCCCCAACCTCTTCGGCCTCGGCGCGGGTCGCACGCTGACCCTCCTCAACGGCCGCCGCATGGTGACGAGCAGCTCGGGAATTGGCGGCACCGACGGCGTGGGCGACGCGCAGGTCGATTCCAATATCCTGCCGCTCGGCCTGCTGGAGCGGGTCGAGGTCTATCAGGGCGGCGGCGCGGCGGTCTACGGTTCGGACGCGATCGCGGGCACGGTGAACTACATCCTCAAGAAGGACTTCACCGGCATCGTGCTTGACGGCCAGGCCGGCATCTCCGACCGGAACGACTACGGCACCCAGTCGCTGCGCGGCACCGCCGGGTTCAACTTCGCCGAAGGTCGCGGCAACTTCGCGGTGGACGTGGGCTGGTCCAAGACGCCCTCGCTGCGCTTCGCCGACCGTCCGCTGTCGAACCTCGGCCGCCTGACCGTCTCGAACTCCGCCGACACCGGGCCCAGCGACGGCATCCCGTCGGTGAAGGAGATCTTCAACGCGGGCTTCTGGCCGTTCAACGGCAACGGCGTGATCTTCACCGCACCGGCGCCGCCGCCCAACTTCCTGCTGCGTAACGGCGCGGGCAGCGCGCTCCAGTTCGGCACTGACGGCAGCGTGATCCCCTACAACCCCGGCACCATCCAGGGCATTCCCTTCGCGTCGAACGGCGAAGGCTTCCCCTATCAGGAGCTGGCGGGCCTGCGCACCGGCGTCGAGCGCCTCACCGCCAACGCCATCGGCCACTACGACCTGACCGACCGTATCACCCTGTCGGCCGAGTTCCTCTACGCCAACACCAAGGGCCGCGAGATCCCGCAGGGCAACAGCCGCACCGTGCTGAACGGCGGCACCTATGCCGGGCCGATCTCGTTCACGATCAACAACGCCTTCCTGACCGACGCCGCAAAGGCCGCGCTGATCGCTGCACGCCCCAGCTTCGCCAGCGGCGCGCCGCTGTTCCTTTCGAAGTACTTCTACGACCTCGTCCCCGATCCGGTGCAGACCTACAACACCGACACCTGGCGCGGCGCCCTGACGCTGGACGGCGACTTCGACGTCGGCAGCCGCAACTTCTACTGGTCGGTCTCCGGCAGCTATGCCCGCGTCGATGGCAAGCAGCGCAGCTGGGAAGTCGTCAACAGCCGCTACAACAACGCGATCAACTCGGTCCTGTCCGGCGGGCAGGCGGTCTGCGCCATCAACGCCGACGCCAGCACCGCCAACGACGACCCGAGCTGCGCGCCGATCAACCCGTTCGGCACGGGCACCGTCAGCGACGCCGCGCGCAACTACGTCAGCACCCGTGCGGGCCTCGACTGGACCAACGAGCAGATCGACGTCCTTGCAACCCTTGGCGGCACGCTGTTCTCGCTGCCGATGGGCGACGTCCAGTTCAGCGCCGCCTACGAGCATCGTGACGAGAAGGCCTCGTTCGACCCGCTCCAGGCCAACCGCGATGGCGTGTTCGGCGACGGTTCGCGGCAGGTCGCCCAGTCAGGCGGCTACAACACCGACGAGCTTTCGGCGGAAGTCATCGTGCCGCTGATCGGCGGCGACTTCACCCTGCCGCTGGTCAAGCTGCTCGAATTCAAGGGCGCGTTCCGCTACGTCGACAACTCGTTCGCGGGCAAGGAGAACGTGTGGGATGCGGGCCTGCGCTGGGAAGTCACGGACGGCGTGACCCTGCGCGGATCGCGCAGCCGCAACTTCCGCGCGCCGACGCTGACGCAGCTTCTCGCGCCGACCAGCAGCACGATCAGCTCCGCCGGCTACGACCCGTGCGACGCGGACCGCATCAACGCGGGCGCCAACCCGGCCGCGCGCCGCGCAAACTGCCTTGCGCTGTTCACCGCCAACCCCGGCTACGGCGTCGATCCCGATGGCACCGGCACTGGCATGAGCGCCGCGGAACGTCTCGCACGCTTCCAGAGCCCGGCGGAGAACTTCAACCGCACCACCGTCACCAGCGGCGGCAACCCGAACCTGCGCAACGAGATCTCGGACACGCTGACTTACGGCATCGTGCTCCAGCCGCGCTTCGTACCCGGGCTTTCGATCAGCGCGGACCGCATCGAGATCGACCTCAAGGATGGCCTCTCGCCCTTCACGACAGAGGATTTCGCGGCGGCCTGCTTCGACGATCCGAACCCGTCGGACACGGTGTGCGGCGCCTTCACCCGCCTTGCCGGGCCTGACGCGACGAGCATCGGCGGCACCATCGTCACCGGCACCACGACCACCTTCAACGCGGGCGTCGTCAAGTACCGGGGTGAGACCTACACGATCGACTACGCCTTCGCGCCGGGCGACCTGTTCGGCGGCAGCGATCTCGGCCGCCTGCGCCTGACCGCCAACGCCACACACAACACGCTGCTCACCACCTCTGTGACGGGCACGACGTTCATCCGCACCGACGATACCTACCAGAGCCCCGAATGGGTCGGTCGCTTCAACGCGGTGTGGGACAAGGGCCCGGTGCGCGTGAGCTACCAGCTCGACTACCTCGGCCGTACCCGCGCCGCCTATGACGCGACCATCGAGACGACGCCGAACCCGATCCTGAAGTCGAACATCGTCCATTCCATCTCGGCGCAGGTCGAGGCAGGGAACATGACCTTCCGGGCCGGTATCGACAACCTGACCGACAAGGCCCCGTCCTATCCGCAGATCGCCTATGGCGACATCCTCGGCCGCCGGTTCTTCCTTGGCGCGCGCATCAAACTGAAGTGACGCGCTCCGCCGCCCGGACCCCACGCCGGGCGGCGGTTTCCCATCCTGCATCGAACGGACGACAGACACCCCCCGCGATGACCCCGCCGATGCCCCCCATACTCTCCCCCCTCCCCCCAGTCTCCGGCGAGGGGATCGGCTCGTACTCCCAGTGGGTCCGCAAGGTGATCCGCGCGGTCCGGTCGGAGCGGAACCTGCTCGTCAGCCTGTTCGACAGCTCCGTGCCCGAGCCGGTGGACCTGCTCCGCCGGATCGTGATCGAGGAGTTCGCCGAGCCCGTAACCTCGCGCTACACCAGCGCTTTCAACGGCAACCCCTACGTCGTCGAGCAGCTCGCGCGGCGCTACGGCGTACCGCAGGACCGCGTGCTCTGCGCCACCGGGGCGACCGGGGCGCTGTCGCTTATCTACCGCGCGCTCGTCGGCCCCGGCGAATCCGTGCTGGTCGAGACGCCCGGCTTCGACCTGTTCCACACCATCGCGCAGACCAACGGCCTCGGCGTGGAGCAGTTCGCGCGCCGGGGTGACGGCTTCGCCATCGACCCGGACGAGGTCGCCGCGCGGATCACCCCGACGACGCGGCTGATCGTGCTGTCGAACCTGCATAACCCTTCCGGCATGGCGGTCGATCGGGACACCCTCCTCGCCATCGCCCGCATCGCCGAGGCGCGGGGCATTCATGTCGTCGTGGACGAAGTCTACGCCGCCTATGTCGATGCCGACCTGCGGCCTGCCTCCGCCGTGTCGCTTTCGCCCGCGATCATCGGGATCGACAGCCTGACCAAATCCTATGGCCTCAGCACCCTGCGCTGCGGCTGGATCGTCGCCGACGAGGCCCCGATGCGCCACATCCGCGCACTAGCGGAGGAGACCGAGTTCGGCGTCTCCAACCTCGCCCACGCCGCCGCCGCGCTGGTGCTGGAGCGCCCCGAACCGTTCGACACCTACCGCGACGAGATCATGCGCAAGGCCCGCCCGATCATCGAGAGCTACCACGCCCACTGGCGCGCCGAAGGTCTGGTGACGGGCGAACTGCCGCGCTTCGGCTGCATCGCCTTCCCGCGCCTGACCGGGATTGACGACACGATCGCCTTCTCCGAATGGCTCGCCGAACGCTGCGGCGTGGTCGTCGCGCCGGGCGAATACTTCGGAGCGGCGGGCCACATCCGCATCGGCTTCGCCCGCGCACCGGCGGACGTGGACTACGGATTGCAGGCATTGACCGACGGGCTGGTCCGCTACCGCGACCTGCTCGCAGCCAGGGGAACGAACTGAGCATGCGCATCTGCTGGACCCTGACGCTGGCCGCCATGCTGGCGAGCACATCGGTTGCCGCGCAGGAAGCGCCGGCGGTTGCGGCGAAGCTCGAAGGCCGCGCCGAGCAGACCCTGAAGGTCGGCGGCAAGCGCCTTGCCTACACGGCGGAGGCAGGCACCTTCCCGGTATCGAGCGCGCCGGGCAAGACCGATGCGAGCGCGGGCTATGTCGCCTACGTGCGGAAGGGCGCGGCGGCGGATCGCCCCGTGCTGTTCGTGTTCAACGGCGGCCCTGGCGCGGCTTCGGCCTATCTGCAGATGGGCGCGCTCGGCCCGATGCGGGCGCATGTGCCGCAGGATCCCGCCGCGCCCTTGCCCACCGAGGCGGAAGTCGCCCCCAACCCGGCCTCTGTGCTCGACATGGCCGACCTCGTGTTCCTCGACCCGCCGGGCACCGGGTTCTCAGAGATCGCGAAGGATGCGGACGCCGCCTTCTACCAGTCGGTGAAGGGCGATGCCGACGCCGTGGCGCAGCTCGCCCGCGCCTGGCTGGCCGAGAACCGCCGCACGGCCTCACCGCTGTTCATCCTCGGCGAGAGCTACGGCACGATCCGCGCCGCCGCCATGGTAGACGCGCTCCATGCGCAGGATGCGGCGCTCAAGGTGCGCGGCGTGCTGCTGTTCGGGCAGGCGCTCAACATGATCGAGACCTCGCAGCGGCCCGACAACGTCGTGACCTATCCGGTCTCGCTGCCGACCCTCGCCGCGCTGGCCTGCTATCATCACAAGCGCCCCGCACCCTGCGATCCCGCCGCGAGTGCGCAGGATGCCGCCGCGTTCGGCCCCTCCTATCTCGACGCGCTCTACAAGGGCCGCGTGCTGGACGAGGCAGCGCGCAAGGCCGTCGCCGCGAAGCTGGCGGACCTCACCGGCATCCCGGCCGAATTCTACCTCACGCACGACCTGCGCATCTCCAAGGAGCGCTTCCGCGTCGAGCTCCTCCGTACCGAGGGCAAGGTGCTGGGCCGCTATGATGCGCGCTACACCGCGCCGCGCCCTGCGGATGCGGGCGAGATGGTCGGCCCCGATGCCTTCTCCGCCGTGTCGGACCTCTACGGCAAGGCCGTGATCGGCCAGCTTGCGAGCATCGGCGTCCAGAACCCCGAGCGCTACAAGGTGATCGCCCGCTTTCCCGGAGAGTGGTCCTATGGCGCGGGTGACAGCCCGTTCAACGACTGGCCGTTCATGGCCCGCCTCGAAGCCGCGATGGCAGCCGAGCCCAGGCTGCGGCTCTTCGTCGGCACCGGTCTCTATGACCTGACGACTACGGTCGGCGCGGCGGACTACCTGTTCGCGCAGTCGAGCCTGACCGGCGACCGCTTCGTCAACCACCGCTATCCCGCCGGGCACGTCGCCTATTCGGACGACGCAAGCTGGCGAAAGTTCGTGGCCGACATCCGCGCCTTCATCACCGAGGGCGTGAAGCCGTGAGCGACGAGGGCAATCTCGCCAAGGGCATCGACCTGTGGGGCGTGGTCGCGCTGGGCCTTGGCACGGCGGTCGGCGTCTCGATCTTCTCGGCCATCGCGCCCGCCACCGCCATCGCGGGACCGGCGATGCTGCTCTCGGTGCTGGTCGCGGCACTGCCGATGTACCTGATCGCGGTGAGCTATGCCTTCCTCGGCTCCGCCCTGCCGGTGTCGGGAGCGTCTTTCGCATGGCCCGCGCGGTTCCTGCATCCCGCGCTCGGCTTCCTCATCGCCTGGGCGCGGATCATCGCCAACATGGGGGCGATGGTGGTGCTGGCGCTCGTCCTCGTGCGCTACGGCTCGATGATCCTGCCGCTGCCGGTCAAGCCGACGATGTTCGCGGTGCTGGTGCTGGCGCTACTGGCCAACCTCTTCGGCGTCCACATCGCCGCGACCGTCCAGAAGTGGCTGCTCGGCGCAATGCTGATCCTGTTCGCGGTGTTCATCGCCTGGGGCGGGAGCACGGCGGTCGACCTGTCGCGCCTCCAGCCCCTGTTCCCCAACGGCCTTCACGGCATGATCGCGGCGATGCCGCTGCTGATGGGCCTGTTCTTCGGCATCGAGGCCGCCACCGAGGCGGGCGCGGAAGTGGCGGACAGCCGCCGCGCCATCCCGCTCGGCATCGCGTTGTCGATTGGCTCGGCGACGCTGCTCTACCTTGCCGTCGGCTTCGTCGCGCTCGGCGTGATGGGCGCGCCTGCGCTCGGGGCCAGCGAGGCGCCGATCCTCGACGCGGCCAAGGTCTTCATGGGACCGGTGGCGACGCCGCTGATCGTGCTGGCGGCGGTGCTGTCCATCGGCAAGTCGCTGAACGCCATGTTCGCGATGTTCAGCCGCAGCCTCTATGCGATGGGCACGGCGGGGATGCTGCCCGCTGCGCTGGGCCGCGTTCATCCGCGCTGGCAGACGCCGCACATCGCGCTGCTGGCGGTCTTCGCCATCGGCTGCGCGGGGCTGTTGCTGCCGATGGAACTGACCTTCCTGTTCCTTGCCGTGAACATCCCCAACCTGCTGAAGTACGCCAGCATCTGCCTTTCCGCTGCCCGCGTGGTGGAGCGGCACGACGACCTCTACGAAGCCGCCGCCTTCAAGTTCGCCCGCCCGACGATGCGCACCTTCGCCTATGCAGGTGCGGCCTGCGCGCTGGCCCTTGCGCTGGTGGGGCTGGAGGCCGACTGGCGGCCCTATGCCCTGCTCGGCGGCTGGGTACTGGCAGGCGCCGCGTTCCGCTGGCTGCACACCCGCGCCCGGGGTTGACCTCCCCGGGAGGTTTACACGGTTTACACGGTCCAGAGGGGAAAGGCGCCACCCTAGCCCCGGAATGTGTCGCCTTGCACGCGCAAGGCGACACGTTGAGCGTGTAAGGCGACACTTTTAGACCGCGAAGTGTCGCCTTGCATGTGCCGGGTGTCGCCTTGTGGAGTTGGTGCGAGGTCATCCACGGACAGTACCCCAGCCGCACATCTGTAGGAAAATGCCCGGCCTTCCATTCGTCATTGCGAGCGCAGCGAAGCAATCCACGGGTGGGCCCATGCCGCTGGATTGCTTCGCTGCGCTCTCAATGACGAAGTCTGGCAGGCTAGCCGGAATGCCGGTGCGGGCCGTGAAATGCCCGCACCGACACCCGAACCGTCCTGCCCGCCGGAGCGGACAGGACGGTGGGACACCTCACAGAAATTCGTCGGCCGCGTCGTGGCTGTCGCCGCCGCTGGTGGTGGCGGGAGCGGGCTTCGTGGTCGGCAGGGTGATCGCGGGGGCCTCGGCAAAGGGCTTCACGCCGAACGCCGGGTAGATCTCCGAGGGGAAGTAGATCGTGCCGTCCTTCACCACCATGGCGATGCGATGCAGTTCGGTAAGGTCGGCCAGCGGATTGCCCGGCAGCAGCAGGAAGTCCGCCCGCTTGCCGCGCTCGATCGAGCCCAGTTCCTGATCGTTGCCCATGTAGCGCTCCGGTCCGATGGTGCCGATGCGCAGGACGTCGGCGGCGGGAATGCCCGCCTCTCCGTAGATCTCCAGCTCGCGGTGGACCGACAGGCCGGTGCCGTCGTCGGTGCCCGGCAGCAGCGTGACGCCGCGGTCGTGCAGGCGTTTCACCACGCGCTTCACCGCGTCGAACGCGCCCTGATAGGCCGCATCGTCGCCCGGCTCGGTCAGCGGGGCGATGCCCTGCCGGCGGCGGCGCTGGAGGCCGATCGGCAGGTGGTCGATGTAGCTCGCCACCGCCGGAGCAGGCTTGCCGTCGCGGCTGAGCATCAGCAGTTCGAGCGTCACCGCAGTCGGATCGAGCGCGATGTGCTTCGCGACCATCGTGTCCAGCGTCGCCTTCACGCGCGGCGTGTCGAGGTCCAGCCCCGCCGTGCGCCGCATCGCGGTCAGGCGCAGCGGAGTGCGGGTGTCCTCCTTGATGTCGAGCACCCAGCCCAGCATCAACTGGTTGATGTGGGTGATCTCGTCATAGCCCGCCGCGATCATCGCATCGGCATTGGTGAAGGCGGGGACGTGGCCGGTCAGCCCCATGCCCAGCCGCTTTGCCTCCTGCGCGATGGCGGGCACCCACGCCGGGTTCATGCTGTTGTAGATCTTGATCTGCCAGTAGCCGCGCGCCGCATACCAGCGCACCGCGTCCAGCGCCGCCGCCTCGCTGTCCACCACGATGCCGTGGCGCGCCGAGTACGGACTGCGGCCTTCGAGGAAGCCGTTGGCGGTGATGCGCGGGCCCGCCACTTCGCCCTTGCCGATGCGGTCGATCAGGCCCGGGAGGAAGTCGTTGTGGTTGCCCATGTCGCGCACGGAGGTCACGCCCGCCGCGATGTAGAGCATCGCCGATTCCAGCCCGATGTGCGAATGCATGTCGTGCAGGCCCGCAAGCAGGGTGCCGCCCTTGCCGTCGACCAGTGCCTCGCCGGGGGTGGCAGGCTCGTCGAGCGGCTGGATGCCGGTGATCCGCCCATGCGCGAAGATGACCGAGACCGGATCGCCCAGTTTGCCGCTGGCGGGATCGAACACCCGCACGTTGCGGATGCGCACCGGCGCGTCGATGGTGCGGGCGAAGCGCTTCTGCAGGGCCGCATAGCGCGCGGCGGTGAGGCTGGTGCCCAGTTCGTTGAGCGCGGGCACTTCCGCCTCGTGCCCTTCGCGCACCGTCGCGCCGCCGCTGTCGAGCGTGGCGAAGAGTTCGCCCTTCGCGTCGAGCAGGATCATCTCGGGCGAAAGGTCGATGCCGCTGATGGAATAGGCCTGGTACTTGCCCTTGCCGATCGTCGCCGGACCCAGCTTCTCGATGGCGAGTTCGCCGCCGGGGAATGCGGGCATCCGCCCGTCCGCGTCCTTGAGCAGAGCGCGGGCGTAGAGCCCCAGCGCCCACGGGCTCGCGTTCTGGCCGACGTAGAGCGCCGGGCCGCTCGCCGCCGCCTGCTTCTCACCCATGGAATCGGTCCAGCGCACGGTGGCGCCGTCGCGGGCGAAACGTTCGTGGACTTCGCCGCCGAAGGTCGCCTTGCCGTCCAGTTCCCAACGCAGCGGCAGCCCGTCGCGGCCAAGCTCGATGCTCTCGCGCATGGTCGGGCCGCGACCGTTGTTCTTGACGTCGTACTCGATGGCGACGCGGCTGCCCTGCACGTCGGCGTCGATGAAGCCCACCTTCTCGCCGTTGGAGACGACGCTGTAGCGCAGATGCTCCGCATGGGCGGGCATGGCGGCCAGCAGGGTCGAGGCGAACAGCGCGGCGCGGACGGGGTGACGCAACATCGGATGGCGGTTCAAGCGAGCGAACTCCGGTAGAGATGGGCGGCGGCGGCAAGATCCTGCACCGCATGGCCGAGCGACTTGTAGACGGTGATGTCCCATTCGGAACGGCGACCGGGCACGCGGCCGAGCAGCACTTCGCCGATCTCGGCGACGATGTGCGCGTCGTCGATCAGATCCTGCTCCTTCGCGACGAGGAACTCCGCCGCCGCATCGAGCGCGGAGGCGCGGCTGTCCGCCACGTAGCGGCTGTTGACGACGAGCGCGCTGTCCACTTCCACCGGCCCCGGACCGCTGGAGCCGACGAGGTTGACGTGGGTGCCGGGCTTCACCCACTCGCCCAGCAGAACCGGCTGCGACGCGGTGGTCAGCGTGCAGATCACGTCCGCCTCGCCCGCCGCCGCGCGCAGGTCCGCCACGGCCTCGGCGTTCAGGTGCGGGTACTCGGTAGCCAGCGCATCGGCCTTTTCCAGCGAGCGACCCCAGATCAGCACCCGGTCGAAATCGCGCACCAGCGGCAGCGCCTTGAGGTGCGTGTGCGCCTGCCCGCCGGTGCCGACGATCAGCAGGGTGCGCGCATCGGGCCGCGCCAGCGCGTCGGTCGCCACGGCGGTGGCGGCGGCGGTGCGGATATGGGTGATCTCCTCGGCGTCGGCCACGCAGACCGGGCGGCCCTCCTCGGGCTCGAACAGCACGACGAGGCCGCGATGACGCCTGAGGCCCGGCAAGTTCGGATCGGCGAAGACGCTGATGGTCTTGGTGCCGAACATGTCCCGCTCACCCAGCGCTCCGGGCATCTGGGCGAACGTGCGGCCCTGCCCGAGCGAGAGCATCGTGCGCAGAAGCTGCCGCGTCTCCCCGGCGGAAAGCGCCATCATCGCCTCGCGCACCACGCGGATGCAGTCGGCATAGGACAGCCGTTCACGCACCGCCTCGCTGTCGAAGATCGTCAGCTCGTCGCGCTTCATCGATGCCGTCCTTTCATGCCCTGTCCGCACAACCTAGCCGCACGGCTGGCGTAATGCTTGCCCGACTTCGCGCATTTGCCTAGGCTCGACGGCAATTCAATGCAGCGATGACAGGGATGACGCATAATCATGGCGGAAGCACTCGACCGGCTCGACCTCAAGATCCTCGACCGGCTGCAGATCGACGCCTCTGAATCGTCGAGCGAGATCGCCGAGCGCGTCGGCCTCTCGCAGTCCCCCTGCTGGCGGCGCATCCAGCGGCTGAAGGAGGAAGGCTACATCAAGGCGCAGGTCGCCGTGCTGGACCGCGAGAAGTTCGGCGAAAGCATGTACATCTTCGCGCAACTCAAGATGGGCCGCCTCAGCGACGAGGCGCGCGAGAGCTTCATCCGCGCGATCGAGGACATCCCCGAGATCACCGAGGCCTATACCCTGTTCGGCGAGATGGACGTGATGCTCAAGGTGCTCGCCCCCAGCATGGCCTGGTACCAGAACTTCACCTTCCGCCGCCTGCTGCGCCTGCCCGGCGTGGAGGACATCCGCTCCACCGCGACGCTGTCGGAGATGAAATGCACCCACCGGCTGCCGCTGCCTTCGGGGGCGTGAGGGGGGGCTGGCTTCATTGCCAGCATACATCACAGCGGATAGATGATTGTCGAGAGGCGGGCATAAATGCTTGGATTTTTTGGTGTACTGGTACACGGGCAGTTCGCTGGGTCGCAGTCGCTCCAAGATGCCGAAGCGCCGCGCGGATTTTACGTCTGGAAGTACACCGTCGCGCGAAATCGTAAGAGTGCAATTGAAAAGGCATTCGAGCAGACAATCAGGCATCTGAAGAATTCACAGGGCGAGTTTATGGCAGTGCCGGAAACGGAGATTGCCCTTGAATGTGAAGATGTCTGTTCGGTATCGCCTCTTAAGCTGCTGAGATTTAGGCCCGAAGGCCACGCGTTTTACATCGACTGACTTTCGCGCAAACTGCCTCCTCCAGTCCGCTCAGGCTGAGCTTGTCGAAGCCCCCGAAGCGGGCGGCTCGTCATGCCTAGCTCGGCATAAGCGACGAGGTTGAGTTGCCCTAACGCCGCCTTCCCGACAGCACGAACCCCACGCCGACGAGCACGAAGCCGCCCAATCCGGCAAGGCTTATCCGCTCGCCCAGCAGCACCACAGCAAACACGGTGCCGAACACCGGCATGAGGTAGAAGAACAGCCCCGCGCGTCCTGATCCGACCAGCGCGACGCCCCGGTTGAACAGGAAGAACGCCAGCACCGACGGCCCGAGCGCGAGGTAGCCGAGCGCGGCCATCGCCCGCGCGTCGCCCAGCGGCAGCGGCGTGCCTGCGGCGATCTGGAACGGCAGCATCAGCAGCGCGGCGGCGGCGAAGGAGAGGAACAGAAAGCTCGCCGGATGAATGCGCGGGCGACGGCGCAGCAGGGTCGCGTAGCACGACTGGGAGAGCATCGCCGCCCCCGCCAGCAGCGTCCCCGCGTTGAGCGCGCCGCCCGCGCCGGGCTTGGCCAGCACCACGAACAGCACGCCGACCAGCGCGAAGGCCATCGCGCCAAGCTGCTGCAGGCTCACCCGGTCGCGGAACAGCAGGACACCGCAGGCGACGATGGCGGTGGGCATCGCCGACTGGACGAGCAGCGCCGATGTCGCGTCGGTCAGGCGCAGCGCCATGTAGGCCAAGGTGTTGCTCCCTGCGAGGCCGAGCGCGGCGAGCAGCAGCAGGACCGGCCAGCCCCGCCGCAGCGCCGGAAGGTCGGCCCGCAGGTGCGGCCACGCAAACGGCAGCGCGAGCGGCAGGGCCAGCGTCCAGCGCCAGAACGACAGGCTCACCGGCGCCATCCCGGCCGGCAGCGCGCGGCCCAGCACGAAGTTGCTCGCCCACAGCGATGCGGCGAGCGTGAGCAGCAGATAGGGGCGGTTCCAGAGCCCCGGCGCGGCGTCCGCCTGCGCATGGGCCTGCAACCGGAGGGTGTCGACCGGCATGGAATGGCTCTCTGTTAGGGAGTGGCGCCATTCTATGCTGCGCCGCACACAATGTCCGTGCGAACCGCCACCATATTTCGGCATTGTGGCACCAATGGCGCATTTTAATGGCATTATACGCACGATCGTTGCATGATGCTGCAATGCCGCGTGACCTCGACAGCTTCGACCTCCGGATTCTCGAATGCTGGCAGGAGCGTGGCGATATCGGGCCGGTGGAGATGAGCGAACTCGTCCACCTCTCCGCCTCGCAATGCTCGCGCCGGATGCAGAGCCTGCGCGCGGCGGGGCACGTCTCGCGCATTTCCGCGGTGCTGGAGCCGGAGAAGCTGGGCATCGGCGTCAGCGCCTACGTGCTGGTCACGCTGCGCTCGCACGAACCGGATTGGCTGGAGACGTTCAACCGCCGGATCGACGCGCTCGACGAAGTGCTCGAATGCCAGTCGCTGACCGGGGAGGCCGACATCATCCTCAAGGTCGCCACGCGCGATCTCGCCAGCTTCAACACCCTGCTCGTGCGCGAACTGCTCGCCGCACCCGAAGTGGCGACCGCGCGGTCGAGCATCATCCTCGAAAACCTCAAGAGCACCACCGCCCTGCCGACACGCTTTGCGCGTGAAAAGCCAACCCGTTCATGAACGGGCGCGCGCATAAATGATGCTCCGCAGCCCGGCCGTACGCTCCTCTACGCGACACCTTCGCCGCGCCGCGCCGGTAGAGTGACGGGCAGGAGGAGACCCGCCATGCCCGATCGCCGTATCGCCCTTTCCCTGCTCGCCGCGCTGCCGACATTGACCTTCGCCCCTGCCGCACAGGCCGCGCCGGAGCCCACGCTGCGCGTCACCCTCGCCCCCGCGAAGCCGGATGCGCTGCAGCACGTCCCCTATGTCGACGTGACGGTAGTGGCGGAGGGCATGTCCCGCGCCGAGGGTGCGCCCCTCCTGCGCCTGCCGCTCGTCGCCAACACCGTCGTCACCAGCGGCGCCGCGATCACCGGCCTGACCGTGCGCGACGGCAATGGCGCCCTCATCCCGCGCATCGAGGACGTGGAGGAGGACGGCTCCAACCGCACCCGCTTCTGGCGCGCGCCGCGCGCCGTGGATGGCGCGCTGACCCTGCGCTATCGCGTCCCCATCGACGCCGCTGCGCCCCCGCTCGCGCTGCCGCAGTACGAGATGCGCACCGAACTCGGCGGCTTCTCGGCGGCGGGCAACGCCTTCCTGATCCTCCCCGACGACGAGACCCCGCGCAGGACCAGCGTGAAATGGGACTTTTCCGCCTATGGCCCCGGCGGCAAGGGCATCTCCAGCCTCGGCGTGGGCGATGCGACGAGCCGCACCGCGCTGCCCGCAGGCAAGCTGGCCTCGATGTACTACATGGGCGGCCGCCCGGGCACCTATCCGACCGACAAGGACGGCTTCTTTGCCGCATGGCAGGGCACGCCGCCCTTCCCGATGGCGCCGCTGATGACCTGGGCCTCGGACCTCCATCGCTATTACGGCACGTTCTTCGGCTATGCCCCACCCGGCTTCGGCGTGTTCGGCCGGACCAACCAGCGCAATCCCGGCAGCGGCATCGGCCTGACCGACAGCTTCGCCTTCACCTTCAACCACACCTCGAAACCCGCCGACCTGCGCTCGCTGCTGGCGCACGAGATGCTCCATGCCTGGGTGAACTCGCTCGAATCCTCGATGGATGCGGCAGGCGGGCTCGACCGGTCGTGGTTCGGCGAGGGGCTGGCGGTCCATTACCAGCGCCTGCTGCCCTACCGCGCGGGCCTGATCTCGGCAGAGGATTTCCTGGCGGACCTCAACGAGACGGCAGGCCGCTACTACACCAACATCAAGATCGCCGTGCCCAACGCCGATATCCCGGCGGGCTTCTGGCGCGACACCCGCATCCGCGTGCTGCCCTATGACCGCGGTTCGCTCTACTTCGCCGCCACCGACGCGGCGATCCGCAAGGCCTCCGGCGGCAAGCGCTCGCTCGACGACCTCGTGCGCACCATGCTGGCCGAACGTCGCGCGGGACGGCCGATGGACGAGGCGCTCTATCGCCGGCTGCTGAAGGCCGACCTCGGCGACGAAGGCATCGCCGCTTTCGAGGCGATGCTGAAGGGCGGCACCGTGCTGCCGCCGTCCGACGCCTTCGGCCCGCAGTTCCGCCGCGTGGAAAAGCCGCTGAAGCGCTTCGACCTCGGCTTCGCCCCCGCCTCGCTGCTTGCGCGCCCGAAGATCGTGAAGGGCCTGATCCCCGGCTCGAACGCCGAGGCCGCCGGGCTGCGCGACGGGGACGAGATCCTCAACACCTTCTCGCAGGACGGCCTGCAGGGCGACCAGGCGGCGTTCCTGTCGCTGGAAGTGAAGCGCGGCGGCGAGGTGCTGAACCTGCGCTACCAACCACGCGGCGAAACGGTATCCGCCTACCAGTGGGAGATGGCGCGCTAACCCGCTCCAAAAGCGGTGCATCGACGACGAGGGACGGGTTGCGCCCGCGGCACGGGGCGCTAGCTTGCCGCGATTGATTTCATGGGGAAGCATCCTTGAAGAAGACGTCGCGCAAAGCGCTTGCCACTGCGTTCACCACCACCCTGTCCCTCGTCCTGCTGAGTGCCGCTTCCATGTCCCACGCCGCCACCCCCGCCCCCGTCGACCCGCGCGATCCCGCCGACCCGTGGATCTGGCTTGAGGATCTCGACGGCCAGCGCTCGATGGACTGGGTGAAGGCGCATAACGCGACGACCGAGCAGCGACTGGAGGCCGATCCGCGCTACAAGACGTTCTACGACGAGGCGCTGGCGATCCTCGGCGCCAAGGACCGCATCCCCTCGCCCTCGTTCCTCAACGGCCAGATCTACAACTTCTGGCAGGACGAGCAGCACCTGCGCGGCATCTGGCGCAGGACCACGCTCGACGGCTATCGCAGCGAGAATCCCGCGTGGCAGACGGTGCTGGACATCGACGCGCTCGGCAAGGCGGAGGGCAAGAGCTGGGTCTACAAGGGCGCGGACTGCCTTGAGCCGGAGCAGCGCCTGTGCCTCATCTCGCTGTCCAACGGCGGCGAGGACGCGGTCGAGGTCCGTGAGTTCGACCTCGGCACCGGCGCCTTCGTCAAGGACGGCTTCCACATCCCGCGCGCCCGGCAGGGCGTGACCTGGGAGGACGCAGACCACCTCATCGTCGCCACCGAATGGACGCCGGGCGAAGTCACGACCTCGGGCTATCCCTACGTCATCAAGCGCGTCGCGCGCGGTCGCCCGCTGGCCGAGGCGCAGGAACTGTTCCGGGGCGAAAAGGGCGACGTCGGCGTGTTCCCGGCAGTGCTGCATGACGGGGAAGGCAATGTCCTCAAGGTCGTCGTGCGGGCCATCGACTTCTTCCACCAGCGCAGCTTCGTGCTCGGCGCGGACGGGAAGATGCACGAACTGGCGATGCCGCAGAAGGTCTCGGTCGCCGGGCTGGTCGCGGGCCGCGTCGTGTTCCGTCTGGACGAGGCGTGGGGCGACCTGCCTTCCGGCGCTGTCGCCACCGCGCCGCTCGCCGACGTGATGCGGCACCCGGAGAAGATCGCCGCGAAGCTGGCGTGGAAGCCCGGCCCGCGCGAGGCGTTGGAAGCCGTATCGGCCACCAAGGGCCGCCTGCTGGTGTCGATCCTCGACAACGTGAATGGCCGCCTGCTGTCGCTCGCCCCCGCCGCCGACGGTGCGTGGACGACGCAGACTCTGCCGCTGCCCGACAAGCTGGCGCTCAGCTTCGGCTCGTCGCAGACCGACGGCGACCGCGTGTTCGCGAAGGCGCAGGGCTTCACCACGCCCGAGAGCCTCTACCTCGTCGATGCCGCCACCGGCAGCGCCGAGAAGATCCGCAGCCTGCCGCCGCGCTTCGACGCCGAGGGCCTCGTCGTCGAACAGCGCGAGGCGAAGTCGACCGACGGCACCGCGATCCCCTACTTCCTCGTCCACCGCAAGGACGCGCCGCTGGACGGCTCGACCCCGGTGCTGCTCGACGCCTACGGCGGCTTTCAGGTCAGCTCGACGCCGTCCTACTCGGCGACGATCGGCAAGCTCTGGCTCGAACGCGGGGGCGCCTTCGCACTCGCCAACATCCGCGGCGGCGGCGAGTTCGGCCCGGCGTGGCACGAAGCGGCGCTCAAGACCAAGCGGCAGGTCGCCTATGACGACTTCGCCAGCGTCGCGCGCGACATGATCGATCGCAAGATCACCTCACCCCGCCGCCTCGGCATCGTCGGCGGCTCCAACGGCGGGCTGCTGATGGGCGTGCAGATGACCGAGTTCCCCGAACTCTACAACGCGGTCGTGATCCAGGTGCCGCTGCTCGACATGATCCGCATCAGCAAGATCGCGGCGGGCACGAGCTGGCAGGGCGAATACGGCGATGTCTATGCCGACGAGGACGCGCGGGCGTTCTGGCTGAAGAAGTCGCCCTATCATGCGTTGCGCAAGGGCGTGAAGTATCCCGAGCCCTACATCTTCACCACCACCCGCGACGACCGCACCGGCCCGCAGCACGCCCGCAAGTACGCCGCGCGGATGGAGGAACTGGGCCTGCCGTTCTACTTCTACGAGAACACCGAGGGCGGCCACGGCTCCGGCGCGGACATTCGCCAGTCAGCCAAGACCACTGCGCTCTGGCTGACGTACCTGAGCCGCAAGCTCGTGGACTGAGCCTCCTTCGGCCGTCGGGGTTCACGCCCGGCGGCCCGCCTCGCATCGATTCGCGCCGGCACGGTCGCCCCCAGGTCTCCGCAGGTGTTTGCCTGCGGTGGCATGACGCTTTGACCCAACTTCCGGTCGAATCCGACAGTACTGACCATTGCAAACGGTGCGAATATGATATTCAGCCGGGGCGGGTACGTATATTTTGATCGAGAGGCTGCTAGGACAGCGCGATGAGGGATTGGACGGAAGCCGAGCTTCGCCAGAAACTGTCTGCCCGGCAGTACGAAGTGCTCGCGCTCGTCACCCAGCACCTTTCGTCCAAGGAAATCGGTGCCCGCCTCGGCCTTTCCTACAAGACCATCGATAATCACGTCGCCGACCTGATGGTCCGGCTCGATGTTTCGAGCCGTGCCGACGCCGCGCGGATTTTCCTTGGCGTTTCAGAGACTAGGGAGCGACTACCTAGTGCCTCGGAAAGCCTCGACGGGACCGGTCCCGGTGCCCCACAAGGCAATCGACCGGTGACAGCAGCAATGCACGATGAGGTCGCCGTCCACGCATCCAGTCATCGGGCGACGACCTCTTCACTGTTGAAGCTTCCGCCGGTCGGGGGCGCCCGTCATGACCTGGGCCTGGTGCAGCGAGTCGCAGCGATGGGGCAAGTCGGACTTGCCTCGGTCGTCGTACTCGCGGCCATCGTCACGGTCATGGTCGGCATACTTAGCCTGCTGGGCAGGTGAACCCTCATCCTGTGCAACCTCAGCGTGCTTCACGCATCGGAGAAACTTATGCGCCTTTCGGAAGCTGGCGGACGGGCAGTCGCCACGGAAATCAACGGCATGTTCAAGAGCGTCGACACCGCGCTGTTCGACGCGGCGCGCCTTGCCGCCACGATCATGGAAACCAACGCGGCCTCGGCCGTGCCGCCCGCCCATCTGCAGGGCGCGCTGGATTCGGCCGCTGCGGGCTTCGCCAAGCTTGTCGAAGGCCGCAAGGACATGGTCCAGATGCATCGCAAGCTGGCCTACATCAAGGGCGAATCCCAGCACCGCGAGACCGACTGGGGCTGCTTCGGCGACGACGAGCCGCGCGGCATGCTCAAGACCTCGGCTCCCATCGAAGCCTGAACACGGTCGTCGCACGGAAGATGACCTTGACGGCAATCTCTGCGGGTTGAAATCAAGGTCATGCTTCTGAACCTCGTCTTCGGGATCCTGATGATCTTCGCCTGCGTGCCCGCTTTGCTGTGGGGCGGCTGGGAGGGGCGCAGAATATGCCTGATGTTCGTCCTTGCCGGGCTGGCGACCTATATCGGCGCGACCACGCTCAAGCCGTATACGTCGCTGCCGGACGCCTCGATCGTGGTGGACATGGTGCTGCTCGTCGGGCTCGCGCACGTCGCCGCCAGGACCGACCGATACTGGCCCCTGTGGATCTGCGCGTTCCACATGCTCAGCATCCTCTCGTTCCTGGCATGGCAGTTCGCGCCTGGATCGGGGAAACTGTTCAAGGCGATATCGGGCATCTGGAGCATCCCGGAACTGATCGCGCTGTGTATCGGGCCCATCCTCGACCTGCGCCATGCACTATCACGGGAGAGACCCGGTGCTGAACATCGCCACTTTGACCGATGACCTCCAGCGCGCCCTCGGCGACCACGCCGAGATCGAGTGCGAGATCGACAACGTCCAGATCTACCTCGACGCGGTGGCCGCAAGGCGCAAGATCGCGCCCGACGTGACCGAGTGCGGCTGGCTGATGCTGCTCGCGCTCTACCGCTGCCAGGGCGTCAGCAGCATGAGCGCAAGCCAGGCCTGCGCCGCCAGCTGCTACCCCGCCACGACCGCGCTCGACCAGATCTCCGTGCTGATGAAGCAGGCGCTGATCCAGCGTGCGGGGTCGCTGGAAAACCGGCACGTCGACCTCGTCCTGACGCCCAAGGGCATCCGGGCGGTGACGGGCTGGCTGGCGCTGATGCAACTGGGCGCGCGCCGCCCGGTGGAGATCGCGACCGGATCGATCGTCTCCGCTCTCAGGACGCTGCCCGGCCGGGATCCGGCCTGACGTGATGGGCGGCAGATGACCCAGACGTACTGGATATCCTTCGCGATCGACCAGCAGGAGCGCCACGGGCGCTCCCACGGCGACCGGCACGAAGCGCTGGTCAAGGTGATATCCGACATGGCCTCCACCGCCGTATGGCACGAGACGCCGTGCTTCATGATCTTCGATTCCCGGCACGGGATGGACGCCATCAACGGTCGCCTGAAATCCGCGATGGATGGCGAGTTCGACCTGTTCGTGCTCGTCAGCGCGCAGACCTGCGACGCCCGCATCGTCGGCCCCTGCCACGACCGGGACATCTTCAAGCTGATCGCCAATATCGAGGCGGGCTGACGCGCCGGACGCGCTCAGCTCGGGAAGTTGGCGTCCACGAAGAGTCGGGTGAATTCGATGGGATCGAGGTCGATGCCCTGCGCCTTCGACGATTGCGCGGCGGATTGCCAGATCTCGGCTATCCGGGCGGGGTAGTCGTCCTCCAGGTTCATGCGCCGGGCGACGATGTCGAACCATTCGCCCTGCCCGTAGAGGCCGGTCAGGCTCACGGACATTTCCGCAATCACGGCCTCATGCTGCGGGCCGAGTTGCCCGATGGCGCGAAGTACATAATGGTCCAGGTAGCGCAGGAACGGCTTACCTTCATAGCGCATCATAGTTCAGCCCTCGCCACCTGTGATATGGCAGAAGGACGGTTCTTCCTAGACTGAATTTCGATTGCGGAAATCGCGCCTGTCTATTGTCGGCAAGGGTCAGGATTCACCCGCTGCGTTGCAGCATCGGGACCGATTTATGGCATCAACTTACAGGTAACGCCCGTCAGTCGCCCAGCATCCGCTCGATGCGCTTGTCGGGCCGCAGCCACAGCGCCAGCACGCCCACGTAGATCGCGATGGCCACCGGTCGGGCGAGGAACGCCGCCGGGATCGCCACCGCATAGAGCACCACGCTGGCCTTGCCCTTCATGTCGCGACCGA
This sequence comes from Novosphingobium kaempferiae, assembly GCF_021227995.1. Classification (NCBI taxonomy): domain Bacteria; kingdom Pseudomonadati; phylum Pseudomonadota; class Alphaproteobacteria; order Sphingomonadales; family Sphingomonadaceae; genus Novosphingobium; species Novosphingobium kaempferiae. The sequence continues at coordinate 4,317,469 of NZ_CP089301.1, forward strand.
GCGCGCGGGCCAGCGTCGACTGCGCGCCGTTGCAGGCGATGATGGCGCGCTCGGTCAGCATGTAGCCGACCGCCGCCATGCCCAGCACCACGCCGTAGGCTGCGGTCGCCATCGCCGAGAACGCGGACTCGTCCAGCCAGCGGATCACGAAGGGCACCAGCGAGAGCCAGAACAGCAGGAACAGGTTGGCCCACAGCACGCGCCCGTCGATGCGCCCCGCCGCGTGCATCAGGTGATGGTGGTTGTTCCAGTAGAGCCCGACGTTGATGAACGAGAGGACATAGGCGATCATGATCGGCGCGGTCTGCGCCAGCGCCGCCAGCGTGCCGTTCTCGGGCACTTTCAGTTCCAGCACCATGATGGTGATGATGATCGCCACGACCCCATCGGTGAACGCCTCCAGCCGGCTGGAGGTCATGCCCGCACGCGGGCCGTCTCCCTGATCCGCCTCAGACATCGCCCATGCCCTCCATCTCCACGTCGTCGCGCCCAAGCTCCACGAACCGGTCGAGCAGCCAGCTCGCCGCCGGGCCGGGCGGCGTGTCCCGCCGCCAGATGCCGGAGAACCGGTATGTCCCGCCCGTATGGTCCGGCATGGCGAGGCGCACCAGCGTCCCGGCGACGAGGTCCGCCTCGATCATCGGCAGCGGCATGTTGCCCCAGCCCACGCCCTGCTGGAGCAGCGCGTGCTTGGCGCCAAGATCGGCCAGGCGCCAGGTCTTGGGGCTGAACACCGAATAGTCCTGCCCCTCCGTGAAGCGCGAGCGGTCGGACAGCACGAGCTGCGTGTAGTCGCGCCCTGCCCCCGGCTCGATCGTGGTCATGCGCCCGAGCGGATGGTCGGGCGCGGCCACCGGCACCATCGGCACCGAGCCCGCCGCGCGCCGCTCGATCCCCTCGACACCGGCGGAAAGCGGGCCGGACAGCCCCAACACCGCCTCCCGGTCCAGCACCAGCGCGGTGATCGCCCCCAGCGCCTCGGCATGAAGACGCAACTGGACGGTGGGGAACGCGACCGCGAAATCGCGCAGCACGCGCCCGAGCCGGTCGGCGGGAAGCATGACGTCGACGGCGAGATTCACCTCCGCCTCCAGCCCGTCGAGCATCCCCTTCACCTTGGCGCGCAACCCGTCCACGCCCTGCGCGATCGTCTTCGCCTCGGCCAGCACCGCGCGCCCCTCGACCGTGAGCTGCGGCCGCCGCGTGCCCTCCCGCTCGAACAGCAGCACGCCCAGCTGCACCTCCAGATTGGCGATGCCGTAGCTGATGACCGAAACCGCGCGATTGAGCTTGCGCCCCGCCGCCGCAAAGCTGCCGGTGTCGACCACGGTCAGGAAGATCGTCAACTGGTCCAGGGTCGGCGTACCGGGTTCGCTCACTTTTCCATTTCCTCGAATAGATCGGGGCGTTCTATCCATGCTGGCGGAAAAGTTGGCAAGGGTTGTGGTGTGTCGACGGCTAAAACTCGATGATGGGACAGAGGGTTAGTTCGCTAGCTACCCCAGACCCGTCGCCCCTGCGCAGGCAGGGGCCTATCCCAAGCAAGCACCTGCGCAGTGAGCAAGGTATCTGGGCGATAGACCTGATGGGCCCCTGCCTCCGCAGGGGCGACGGGGTTGGATGGCAACCGGGTCGAAGTTACTCAGGCCATATCGTGTCGTCGGCAGACCACTCGACCAGGCTTTCCCCGCGTGCGGACAGCGACGGTGCGAGATCTCGTTCGTGCTGGGCCGATGCCAACTGCATGAGTTCGGAGCGCCGCCCCTCTGCCCACGCCGCCGCAGCTTCGATCCACCTTTTGCCTATATCATGGAGGGCTTGCCGGGGATGCCGCCCCTCGCGACAAGTCGTGTAATCGATCGGTACATCGCCAGAAATGGCCCACCATCCAACCCATTCCGGACGACTTTTGCTCTCTACCGCCCACACGGCGATAAGCGGAGCGATGTGCCACGCAGGCCAAGCCCCGACGTTCGGAGCATCGATACCTTGCCGGACCAGATAGGAAACTACTGATTCACGCTGCTCGGCACACCAGTTTTGCTCCGCTTCGTCGTTCAAATCATCAGTCATCTGCGCAACATGACGTCGATCTGTACTATTGGTCAATGTACAGCGGAAACTCCCCGCTCGTCATCCCGGCGCACGCCGGGATCGCTGGCAAAGCCACAATTTCGAATTCACGCTGCAGGCCCCAACCGCTCCACCTCCTAAGACGAATGAGTGGGTTCGCAGCGCCCGCGATCAGGCTCATCATGCGTCCGCAGGCCGGGTCACGCCGGATTGCGATGAGCGCGATCTTTTCGATTTCATAGAAAGATTGCATCGATTTTATGCATCTTTCTGGAAATAGCGTTGCGCTCCAAAGTGCTCTCACCGGGCAACGACGCCCGCCAACAGGAGGACAAAACGATGACGCTCACCGCAACCGCCACCCCCGGAACGTCGCTGATCTCGCCCGACAACCACGCCCTCGTCCTGATCGACTTCCAGTCGCAGATGGCCTTCGCCACCAAGTCGATCTCCGCTGAATTGCTGCGCAACAATGCTGCGCTGATCTCGCGCGGCGCCAAGTCGTTCGACGTACCCACCGTGCTCACCACCGTCGCCGAGAAGAGCTTCTCCGGCCCGATGTTCGACGAGATCACCGACGCCTTCCCCGGCCAGCCCCTGCTCGACCGCACGTCGATGAACACCTGGGAAGACGAAGGCGTGATCGCGGAGATCAACCGCATCGGCAAGCAGCGCATCGTCTTCGCGGGCCTGTGGACCTCGGTCTGCATCGTCGGCCCGGTCGCCTCGGCCATCGAGCAGGGCTTCGAGGCCTATGTCATCACCGACGCCTGCGGCGACATCTCCGATGAAGCCCATGAGCGCGCGGTGCAGCGCATGATCCAGCTCGGCGCGGTGCCGATGACCTCGCTGCAGTACCTGCTCGAACTCCAGCGCGACTGGGCGCGTGCCGAAACCTACGACAGCACCACCGGCATCGCCAAGGTCTGGGGCGGCGCCTACGGCCTCGGCATCAAGTACGCCAAGACCATGTTCGGTGCGTCGGAAGGCGGTCACTGATATAGGTTCGGGACCGGCGCGTCGTTCGCACCCTCTCCCAACGCGGGCAGCGCCGGTTCCGTTACTGCCAAGTACCTCCCTGTCACCTCTCTGTGCTGTTCGGTGCCGTTCAGTACACCCCTAGGAGTTATCCATAATGGCTTACGTAACCACTTCTGACGGCGTCGAAATCTTCTACAAGGACTGGGGTCCGAAGGACGCGCAGCCGATCGTCTTCCACCACGGCTGGCCCCTTTCGTCGGATGACTGGGACACGCAGATGCTGTTCTTCCTGGCCAACGGATACCGCGTGATCGCCCACGACCGCCGCGGCCACGGCCGCTCCGCACAGGTCAGCGACGGGCACGACATGGCGCATTACGCGGCCGATGCGGCGGCGGTGATGGAGCACCTCGACCTGCGCAATGCCGTGCACATCGGCCACTCCACCGGCGGCGGCGAAGTGGCGGCCTATGTCGCCCGCTACGGCATCCCGCAGGGCCGCGTCGCCAAGGCCGTTCTGGTCAGCGCCGTGCCGCCTATCATGCTGAAAACGGAGCGTTATCCGGGCGGTCTGCCGATCGAGGTGTTCGACGGCCTGCGCTCCGCCCTCGCCGCCAACCGCGCCCAGTTCTTCCGCGATGTCGCCGCCGGTCCTTTCTACGGCTTCAACCGCGAAGGCGCCAAGGTGCTCGAACCGGTCATCGACAACTGGTGGCGTCAGGGCATGATGGGCAGCGCCAAGGCCCACTACGAGGGCATCAAGGCCTTCTCTGAAACCGACCAGACCGACGACCTGACCGCCATCACCGTGCCCACCCTCGTCCTCCACGGTGATGACGACCAGGTGGTGCCGTACAAGAACGCGGGCGTCCTCCAGGCCGAGATCCTGCCGAACGCGACCCTCAAGATCTACGAGGGCTTCCCGCACGGCATGCTCACCGTGAACGCCGACACCATCAACCCCGACCTGCTCGCCTTCGTGCGCAGCTGATCGACAACGCCGGGGAGACCAATGATGAAACCCTACCTTCTCTCGCTCGCCGCCGGACTGCTGGTGGGCATCGTCTACAGTCTCCTCGGCGTCCGTTCGCCCGCCCCGCCGACGATCGCGCTGATCGGCCTGCTGGGCATCCTGCTCGGCGAACAGATCATCCCGCTCGCCGGCAGGATCATTGCGAAGAAGGACGTCGCCGAGTTCGTCATGACCGAGTGTCGCGACCACGTTCTCGGCCGCCTTCCGGGCGATGACGCCGAAAAGCGCGACGCATGATTACCCGCCGCAACACCCTGCTGGGAGCGACGGCCATGTCGCTCCTTCCCTCTGCCCTCGCTGCCAGAGCGACCCGATCCAAGGAAAAGTCCGTGACCGACACCATCATCGTCAACGCCAAGATCACCACCCTCGACCGCGAAAATCCGCAGGCCGAAGCCGTGGCGATCCGCGACGGCAGGTTCCTCGCCGTGGGCAGCGAGCAGGAGGTCCGCGCGGCGGCTCCCGAGGCGACCGTGATCGACGCCAGGGGCCATCGCCTGATCCCGGGCCTAATCGACAGCCACATGCACATCATCCGCGGCGGCCTCAACTTCAACATGGAGCTGCGCTGGGACGGCGTGACCAGCCTGTCCGAAGCGATGGCAATGCTCAAGAAGCAGGTCGACAACACCCCCGCGCCGCAGTGGGTCCGCGTGGTCGGCGGCTTCACCGAGCACCAGTTCGCCGAAAAGCGCCTGCCGACGATCCAGGAACTCAACGCCGTCGCGCCCGACACGCCGGTGTTCATCCTGCACCTCTACGACCGCGCGCTGCTGAACGCCGCAGCGCTGCGGGTGGTGGGCTACACCAAGGACACCCCGAACCCTCCGGGCGGCGAGATCATTCGCGATAGCGCGGGCAATCCCACCGGTCTGCTGCTCGCCCAGCCCAACGCGACGATCCTCTATTCGACGCTGGCCAAGGGCCCCAAGCTGCCGCCCGAATACCAGCTCAATTCCACCCGTCACTTCATGCGCGAGGTCAACGCGCTGGGCGTGACCGGCGTGATCGACGCGGGCGGCGGCTTCCAGAACTATCCCGACGACTATGACATCATCGAGAAGCTGCACGCCGAAGACCAACTGACCGTGCGCATCAGCTACAACCTGTTCACCCAGAAGCCGAAGGAGGAACTGGCGGACTTCGCGGGCTGGGCCAAGCAGGTCACGCCGGGACAGGGCGACGACACCTATCGCCACAACGGCGCGGGCGAGATGCTCGTCTATTCCGCCGCCGATTTCGAGGATTTCCGCCAGCCCCGCCCCGACATGGCGCCGAGCATGGAAGGCGATCTCGAACCCGTCATCCGCCTGCTCGCCGAGAACCGCTGGCCCTGGCGTCTGCACGCCACCTATGACGAGACGATCGGCCGCGCCCTCGACGTCTACGAGAAGGTCAACAAGGACATCCCGCTGCAGGGCATCAACTGGTTCTTCGACCATGCCGAGACGATCAGCGACCGCAACATCGACCGCATCGCCGCGCTCGGCGGCGGCATCGCCGTGCAGCACCGCATGGCCTATCAGGGCGAATACTTCGTCGAACGCTATGGCGCCAAGGCCGCCGAACGCACCCCGCCGATCGCCCGCATGATCGCCGCCGGCATCCCGGTGGGCGCAGGCACCGACGCCACCCGCGTCGCCAGCTACAACCCGTGGGTCTCGCTCTCGTGGCTCGTCACCGGGCGCACCGTGGGCGGCCTTTCGCTCTATCGCGGCGACAACCGCGTCAGCCGCGAGAAGGCGCTGCGCATGTGGACTCACGAGAACACCTGGTTCTCCACCGAAGTGGGCAAGAAGGGCCAGATCAAGGCAGGCCAGCTGGCCGACCTCGCGCTCCTATCCGACGACTACTTCGCCGTGCCGGACAACGAGATCGTCCACATCCGCTCGATCCTGACGATGCTGGGCGGCAAGGTGGTCCATGGCGACGGCGACTTCGCCCCGCTCGCCCCGGAACTGCCGCGCCCGATGCCGGACTGGTCGCCGGTCGCGACGTTCGGTGGCTATTACCAGACGCCGGAAGCGAAGCAGAAGCTGGCCTCGGCCTGCGGCTGCGCGAGCAGCTGCGGCGTCCACGGCCACGACCATGCCGCCGCGCTGGGGGCGAACGTCCCCGCCGCCGATGTCCAGACGTTCTGGGGATCGCTCGGCTGCGGCTGCTGGGCCGTATAGGCCGAGGCATAAGTTTTCTAGAATATCGAACAGACCAGACGATTTTATTCGGATCGTTGGGAGTTCGATGAAGGCCTAAACCGTTCTGGACCAGCCGCTGACCTGAAGGCGGACTGGTTCCAGACGACGATGAAACTCGACCTCAAGGAGCCACCCGATGAAGCGCTTCACCTTCCTCATCGCAGCAGCCGTTCTCACGACAACGCCGGCCTTCGCAGCTGAAACCACGGATTATTCGGTCGGAGCGCAGTACGACACCACCCACGTCTATGTGCCGCAGGACCAGTTCGACACTTTCATCGCCAGCTTCGTGGCGACCTTCGGCGGCACCACCAGCAAGCAGGGCGAATTCCAGGTCACGCCGACGAAAAGCCTCACCAAGTCGCAGCTGGTGCTGACGCCTTCGGGCACCGTCTCGGTCTTCGGCTTCAAGACGCCGATCCCCTACCCCTTCGGCGACGAGCGCACCGGCTACCTCGTCACCGACATCGACGCGGCGGTGGCTTCAGCCGTCAAGCACGGAGCGGTGCGGCGGATCGCGACCTTCCCCGATCCGATCGGGCGCGATTCCGTGGTGCAGTGGCCGGGCGGCGTGAACATGCAGATCTACTGGCACACCGCCAAGCCCAACTACGCGCCGCTCGCCAGCGTGCCGGAGAACCGCGTCTACCTGACGCCCGACGCCGCCGACGCCTTCGTGAAGAGCTGGACCGGCTACGCGCACGGCAAGGTCACGTCCGACGACAAGGCCGCTTCGGGCGCCGAGATCGGTCAGCCCGGCAAGACCATCCGCCGCGTCGCCATCGAAAGCGGTTACGGCAGGATGGTGGTCTTCGTCTCCGACGGACAACTGCCTTGGCCCTATGGCCGCGACATGACCGGCTACGCGGTGAGCGACCTTGCCGCCACGCTGGCCAAAGCCACGACAGCCGGCGTCGAAACCCTCGTCGCGCCATTCACGACGGGACAGCGCCAGAGCGCCATCGTGCGCTTCCCCGGCGGCTACGTCGCCGAAATCCATCAGGGCGAGTGACATGACCAGCCTCCTTCGGATCGACCGCACGCCTTCCCTTGTCGGCAAGGTGCTGGACTTCACCCCCACCGGATTTCTCGCCCGCCTGCTGCTGGTCAGCGCCTATATCGTCGGCGGCGTGCACAAGCTGGGCGACTGGCCCGCAGCGGTGGCGGAGCAGGCCCACTTCGGCCTCACCCCTTCCGCCCTGTGGGCCGCGCTCACCATCGCCGTCGAAGTGATCGGCGCGTTCCTTGTTCTGGCGGGTCGCCTCGTCTGGCTGGGCGCGGGGATGCTGGGTGTCTTCACCTTCTTCGCGGCACTGGTGGCCAACGCCTTCTGGGCGATGCCCGAGGGGCCGGAGCGCTTCGGCGCCACGAACGCCTTCTTCGAGCACATGGGCCTCGTCGGCGGGTTCATCCTCGTCGCGATGCTGACGCGAAAGGGGAAGGACGGTGCGTGAGCGCGCCGTTCCCTCCCCCTCATCGTCATTGCGAGCGAAGCGAAGCAATCTCGCCCGGGATTGCTTCGCTTCGCTCGCAATGACGACGCTGGCGGCCCTCCTCCCCCAGACCGCGCTCGCCGCGCCCAAGGAGGCCTGGGAAGCGCCCACCCTTACCATCACGCGCTACGACGAAGACTGGTCCGACCTCGCCGACGCCGAGAAGCGCAGCCACCACTGGACCGGGCCGTTCAAATACATTCCGCTGGGCGACGACGCCTGGCTCTCCACCGGCATCGAACTGCGTGCCCGCAGCGAGAACTTCGACGACAACCTCTGGGGCGACGCCGATGCGCCCGACGACGGCTACCTCTGGCTGCGCGCCCTGCCCTATGCGGACCTCCACGTCCGCCGGTTCAGGGCTTTCGTGCAGCCCATCGCCGCAACCTCGCGCGGGGTCGCGCCATCACCCGGCCCGGTGGACGAGACGGGCGTGGATCTGTTGCAAGGCTTCGCCGAAGCGGACTTCGGCCCGGTGACCCTGCGCGCGGGGCGGCAGATGCTGTCGCTCGGCACCGAAAGGCTGATCGGCACCCGCTATGGCCCGAACGTACCGCTCGCCTTCGACGGCGTTCGCGCGAACGTGGCGGTCGGCGCCGCCAAGGTCAGCCTCTTCGCCGTGCGTCCCGTCCAGCCGGGCAAAGGCAGCTTCGACGACCGCACATCTTCGCAGAAGGCGCTGTGGGGCGGCTATGCGGCGATGCCGGAGCTTGATCTCTACTACCTCGGCTACCGCAACGACAGTGCCCGCTGGAGCGGACGCGAAGGCGGCGAGACGCGGCACAGCCTCGGCGCGCGCTGGCATGCCGTCCGCGGCGACTGGCACTGGAACGTCGAGGGCGTCTACCAGTTCGGCCACTTTGCCAAGGGATCAGGGGGCGGCGTGATCTCGGCCTGGACCGTGGGAACCGAGGTCGGCCACGCCTTCCCCGATCTGCCGCTCTCGCCCGATGTGACGCTGCGCGCGAACATGGTCAGCGGCGACCGTGATCCCGGCGACGGTCGGCTCGGCACGTTCAACGCGCTGTTTCCCAAGGGCAAGTACTTCGGCGAACTCTCTCCGGTCGGCCCCTATAACATCATGAACCTGCACCCGACCGTGGGACTGCAACTCGCGCCGACGGTCTCGGCCAGCGTGGCGGCAGCGGCCTATTGGCGGCAGTCGCGCCGTGACGGGATCTACGACATCCCCGGCAACCTGATCCGCGCACCCGGAGACAGCCGCGCCCGCTTCATCGGCAAGGAAGTCGAGGCGACCGTCGCGTGGCAGGCGACCGCCGAACTGGAACTGTCCGCGTCCATCTCGGCCTTCGCGCCTGGCGCCTTCATTCGCGCGACCGGAGCGGCCCGGACCATCCACATGCTCGGCCTCGAAAGCAATTTCCGGTTCTGACGTGCTTTTCGGATCCATCGAACGGATCGACAGACTTTATTCGGATAACCCGGCCAGACGCCGCACGATAGAACGAGGTCAGTCACTCAGGAGATCGCCCATGTCCGCCACTTCCACGCCCGCCCCGGCCAAGTCCTCCACCCTTCCGCGCCTGCTGCTGATCCTGTCCGCGACCACCGGCCTCGTCGATGCCGCCTCGGTGCTGGGACTCGGCAAGGTCTTCACGGCCAACATGACCGGTAACGTCGTGTTCCTCGGCTTTGCCGCTGCCGGGACGCCCGGGTTCAAGGTGCTGCCTTCGGTGCTGGCGCTGGTGGCGTTCATGGTCGGCGCTTGGGGAGCCGGCCATCTGGGTCGGGCCCATTCCGCCCGGCCGCTCGGTCGCTGGCTGATGTGGGCGGCCTTGGCCGAAGCCACGCTGCTGTGGATCGCCGCGCTGATCGCCCTCGGCATAGACGTCGCGGCTCAGGCGCCACAGGCGGGAGTGATGGCCGTCATCGCCCTCACCGGCTTCGCGATGGGCCTGCGCAATGCGACGGTGCGGCAACTCAAGGTGCCCGACCTGACGACGACGGTGCTGACCCTCACCATCACCGGCATCGCCGCCGACCATACCGGAGGCAGGACGCCCAACTTCGCGCGACGCTTCGGTTCCGTCGCCTCGATCTTCCTTGGCGCGGCAATCGGCGCGCTGCTGCTGATGCATGGCGGGCTGGCGCTGCCGCTGGCTCTGGCCGGGGCGCTCGTCCTCGGCGCGACGCTGCTGTTCCTGCGCGATCCCGCCGCTGCGACGCCGCGCGAGGCCTGAAACACGGCGCCCGGCGGCGCGGCGAAACATGCATAACAACGCTAGAAACATGCAGGACGCCCCGCCGCCGCCCCAGCCATGCTTCCCTCCTACACACGCTGAAAAATCGGCATGCACGGGAGAGACGCATCATGGCTGGGGTAGCCACATCAACTCACGCGCCCGCGATCGACGCAGGCATCGCCATGGAAGGCGACAAGATCGGCGGCAACTACGAATGGGTGGCCGTCACCCTCCTGAGCCTCGGCTTCGGACTGGTCGGCCTCGACCGCTGGATCATCGCGCCGCTGGCACCGCACATTCTCAAGGATCTGGGCTTCGGGCCTGACAAGTTCGGGCTGCTGATCGCCGTCCTCGGCATCACCTGGGGCATCGCGGCGGTCTTCCTCGGCAGCCTTTCCGACCGGATCGGGCGACGCAAGGTGCTGATCCCGTCGCTCATCTTCTTCTCGCTGGCATCGGGCATCTCCGGCCTCGCCGGAGGCTTCATGAGCCTGCTGATGATCCGCGGCATGATGGGTGTTGCCGAAGGCGCGTTCTGCCCGACCAGCTTCGCTGCGGTCGCCGAAGCCTCCAAGCCGTCGCGCATCGGCTTCAACCAGGGGTTGCAGCAGAGCATGTTCGCCCTGTTCGGCCTTGGCTTCGGCCCCTTCATCGCCACTTGGCTGCTGAGCTTCACCACCTGGCGCGGGGTGTTCCTGCTGGTGACGGTGCCCGGCCTCATCCTGAGCGCGCTCATCTGGATCTACATCCGCGACCGCAAGGCGCCGACGACCGGCACTGACGCCACCCGACAGCACGCCGAGCCGAGCGCCTCGATCGGACAGGTGCTCAAGGTCCGCAACGTGCGCATAGGCATGCTCGGCCTGCTGTGCGCGATGTGTGGCATCTTCACGCTGGCCGCCTTCGCCCCGCTCTACCTGACCGAGCACCTCCACCTCGATTCATGGGCAGCGGCATCGGCAGCTTCGGCCATCGGCTTCGGCGGCTTCGCGGGCCAGTGGGTTCTGCCGACGCTGTCGGACATCTTCGGCCGTCGTCCCATGGCGATCCTCGGCTTCCTCGGCGGCGCGATCTTCGTCTTCCTGTTCATCAACACCGGCGCGTCCACCCTGCCGCTGTTCGCCACGCTGTTCGGGGCGACGGTATGCAGCTTCGGGCTCCTCTCGCTGATCTCCGGCCCGATCGCGGCCGAATCCGCGCCGCAGGGCATGGTCTCGACCGCGGCGGGCCTCATCATCGGCGTCGGCGAAGTGTTCGGCGGCGGCCTCGCACTGGTAGTCGCGGGCTACCTGATCGCGACTTACGGCATCCAGTCGATGCTCTATCTCGCGCTTGGCGGCCTATCGGTCGGCGTGGTGCTCATGTTCTTCCTGCGGGAAACCGCCCCGCGCAAGCTGGCCGCGAAGAGCTGAGCCCACGATCACCGAAACAGAAAAAGGGGGAGCGGACGACAATCCGCTCCCCCTTTTTCTTGCGTGCAAGGATTCGTTCAGCGCGCGGAGGCGACCTGCCTGCCGAGCCCCGCCGCAGCCCTGACCAGAGGCGGCAGAACGTCCTGCCTGAGTTCGTCGAGGCTGCGCTCAAGCGCGTTTGTGCCCACGTTCAGTGCTGCTACGGTCACACCGGTCTCGTCCTTCACCGGCACCGCGATCGAGCGGAGGCCGATCTCCAGTTCCTGATCGACGATGGAGTACCCGTCCCGCAGCACGCCTTGCAGCACCCCCTCAAGCGCCGCCCTGTCCGGCACCGTGTTCGAGGTCAGACGGGGCAAGGGGTCGCCCGGAATGAGCCCGTCCCGCTCCTCCGGGGCTTTCGCGGCCAGCAGCACGCGGCCCATCGAGGTACACCAGGCGGGCAGCCGTGATCCGACGTGCAGGCCGATGGACATGATGCGGCTGCGCGAGGCACGCGCGACGTAGAGTATCTCCGCGCCCTCCAGCACGGCCAGCGAGCAGGATTCCTCCACCTCGTCGCGCAATCCCTCGAGGATCGGCTGCGCGAGGGCGGACAGGGAGCGGTCAGACAGGTACGCGTCCGCCAGTCGCAGAACGGCGGGCAGCACATGGAACTGCCGGTCCCGCCGGCCGACGTAGCCGAGTTCCGTCAGCGTATGCAGGCATCGCACGACTACGCCGCGCGGAAGGCCGGTATGGCCCGAGAGACTGGCGATGGACTGGCCCGAGCCCAGTTCCCTGAACGCTTCGAGCACATGCAGCCCCCGCGCGAGGGACTGCATGAAATCGGGATCCGATCCGCTCATTCGTGTACTTACCCCCGCTCTTCGACGGTCGGGGGCATGCCGCGCAGCGCGGTCGATGTCCAGAGCATCAGACGCGTTCGATGGCCAGTGCAAGCCCCTGACCCACGCCGATGCACATCGTCACCAGCGCACGACGCCCACCGGTCTTCTCGAGCGAATGCGCCGCCGTCAGCACGAGGCGCGCGCCGGACATGCCCAGCGGGTGCCCGAGCGCAATCGCGCCGCCGTTCGGATTCAGGCGCTCGTCCGAGGGATCGACGCCGAGGGCCCGCATCGAGGCGATGACCTGGCTGGCGAACGCCTCGTTGATCTCGATGAGGTCGAAGTCATTGATGCCGAGCCCCAGCCGCGCAAGCAGCTTTTTGCTGGCAGGCACGGGACCGATGCCCATCACGCGCGGCTCGACACCGGCGGTCGCCATGCCGAGGATGCGCGCGCGCGGCGTCAGGCCATGGGCCCTGGCCGCAGCTTCGGAAGCGATCAGCATCGCCGCCGCGCCGTCGTTCACCCCCGACGCGTTTCCGGCCGTCACGGTCCCGTCGGGGCGGACGATCGGCTTGAGCCCGGCCAGCGCGGCTGCGGTCGTTTCCGGACGCGGATGCTCATCCCTGTCGATGACGACATCGTCCTTTCGCCCCGCGATGGTCACCGGGACGATCTCCTCCGCGAAGTAGCCGGAGTCCTGCGCGGTCGCAGTGCGCTGCTGGCTCCTCAACGCGAACGCGTCCTGATCCTCTCGGCTGATACCGAAGTCCTGCGCGACGTTCTCGCCGGTTTCCGGCATCGAATCGACGCCATAGGCGGCCTTCATCGCCGGATTGACGAAGCGCCATCCGATCGTGGTGTCCTCGATCTTCGGGGTCCGCGACCATGCGCGGTCGGACTTGGCCATGACCAGCGGCGCCCGCGTCATGCTTTCCACGCCGCCTGCAATCGCAAGGTCGATCTGTCCGGCGACGATGGCCCGCGCGGCGCAGCCCACGGCATCCGCACCGCTGGCGCACAGACGGTTGATCGTGGTGCCGGGAACGTCGACCGGAAGCCCGGCCAGCAGCCCCGCCATGCGCGCGACGTTGCGGTTGTCCTCGCCCGCCTGATTGGCCGAGCCGAGGAACACTTCGTCGATCAGCGCGGGGTCAAGGCCGGGATTGCGCTGCAACAGCGCCCTGATCGGGATCGCGGCGAGGTCGTCCGCGCGCACCGGGGCAAGCGCACCGCCGAACCTGCCGATGGGGGTACGGACGGCATCGCAGATGAAAGCCTCCGCCATCACACCGCCTCCGCTTCGAAGGCCGAGACGTCGATAGCGGCGGAGGTCTTCGCGACGACCTCCTCGACCGTGATCCCCGGCGCCAGTTCAACGAGGGTCAGGCCCCCGGCCGCCTTGTCGCACGCCAGCACGCAAAGGTCGGTGACGATCAGATCGACGACCTTCTGCCCGGTCAACGGCAAGGTGCATTCCTCAAGGATCTTGGAGACGCCGTGCTTGTTGCAATGCTCCATCACGACGACGACGCGTTTGACCCCGGCGACGAGGTCCATCGCACCGCCCATGCCCTTCACCATCTTGCCCGGGATCGTCCAATTGGCGATGTCCCCGGTCGCCGAGACTTCCATGGCGCCCAGAACGGTAAGGTCGATGTGGCCGCCGCGGATCATCGCGAAGCTGTCCGCCGACGAGAAGAAGCTGGAGGTCGGCAACTGGGTGATCGTCTGCTTGCCCGCGTTGATGAGATCGGGATCGACCTCGTCCGGGAAGGGAAACGGGCCCATGCCGAGCATGCCGTTTTCCGACTGCAGCGTGACCTCGATCCCTTCGGGAACGTAGTTCGCCACGAGCGTCGGGATACCGATGCCCAGGTTCACGTAGTAGCCATCCTGCAGTTCACGCGCGGCGCGCGCGGCCATCTGGTCGCGGGTCCAGCCCTTGGTCGCGTCAGTCATCATGCACTCTCCCGCTCGCGCGTCGTCAACTTCTCGATGCGCTTTTCGTTGACAGTCGAAATCACGATCCGGTCGACGTAGATGCCGGGCGTGTGGATCGTGTCGGGATCGAAGGAGCCCGCCTCGACGATCTCTTCGACTTCGACCACCGTCACCTTTGCGGCGGTCGCCATGTTCGGATTGAAGTTCCGCGCGGTCTTGCGGAACATGAGGTTGCCCGCCGGATCCGCGCGCCACGCCTTGATGATCGCAAGGTCGGCGCGCAGCCACGTCTCGCGCACATAGGGCTTGCCCTCGAACTCCTCGACCGGCTTGCCTTCCGCGACCACCGTGCCGACGCCCGTGGCGGTGTAGAAGGCCGGGATCCCGGCGCCACCGGCGCGGATGCGCTCCGCCAGCGTCCCCTGCGGGTTCAGTTCCAGCTCAAGCTCGCCGGACAGGTACTGCTGTTCGAACAGCTTGTTCTCGCCGACGTAGGACGAGATCATCTTCTTCACCTGTCGGCTTTCCAGCAGCATCCAGAGCCCGAAGCCGTCCGCGCCGGCATTATTCGAGATCACGGTGAGATCCTTGACCCCCGCCGCCCTGATCTGCGGGATCAGGCTTTCGGGATTGCCGGAAAGCCCGAAGCCCCCCGACATGATGGTCATCCCGTCGAACAGGACGCCCGCAAGCGCGGCCTCGGGGCTTTCGAATATCTTGCTTGGCACTATCCGCCTCCATTGAACGATTATCGTGTATTGAGTATGTTTATCGTTCAACTTATAAGCAGGGCTTGAGGTCGTCAACTGAGTCGCGCAAGGCGGGACCAGTCGGCAGAAAAGCCGCAACGGCACCGCAGCGCCCGGGAGAGCGGAAATGCAAACACGTCCTGCAGACGCCTTTCAGGTGACGCAGACGCACGGAATCCTGATGCGGCCGGAGCACCGGATCGTGCAGTCGAGCGACGCGCTCGGCTGGCACTCGCTTTATGCCTCCCACCAGTTCGAGCGCCCCTACACCGCAAGGTTCGACGGTCGGGACGACCATCTGATAATCGTGCATCTCTCCGGCCCGGTCAGGGTCGAGCGCAGCCTGAGCGGTGAGCAGGACCAGCAGCGGATCGCTGCGGGCGGCCTGTTCGTGCTACCGCCCGACCGCGATTTCGGCGTGTCGCTTCTTGCCCCGCTGGAGACCGTCCACCTCTACGTGCGCCGCAGCCTGATCCGCGCGGCGGCGGAGGAACTGTGCAAGGGCGATCCCGACAAGGTGGAATTCCTGCCACGCCTCGGCGAGCGCGATCCGCTGATCGAGCAACTGGCGCGCATGGCCTGCGGCATGATGGCGGACAACCAGTCGGACTTCTTCGCGGATGGCGTGGCGCGCTTGCTGGCGGCCCAGATCGTGCGCCATCACTCGACCGGGCTGCAGGCCGAACTGCCACGCATCACCGGCCTCAGCCATCGCCAGATGGAAGCGGTGGACGACGTGATCCAGGAGCGGATGGAAGAATCGCTCAGCATCGACGATCTGGCCGAAGCGGCCGGGCTCAGCCCGATCCACTTCGCCCGGCAGTTCAAGCGCACCACCGGCAAGGCCCCGCACCAGTACCTTATCGAGAAGCGCGTGGCGCGGGCTCGCCATCTGCTGGCCGGGGACTTGTCGATCGCCGAAATCGCCTTCCGGTGCGGCTTCAGCCATCAGGAGCACCTGACGCGGCTGTTCGGGCGGCAACAGGGCACGACGCCCGCCGCATACCGCCGCGCGCTGCGCCTCTAGCGCTTGCGTACACGCCATTGAACAATCCGTAAACGGCACCGGGAGATTGCTCCCGGTGCCGTTTACGCGCGCCTGTACCTCGGCGATCCGCCACCTGAGCGCAGCTTGCGCCGAACCGATGACCCGCTCCAGAATCGTGCAGAACAACGCTGCCTTTGTGCAGGGCACCGGGCAGCCCACGGCCTAGATTTTCTCCACTCGAAGGAACCCCAAGGTTTCCGGAAAATCACGAGAGGAGCACCAAGATGGCCGATGTGGTCACCGAATTCGGATCGCTGACCGACTACCGCAAGGGCGGTGTCGAGATCATCGACGATGATCCGCGCAACTACGTTTTCTCCAACGTCTTCGAAGTCGCCGCAAATGCCGAGCCCTACGAGCGGATCGCCGTCGGCAAGAACTTCGAATACGTCATCGAGTCCGCCCGTGCCGAAGGTACGTCCGGCTGGTTCACCTGCGCGCATGACGAGTTCGTGCTGTGCATGGACGGCACCGTCGAAGTCCACCTCCTGAAGCTCGCCAACCCGGACGCCCACGTCGATCCGGAGAGCGAAGGCGCGGTCGCGCTTGCAGACGAGTTCCCGGAAGGCCGCAAGATGGGCCGCGCCGTGCTGGGCCGCGGCCACATGGCGCTCCTGCCCGTCGGCGCCGCGTACCGGTTCCACGCCGATACGCCGGCAGCCCTGCTGTTCCAGTCCATCGAAGGCGCCGTGACCGTCCAGAGGTGGGCGGAGATCTGCCAGACCGAAGCCGCCTGACGGCCCTTCCGTCCGCCATCACGACAACCGGCAATCCCGACAAACCGGAGAGATTTATCATGGCCATGACCGAGCTTCTCGATGCCGCCACGTCCGCCGAAGGCAGCACTGCCCGCACGGATACCGAGCATCTCGCGATCGACAACGCAACCGGATACCGCGCCTTCCGCGCAGGCGGTTTCACCTTCACCCGTGACGAGTACTTCGCCCGCCTGACCTGGCCCGGCGGATCGCACATCATTCCCATCGACGCATTCCTGCGCGCGATGATGCGCGACGTCGCCTGGGGCTTCTTCTACGGCGTGGTGAACTTCGACCACGTCTTCGGCACCATCAACCACTACGGCGAAGTCACGATGTTCGCCGGGCGCTTCAACGACGCCTACCGCAACGCCGGTCGCGACCACGAAGAGCGCTTCAAATCCAGCGCGCTGATGGCCGTGTTCAAGGACATCCTCTCCGACTGGACGGTCGAGGGCTACGATCCCTTCGCCGCCCCGATGGAAACCGGCCTGCCCTGGGGCGTCAAGAACGGCAACAACGACGAGGCGATCAGCCGCGAGCGCGTGACAGCACGCCGCATGGTCGGCCTTCCTGGCGACACCCCCGTCCGCACCGACGAGAACGGCTTCCCGGTCAACCGCCAGTTCGCCGACGTCGCGCAGGAACAGCCGCTGGTCGAGGCCGAACCCGGTTTCGAAGCGGAAGTCAGCGCTTACAACCTGTTCGGCTACCTCTCGCGCTCCGACGTGACGTGGAATCCCAGCGTCTGCTCAGTGCTCGGCGACAGCCTGTTCTGCCCGACCTCGGAAGAGTTCATCCTTCCGGTCGAGCACGGCAACGATCGTTGCGAATGGTTCCTCCAGCTTTCCGACGAGATCGTCTGGGACGTGAAGGACAAGGAATCCGGCAAGCCGCGCGCCCGCGTCACCGCTCGCGCGGGCGACATCTGCTGCATGCCCGCCGACATCCGCCACCAGGGCTATTCGACCAAGCGCTCCATGCTGCTCGTCTGGGAAAACGGCTCTCCGAAGATTCCGCAGATGATCGCGGACGGCACGGCGCCCGTGGTGCCGGTGACCTTCTGAGCATCGCGACAACAAAGAAAAACGGACCCGGCCATGCGAGCCGGGCCGTCCTGGAGGGGATGAAGATGATGAAGCGCAGTTCGCTCGCACTGGTCGGTGCGAGCCTTGGAGTTCTGATGGCGTTTCCGGCCGCAGCACAGGATACGACGAATGCGGAGACAGCGGGACCGCCCGCTCCTGCCGCCGCGTCCGATGCAGCGCCGGCCCCTAATCCGACGGGCGCCCTTGCGCGCGCCGTGCTCGGCGACGGGCTGGAAGAGCACAAGATCATGCTGTTCGGCTGGGGAGAGGTCTCTGCCATAGCCTCCACCAACGACAGCAAGGACGTATCCCCCGCCGCCTTCTTCAACACGGAGCGCGGCGTAAACCTCAACCAGCTCGGCGTGATGCTGTGCAGCGGCCGGGCCTGTCCGCCGTTCTCGTTCGGCCCCGCCCCGGCGCTGCACAACCGCGTTGGACCGTTCCCTGGGCCGACCCCGGACCACGTCACCGTCGATTTCAACGTGACCGCGATCTACGGGCAGGACATGCAGTTCCTGAAACTGTCGGGACTGGACGGCGACACCGGTTTCGATCGCGACAAGGATCTGAAGCTCGGGCTCACGCAGGCCTACGTCGATGTCTACCTGCCGTTCCTGAAGGGCACCAGCGTGATGCTGGGAAGCTTCCAGACGCCGCTTGAGAACGACATCGGCTATCCGTTCAGCCCGCCGAACTGGTTCGCGACGCACACTTACGGTTTCCAGCACGGCCCGGCGAAGCACGTCGGCGCCCTCGCCCAGACGCGCATCGCCAGCGGCCCGGCGGGACACTTCTCGGTCGACTACGGCGTCGTGCTCGGCTGGAACGACTGGGACAACCGGAACAAGGATCTCGACTTCATCGGCGGCCTGCGCTGGCGCAGCGCCGACATGCGGACGTGGATCGACGTCGAGGCCATCTACGGCAACGGTGCGGACGATTTCGGACCCGCTCCCGGGCGCGGCGGCTCGCCCTATTTCGCGCTGAGTTCGACCGGCAAGTACCTCGGCAGGCTGTCGAGCTTCCTTACCGTCAGCCACAGCTTCAGCCCGAAGTTCCAAGTCGCGCTCGAAGCGAGCTACGGCCAGCAGGAAGCGGGCGATATCGCCTTCGTGCCCTGGGCCATCACCGAGAAGGCCCGCTGGTACGGCGCCAACCTCGCCGCACGCTACAACCTGTCCGACAAGCTCACGCTCAACGGCCGGGCGGAATGGTTCACCGACGAGAAGGGCGCCCACGCGCTGTGGTCCGGCGTCGGCGGCGACGTCTACGCGGCGACCGGCAATGTCGAGTATCAGCTCAGCCCGGCCATCAGGCTGCGGGCCGAAGCCCGCTACGACGTCCACGACGGCCCCGGCAAACTCTTCGACAAATTCACCAAGGATCAGCAGCTCACCGGCCTGCTGAACGTCTTCTTCCTCTTCTGATGGAGCTATACCATGGCCCTAGATGACCCCAAGATCCTCAAGAACATCCAGACCCGGCTGCTGATCGGCGGCGAATGGGTCGACGGCGCGGCAGGCACGACCATCCCGGTCGAGAACCCCTACGACGGCAGCATCATCGCCCACATCGCGGAAGCCACCGCGCAGGACGTGGACCGTGCCGTCGAGGCCGCCGAGGCCGCGCTTCCCGCCTGGCGCGCGCTTCCCGCCCACGAGCGCGGCCGCCTGCTGCTCAAGCTCGCCGACCGCATCGAGGCGGAAACCGCCGAACTCGCCCGCCTCGAAGCGATCGACACCGGCCACCCCATCCGCGACTGCCTCTCGCTCGACGTGCCGCGGACGGCCCTGTGCTTCCGCTACTTCGGCGGCATGGCGGACAAGCTGGAAGGCACCGTCGTACCGGTCGATGCCGGTTTCCTGAACTACGTGGAGCGTGAACCGATCGGCGTCGTCGGCGCGATCGTGCCGTGGAACTTCCCGCTGATGTTCACCAGCTGGAAGCTCGGCCCGGCGCTTGCCGCGGGCAACACCGTGGTCATCAAGCCCTCGGAGATCACCCCGCTCTCGACGCTGCGCATCGGCGAGCTCATCATGGAAGTCGGCATCCCCGCAGGCGTCGTCAACATCGTGACGGGCTACGGCCACACCGCCGGGCAGCGCATCGCCGAGCACCCGCGCATCGGCAAGGTCGCCTTCACCGGCTCCACCGCCACCGGCCGCCGCATCGTCGAATCCTCGGTCTCGAACCTCAAGAAGATCCAGCTCGAGCTTGGCGGCAAGGGCCCGAACATCATCTTCGCCGATGCCAACATTCCCGCCGCCGTCGGCGGCTCGGCCTTCGCGATCTTCCACAACCAGGGCCAGGCCTGCATCGCGGGCTCGCGCATGATCGTCCATGAATCGATCGCCGACGAAGTGATCGAGCGCTTCACCGCGCTGGCGAAGTCGATCCGCATCGGCGACCCGCTTGATCCCGAGACCGAGATGGGCCCGCTCACCTCGCGCCTGCACCAGCAGCGCGTGCTCTCCTTCGTTGATGTCGCGAAGGAACAGGGCGGCGAGATCCTGACCGGCGGCAAGGTTCCCGAGGGCGAGGCCTTCGCCAGGGGCTGCTTCATCGAACCGACCATCGTCAAGGCGAAGCCCACCGACCGCGTCGCGCAGGAAGAGGTCTTCGGCCCCTTCGTCACCGTCCTGACCTTCAAGGACGACGCCGAAGCGCTCGCCATCGCCAACGGCACCGACTACGGGCTAGGGGCGGGCCTCTGGACCAACGACCTGACGCGCGCCCATCTGTTCGCGAAGCAGCTCCACGCCGGGATGGTCTGGATCAACTGCTACAAGCGCGTCCACCCCGCTTCGCCGTTCGGCGGCGTCGGCATGTCCGGCTACGGGCGCGAGATGGGCTTCGAGGCGATGCGCGAGTATACCCAGCCCAAATCGGTCTGGGTCAATGTCGATGCCAAGCTTCCCCCGTTCTATCGGCGCTGAGATCATGCGGGATTTCACCTATCGCAGCCAGAACGCCCACGTCCTGTTCGGTCAGGGCTCGATCGGACGGCTTGAGGAAGCCGTCTCGATGGTCGGCGGCAAGCGGGCCCTGCTGCTCTCCACGCCGCAGCAGGCCGATCAGCCCCGTGCGCTGACCGAAGGCCTCGGTTGCATTGTCGACATGTTCGACGGTGCAACCATGCACACGCCGGTCGACGTGACGGAGCGGGCACTGGAGGCAGTGGAGACCGCGCAGGCGGACTGCCTCGTCGCCTTCGGCGGCGGATCGACCATCGGGCTGGCCAAGGCGATCGCCCTGCGCACCGACCTGCCGCAGATCGCGATCCCGACGACGTATGCCGGATCGGAGATGACGCCCATCCTCGGCCAGACCGAGAACGGCCGCAAGACGACGCTCAAGAGTCCCAAGGTATTGCCCGAGCTTGTCATCTACGACGTGGATCTCACACTTGGCCTGCCTGCAGCCATGTCGGGAACGAGCGGCATCAACGCCATCGCGCACGCCGTGGAGGGGCTCTACGCGCAGGACACCAACCCGGTGATGCGCATGATCGCGGCGGCGGGGATCGAGGCGCTGGCCGATGCCCTGCCGACGATTGCGCGCAAGCCCGACGACATCGAGGCGCGGAGCCAGGCGCTTTACGGCGCATGGCTGTGCGGCACGGTGCTCGGTTCGGTCGGCATGGCGCTGCACCACAAGCTCTGCCACACGCTCGGCGGCTCGTTCAATCTTCCCCATGCCGAGACGCACACCATCGTGCTCCCGCATGCGATCGCCTACAACGCACCCGCCGTGCCGGAGGCGATGGATATCCTTCGTCACGCCCTGCAGTCGGACGATCCTGCGCAGGCGCTCTACGACCTCGGCCGCGCCGTCAATGCCCCGGCATCGCTGCGCGACATCGGCATGCCCGAGGACGGCATCGACGTTGCCGCCGATCAGGCGGTCGAGAACGCCTATTGGAATCCGAGGCCGCTCGACCGAAATGAACTACGCGATCTCATCGCGCGCGCCTGGGCCGGCGAAGCGCCCCGCACATGAGCCAGACCATGAACGCAACCCTATTCCCGGAACTCACTACCTCCGTCATCGACGCGATGAAGGATGCCGCGAACCCTCGCCTGCGCGAGATCATGACCGTCCTCGTTCGGCACCTCCACGATGTCATCCGCGAGACGCGTCTGACCGAAGGGGAATGGGCAGCCGCCATCGAATTCCTGACCGCCACCGGCGGCATCTGCAGCAGCACCCGCCAGGAATTCATTCTCCTGTCGGACACGCTGGGCGTCTCGATGCTGGTGGATGCAGTGAACCATGACGGAGGCGAAGCCGTGACCCCGTCGACCGTCTTCGGCCCCTTCTACTCCGGTGAGCAGGACGAACTGCCCGCCGGGGCCTCCATCCTCAAGCGACCGGAAGCAGGCGAGCCGACGCTTGTTTCCGGCCTCATCCTCGATGACAGCGGCACCCCCATCGAAGGCGCGCTGATCGAAGTCTGGCAGACCGCGCCCTGCGGCCTCTACGACGTGCAGGATCATGAGCAGCCCGACGGACACCTGAGGGGAAGCTTCCGCTCAGCGGCGGATGGCAGCTACAGCTTCGAGACCGTGCTGCCGGTCAGCTATCCGATCCCGGACGACGGCCCGGTCGGCAAGATGTTGCGCGCGCTGGGGCGTCATCCCAACCGCCCCGCCCACATCCACTTCATGATAAGCGCACCCGGCTATCGCCGACTGGTCACGCATATCTTCGTGGCGGGCGACGACTATCTGGCGAGCGACGCTGTGTTCGGCGTGAAGCCCGACCTCATCGTCCATCCCACGGCGCACGAAGACGGGATGGCCATCGCCTACGACTTCCGACTGGCCGGAGCATAGGCCGGGTGAACCTTGCGCCCGTGAGTGACCGCAGCGACTACTGGCGCTTGCGGCCCAACGCGCCTTTAATCGGCACCGACCTTTGCCCGGCCGACGCCATCACGGAAGGCCGGGCAAGGGAGTTCCGGTTCGGGCGGGGGCGCAGCATGTTCCGCATGTTCGTGGTCCGCCACGAGGGGGCGCTGCGGGGCTATCTCAACCTCTGCCCGCATTTCTCACTGCCGCTCAATCATGAACCCGATCAGTTCATGATCGACGGCGTGATCCTGTGCGTGCAGCACTTCGCCCGCTTCTCCCCGCTCGACGGCCTGTGCATCGACGGCGCGTGCGAGGGCAGCCACCTTGACGCAGTTCCCGTGACGGTCGGGACAGACGGGATACTGCGCATCGGCGATGGCGAAACCGGCGCTACGTCACGGCAGCGCTAGCGCCGCCGATTACTGGGCGAGGGCGAACTGCCTTGCCGAAGCGGTCGATGCGGCGGCCATGCGGCTTTCGATCTGGCGGCGGATGTCCGACTTCACGGCAGCCTGGCAGTCCTGCGACTTGCGTTCCGCAGCGAGGTGGACGCCGGCCATGTCCTGACCGCAGACGGCGCGCGCGCTCTGGTCCATGCGGATCGCGAGGCGGCGCTGGCCTTCGGTCGTGGCGAGGTCGAGATCCTGGATCTGGATCACCGCCTTTTCGCGGGCGAACGGATTTTCGGAAGTTGCCGCAGATGCGGTGGTGGCGAAGGCGACCGAGGCCAGCGCCAGAATGCCAATCTTCATCATCGTCTCCTGAACACATGTCGAGGGTCACTCTGCGGCGACCGCATAGACCCTAGCGTTCAGGGACGCCATTTACAATCGGCAGAAAAGGCCGAGTTATCTGTCTCCGACCACCAGGAACGCGATGTCCCTGGAGTAGCCGAGCAATCCGATCGGGAGCGGAGCGCGCATGACTGGCGAAGCCTCCGTCCCGATATTAACATCGATGCTGCGTGCGAGGGGTCTGGACCATGCCCGCACGGTATCGAGCGGCAGCACGGCCTTCCATGCCTTGCGCCCCTCGACCTCGATCGGATGGCCGTTTACAAGCACCTGCGCCTGAGGATCGGCGCGATAGCCTGAGACCTGCAGGCAGTCAGATTCACCGCAGGATACCAGACGGGTATTGGGTTGAGCCGCCGCCATCGCAGCGGGAGAAGCGGCCGCCAGTATTACCGCCCCGCACAGCATTCCAGCCCGACCAAGCGCCCCCGTCATCCGCGATATCGGCCATGTTGAGCGCAACCGACCGCCCTTGCCCGGGCTTCCAGCCCTTCGCGCAGGATGCGCAGGGCGGTTGCTGCCATTCTGACTGCCGAATCGAGTACCGACGTGATGTTCATCCGCGACCGTCACCTTGCCTGATGGGCGCAAGAGTGATGCGCGAGGGGTCATCGCGGCAGGTGCGAATTCGCAATGTCGCCCATAGATGAAAACTATGCCCTCGGCAGGGCACGCAACCGGCGGAATACCTCGTCGATGAAGAGCTGCGTCGCGGTGTTGCGCTCGGGCTCGGCGCGGGCGAGCAGGAATATCTCGTAGGACGGCTCGAAATCGGCGTGCAGCAGCGGCCAGAGCGCGCCGCGCTCCACTTCGGTGCGGACGGCGGGAATGGGCAGGAAGCCGATGCCGACGCCGCACAGGATCAGCCGCCGCGCCTCGTTGATGTCCTCCGCCAGCCCGGTCACGCGCGTGCCGAGGCGGTAGCGGCGCCGCAGGTGGGTGATGATCTCGATCTCGTCCTCGCCCGTCAGCACGAAGGCTTCGTCCTTCAGTTCCTTGGGCTGGCTGATGCGATAGCCGAACAGCGGGTGGCTGCGCGCGCAGTAGAGTTGCTGGCGCTCCACGAAGAGCGGCTCGTAGATCAGGTTGCCGTGGACGCTGTTGTCGTAGCCGATGCCGACTTCCACCTCGCCCTGCTCCAGCGCGTCGAGCACCTGCCGCCAGGGGGAGACGCGGATCTCGATGCGGATGTCGGGGTGGCGGCGGTGGAAACTGGCGATCGCATCGTCGAACTCGGTCGAGATCACGGCGGAGACGATCTGGATGCGCACCACGCCCTCGACGCGCCTTGTCGCCTGCGCGATCTGGTGCGGCACCAGACGCGCCGATTCCAGCATGTCCTCGCACAGCGCCATCATCGCCTTGCCCGCCGCCGTCATCTCCACGCCGGAGGCGGTGCGGTGGAGCAGCGTCGCGCCGACGTGATCCTCAAGCCGCTTGAGCGCGGCGCTGATGCTCGGCTGCTGCTTGTTGAGCTGGCGCGCCGCCGCGCCGATGCCGCCCGCGCGGACGATCTCGACGAACGTGCGCATGAGGTTCCAGTCGACCCGGCTGGCGAACTTGCTGTCGGTCAACGGCCGGTTGTCACTCATGCGAGGCTTGCTGTTCCAGACGCGCCGGGACTGGCGCAAGCCCGCAGGCTAGCGTGACTTAGGCGCCGGTCATAGACCCGATTTATGAGTGTACTGAACTGCACCTAGCGGCACCGAGAGGTACGTGAGCCGCCCCGAACGCGCAGAGCGCGGCACCTCGGCTGGTCACTGCGAGGCCTTGGCCTTCACCGAGGCTTTCGGCCACCACGTCAGCGTCTGTTCGTCGTGCGCCGAGGTCCAGACCCCCGCCTTCGTCCAGCGCAAGGCGCCACTGCCCGCCGCCTTGCCGAAGCGGCCCTCGACCGTCATCGCCCTGGGGTCGATCACCGCGAAGACCTGATCGTCGGTGGTGCGCAGCCAGACCTTGCCCGCGCCGGTGTCGATGTCGCCCCACTTGAGATTGTCGCCCACCTTGATCCGGCCGGATACGGCATTGGTGGCGGGATCGATGCGCGCCACGGTGCCGTCGCCCTGTTCCTGCACCCAGACGCCGCCCTCGCCCGCCGCCAGGAAGCCGGGCTCCTTGCCGACCGGGATCTTCGCGGTGACGGTGTTCGTCGCGGTGTCGATGCGCTGGAGCGACTGCGCCGGAGCGCTCACCGCCCAGACCGCGCCGAAGCCATAGGTCAGATACCACGTACCCGGATCGACCGGGATCGAGGCCACGACCGAGTTGGTCGCCGGATCGATGCGGGCGACGAGCCCCTTCTCATTATCGCTGGCGACCCAGACCGAGCCGTCACCCGCGACGACGTTGAGTTCGCCGCTGGAGGCGATGCCGCTCGGGATCGTCGCGATCAGCTTCGCCGTCTTCACGTCGATGCGCTTGACCGCCTTCTCCTCGCAGTCCGCCAACCATAGCGAGCCCGCCGCGATCGCCATCGCGCCGCAGGGACGCTTCATGGGCACTTCGGCGAGCTTGCCCCCCTTACTACCACTCTGGCGGGACCACTGCTCCACCCGGCCCTTGTTGGTGATCCACACGGTCTTGCCGTCCACCGCAAGGAAATCCGCGAAGCCGGGCACCTTGATGACCTCGGCCTCCTGAGCGCCTGCACTCGATGCGATCGCGGCCACGCCGATCGTGGTCGCCAGCAGGGCGAGAAGCTGGAACTTGCGCATGGATTTCCCCCTATTTCGAGCTTTAGCGTTGAGCTTGAATTTCACCCGTCGCCGGAACGGCAGCGGCGGGGCAAATCGCCATCCAACCACCGTTCGTCATTGCGAGCGCAGCGAAGCAATCCACGGTCGGCCCATGACGCTGGATTGCTTCGGCGCTCGCAATGACGAACGGTGGGAATGTCATGGTCGGGTTACCTCACCCCTTGCTGGCGATAAACGCGCGCCAGCCGCCGAGGTGAGTGATGTCCTCCGCCCCGTTCAGCGCGCGCGGTTCGGAGACGAAGCCCTTGACGCTGGTGCCGTCCGCCAGCGTCACGTTGCCGATGGCGAGCGGCGCGGGAACGTCCACGGTGAAGCTGCCGAACTCGGCGACGCCCAGTTCGTAGACCTCAACCTTGATCGGTGCGCCCTCGTCGCTGTGGACCAGCGCGGGCTTGGGCGGCACGCTGTCGGCGATGGCGTAGAGGCGGTAGTTCGGCGCGGTCTCGAAGGCACCGACGAACTCGGCGTCGCGGCTGGTCAGCTGCCAGTGCAGCGGCATGTCCTTAAGGTGCGCGCCGACGACGGCGAGTTTCACGGTCTGCATCTTTCCCTCCAGATCGAGTGGCGGCGGCGCGGGAAGGTCCGCGACCGCGAGGTAGGCGTCGGCCGCATCCAGCAGGGCGCGGTCGGTGTCGGCCGGGCCGATCAGGGTGATCCCGAAGCCGGTGGCATTGGCGCGGATGCCCGCGGGCACGGCGAGCGCGGCCATGTCCAGCAGGTTCACGAAATTGGTGTAGAGCCCGAGGTTGCTGTTGAGCGCCACCGGCGCCGCCAGCATCTCGGCCACGCGGTAGGTCGTGCCGGTGGTGGGGAAGGCCATCATGTCGATGTCCTGCCACAGCAGGTCGGCATGGCGCTTGAGGTCGGCCATGCGGTAGATGCCGTTGAACAGATCGACCGCGCTCATGTCCTTGCCGGGCTCGACCACCGCGCGCACGGTGGGATCGACCGCCAGCGGGTTGGTGGCGAGGATATCGGCCATCGCCGCAGTGCGCTCCGCCACCCACGAGCCGCCGTAGAGAAGCTGCGCCGCCTCCAGCAGCGGCGCGAGGTCGATCTCGACGATCTCGCCCAGCGTCGCCAGCTTCGCGATGGCGCGGTCGTAGAGGTATTCGGATTCCACGTCGCCGAAGAACACGCGCTGTTCGCTGCGCGGCACGCCGATGCGCTTCATGGCGAGGGGCTGGTCGGCGAGTGGCTTGGAATAGGGATCGGCCACATCGTACCCGGCGATCACCGCGTCCACCAGCCGCGCATCGGCGGTGTCGTCGGTGAAGACGGTGATGCAGTCGATGGTGCGGCAGGCGGGGACGAGCCCGCGCGTGGACCAGCGGCCCTTGGTGGGCTTCATGCCGATCAGGTGGTTGAATGCCGCAGGCACGCGGCCCGAGCCTGCGGTGTCGGTGCCAAGCGCGAAGGCCACCAGCCCCGCGGCCACCGATACCGACGATCCCGAACTCGACCCGCCGCTGACGTAGTTCAGGTTCGAGGCATTGCGCGGGATGCCGTAAGGGCTGCGCGATCCGTTGAGGCCGGTCGCGAACTGGTCGAGGTTGGTCTTGCCGATGCAGATCGCGCCTGCCGCCAGCAGCCGCTCGATCACGCCGGCGTCGTCCTCGGGCTCGTAGGCGAAGGCAGGGCAGGCCGCCGTCGTCTCGAACCCGGCGACGTCGATGTTGTCCTTCACCGCGAAGGGCACGCCCGCCAGCGGCAGGTCTTCGCCGGCAGCGACGCGCGCGTCCACCGCCTCGGCGGCGTCGAGCAGTTCGCTGCGGGTGGCGCGGCTGATCCAGATCTGCGGCTGGACGGCATTGTATGCCTCGACGCGGGCGAAGGTGTCCTCGGCCACGGTGACGGCGGTGGTCGCGCCGGAGTTGACGGCGGCGGCGATGCTGGCCGCGCTCAGGCGGTCGGGGCTGGTCATGCGTTCTTCCTCAGTGCGAGCATCGGGGCGCCGGGCTGGAGCGACTGGCCTTCGCGCATGTACAGCGCCTCCACCGTGCCGCTGCCGGGGCTTTCCACCGAGCATTCCATCTTCATCGCCTCGATCACGGCGATCCTGTCACCGGCCTCGACCGTGTCGCCCGGCGCGACGAGCAGGCGCGTGACGCTGCCGCCATAAGGCGCTTCGACGAGGTCGGAGCCTTCGGGCAGGACGATCGCCTCCTCGCTGGGCACGTCCGCTTCGGCAAGGTCGGCCGCGTGGTCGAACTCGCCAAGGCGTTCCCATTCGGCGCGCTCCTCGTCGAAGGCGGCCTTGCGGCGCTGTTCGAACTCGGCGATGCCTGCCGCGTTCTCGGCCAGATAGGCGCGGTAATCGGCAAGGCGGAACTCGCTCGGCTCGATCTTCAGGGCGCGGCGACCGGCGGGGAATTCGCGCCGCCAGTCGGCCAGTTCCTCCGCGCTGACGGGATAGAAGCGGATCTGGTCGAAGAAGCGCAGCAGCCAGGGCTTGCCTTCGGTGAAGGCCCCCCCCGATCCTTCAGGGCTCTGGCGGTAGGTGTTCCACACCTGCACGGTGCGTCCGAACAGCTGATAGCCGCCCGGCCCTTCCATGCCGTAGATGCACATGTAGGCCCCGCCGATGCCCACGACGTTGGGCGGCGTCCAGGTGCGCGCGGGGTTGTACTTGGTCGTGACGAGGCGATGGCGCGGGTCCACCGGCGTCGCGACCGGCGCGCCGAGGTAGACGTCGCCAAGGCCCATGACGAGGTAGTTGGCCTCGAAGATCAGGTTCTCCACCGCAGCCTGATCGGGTAACCCGTTGATGCGGCGGATGAACTCGATGTTGTCGGGGCACCAGGGCGCATCGTCGCGCACCGTCGCCATGTACTTCTCGATCGTCTCGATCGTCGCCGGATCGCGCCAGCTGAGCGGCAGGTGGACCACGCGAGAGGGGATCGCGAAATCCTCAAGGTCGCCAAGGCGCTCCTCGGCGGCGATCAGCATGGCGAGCGCGGCCTTCTGGTCCATCGCCGTGCCGTCGAAGTGCAGCTGGAGCGAGCGGATGCCGGGGACGATGTCGACGATGCCGGGCGCGGCGAGGCGTTCCAGCTCGGTCATCAGCGCGTGGACGCGGATGCGCAGCTCGATGTCGAGCACGATCGGCCCGTATTCGACGAGGATGTTGCGGTCGCCCTGCTGGCGGTAGACCGCGCGCGGACGACCGGGGCCTTCCGGAATCTCCGCAAGGATCGGCGTGAGCGTCTCGACGCTGCGCACCGGGCTTGCCTCGAGCGCAGCGCCGGTCGCCACCAGATCGCGCTGGGCGGCGTCGGCGGCTGCGGCGTCCTCGATGGTGACCGGGGTGAAGCGCAGCTTGTCGCCGGGCGAGAGCTGGCCGATCTTCCAGCGGTCCGCCGCGATCACCACGAAGGGGCACACGAACCCGCCGAGCGACGGCCCGTCCGGCCCGAGGATGATCGGCATGTCGCCGGTGAAGTCCACCGCGCCGATGGCGTAGGGATTGTCGTGGATGTTGGAGGGGTGAAGCCCCGCCTCGCCGCCGTCGGTACGCGCCCAGCGCGGCTTCGGGCCGATCAGGCGCACGCCGGTGCGGTTGGAGTTGTAGTGGATCTTCCACTCGGCGCCGAGGACCATGTCCACGTCCTCGGGCGTGAAGAAGTCCGGCGCGCCGTGCGGGCCGTAGAGGACGCGCAGGGTCCATTCGTTGCCGATGGCGGGCAGCGTCACGGCGGGCACCGCCGTGTCGGTCGGATCGACGCCGAGATGGATCGTGTCGCCCGCGAGCAGGCGGCGCGCGGCGTGGCCGCCGAACTGGCCCAGCTCGAACGTCGCGCGGCTGTCGAGGTAAGGCGCGATGTCGAGCCCGCCCGCGAACAGGATATAGCCGCGGATGCCGCCGGTGGAGGCACGGCCCATCGCCAACGTCTGCCCTGCGGCGACATCGATAGCCACGCCCCGCTCCACCGCCACGCCGTCCAGCGTCGCGCCGAAGTCCGCGCCGGTCAGGCAGATGCGCGCGTCGGAGACGAACGCCAGCGTCGGACCGGTGACGGTGGCCTCAAGCCCCGCCGTGCCCTCCGGGTTGCCGAGCAGCCGGTTGCCGAGGCGGAACGACTGGTCGTCCATCGGCCCCGAAGGCGGCACGCCCACGGCCCAGAGATTCTGGCGGCCGGGCCAGTCCTGCACGGTCGTCGCGGTGCCGCCGCTGACCACGCGGAACGCTCGGGCGGCATACGTCACGCCGTCGAGCACCTTGGTCGAGACTTCGCCGCTGGTGAAGGCGGGCGTGCGGACCACGTCGCGCAGCCAGCGCACGTTCGTCTCGATGCCGTCCACGCGAGTGGCGTCGATCGCGCGCTGGGCGGCTTCCACGGCTTCCTCGCGCGAGGGTGCGTGGACGATCAGCTTGGCCAGCATCGGGTCGTACCAGGCGCTGACGGTGCTGCCCGCCGAGCACCATGTCTCGACGCGGATGTCCTCGGGAAATTCCAGCGCGGTCAGCGTGCCCGAAGTCGGGCGGTAGTCGAGCGAGGGGTCTTCCGCGTAGAGGCGCATCTGCACCGAATGGCCCGTCATCGTCGGCGCAGGCGCGTCGAGGAAGGCGAAATCGCCCGCCGCGCCGCGGATCATCCATTCGACGAGGTCGATGCCCATCACCATCTCGGTGACGCCGTGCTCCACCTGCAGGCGGGTGTTCATTTCGAGAAAGAAGAACTCGGCGCGGTCGGCGTCGTAGAGGAACTCCACGGTGCCCGCCGAGCGGTACTTCGCGGCCTCGCCCAGACGCACGGCGGCGGCGTAGAGGGCTGTGCGCACACTCTCGGGCAGAAGCGGCGCGGGCGCTTCCTCGACGACCTTCTGGTTGCGGCGCTGGAGCGAGCAGTCGCGCTCTCCCAGAGCCATGACGCGGCCCTCGCCGTCGCCGAACAGCTGCACCTCGATGTGACGCGCGCGGCCGATGTAGCGTTCGAGGAAGACCCCGGCGTCGCCGAAATTGCTCTGCCCCTGACGCTTCACGGTGGCGAAACCATCGCGCAGCTGCGCCTCGTCGGTGCAGACGCGCATGCCGATGCCGCCGCCGCCGGCCGTCGCCTTGAGCATGACCGGGTAGCCGATCTTTGCAGCGGCGCTGACCGCCTCCTCCTCGTCGGTGAGCAGGTCCGTTCCCGGCGCCAGCGGCACGTCATGCGCGGCGGCGAGTGCGCGGGCGCTGTGCTTGAGGCCGAAGGTGCGGATGTTGTCCGTGGTCGGCCCGACGAAGACGATCCCCTCCGCCGCACACGCCTCGGCGAACTCGACGTTCTCGGCCAGGAAGCCGTAGCCGGGATGGATCGCCCCTGCCCCCGTCTTCTTCGCCGCCGCGATGATCGCGGGGATGTTGAGATAGCTTTCGGAAGCCTTGGCGCCGCCGATGAACACGGCCTCGTCGGCTTCCGAAACGTGGTTGGAGCCCTCGTCCGCTTCGGAATAGACGGCGACGGACCTGAGGCCCATCGTCCGCAGCGTGCGGATGATGCGGGTGGCGATCGCGCCCCGGTTCGCGATCAGGACGGTGTCGAAGCTCATGCGGTGACGATCATCCGGACTGGAGTGGGGTTGAAGCCGTTGCAGGGGTTGTTGACCTGCGGGCAGTTGGACACGACGACGATCACGTCCATTTCCGCCCGCAGGTCCACAGTCAGGCCCGGCGCGGAAATACCGTCGACGATGCCCAGCGACCCGTCCGGCTCCACCGGTACGTTCATGAAGAAGTTGATGTTCGAGACGATGTCCCGCTTGCCGCGCCCTTCGAGGAGGTTGGCCTCCAGGAAGTTCTCGACGCAGGCGTGCTCGGACTTCGTGTGATGACCGTAGCGCAGGGTATTGCTCTCGCACGAGCACGCGCCGCCGATGGTGTCGTGGTAGTCGACCGAAGTGGCGGCGATGGTCATCAGCGCGTTGCCCTCGTTGGAGAGCAGCTTCGTGCCTTCGCGCAGGAACAGGTTGCCCTGCGCCGCCACGGTGTCCTGCGCCGAATAGCGCTCGGCATCGTCGGCGGCGGAATAAAGCAGGAAGTCGACCGCCTGATTGCCTTCGAGATCGACGATGCGCAGCGTCTGCCCGGCCTTGACGTGATGCAGCCAGGGTGCGCGGGCGGGGACGACGACGTCGTGCAGGACGGTGCCGGTGAGGCCGGACATGTGGGGATCGGTGCTCATGATCGCGTGTCCTTCTTTCAGCGGCGGAAGTAGTCTTCGACGTTCTCGAAGGCGCGCAGGCCCTCCGGCGTCGCGAGGCGGACGGGGTCGTCCTCGCCCGTCACCGGCCCGCGCCATGCCGAGGCGCGCAGCGGCGTCACCGTGTAGTCGGCACGCGGATCGAGGACGTGGGGGACGTTGGCGATCACCACGATCACGTCCATCTCGGCGCGCAAGATCACCGTGCGGCCGGGCGCGAACGGGCCGACCTCGGGCGTGATGGTGCCGTCCGCCTCGATCCGCGCGCCCTTGAACAGCGTCACGCAAGGATGAACGTCGCGGCGACCGAGGCCATGCTTCGCCGCACCCAGCAGGAAGCGGTCGCGGCCGCTAGGGAAGGCGCCGGAATTGCGGCCCTCGCCGTACTTCGCGAGGTTGGTCGCAGGATTGGAGGTGCCGCAGAAGGTATCGTGCGTGCCTGCATCGTCCGACACGATACTCATCATGACGCGGCCCATGTCCGACAGCAGCAGCTTGCCTTCGCCGAGATAGGCGTTCCACTGGACCTTCACCGTGTCCGCCACGTTGAGGCGCTCGGTCGGCATGTCGGCGTTGAAGATCAGGATCGAGGCGGCTGCATCGCCCTTCACGTCGATCAGCCGCAGCCGCGAGCCGCGCGTCAGGCGCCGCGTGGCGTAGCCGCCCGCCGCGATCGTCTCTTCCCAGACGTGATCGTCGGGGCTGACGCCTGCGGGCAGGTCGTCGGCCACCGGCGGCAGCACCGGCATGCTCTCCACCACGGTGCCGCCCTGCGCACGGGCATGGTCGCGGGCGGCCAAGGGATTAGACAGCGGATCGGCCAAGGCTTCGGTCATGAATGCGCTCCGATGTTCCTGAAGTCTCCGCCGTCCTGCTCGTAAAGCGGCGGCAGGAGAGCGGTGGTGGTGACGAGTTCGAGCTGCTGCACGCCCCGCACGCGGCGGATGGCGTCGCACAATTCCTTGAGCCGCACGGCGGGCCCCTGCACGAGCAGGACTTCGAGCGACTGGTCATCCTCCAGCACGACATGCTGAGAGGAGATCACTTCCTTGAGATACTGGCTCTGCGTCTGCGAGAGCAGGTGGCGCACCCGGCCCCGCTCGCTGCGGTAGACGAGGGTGATGGTCCCCGCGAGCATCTCTTCCGGGCGCATCAGCGATCCGTGCTCCGCCAGCGCGTGGCGGATCAGTTCGGCGATCAGCTGCGAACGGGACGGCAGTCCGCGTTCGGCCACCATCGTGTCGAGCTGTCTGAAGAGGTCTGCCGGGAGACTCATGCTGAGCCGTGCCAGGCCTGCGGATTCGGAGCCCATGCCCATTCTCTTTTCAGTTATTACGATTTACGTCAATCGTAATATTATCGAGTTCAACGGCGTTTTCTTCCGGCGTCTCGTCCACGCGCTTGCGCAGCGGCAGGTCGTAGACTGCGGTGGCACCGAAACGGTGCGGCGCGTGCGGATCGTGGCGGCGCTTGTCGAGCGCGAGGACGCGGGTGCCGAGGCTGAACGCCTCGCGGATGTCGTGCGTCACCATCACGATCGTGAGACTGTAATCGCGCCACAGGCGGCGGATCAGCGCATGCATGTCGGCGCGGATGCCGGGGTCGAGCGCGCCGAACGGTTCGTCCAGCAGCAGCACGCGCGGCCGCTTCACAAGTGCCTGCGCGATAGCGAGGCGCTGCTGCATGCCGCCCGACATCTGCGCGGGATAAAGATCGAGGCTGTGGCCGAGGCCGACGGCGGTCAGCATCTCGGTCGCCTCCGCCTCGGCGGCGCGTTTCGCACCGCCGAACAGGCGGCCCATCAGCGGCGCCTTCTCACACTCCATGCCCAGGATCGTGTTGCGCAGCGCGGAGAGGTGCGGGAACACCGAATAGCGCTGGAACACGACGCCGCGATCCGGCCCGCATTCGGGCGTCAGCGGGGTGCCGTCCATCAGGATCTGGCCCCGGCTCGGCCCCTCCTGCCCCAGTATCAGGCGCAGGAAGCTGCTCTTGCCTGCGCCCGAGGGACCGACGATCGAGACGAACGAGCCTTCCTCGATGTCGAGGTCCAGTTTCTCGATGATGATGCGGTCGCCGTACTCGACCCAGACGTCGCGGAAGCTGAGGAGCGTGCTCAATGGCTTTCTCCGTGTGCCCAGGGGAAGAGCCGGTGGCTGAGGAAGGTCAGCGCCACGTCCATGAGGATCGCCAGCAACGCGATCCACGCGACGTAAGGCAGGATCACGTCCATCGACAGGTAGCGGCGGACGAGGAAGATGCGGTAGCCGAGGCCCACGTCCGAAGCGATCGCCTCGGCCGAGATCAGGAACACCCATGCCGGACCGAGCGAGAGCCGGATCGCCTGCAGCAGGCGCGGCATGGCCTGCGGCAGCGCGACGCGGATCATCACCTGCCAGCTGCTTGCACCCAAGGTCTGCGCCTTGATGATCTGTTCACGCGGCAGCGCGGCGACGTGGGCGGCGATGTCGCGGATCATGACCGGGGCGATGCCGATGACGATAAGCGCGACCTTGGCCGTCTCGCCCAGGCCCAGCGCGATGAACAGGATCGGCAGCAGCGCGATCGGCGGGATGACCGCGATGCCGGTGACGAGCGGACCGAACGTGGCGCGCACCGGCGGCAAGGCGCCCAGCGAAAGGCCCACCACCAGCGCCATCAGCGTCGATATGCCGAGCCCGATGCCAAGGCGCTGGAGGCTCGCCAGCGTATCGGCCCAGAACACCAGTTGCCCGGTCAGCTGGTCCGGCACGAACAGCAGCGCCGACATGCTCTCGGCCATCGCGCCGGGCAGCGGCAGGATCTTGTCTGCGGGGTTCACCGCATGGCGGCTCGCGGCCATGACGATGTAGACCAGCAGCAGCAGCAGGATCGGCGCGGCTCCGAGGAGCACCCGCCCCCCTCGCCCGACCTGACGATTCACCAAGCGCATTTACGTGACCTCACCTGAGTGATGTTCTGCTTTTTACACTTCGTCATTGCGAGCAAAGCGAAGCAATCCAGCGTCGTGACAACCGCACTGGGTTGCTTCGCTGCGCTCGCAATGACGGCAATGGATGCCCGCTCAGAGCTTCCCGTCGGCGGCCATCTTCATGTAGCTGTCGTCGAACCGCAGCGTGACATGCTGCGCGTCGCCGAGCGTCTTGCCGCCGGGGAACGACATGCCCACCGCGTCGGCCGAGCTGGCGCCCTTGAACAGCCCCTTGGAGAAGCTGAAGTCGCGCACGCGGGTCATCGTGGTGACGAGCGCGGGCGCGTCGGTCGCGGCGACGGCGGCCTTGGGGTCGGCATAGAGGAAGGTGGTGGTGAGCTGGCTGTCGAACGCCTCGGGCGTCGCGCCCGCCAGCTTCGCCATCGCGGCGCGGGCGGCCTTGCCCTCGGCATCCTGCCGGGTCATCAGCGCGGTCGTCTCGTACCAGATGCCCGCAAGCGCCTTGCCGAGGTTCGGGTTGGCCTTGAGCGTGGCGGTATCGACGCAGAGCAGGTCGAGGATCTCGCCCGGGATATCGGCGGAGGAGAACACCATCTTCGCGCCCGGCTGCGCCTTCATGGCGGTCAGCTGCGGGTTCCACGCCACCGCGACCTTTACGTCGGGGCTGGCGAAGGCGCCGACGATGTCGGCATCGGCGGTGTTGATCGTCTTCACGTCGGTCGGCGCGAGGCCCGCCAGCGTCATGCCGCGCGCGAGCAGGTAGTGGGAAACCGAAAGCTCGACCAGGTTGACCTGCTGGCCCTTGATGGCGCGCATGTCGCCCGCACCCTTCATCAGGATGCCGTCGTTGCCGTTGGAATAGTCGCCGACGATGATCGCGCTGGTGTCCTTGCCACCCGCCGCCGGAATCGTCAGCGCGTCCATGTTCGCCACGGTCACGCCGTCCAGCTTGCCCGCAGTGTACTGGTTGACCGATTCGACGTAGTCGTTGACCTGCACCACGTTGATCTTGATGCCGTACTTGTCGGCCCACTTCTTCACGATGCCGGCCTGCTGGGCATAGGGCCAGGGCATCCAGCCTGCGTAGATGGACCAACCGATGTTGAATTCGGTACGCTTGGCGTCAGGCGCCGGCTGGGAGCAGGATGCGGTGAAAAGCAGCCCCGCAACCATTGCGACCTTGGCTGCCTTGCGGATCGATGCGATCATTGAGTCGGTCCCCTTTCGCAACGCAACATTGCTGCGATTGGAAGGGTTGTCCATCGAAAAATATTACGTGAAAGAGATTCTGTAATACTTTCGGTCGACAATCCGTTCAGGCCGGGACTTCGCCGCTCGCCCGCTGGCCGCGCACACGGGACACATCGCCGCCGTCGGCGCGAATCTCGTCCTGCTCGTGCAGCTGCGGCAGCAGCGCGGTGGTGGTGACGAGCTGGAGCTGGTGCACCCCGCGAATGGCGCGCAGCCCGTCGCACAGTTCCTTGAGCCGCGCCGCCGGGCCCTGCACCAGCAGCACTTCGAGCGACTGGTCGTCCTCGAGGAAGACGTGCTGCGAAGAAATCACTTCCTTCAGGTACTCCGCCTGGCTCTGCGCCAGCTGGTGCCGCACGCGGCCCTTGTCGCCCCGGTAGACCAGCGTGATCGTGCCCGCGAGCATCTCCTCGGGACGGGTCAGCGCCTCATGCTCGGCAAGCGCGTGGCGGATCAGTTCGGCGATGAGCTGCGAGCGCGACGGCAGGCCGCGTTCTTCCACCATGGCGTCCAGCTGGCGGAAGAGTTCGGCCGGAAGGCTCATGCTGAGCCGGGCAAGGCTGGCGGGATCGGTGCTCAAGCTGCGCCCCTCTCGATCATCGTAAAGTCCTCGAAACGTTCGCCGACCTGCCCACGTCGCACAGGGCCGGACCACCACCCCTATACCAAGCGGGCCCAGGATGACAGCCGATCCCTTGGCGATCCCTGTAATAACCTTGTCCGGATCGGTCATACCGCCATGCCACGAAAATATTAACATTGCCACATTCCGTAATATCCATATCCTGTCGCGTGATCGAGCCGTCCTCCGCTGCTCGACGCCATGTGTGGGGGCATATCCTGGCGCAGAATCCGACCCGCAACGCCGGTACTTCCGGCGGTTTCTCCGGCAGTTCGCAAGCGGCCACCGGCCGTGCCTATCCGAACGGCAACCCCGCGCTGGGTTACAACCCGCCGGGCGTGCGCAACACCGACAGCGCCGTGCCGCTGCATCCCAAGGCGCCCGTCCGGCACGACTATGCGTGCGAGGGCCCGGCGGCGGGCAGCCTCTCGTTCCGCTGGACCTACGGCTCCAACGTGGCCGCCAAGAACCGCGATCCGCGCGTGCAGGTGGTGCAGTACAACGAGGACACTTTCGTCCTGCGCCAGAACGTGTGCGTCCACTGGGAAGCGCCATTCACCTACCTGCTGTTCGGCAACAGGGGCGCGCTGCTGATCGACACCGGCGCGACGCCGAACGCCGCGCACTATCCCCTGCGCGAGACGGTGGATGCCATCATCACCCGCTGGGCGCAGGCCCGCGGACGCAGCAAGGTGCCGCTGACAGTTGCGCTCACTTCGGGCGAGGACGTGGCGCAGAACCAGGGCCTCGTGCAGTTCGCCGACCGTCCCGACACGAAGATCGTGCCAAAGCCGCTGGCGGTGATGCAGCAGTTCTACGGGCTCTCCAACTGGCCCACCGGCACCGGGCGGATCGACCTTGGCGACCGCGTGATCGAGGTAATCCCGACGCCCGGCACGCACAAGGACGGCGTGACGTTCTACGATCCGTACTGCGATTTCCTGTTCACCGGCGACCTGCTGTTTCCCGGCAAGATCAACATCGGCAACGACCGCGATTTCGTCGCCTCGCTGGAACGGCTGAAGGCCTTCGCGGCGGCGAAGCCGGTGAAGTGGCTGCTCGGCGGGCACATCGAGATGATGTTCGTTCCCGGCAAGTACTACCCGCGCTTCACCAACTTCAAACCCTACGAGCGCGTGCTGGAGATGACCCCGAACCTCATCGACGAGGCGCTGCAATATGCGCGCGAGGTGCAGGGCAAGGACATGATGCTGATCCGCCCGGACTTCGTGCTGTTCAACGGCGTCAGCCCGGACCAGCGCACGCCGGTCTGGCCCGAGGGCGTGCCCAACATCAACCCGCCCCGCCCGTTCTGACGCCGAATGACGCTTTCACCCCATCGTTCGTCATTGCGAGCGTAGCGAAGCAATCCAGCGTTGCGGGCCGACCGTGGATTGCTTCGCTACGCTCGCAATGATGAACAGTAGGGCCAACACACTGATTCAAGGACAAGGAAAACCGCCCGTGGATCGACGCTCTTTCCTGACCTACAACGCGGCCGTCGCCGCCATCCCCCTGACGGGCGCGGCGCTGACCGGGCTTTCCGAAGCCGCGAGCGCGGCCACCCGCCCACCGCCGATCGACTTCAAGGCCAACCTGCCCGCCAAGGGCGCCTTCCCCGATCGCTGGATCTGCGGGTCGTCGTCAGCCATGGACAACACCGACCCGCCGGTGCAGGTCCACTGGTACAACGAGCACACCGCGATCCTGCGCCAGAACAAGGCGTACTCCTACGAAGCGCCGTTCGCGCCCCTCTACTTCGGCAACGATCGCGTGCTGCTGCTCGACGAAGGCTTCGTGCAGCTGCGCAACGACTGGGATCTGCGCGGCGTCGTCGACCAGTGCATCGACGACTGGTGCAGGCGCAACGGCCGCGATCCCGCGAGCCTCGAACTGCTGGTGGCGTTCAGCCACCTCCACGCAGACCACTACGCCGCGACCAACCAGTTCGCGGACCGCCCCAACACCCGCTACATGGGCCTCACGCACGAGGAGATGGTCGGCTTCTGGGGCATGACCAACTTCCCGGAAGAGCGCGTGACGCTCGACCTCGGCGGGCGGGACATCCTGATCTGGGGATCGCCGGGCCATGTCGTCTCGGAGTTCGCCTACTACGACAGCTACACGCAGATCCTCTATACCGGCGACATGTTCTATCGCGGCCGCTGCTACATCAGCTTCTGGGAGCCGTGGTTCGAGAGCATGAAGCGCCTCATCGACTTCTGCGACACCCACCCGGTCACGCACGTCATGGGCTGCCATGTCGAGATCAGCAAGGCGGGCGAGGATTACGCCTACGGCATGACGTACCAGCCCGACGAGGCGCCCGTGGAGATGACCGTGCAGCAACTGCGCGAGGCCTATGCCCACGCGCAGAAGATCACCGAACCGGGCATCTACTTCACCGGCACCGTGTTCCTCTGCAACCAGACGCGCGGGACGACGACGATCGACCGGAACCCCTACCGCTACGAGTGATCACCCGGCGAATCGGCGAAGGACCATTCCGGCACGATCCTTCGCCATTTCCGCTGCATCACGCGCACTGCGCCGACAACGAATCGTGTTACCCTGCGGCATCGGCAATGGCGGTCTTCCGACATTCGCGACACACCATGACCAAAAGAAGTCGCGCCGATATTAATACGCTTGACGATAATCGTAATATCCATACCGTGTGCATATCGCCGGTGAGAGCGAGGAAAACGGGAGAGAGAATCTGCAACAGCCGGCCGGACAACCGGACCGGATGGGGGGTTTTCGATGGGACGACTACCAGTTTCCGAAACGGTTCTTTCAGGCAGCAGCCAGGTGGCCAGCTACGCCGATGTCGTTACCCCGACTGCTGACACGCTGAAGCAGAGGCTCTTCAACCTTATCCCGCCCGCCTTCGTCGCGGTGGTCGTCGCGTTCTGGGCCTATGCGCCCAAGTCGCTCGCCGAGAACGGCTGGACGATCATCGTCACGTCCGCGCTCATCACCGTCATCGTGCTGGGGCTTGAGTTCGTTCACGAACGCCACGCCGGATGGCGCATGAACTGGCGCGAATTCTTCACCGACCTGTTCTACGTGGTGCTGAGCGCGACCGCGATCTCGTGGGTTTCGACAACGCTGGCGGAAGATCCGCTGCTGGCCGCCAAGAAGTCGCTGGGCATCTCGACCGAATGGGCGATGCAGATGCCCTGGCTGCTGCAGGTCGCGCTGGTGGTCTTCGTGATCGAGTTCGGCCAGTACTGGATGCATCGCCTGATGCACAATTCCACGCCGTTCTGGCTGACCCACGCGCCGCATCACCACATCACCCAGCTCAACGCCGCCAAGGGCGCGGTGGGCAACCCGATCGAGCTGTTCCTCATCAGCCTGAGCGTCGTCGCGCTGTTCGACCTGTCGCTGACCGCCAAGCTCTGCGCGTTCAACGTGCTCGGCGTGGTGTCCACATTCGCCCATGCCAACGTGCGCTCGGACCCGCCGAAGTTCTACTCGTTCTTCTTCACGACGATCCGCCACCACAGCCTGCACCACTCGACCGACTACGAGAGCACGCGCTGCAACTACGGCAATTCGCTGATCCTGCTTGACCGCGTCTTCGGCACCTATCGCGACGGAGAGGGCGTGATCGTCGGGCAGGACGATCTCAAGCGCCTGTCCATTTGGGAGCAGTTCATGTTCCCATTCCAGCCCGTGATCGACCGGATGCGGGCAAAGCGCGCGATGGCCGCAGCCAACTGAAAGTTCTGAGTACCAAGGGAGCGAACGCCTCGACCGGTTCCTGAGACCGCCGAGAGCAGCGTGCGCCGGCACAGACATCCGCAAGCGATGGCCGGCGCAGGAATGAGGATCTTCAAAACAAGCACCGCTCGGGGCCGACAAGGAGCAGGCCCCGGGATCGGGGAACTGTAACCGGAACATGGGGAAGCACATGACATATCGCGAGAAACTGAGAGTGGGTCTGCTGTCGGCAACCATCTTCACGGGCACGACGCTCGCGATGCCGGCACTGGCGCAGGAGGCCGCCGCCGTCTCCGAGGACGGCGACGCCATCGTCGTCACCGGCACCCGCCGCGCGACCACGATCATGGACACGCCGATCAACATCTCGGCCCTCGGCGCCGAGGAACTCAAGCGCCAGCGCGTCGACGACGTGCGCGACCTCGCGGACTTCACCCCAGGCCTGACCATCTCCGACACCGGCCCGCGCTCGACCGGCACGATCATCATGCGCGGCCTCAGCGCCTCCGACACCGATTCCAACGGCGGCACTTACGATGACGCGCTGGGCATCTACCTCGGCGAAGTCCCGCTCTACTACGACTTCAAGCTGCTCGACATCGCGCGCGTGGAGACGCTGCTCGGCCCGCAGGGCACGCTCTACGGCCTCGGCACGCTGGCCGGTGCGATCCGCTACATCCCGAACCGCCCGAACGTGGATGCGTTCGAGAGCGAAGCGCACGGCCGCCTCTACACCAAGAGCCACGCGACCGATCTCGGCTACCAGGTCGACGGGATGATAAACATCCCGCTGGTGCGCGATCACATCGCCTTCCGTTCGTCCACCGGCTATTACTACGACCCCGGCTTCATCGACGCGCCGCTGCTCATCAACGAGCCGGGCGTGTCCAACCCGCAGCCCAACGGCACCAGCCGTCCGACCGGCGACGCCTACTACGCCAATCTGCACAAGGCGGAGGATCTCAACTTCGAGAAGACCTTCACCACGCGCAACCAGCTGCTGCTGCAGACCACCGAAGACCTCAAGGTGATCTTCACTTACGCCTTCCAGCGTACCAAAAGCGACGGCGCGCAGTCCAACAGCGCGGGTATCCTCGGCACCGGCAGGTACGAGAGCGCGACCCGCTACAAGGAGCCGGTCAACCGCCGCGCCCACCTCGCCTCGATGGAGATCGACGCGAACATCGCGGACATCGCCGACCTCGTCTCTACGACCGCCTACACCAATGTCCGGTCGCGCAGCCGGGGCGACAATACCGACCTCCTGCTCGACCTCGACTACGACTACGAGCTGTTCCCGAACTTCTCGAGCTGGAACGAGACCGACAACCGCCGCAAGCAGTTCAACCAGGAAATCCGCCTCGTCTCCACGCATGGCGGGCCGTTCAGCTGGGTTCTCGGCGGCTTCTACAACGAGCAGAAGCTGCACAGCGACTACGCCGAACATACGCCCGGCCTGAGCGCTTTCGATCCCGACTACTACGGCGATCCCGCGGCCAACCCCGAAGACCTCGAATACGTCAGCTACGTGAAGTCCAAGATCACCGAGAAGGCGATCTTCGGCGAAGGCACCTTCCGCGTGACGCCGGAATGGCAGGTGACCGGCGGCGCGCGCTACTTCAAGTATACCTCGCAGATCGAGGGCGCGCTCGTCCTGCCGCTGCTGGGCGATCCGCTCAGCCCCTACGACCTCGATCCCGCAGGTGGTCGCGCGAAGCAGGACGGCTGGGTGTGGAAGTTCAACACCTCCTACAACATCACGCCCGACGTCATGATCTACGGCACCTACAGCAAGGGCTATCGCATCGGCGGCCCGAACCGCGTCGCTCCCTGCCCGAATCCGGTGCCGGCAGACCAGCAGAACGCCTGCGCCCTGCCGAACGAAGTCCAGTTCGGCCCGGACAAGACCAAGAACGCTGAAATCGGCATCCGCACACAGTTGTTTGACCGCAAGCTGACCTTCAACTTCAACGTCTACCACATCAAGTGGGAAGGCATTCAGGTGGACTCGGCGACGTTCTACGGCGTGACCGGCATCACCGTGAACGGCGGTTCGGCGAAGTCGCAGGGCTTCGAAACCTCGTTCCAGTTCAAGCCGGTGCCCAACCTCTCGATCCAGGGCACGTATTCGTACACCGACGCCAAGCTGACCGAGGACGTTGACGGCATCGTCACGATCCGCACGATCCCGAACTACTACGGTCCTTACCGCTCGCGTGCGAACCCGAACCTGCCGCCCAAGTTCACGCAGCTCGACGCGCTCGACGGCGATCGCCTGCCGGGCTCGGCCAAGAACTCAGGCAGCCTCGGCGCGACCTACACGATGCCGATGACCGACGGCGACCTGTCGTTCAACTGGACGGCGACCTATCGCGGCAACGTGGTGTCCCGTCTCGGCTGGGATCGCGCCTATGGCGACAAGATCCCCGGCTACGTGATGCACCGCGCGACGATCGCCTACGAGAACGACAAGTTCGGCGTGAGCCTCTTCGCCAACAACATCTTCGACAAGTATGCCGTCGTCTCGGTCGGTCAGGACCGCTCGCGCATCGGCGTCAACGATGGCGTCGCGGTGCGCTACTACCGCCAGACGGTGGCGACGCCGCGCGTCGTCGGCGTCGAAGCCCGCATCAAGTACTGAGTATCGGTCGGGGCGCTATCCTTGCAGGGAAAGCGCCCCGATCTCCTTCAATCGACGGAAATGCCCTGCGCCCGCAGCCACGCCCGCGCCGGTTCGAGCGCGGCCGCGTAGGCGCGCCACTGCCCCACCGCATTCGCATTGATCGGACGACGGACCTGCGCCGCGCTCGGCGTCGCCACCGGCGCGCTGTTCTCATGGAAGGACAGGCAGGCCTCATCCCATTCCAGCCCGCAGTGATCGAGCAGGCGCCGCGTCTCGCCCTCCTGATCGGCGACGAGCCCCTCATAGGAAAGTTGGAGCACGCGCCCCGGCCATTGGCGATCCCACAAGGCCATCAGCCGGTCGAACCGCGCATAGTAGCGCGCGGTGTCCATGAGGTCGTAGGAATAGGCGTAATAGGCCGACTGGCCTGCGAACAGGTTCTTGTAGTTGCTCCAGACCGTGTCCATCGGATTGCGCCGCAGGCACACGATCCGGGCATTCGGCAATGCCCGCGCGATATGGCCGATGTAGAGGAAGTTCGCTGGCAGCTTGTCGGTGAAGCGCGGCGTCCCCTGCGACT
Source organism: Novosphingobium kaempferiae (assembly GCF_021227995.1). Classification (NCBI taxonomy): domain Bacteria; kingdom Pseudomonadati; phylum Pseudomonadota; class Alphaproteobacteria; order Sphingomonadales; family Sphingomonadaceae; genus Novosphingobium; species Novosphingobium kaempferiae. Next base: position 4,361,599 of record NZ_CP089301.1, read on the forward strand.
GGTGATGCGCCGCGCGCGCCAGATAGGCCTCCCCGACCGCAGCGGGATCGAGCAAGGCACTGGCAGCGACCGTCTCGGCATCGACAACTCGGCGTGACGGCGTGCCCGACAACTGCTTGACCGCCAGCGGCATGGCCTGAAGCTCCCCCGCCGCCTCGACATCGCGGTGCGAGGACAGGATGCGATCGACGAGCGTGGTGCCGGTGCGCGGCATCCCCACGACGAAGATCGGTGCCGGACTGTCGTTCCCCCTCGCATCGCGCGACGGCACGGGCGTTCCTCCGAACAGCTGCTCGATGGCGTCGAAAATCTCGGCATCCTGCGCGAAGTCGTATGCGATCGTGCGTTTGTGCGCATCGTTGGCGGCGGACAGGTGCCGGAAGGAATCCGCCGTCTCGCCGACATCCGCCAGTTCCTTGGCCAGCGCATAGCGGATGCGCAGCAGGTCGTCGGGGCTCCGTGCCGCCGACAGCGCCGCTTCGAGGCGCGGAACGTGATTGGCCTCCTGCGTCTGGCGCGAGAGGATGGCGAGCGCGTAATGGACCCGCGCATTGCCGGGGTCGGCTTGCAGGATCGTTTCGTAATGCCCGCGCGCCTCGGCCACTCGACCCGTGAAGCCGCTCGCTGCCGCCAGATTGTAGCGATATTCGAGGTTGTCCGGCTCCGCCGCCACGGCCGCGCCGAACGGCGCCATCGACCCTTCATGATCGCTCAGGCGCGCCAGAACGCAGCCGATGGTGTCGAAAGTCAGCGCGTCCTGCGGCGACAGTGCCATGGCTTCGCGCGCGGCACGCCCCGCCTCACCGTCGCGACGCAACAGGATCAGCAGTCTGGCCAGCTGGGCGAGATGTTCGGCTTGAGGACCACGCTCCACCGCCGATTGCAGCAACGGCACCGCCTTGCCGACATGCCCCGCTTCGGCCGCAGCCATGCCCAGCAGGAAAAAGCCTGCGGGATCGTCCGGCCGCTCCAGCGCAAGCGCCTTCGCCGCCTCGGCCGCGCCCGGCAGATCACCTCGGCGCAGCGCATCCCTCGCCCGGACTTCCAGCATCACAGCACCGCAACCCGCATCGACCGTATTTCGCCCGTCTCCTGCGCGGTGTGCGCAGTCCGCCCGCACCGCCATGTTACAGGAAATGAAGCCTAACCACCCGGACGCTGGGTGACAATCGGCAGCTTCAGGCCGCGATCGCGAGATCGACTCCGCTGGAGAAGCGCCCCCGATACTCGCCGGGCGACAGGCCGACGATGCGATGGAACACGCGGCGGAAGGCGGTCGCATCCTCGTAGCCGACGGCCCATGCGATCTGGTCCACCGAGCGGCGCGTGAACTCCAGCAGTTCGCGTGCCTTGCCGACGCGCAGGTTTTGCACGTACTCGACCGGCTTCATTGCCGTCGCCGCCTTGAAGCGGCGCAGGAACGTGCGCTCCTCCAGCCCTGCACGCCCTGCCATCTCGGGCACGCTGACGGAGCGTTCGGCGCGGCCCTGAAGCCAGTGCTGGACCTTGAGGATCGCCTCGTCGCCATGGGTCAGGCGCGGTGCGAAGCTGCTGTAGTGCCGCTGTTCCCGGCCCGACGGGTCCACCAGCAGGAACTTGCCGGTCTCGATCATGACGGTCGGCCCCAGCAGCCGGTCGACAATCCGCATGCCGAGGTCCGTCCAGGCCATCAGCCCGCCCGCCGTGATGATGTCGCCGTCCTCTATGACCATCTTGTCCGGGTCGAGCCGCACTTCTGGAAAGCGGGCGCGGAAATCGTCCACGAACAGCCAGTGCGTCGTGGCGGGGCGTCCGGACAGCAGCCCGGTCGCCGCTAGGATGAAGGCACCGCCGCAGGTGGACGCGAGCGTCGCGCCCTGCGCGTGCCGGTCGAGCAGCCAGCGGGCGTATGGGGCGGCTTCCTCGGCGTCGGCGGGGCCGGTCAGGCGGCCGGGAACGATCAGGATCGCCGGGCTGCCGCCTTCGCCAGGGTGCGTGTCGGAACTGCGCGCAAAGCCGCCCTCCTCGTCCATCGACCAGTGGCTGACCCGCAGCTTCGATCCGCCGCGCTGCGCAGAGAAGTGCGAGGCTATGGCAAACAGGTCGGTGATGCCATGCACCATCGCCGCCTGGCATCCGGGATAGAGGACGAGGCCGATTTCGCCCCTGATCTGCGCGTCGCCGGACATGGCTGAAGCCCCTTTGTCAGTTTTGGCCTGCCTTATGTCGGAACCGCCGATCCTGCAGGTCTGCGGGGCAGTCTATCTCTCTCCTCACGGGGCGCAACGGCCCCTTTCAGGAAGGGAACATCGCCATGAGCACCATCACGACCAGGGACGGAACCCGCATCTTCTACAAGGACTGGGGATCGAAGGACGCCCAGCCGATCGTCTTCTCGCACGGCTGGCCGCTGTCGGCAGATGCGTGGGATGCGCAGATGGTCTTCTTCGCCAACGAAGGCTTCCGCACCATCGCGCACGACCGCCGCAGCCACGGGCGTTCGGAACAGGTGTGGAACGACAACACCATGGACCAGTACGCCGACGACCTTGCCGAGCTGATCGAGGCGCTGGACCTGCGCGACGCGATCCTCGTCGGCCATTCGACCGGGGGCGGCGAAGTGACCCGCTACGTCGGTCGCCACGGCACCGGACGGGTCGCGAAAGTGGCGCTGATCGGCGCAGTTCCGCCGCTCATGCTCAAGACCGAGGCCAATCCGGGCGGTCTGCCGATCGAGGTCTTCGACGGAATCCGCAAGGGAACCTACGACAATCGCAGCCAGTTCTTCCGCGACCTGACGATCCCTTTCTACGGCTACAACCGCGAGGGAGCGACGATTTCGGAAGGAATCCGCGAGGAATTCTGGCGGCAGGGCATGATGGGCGGGCTCAAGGGCCAGCTCGACTCGATCCGCGCCTTCTCCGAGAGCGATTTCCACGAAGACCTGCGGAAATTCGACGTTCCGACGCTCGTCCTGCATGGCGACGACGACCAGATCGTGCCGATCGGAGCCGCCGCTCTGGAGACCGTGAAGATCGTTCCGAACGCGATCCTGAAGGTCTATGAAGGCGCCGACCATGGCCTGACGCAGACGCACCAGGACCGGTTCAACGCCGATCTGCTCGATTTCATCCGTGACTGAACGACACCTGGGCGTACCAGAGGTGCGCCCAGCCCCACCAATGGAGCACATTAGCATGACCAAGGGCACTTTCCTCATCACTGGCGCGTCGGACGGCATCGGCGCAGTCTATGCCGACCGTCTCGCCCGCCGTGGCCACGACCTGATCCTCGTCGCCCGCCGCGCCGACAAGCTCGAAGACCTTGCGAGGACCATCGCCGCCGAGACCGGCGTGAAGGTCGAAACCCTCGCCGCCGACCTCGCCAGGCCGGACGATCTTGCCCGCGTCGAACAGCGGCTGCGCGAGGACGCGGCGATCACCGGCCTCGTCAATAACGCGGGCATCGCCGGGGAGACGACCTTCGTCGGCGCCGACCCTGCCTACCTGACGGGCATGATCGACCTCAACGTCACCGCCGTCACCCGCCTAGCCGCCGCCATCGCGCCGCGCCTCGCCGAAAACGGCAGAGGCACGATCGTCAACATGACGTCGGTGACGGCGCTGATGCCCGACGGCTTCACGGCGGTCTACCCCGCGACCAAGGCCTTCGTCCTCGCCTTCACCGAGGCGCTGAACGTCGAACTCGGCGGCAAGGGCGTGCAGGTGCAGGCGGTGCTGCCGGGCATCACCCGCACCCCGATCTGGACCGAGGAGCAGATGGCAGGCCTGCCGCCCGAGATGGTGATGGAAGTGGACGACATGGTCGACGCCGCGCTCAAGGGTCTGGACCTTGGCGAGACGATCACGATCCCCGCGCTGCCCGACAATGCGGACCTCGACGCCTACATCGCCGCCCGCAGCGCACTGCGCCCGAACCTGTCCCGCAAGCTTCCGGCGGAGCGCTACCGCGCCTGACCGAAGGCCAGGGCCTTGTACGAAGAATGACGGCGGCGCCGGGCGATCGTGCCCGGCGCCGTCTGTCATGCCCGCTCAGTGCCAGGCGAGGCCGAGCGCCTTCTGGATCGCCACGTAGTCCGCCGTCAGCGTCGCGCGAGCGGACACCAGATCCTGCTCCGCCCGGTTGAGGTCGTTGCGCGCGCTGATCGCCGCCACCTTCGTTGCCGTGCCCGCCGCATAGCGGTCCTGCGCCAGCTGCGCGCTCAGCGCGGCCTTGTCGCGCACGCGCGCCAGCGAGGCGACCGCGATGCGGCTTTCCCGGAAGCGGGCCAGCGAGTCCTCGGCATCGCGCAGCGCGGTCAGGACGGTGCCGCGATAGCGGGCCTCCGCCTCGTCGCGCACGGCCTCGGCCTGCCCAACCTTGGCCTTGTTCCGGCCGAAGTCGAGGAAGCTCCAGCTCAGTTGCGGCGCGCCGAGCGCGACGAAATCGTCGAGGTTGCCAAGGTCGCCGATCTTCGTGCCGCCGATGCCGATCAGGCCCATGAACGAGAGGCGCGGGAAGCGGGCCGCCTCGGCCTGCCCGATCTTGGCGGTGTCCGCCGCCAGCGTGCGCTCCGCCGCGCGGATGTCGGGGCGGTGCGCGATCAGGCTGGCGGGATCACCCACGGGCACCGAAGCGGGCGGCAGCGGGATCTCGGCGGGCGCGGCCAACTGCGCGTCGAGCGCGCCCGGCTCCTGCCCGGTCAGCACCGCCAGCGCGTTGAGGTAGGCATCGCGCTCGGCGGCAAGCGGCGCAATGCGGGCGCGGGTCGCGGCGACCTGGCTTTCCGCCTGCGCCACGTCCGCCGCCGTCGCCGTGCCCGCGCCGAAGCGCTGGCGGGTCAGCGCGAGCATGTCCTCCTGCATCGCCACCGACTGCTCTCCCAGCACGATACGCTGCTGCCGGTCACGCAAGTTGAGGTAGCTCTGCGCCACGTTGGCGGACAGGCTGACCTGCACGTCGGCAAGGCTGGCCTCCGCCCCCTCCATGCTGGCGCGCGCAGCCTGCACGGCACGGCGCTGGCCGCCGAACAGGTCGATCTCCCAGCTGGCGTCGAAGCCGAGGTTGTAGAGGTTGAGCGCGCTGTCGCCGCCCTCACCCGAGTCCCCACTCCCGCCAAGGCTCGCACCGGGAATGCGGGCGTGGGCATACATGGCGGTGCTATTGAGCTTGGGCGCCTGGTTGGCGCGCTGCTCGCCCAGCGCCGCACGGGCCTGCTGAAGCTTCGCCTCACCCGCCTTGACGTCGGTGTTGTCGGCAAGGGCGCGGGTGATGAGCGCGTCGAGCGCCGCATCGCCCAGCGTCGTCCACCATTGCGCGACCGGCGGCGCATTGGTGGTGCCCTCGGCATCGGCGCGCGCGAAGGCGCGGCCGGGATCGGCGCTGACCTTGGGCGGCCCGGCATAGTCGGGGCCGACGGTGCAGCCCGCAAGCAGGCTTCCGGTCAGGATCGGAAGGAGGAGAAGGTAGGGACGCATGGTTGTCCTCAATGTCCGGTCGCCAGCGGCGCGTTCTTGGGCAGCGGGCGCAGGAAAAGCACGAGCGGGATGACGAAGACGATGCCCACCGACATGATCCAGAACATGTCGCTGTAAGTCATCGTCAGGGCCTGTGTCTGGATCGTCGCCTCCAGCGAGCGCAGCGCACCGCCGCCCTGTCCGGCGACATAGTCCTGCACCGCCAGCGAATTGGCGCTCAGGCTTTCTTCCAGTCGGCGGCTGTGCAGCCACAGGCGCTGGTCCTGGATGATGGCGATGCCCGCCAGCGCGAACGATCCGCCAAGGTTGCGCGCCGAATTGTAGAGGCCGGAGGCGTCGCCCGCCTGCTCCGGCGGGACCGAGCGGATCGCCGCCTGGTTCAGGAACATCATGCAGAACACCGTGCCGATGCCGCGCAGGAGCTGGGAATCGACGAAGTCGGCGCTGTCCGAGGTCGCGGTGAGGCCCGTCTCCAGCCACGCGCTGAGGGCGAGGATGCACAGGCCGAGGCAGACCGAGATACGTATGTCGACATTGCGCAGCAGCCATGGCGTGATCGGCATCATCAGCATGACCGGAATGCCGGAGAGCATCACCACCTGCCCTGCCTGCAGCGAGTTGTACCCGGCGATCACGGCAAGGAACTGCGGGATCGCGTAGGACGTGCCGTAGATCACCATGCCCACCACCGTCACCATGGCGACGACGCTGCCGAACTGGCGATTGAGCATCAGGCTGAGCCGGATCACCGGCTTGCGCGCCGTCCACTGCCCCAGCCCCAGCAATACGAAGCCCAGCAGCGAGATCAGCGAGAGCGTCACGATCAGCGAGGATTCGAACCACTGCTCGCGCTCGCCCTCCTCCAGCACCACGGTCAGCGCGCCCAAGCCCAGCGCAAGGCCGAGGATGCCGAGCCAATCCGCCTCGCGGATGAGGTTCAGCTTGGCGGGCTGGTGCGGGATGGCGAGCAGCAGCAGCGTGATGAGCGCAATGCCGACCGGCAGGTTGAGGAAGAAGGCGTAGTGCCAACTCACGTTCTCGGTCAGCCAGCCGCCCAGCACCGGGCCGACCACCGGCCCGAGCAGCGCGGTCGCGCCGAACAAGGCGTTACCCACGGGTTGCTGCGCGCGCGGCAGGCGCGTGGCGACGATGGTCATCGCGGTCGGGATCAGCGCGCCGCCGGTGAAGCCCTGCCCGATACGCCCGGCGATCATCATCGGCAGCGTCGTCGACAGGCCGCAGGCGATGGAGAACAGCGTAAACAGGCTCGACGCCACCAGCAGCAGCGTGCGCAGGCCGAGCAGTCGCTCCAGCCAGCCCGACAGCGGGATCACGATGATCTCGGCGACGAGATAGGCGGTCGCGATCCAGGTGCCCTCGGTGCCGCTGGCGCCGATCTCGCCCTGGATGGTGGGCAGCGAGGAGTTGACGATGGAGACGTCGAGCGTCGCCATCAGCGCCCCCAGCGTGCCCGCCGCCACGGCCAGCCAGGCCGCCGCATCGGCGCGTTTCTCAGGCTGGGGCGCGGTCAGCGCGTCGCTCACCGGCCCTTATCCTGTCGGGCCTCTTCCTGCTGGGCGATGCTGCGCTGCGTACCCTTGGCCGAAAGCGTGTCCACCGTCACCGTCACCGACAGGCCCGGCACCAGCACGCGGCGCGCCTCGGGCCCGGCGTCGAGGGCGATGCGCACGGGCACGCGCTGGACGATCTTGGTGAAGTTGCCGGTCGCGTTCTGCGGCGGCAGCAGTGAGAACTGCGCGCCCGTACCCGGCGAGATGCTCTCGACATGGCCGCGGATCTTCGTGCCGTCGAGCGCGTCGACCTCGATCGTCGCGGGCTGCCCTGCGCGCATGAGGCCGATCTGCGTCTCCTTGAAGTTCGCGGTGACGTAAAGCTTCGACAGCGGCACCACCGACATCAGCCGCGTGCCTGCCTGCACGAACTGCCCCGCGCGCACGGTGCGATCACCGATACGCCCGGCGACGCTGGCCTTGAGCACGGTCGAGCCGACATTGACGTGCGCGGCGGCAAGCTGCGCCTGCGCGGCCTCGCCCTGCGCGTCGGCCTGGCGGATCTGGGCATTGAGCGAGGCGACCTTGCGCTGCGCCGAAAGCAGCGCGGCACGCTGGGCATCGGCGGCGGAGCGGGCCTTGGCGGCCTGATTGCGCAAGGTGGCAAGGTGCTCCCCGGTCTCGGCCCCGCTGGCGGCGAGCGGCGCATAGCGGCTCGCCTCGCGCGCGGCGTAGCGGGCGTCTTCCTCTGCCGAGGCAAGCTGGGCGCGGGCCTGCGCGATGGCGGCTTCCTGCTCGCCGATCATGGCGCGCACGTTGTCGGCATTGGCCTTCGCCACGTCGATCTGCGCGCGGTACTGCTGCGCCTGCGCGTCATAGTCGCGCGGGTCGATGCGGACGAGCGGCTGCCCCGCCTTCACGTCCTCGTTGTCGCCCACCAGCACCTGCTCGACATAGCCGGAGATCTTGGGCGAGATCGTCACCGCGTCGGCCTGGATATAGGCGTCGTTGGTGTCCTGCTGGAACTGGCCGCGCGTCTGGTAGTGGAACAGCCACCCGCCGCCGACCAGCAGCAGGATGCAGCCCGCCAGCAATCCGCGCCGAACCCCGGGCCGCTTGAGCGGCGGCAGGCGCTCGCCCGAATCAGTTGCCGCCTGCGATTCGCTCACATCCGTAGCCATCAATCGAAATTCCGTGTGTTTGGTGCTGCATCGCAGCAGCGATCGCGCTCGCACTTGCACCCAAGGTGGATGTATGGCAACACCATTTTATATGGTACCACAACATTTCAGCGCATGAATATCGAGCAGGAACTCCTGGAGCAGATGCGCGACCTTCACATGCGCATGCACCGCCTGTTCAACGACCGCGTGCGCGAACGCGGCGCGTCGCTGGCGCAGTTGAAGCTGTTGATGCTGGTTGACCGCGCCGGGTCGATCCGCTCGACCGACATTGCCGATACTTTAGGACAAGCCCCGCGCACGGTGACGGAGGCTGTCGATGCGGCAGAGCGCGACGGGCTGGTCATCCGCCAGCCGGACCCCAACGACCGCCGCGCGAAGCGGATCAGTCTGACCCCGGCAGGCCAGCAGGTCGTGCAGGACGCCGCGCCTCAGCGCGATGCGTTCGCGGCGGAATTCTTCGAAGCCCTGTCAGGCGCGGACAGGGAGGAGTTCCTGAGGCTGCTCAAGAAGCTCAACGACCGCATCATCGAGATGGGCGCGCCTGAAGGCCTTATCAGGTAAGCAAAGAGACCGTCAGCAGTGCGATCGTGCCGGTGCAGGCCACTGCAATGCACAAGACGCGAAATTCGCAGGCGCAAAACACGGATTCCAGACCGTCCATAGTCTCTCTCCAGTCGCCTCATTCTTGAGTGCGTCCGCGATCATACCATGGCGCCGGACCGCCCGGTAGCGTCGCCTTCCCACATGCAGAGACATCGCCCCCGCGTGGTGCTTGACGCACGGGGGCGCAGGTGGTCGAACCCGGACCGTGACCGAAGAATCCCCCGAACCCGTATCGAAGGCCGCCAAGGCCGAGGCCCGCGCCGACGAAGCCGCCGCCATCCGCCGCCGCTGGATTACCCTCGGCGAAGTGCTGACGGTGATCGCCGTCACCATCTCCGGCCTGACGCTGTGGAACACATGGAGCCAGCGCAGCGACAGCGAGGCGAGCAAGAGCGCAGAAGCCATCCGCGCGTCCTCCAGAGCGGCGACGCTGGTGCTCATGGCGACCGGATCGGGCAGCGACGAACTGGTGCTGAAGCCCGCGTCGGACGAACAATCGGTCCAGAGCCAGCGCATCGCCTTCCCCACCGCGCTCGGCGTCTCCGCCGCCGAGACCACGGGCGAGCCGCGGATCGAGGCGGCATGGTTCGAACGCGCGCTCAAGAAGGCGCGGGCCGAGGCGAAACTGCCCGACAACAGCCGGGGCGACGAGAAGCTGCCGGTGCTCGTCACCACGCGCTTCATCGTCGACGGCAAGCCGCACGAGGACGTGGCGCTCTACGACGTCGGCTACAGCATCTCGGGCCGCTGGCTGGGCGGCCACAACATCACCCTGCGCGGCGTCTCGCTGGTATCGCACGCCGAAGGGCAGGCGCCCGAACAGACTGGCGCGCGGTTGCTCGACAAGCGCTGGAAGGCACTGCTGGCCGAGGAGAAGGCGGGCGCGTGACCGGCCCACCCCCGGTCGTCATTGCGAGCGTAGCGAAGCAATCCACGGTCAGCCCCCCACGCTGGATTGCTTCGCTACGCTCGCAATGACGAATTGAGCCTGACGCCCCATCACCCCCGCATGAAGCGCCAGCGGTCGGGCTCGCTCTCCGCCGCGTCGAAGCGGTAGCCGTCGCTGTCGAAGCCGCGCATGGCATCCACGTCGGTGACGTGGTGCTCGCACAGCCAGCGCGCCATCATGCCGCGGGCGCGCTTGGCGTTGAAGCTGACGAAGCGGGGGCCGTTCGGGCCGGGCTCACGGAACTCCACCTCGATCACGCGCAGGCCCGGCAGCTTGCCCTCGACCGCCGCGTAGTATTCCTGGCTGGCGAGGTTGAGCACCACGCCCGAGCCTTCTTCCTCCACCTGCTGCCGCAGCAGCGCGGCGATGCGGTCGCCCCACCAGTCGGTCAGCTTCTTCTGGCGCGGCGCCCAGCGCGTGCCCATCTCCAGACGATAGGGACGGATCGCGTCCAGCGGGCGCAGCAGGCCGTAGAGGCCCGACAGCATCCGCACATGATCCTGCGCGAAGACGACGCCCGCCTCGTCCAGCGAATGCGCGTCGAACCCGGTGTAGACGTCGCCCGCGAACGCGAACAGCGCCTGCCGCTCCGGCCCGTCGGCAAAGTCGCGGAAGCGGTCGGCATTGAGCTTCGCGAGCTTGGGCGAGATGTGCATCAGCTCGCTCAGCCGCTTCTGCGTCAGGTTCGCGGCCGACTTCGCAAGACTCCTCGCCTCCTCGGCGAAGTGCGGGGTCGTGACGGCAAGCGGCGGCAGAACGCGGTCATAGTCGAGCGTCTTGGCGGGAGAGAGCAGAGCGATCATGGCGCGGGCGGTAGAGCGCGCGCCGCGCCGCGTCAAACCCGGCTGGCGAGCGCCACGACTGCGCAGGACAACGTGAGCAGCCCCAGCCGTGCCCACGAAGCCCCCTCGCCCAGCCACACCACCGCCAGCAGGATCGCGCCCATCGGCACGACGGCGGCCATCAGCGGCATCAGCAGGCTGAGCGCCGCACCCTCATGCAGCAGCAGCGCAAGGCAGTAGAGCGACACCGCATAGACCGCCGCGCAGAGCAGCGACCAGCCGGGCTGCGTGAACCCGGCGGTGCGCGCCAGCAGCACGCTCCCGCCGATCTGCCCCGCGACCACCACCACGAACAGCGCGATGGCACGCAGCGAAAGGCCCGCCGCGATCATTGCGCCGTCAGCCCGCCATCGACGACGAACTCGCCGCCGGTCACGTACTTCGCGCGGTCGGAGATCAGGAAGGCGATCATCTGGCCGATATCGTCAGGCTCGCCCATGCGCTTCATCGGGATCGCGGCGTTGATGGCGTCGTACTGGTCCGGGTTGTCCTCGATCGCGACCTTCTGCATGTCGGTCCAGATCACGCCGGGGTGGACCGAGTTCACGCGGATGCCCTTCGCGGCGACTTCCAGCGCCAGCGACTTGGAATAGAGCCGGACGCCGCCCTTGCTGGCGGCATAGGCCGAAGCACCGGGAATGCCGACGAGGCCCGCCACCGACGAAAGGTTGACGATGGAGCCTGCGCCCTGCTCCTCCATCACCGGCAGCACCGCGCGGCAGCCGAGGTAGACGCTCTTGAGATTGACGTCGATCTGCCGGTCCCATGCGGCGACGTCGAGGTCGGCAGTCCACTTGAGCACGGCGATCCCGGCATTGTTGACGAGACCGTCGATACGCCCGTGCTCCCGCTCCACCTGTGCGATGAGCGCCTTCCACGCCGCCTCGTCGGTGACGTCCTGCGCCAGACCGGTGGCGGTCAGCCCTTCGGCGCGCAGTTCCCCGGCGCGGGCGGCGGCGGCCTCGCCGTCGAGATCGGTGAGGGTGACGGCATGGCCTTCGCGCGCCAGAATCCGGGCGGTGGCGAAGCCGAGGCCACCGGCCGAAGCCGCGCCGGTGACGATGATGCTCTTGGTGGTCATTCGATGCTCTCTCCGGTCAGGCGTTCTTGAGCCAGTCGCAATCGTAGGAACGGTCGGCCATGTCGTGACGGCCGAGCAGGCAGGCGGCGAGGTCGGTGGTGAGGATGCCGTCGGCGGCAGGCTCCTTGCGCGCCCAGTCGACGAACTCGCTGCGGTGGGCGAAGCGCCACTCCCCGCCGCGCCGCTCGTAGCGATCGAGGTAGCGGCCGGAGATCACCATGTCGGTCGGCACGCCCTGATCGAGAATGCGATGGAAGGCGTAGTAGTAGACCTCGCCGAAGGCGCGGTCCGGGTTGTCGGCATCGAACTTGATGTAGTGCTGGCCGATGATGTGCTGGTTGGCGAGGTGCTCGGTAAGGAGTTCCTGCGCGAAGGTTACGAAGTCCGGGCCACTGCCCTTGAAGATGCCGTAGTCGGTCGTCGAATCCGGCCAGAACGTGCCGAGTTGCAGGGCGTGGTCCAGCCGGTCCTGCCCGCGCATGTAACGCATGGCGAGGTCGCGGATCTCGTCCTTGGCGATGAGGGTGGCGAGCTGGCTTGCCGGGTCTGTCATCCTGTCCTCCTTTACCCGTCGCGCTTGCCCCCCTCCGTCATTGCGAGGACCGAAGGTCCGCGGCAATCCAGAGCGTCGCGGCACTCCGCTGGATTGCTTCGCTGCGCTCGCAATGACGAAAGGGGTGGCAAGGGACTTATGGGCTAATTCCATTCCCGCCTCAGAACCGCACGCTGGCCTGAAGCTGCACGGTGCGCGGCAGGTTCACGAAGCCGATCTCGTCCGAGATCACCGCCGCCGCCGTGCCGGTGCCTGCGCCGGTGTTCGGGCCGTCCACCGCGCCACCGACGATGAACTGGTTGGTCAGGTTCTTGCCGATCAGCGCCAGTTCGAAGCGCTCGTCGTTGAACTTCACGCGGATAGTGCCGTCGACGGTCAGGTACTTCGACTGGCCCGACAGCGGATGCGCGAAGCTGGAGGCGAGGTAGGAGCTGGAATAGCGCGTGTCGATCGTCGCCCCGAACTTGGTGCCGGTGCCGATGTCGGTCTCGTAGCCGACACCGAGCGAGCCGGTCCACTTCGGCGCGACGGCGGTGGGCGCACCGCTCAGATCCTGGCCCGGAGCGCCCTGGAACGTGGTGTCGCAGCCCTGTGCGATCGACTGGCCACCATAGCAAGGAGCGATGTAGTTCAGGTAGCGCGCCTTGTTGTAGTTGATCGAGCCGTGCAGGTTCAGCCCCGGCACCGCATAGGGCGCGAACTCGAACTCCAGCTCCGCGCCCTTGGTCCGCGCCGCGCCCGCGTTGGTGGTGATGAAGGCGAAGGTCTGCGAGTTGAAGAAGTCCACCTGCAGGTTGACGTACTTGTAGCTGTAGACGTCGAAGTTCAGGCGAAGCTGGTTGTCGAGCAGCGTGGACTTCACGCCCACTTCGAACCCGCGCGCCTTCTCGGGCTGGAAGGCGACGTCGCTCGGCACCGTGCTGGCGCTGACGAAGCCGGAGTTGGAGAACCCGCCCGACTTGTAGGCCGTCTTGTACGCGCCGTAGACGGTCACGTCGTCAGTGGGCTTCCACGTCAGCGTGGCCTCGGGCGACCAGTTGTTGAAGGTCTGGTTCGCGGCGATCGGGGTGTTCTCGAGGAAGAGCCCCTGCAGCGCCGCGTTCACATAAGGCTGAGTGAGGTAGCTGTCCTTGGTCTCGTGGATGTAGCGCACGCCGACTGCGGCCTCCAGCGTGGGCACGATCTTCCACGTCGCCTGACCATAGGCGGACAGCGTTTCGCCATCGGTCTGGGACTGCTTGAAGTAGCCGAGGTAGCGATACGCGGCCGGGGCGGTGGAATCTTCGATATTGCCGAACGATCCGGTCTGGCGGTGGAAACGGCGGGTCTTCTGGTAATACGCGCCCGCCAGCAGGTTGATCGGCCCGTCGAACTTCGTCTGCGCGCGCAGTTCGCTGGAGAAGGCGCGGAAGATCGAGCGTTCGGAAGACGGCGCGGCGGCAAGGTCGCTCGACACGAACGTGCAGTCGCAGGCCCACTGGTTGACGTTGCGGTTGAAGTTGTTGACCCAGGTCACGTCCACGTCGTCGAAGGCGTATTCCGCCGTGCCGGTGACGGCCCAGCTGCGGTACTTGTTGTAGAGTGCCCCGTCATCACGCGACCATGGGTTGGTCCCGGCAAGATCCTCGGGGAAGTTGTTCTGGTAGACCGTGAACGACTTCTTGCACGCGATGTTCGGGTTCAGCGAATACGTGCCGGTGGCGCAGCCGTAGGGGACGTAGTTCCACGAGTTGTTGTTGACGTTGGAGCTGGAACCGTTGGCCTTGACCGTGAACTTGAAGTCGTTGCCCGGATCCCAGACCAGCGTGATGCGGCCCAGCAGTTCCTTGCTGCCCGGATTGTCCCCGTCGAACGCAGGCGCGAGGTGCGGCGTGGTGATCCCGGTCGCGACGTCGAAAGTGTTGTACGTCTTGTCGACGCCGCCGTTCTTGAAGTAGCCGCCCCACATGTTCGACGCGCGCACGGCAACGCGCACGCCCAGCGTATCGGTGATCGGGCCGGAGCCCATGACTTCGCCGACCAGTTCCTTCGCGCGGAACTCGTAACCCAGCTTGGCGCGGAATTCAGGCGTCGAACTCGGGTCCGCAGTACGCAGCGAGATCACGCCCGCGGTCGCGTTCTTGCCGAAGAACAGCGACTGCGGCCCCTTCAGCACTTCCACGCCCTCAAGGTCGAGGAAGCCCTCGTTGATGACGCGGCCCTGCCCGTAATAGACGCCGTCGACCACCACCGCGACCGACTGCTCGATACCGATCGAGGTGGAGGACGAGCCGATGCCGCGCAGGGTCAACTGGGCGCCCGAACCATTGGAGGCACGGCCGATGGTGAACTGCGGCGTCTGGGTGGAGATCTTCTCCAGGCTGGTCATGTCGTAGCGTTCGAGCACTTCGGCGGTGAGCGCGGTGACGGCGACGGGCACGTCCTGCAGGCTCTCCGCCCGGCGGCGCGCGGTGACGACGATGTCGCCGAGACCGCCTTCGGCATGGTCCTGCGCGACGGTCGGCGCCTGCGGCGGTGGCGTGGCCTCCTGCGCGCTTGCGGGCGTGATTGCGAAAGCCGAGATGACGACGCCCGCCAGAAGCGCGGCGCGCGCGGATCGTCCTGCCGTTCCAGACATGAAAAGCTCCTTTCCCCTATGACCGGGGCAGGGCCTGTTATGACCTGGTCGCCCTCCCGGTTGCCTCTATCCTGAGACTGGGACGGAGAGTAACGCCGTTAAAAAATGCAGTGGACTGCAATTAATGCTAGGGAGGCGTCGGGCAGCGCGACAGCGCGAGCGTCAGTTGCCGGGCCTCGTCGCGCAGTTCGGCGGCGAGCGGCCCTTCGGCATAAGGAAGCAGGATCTGGCAGATTGCCAGCCGCAACTGCGCTTCCAGCGCCGCGTCGGCGATCTCGCCCTTGGCCCAGAGCAGGATCGTCGTCACCATCTGCATGCACACGAAGCGGGAGACGACTGCGATGTCCTCCACCACGACCTGCCCCGCCGCGCGCATCGCCCGCAGCGCGCCGCCTGCGAAGCGCTCGTAGACGTCGGGCAGGCCGACGAGGTCCGCGTGCTCGATCAGGATGGGCGAGAACGCGCGGGCGAGCGCGGGGGCCTCGAAGGTCTTTTCGGCAAGCCGGGCGGGCAGTTGCCGGAAGAAGCCGATGCCCTCACCCCCCGCCGCGTGCGCGCCCTCGATGGTTTCCTCCGACCGCTCGCGCGCGTTCACGGCGAACAGGCGGTCCCTGGACCCGTAGATGTTGAACAGCGTGCGCTCCGCCACCCCGGCGGCTTCGGCGATGAGCCGCATCGACAGCGCCTCTCCGCCGTGACGGGCCAGCAGGTCGAAGGTCGCCGCCCTGATCCGCTCACGCCTTTCGCGCTGGCGCGGCGTCAGGGTGCGTTCTGTGTCGCCTTCATCTCGTAAACGATTGTCCATCGCCGAAATGGTAGGGCGCGACCCGGAAGGCGGCAATCGGCATTTTGAACCGGACCGGCTCCGCTGGTTCAGGCTCCCGGGAAGTGGAACAGGGCATCGACCGCCCGATAGCGCCGCCGCGCGGCGATCATCGCAGCGGATGCCGCCAGCCCCAGTGCCACGGACATCGCGAAAGTCGGGGCGAAGGAACTGATCCCCACCAGCGGCAGGCCGCGCAGCGTGATCGCGATCACCGGCATGTGGACGAGATAGATCGTCAGCGAATGGCGACCCATCGCCTGCAGCAGCGGCAGGGGATGGCGGCCCGCGACCTGTATTCCCGCCGCCAGCACGCCCGCGACAACGATCAGGATCGGCAGCGCGTCATGCGGCGAATAGCGGATGGTGCGCTCGATGGCGGAATAGAGGCACACCGCGATGATTGCGGGCATGAGGGTCCACAGCAGCAGCCGGTCGCCCAGCCACGCCTCCATCCGCTCGCGCTCCCGGCCGAGGAACGATCCGACGAGGAACAGCGCAAGGAAGAACAGCAGCCGCTCTCCGTACTTGGTCCCGTCCTCGCAGGCGAGCGAGGCGAGGAATGCATAGGCGGCAGCGACCAGATGGAACCGCAGCGGGACGAGCGCGGCGACGATCGAGAACGCCATGATGAACAGCAGGAACCACAGATACCAGCCGCCCAGCCACCCCTCTGGCTCGACGAGGCGGTCGGCATGGCCGGACGCGAGCGCCCAGAGCACCGACCACACCAGATAGGGCCACAGGAGGATGCGCAGCCGATGCAGCAGGAAGCCGCGCGCGCCCTTGCGCAGCCCCCGGCTCGCCAGCAGGCCCGAGAGGAAGATCAGCGTCGGCATCCGCATCGGCGCGAAGAACGCGGTGGCGGCGGTGACGAATGGCGGCACTTCCCCGCCCTGCGCCTTGAAGTAGGACGAACTGTGCAGCAGCACGACGAGCAGGATCATCGCGCCCTTGCAGATGTCGATCCACGCCATGCGCGGGGCGGCGCCCGTCGCCTGCGCCATCGCGGGCTCACTCCGCAGCATGGGCGGCGACCACGGCGGCGGCGAAGCCGGCTTCGTGCAGGGCCTTGAGGACGAGGCCGTTGCGCTCGCTGTCGGGCAGTTCGACGGTGAACACCGCATTGGCCGAGCGGGCGGAGGCGCCGTCGAAGATGCGGTCGTGCGTCACCTCCAGGATGTTGCCGCCCATGTCGCCGATGATCGAGGCGGCAGGGCCGAGCGATCCCGCGTTGTCGAGCATCGGCACGCGCAGCCGCACCAGCTGTCCCGAGCGCACCAGATGACGTTGCAGCATCGCCGTCAGCACGCGCATGTCGATGTTCCCGCCACTGAGGACGAGGCCGATGCGCTTGCCGCGGAACCGCTCGGGATGGGCAAGGACGGCGGCAAGGCCCGCCGCGCCCGCGCCTTCGCACAGCGTCTTCTCGATCTGGAGAAGCAGCGCCACGGCGTCCTCGATCACGGCCTCGGGCACCACCAATATGTCATCGACGAGGCGCTGGACGTGCTCCAGCGGCAGCACGCCGGGCCGCGCCACCGCGATGCCCTCGGCGATGGTCGCACCGCCGACGAACGGGCCGTTGAAGCGGTTGGTGGCCCGCGCCATCGAAGGGTAGAGTTCGCTCTCCACGCCGATGACCTGCGTCTCGGGTGAAAGCGCCGCGAAGACGGAGGCGATGCCCGCGATCATCCCGCCACCACCGACCGAGACCAGCACCGCGTCGAGCGTTGGCCCCTGCGCGATGAGTTCGAGGCCGATGGTGCCTTGTCCGGCGATGATCTCGGGATCGTCGAAGGGATGGATGAAGGTCAGGCCCTGCCGCACGAATTCGGCGACGCTGGCGCTGGCCTCGTCGAAGTCGCGCCCGACCAGCCGGACCGTCGCACCGAAGCTTTCGGTCCGCTTGATCTTCACCGTCGGCGTGCTCTCGGGCATCAGGATAGCCGCCGGGATGCCCAGCTTGCGCGCGTGCAGCGCCACCCCTTGCGCATGGTTGCCAGCCGATACGGTGACGACCCCGCGCCGCCGCGCGTCCGGCCCCAGCGTCAGCAGCCGATTGAGCGCGCCGCGTTCCTTGAAGGAGCCGGTGAACTGCAGGTTCTCGAACTTCAGCCAGATCTCCGCGCCGGTGAGTTGCGAAAGCGTCTGTGAATGGAGGAACGGGGTGCGCAGGACGGCCCCGTCCAGCCTGCGCGCCGCCGTCTCGACGTCCGCCAACGTCACGTCCATGGTACGCCCCGGGCCTTGCGCCGCCCCGATCAATGACTGGCCGGGGCTGGAATGGCGGGGGTTGCGGCGGCGACCGCTTCGGGGGCAGGCGGCCATGACAGTCCGAGCTGGTCGAGGTACGTCTTGTACTTCTTCGGATCGTAGTAGAACTTTTTCATCTCGGGCCGGAATTGGGCCATGATGTCGGCGTTCATCTCGATGTAGGGCTTCTCGTTCGTCAGGACCGGCTGGTACTTGGTGTCCTTGGTCTGGACGTCGGTGAAGTAGCTCTTGGCCGCCGCGACGAGTTCGGGTTTGGTCAGCAGGTCGATCATCGTCATCGCCATGACCTTCGCCCCCGCGACCGCGCCCTTGTGGGCGATCGGCGTCGCCATGGTGATCGCGTTCGACCAGTTGTGGCCGGGCAGGTTCGGGATGTTGGAGGGGAAGCGCACGGTGATCGTCGGGCGGGTCCACGAAACGTCGCCGATGTCGTCCGAACCGCCGCTCTTGGGCTCCTTGTCGGGCGGGGTGAGCGGCTTGAGTTCGGTGTCGAGGCCGTCCTCGTCGCCGCCGACCAGCTTCTGCACCTGCTTGGCGAAAGCCTGTTCCTCCGGCGTCCAGGTGGGCAGGCCGACGAGCTTGATGTTCTCGTAGGCGGCCTCAGCCATCGGGCGGTTCATGTGCTGGGGCGCGGCGGTGCCGATGATGCGGCTGGACACGGTGGTGTCGGTCATCATCGCGGCGGCATCGGCGATCTTGCTGCCGATCTGGTAGTTCTTGCGGATGTTGTCGAAGGTCTGTTCACGGAAGTAGTACCAGACCGTCGCGGTGGAGGGCACGACGTTCGGGAAGTCGCCGCCGTCCTTGATGACGTAGTGCGAACGCTGCTCGGGCCGCAGGTGCTCGCGCCGGAAATTCCAGCCCGCGTCCATCAGTTCCACCGCGTCGAGCGCGCTGCGCCCGCGCCACGGGTTGCCCGCAGAGTGCGCGGATTCGCCGGTGAAGGTGTAGAGCACCGAGATGCCGCCGGTGCCCTGCGGCTGGCCCCACGCGGTCTGGAGGTTGGACGCGACGTGGGTGAACAGCACCACGTCCACGTCGGAGAACATGCCGTCGCGCACGAAGAAGGCCTTGGCTGCCACCGGCTCTTCCGCGACGCCGGGCCAGAGCTTGAGCGTGCCGGGGATCTTGTCGCGGATCATCAGTTCCTTGACCGCCAGCGCGGCCGCGACGTTGACCGCCTGCCCGGAATTGTGGCCCTCGCCATGGCCCGGAGCACCGGGGACGAGCGGCTCACGCCGGGCGACGCCGGGCTTCTGGTTGGCCTTGGGGATACCGTCGATGTCGGAGCCGACCGCGATCGTCGGGCCGCCTGTGCCGTTCTTCCACACCGCCGTCCACGCGGTCGGCATCCCCGCGGAGCCGCGCGTCACGGTGAAGCCGTTCTTTTCGAGGATGGCGGTGATGTACTTCGAGCTTTCGACTTCCTGCATGGCGAGTTCGCCGAAGCTGAAGATCGAATCCACCATCTCCTGAACCAGCTTGGCGCGCTTGTCGACGCCGGCGATGACGTCGGTCTTGAGCGCGGCGGCCTTGTCGGGGGCGGCTGTGGTGGCGGGCGTGCTCTGCGCCTGCGCCGGGGTCTGGGCGAGCAGGCCGAGCGCGGCGATCAGCGAAACGAGCGGAAGGGCAGGCGTCTTCATCGGAGGAACTCCGTCATGTTGGGCATCGGAATTTTCGGGAAAGAGCGGGCAGGTCGCTGGGTGGAGCGACCTGCCCGAGTGGGTGGTCCCGAAAGGATTGTCTGGAAAACTCAGGGAGCGATCAGGCTGTCGAACAGCAGCTTGTAAGTGCCGTGGGCCTGGTCGCGGTGCTGCGGACGGAAGCCGATGAGGATGACCTCGCCCTCGCCGTGCTTAACCGAGACCATCGCCGCCTTGCTGGTGAGGTTGTCCTCGCCCAGCAGCCAGCCGCTGCGCAGCACGTTCTTGTCGACGTAGCTGGCGATGACCGTCACGGCGTCGTTGTGGATGCTCGGCTTCACCTCGTAGGCCTGATTGCCAGCCGTGAAGATCGCCAGCGCGTCCTTCGGCATGCCCATGGCGTAGGGGCTGGAGGTGTCGACCTTCATCTTGAGGGTTGAGCCCGGGCTCCAGAACTTCTTGGAGGGCAGGCCCGCCAGCACGTCCGTCACCGGCAGGTCGAACTTCTCGATCGGCAGGGTTCCGGCGCGCCCGAAGGTGACGAGGCGACCGCCCGCCTTCACGAAGTCCTCCAGCGCCTTGGTGCCGGCATCGCCGAAGCCGCTGACGTACTGCGCCGGCACGCCCTCGAGGCTGTCCCACGGGCTCGGCTTCTCGCCCTTGCCGAGCACGCCGGTCATGGCGGAAACGGCATCGTCGGGAAGCACGATCACGTCGTACTTCTTGCGCAGGTTCCCCGCCTTGATCTCGGCGTCCATGATCGAGCTGTAGGGGTAGTCGTAGTTCTCGAAGAGGAAGCGGGTCCACCCCTCGTCGATGTTGCCGCCGCGATAGCGCTTGAGCATGGCCATGCGCGGGGTCTTGACCGGGGCCGAGCCGGTGACGCCTGCCGAGGATGCGAAGTCGACGCCGGTGGTGCCCGCGATCGACTGTGCCGAGGCGGCGGAGAGCCCGCTCACCACGAAGTCGCCCGCCTGCGCCGTGCCCGAAGGCGTGGTGACACGGGTGACGCTCGCGCCCGCCTTGATGGCGAGGTTGACTGCACGGAAGCTGTCGTTGAGCGCGCCGCTCAGCAGGTACGGACCGCTGCCGTCCACCTTGCCCGCCGGGGCGAGCATGGCGGAAACCGGCTCGAGGCTGGCGGTGACGGCGGTGCCGACCGGCGTGCTTTCCACGCCCATGAACTCGGTCAGGGCGTCGGTCGACATGTCGTAGGGGCGGATCGGCGTGCCGTCGGCGGTGCGGGCGTAGACGTCGTCGGGGAAGTGCGTCTCGCCCAGCAGCCAGCGCACCACGCCCATCTTGGGCTGGCTCATCGGCACGACGAAGCTGCCCGCCGGATAGACCCGGCCTTCATGCACGAACTCGGCGGGCGCGCGGTAGACGTTGACGCCTTGCAGCAGCAGCGCGTTGATCATCTTGTCGACCGTCAGCGGATCGTGCTGGTCGATGGAGACGATGTACGCCTTCGTCTCGCCGGTCGTGCCGCGCTCCACTTGACGCTGGGCCTTGAGGTACATGTTGCGCAGCACGCGGTCCTTGTTGCGCGCCGCCGTGTCGACCAGCGACCACGAGGTGACGAGCTGGCGGTCGACGATGTCGCGCGGACGCCACCAGCCGCCGGGCCAGGGATCGGGCATGTTCATCTGCGGCGTGTTGTCAGGTACCGCACGCTGGCCGCCCTTCAACTGGTCCGGATGGACGTAGAGCGGCGTGGCGAGGCTGGCGCTGGCGGATTCGTCCAGCATGCCGGTGATGTTGTGGAACGGCGTCAGCCAGTGGAAGCCGAAGTGGCCCCAGCCCGAATAGATGGCGTCGCCGATGCCGCCCGACAGCTTGGCCTTGTCGAGGTCGTAGGCCATGTTCGAGCCGTACCAGGTCATCTCGCGCCAGACGAGCGGATCGCCGAAGGGGCGGATCGGATCGGTATAGGGCGGGATCGAGATGCGCGGCGAATACTGGCCCATCTGGTGATGGTCGATGTACGCCTCGGGGATCCAGTCGCGGAACAGCACCGAGCCGAGCAGCTTCGATTCCGCCTGCGTCTGCATGAAGGCGTCGCGGTTGTTATCGTGGCCGACGTACTTCTGGTAGAGCCACGGCATCGCGCCGCCCTCGTAGGGCGTGCCGACATGCTTCATGTACCAGTCCTGCACCATGTCGTGCCCGTCCGGGTTGAGCGAGGGCATGACGATGGTGATGACGTTGTCGAGGATGCGCTGCGTGTCGGCATCGGTGCGCGTGACCATGCCGTGCGTGAATTCCACGGCGGTCAGCGACGAGCCGATCTCGCTGGAGTGCAGGTCGTAGGACTGAACGACGATCGCCTTGCCGTCGCGCACGATGGCCTCAAGCTCGTCCTGCGAGGAACCGCGCGGATCGGCCAGCTTGAGGTTCATCTGGCGATATTCCTCCAGCCGCGCGAGGTTCGCGGGGCTGGAGATGAACATGGCCAGGAACGGGCGGCCCTCGGTGGACTTGCCCAGTTCGACGATCTTGATCCGGTCGCTCGATTTCTCCAGCGCGCGGTAATAGTCGACCATCTTGGCATAGGGTTCAAGCTTGCGATCGGCGCCCATCTGATGGCCGAACCAGCTTTCCGGGGTCGGCACGGCGGACTGCGCCGAAACCGGGCCTGCGGTGGTGAACGCCAGCGCCATGGCCGCCGCGCAGAGTGCGACCGCGCTGCCTGATTTGAGGAACCTGCGCTGCGACTTACGTGCCAAACGCATCATGACTAACTCCATCGATCGGTGAAACGGTCAGGTGCGGCCGGGACCGAACTTCACGGTCCCGGCGCGCGGGAAGGTCAGAACTGCTTGGAAAGCGACATGAAGAAATTGCGCCCGAGGACGTCGTAGGTCGACGCATCATATGTTGCAGGAGTGTTGGAGTAGGACGGCGGTGCCTTGTTGAAGATGTTGGTCACGCCCGCCCGCAGCGAGACATCGCCTTCGAACTGGAAGCCGAGATTGAAGTCGAAGGCATGGTAGGCGGCGATGCCCTTCGGCGCGCTGGCCGAAGTCACCGAGTTCGAGTGGTCCATCTTGTCGATGAAGCGCCACACCAGCGAGGCGTCGAACTGATCGTCCGAGTAGCCGAGCGTGGTGTTCGCCTTCCACTTGGGATGCGAGATGCCCGCGTCGCTCTCGATCGTGAAGCCGATCGTGCCCGAATAGTCGTAAGTCGGGCCGCCCGGCAGGTTCTGCACCTTGAACTTGTCGAGGTAGCTGACGACGCTGCGGAACCGCAGCGTGCCGGGCGAGGCGATGCCGATGTCGTCGAGGCCGAGGCGCCAGTCGAACTGGACGTCGATGCCCTGCACCTCGAACGTGCCGAGGTTGAGCAGCGGCTGGCTGGTCGGCGGCTCCAGCGTGCCTTCCGGCGCGCGGGACAGCAGCTGGCAGTAATAGTTGTTGACGTCGTAAGTCGGGTTGGAAGAACCGTCGGCGTTGAAGCAGTACTGGACCGACTGCGACACCGCCAGGATGCCGATCGCGTCGCTGATCTTGATGTTGTACCAGTCGACCGACATGCTCATCCCGCTCAGGATCGGCGAAGTGAACGGCGAATTGAGCACGGCGCCGAACGACCAGGTGTCCGCGGTTTCCTCGTTGAGATCAGGGTTGCCGCCAGTCAGCGGGAAGATCTGCGAGGTGCCGACGAAGCCGGAGGTGGAGTCGCCGTAAGTGCTCGCGGTCATGCCCTGCGCGATGCACAACGCTCTGACCTGCGCCTCGTTCGCGCCTGCGCGATAGGAGGAACGGTAGTCGCAGGGATCGCCCGCCAGCACGGTGCGCGCCGCCTGGCCGATGCTGCTGCTGCCGGTCGAGATCGGCGCGTAGAGCTCGCCCACGCTCGGCGCGCGGATCGAGCGGTTGTAGCCGCCGCGCAGGCGCAGTTCGTCGAACACCTGCCAGTCGAAGTCGGCCTTGTAGGTGTGCGCGCCGCCGATCGAGTTGTAGTCCGAATAGCGGTAGCCGAGGTCGAGGTTGAACTGCTGCACCAGCGGCAGGTCATGCAGCACCGGCACCAGCATTTCGGCGAAGAGTTCCTTCACGTTCACGCTGCCGCCCGACGAGCGCAGCACCGAGAAGCCGATGATGTCGCTGGTGCCGTCGGGCTGGTTGAGTGCGTCGTCCGCCTTGAAGGTGAAGGAGTTCTTGCGGTAGCTGGCGCCCAGCGCGAAGCGCACGTCACCGGCGGGCAGCTTGAACAGGCCGCCCTGCATGGTGGCGGACACGATGTCCTGCTCCATGCGCGTGGTGTTGAGCGTGTCGCGCTTGACGTATTCGGCGCAGGCATCGGAAATCGGCAGGTTGCCGAAGATGTTGAAGTCCGTGCAGTTGCCGAGGCCGCCCGTGGGGCTGGCGAGCAGCGCCTCCATGCGCGAGAGGCTGAGGCCGCCGGTCTGGCCGTTGCGGAAGTTGGACGAACTGCGGCTGCCGTAGAATTCCCAGGTCAGGTCGCCGATGCCCAGCTTGCCGTTGAGGCCCGCCATGAACTGCCACACGTCGTAGTCGTAAGTCTGGCCGCGGTTGCCGATGGCGTTCCAGGCCTTGTAGAACTGGAAATCGGCAGTGGGATCGGCGCGCGATGCCAGGATCGTGCGCAGGTCATCGGGAACGAAGTAGCTGTTGTACGGAATATTCTGAAGATAGACGTTGTTAGACAGCGTCGTATTGACGATCGAATACTGCGAATAGGTCGTGTAGTTGAACTGCGCGAAGGCGGAGATATCGTCGGTCAGGTCGTAATCGGCCCGACCCATCGCCGAATAGCGCTCCATCTCGGACTGGATGTCGCCGCCGGTGAAGCCGAACTTGAACTGCTGTGCGGGACCGAAGATCGAATTGCCCGAACTGACGAAGTAGGCGTCGTCCGTCTCCACGCCCTTGAAGTTGACCACCGGCGCGTTGTTCGCGGTGTAGAGCGTCCCGTCGTTGTTGAAGCCGATCTGCGCGCCGCCGCTGTACAGCCGACTGCCGTTGCTGGCGACGAACGGGGCATAGCCGTACTGGCCCGCGAAGACCGAGTTGACTGCCGCCAGCGTCGGCTCGTTGCCGGTGAAAAGCGCGGAACCGTAAGGGTTTGCGGCGTTTCCGGTCTCGGTCGTGCGGTCCGGATACCAGGGGCGTTGGCGGCGCTTGGCGCGGTCACGCTTCGAGTAGTCGAGCGCAACGAAGGCACGGCCGCGTCCATCGTCGAAGTTGCCGCCGGCGACTGCGGAAATGCGGAAATTGCGGCCGTCTCCGTAGTTCGAGATACCCGTCTGGCTCTTGATGTTGAGCCCCGTGATGTTCGACTTCAGGCGGAAGTTGACGACGCCCGCCGTCGCGTCGGAACCGTAGGCGGTCGATGCGCCGCCGGTGATGACCTCGATATTGCCGATCACCGCTTCGGGGATCGTGTTGAGATCGACCGAGCCGTCCGGGTTCGACGGCTGCATCCGCTTGCCGTCGAGCAGGATCAGCGTGCGCTTGGAACCCAGGCCGCGCAGCGTCGCGTAAGCCTGGCCGCCGGACAGGCCGGTGCTGGTGGTGGAGGTGTTGCTCTGGCCCAGACCGCCCGCAAACTGCGGCATCTGCGACAGTGCGCGCTCCACCGTGAGCTGGCCGGTGGCCTCGATCTGCTCCTCGCCGACCGAGACGATCGGGCTGTTGGCCTTGTAGTCCGGCCGCGCGATCAGCGACCCGGTGACGACGATTTCCTCGGCGACGTTTTCTTCCGCCGGAGCGTCCTGCGCCATGGCGGCCTGCCCCAGCGGCAATGCCAGAGCGGAACTTCCTGCGGCGATGAAAAGTGCAGTGCGCAGACGATCGATGCGCCAATGGCGCTGATTGAGACTGTCCATCATGGGCTCATCCCCTTTTGCTGAGCGACACGAACTGAACACCCTCTCCAATTTTATTGTTATGGTTGTGCCCTGTGCGGTTTGGATATTTTGATTGAGGTGCAAGAATCCACTTCCGAAAGCACAGTAAAGTGCATCGAAATACGCGCGCTTCTTCGCTCTCCACACGGATAAACGTGTGCAGATTCGCGCCTGGCCTTGATGGCTCTGTTTATGGAGATTTGGATATTTCTTCGTCAGTCCAGCTGGATTCGTTAGCTGGTCTGTCCACCCGCACCAAGAGTGACTCATGTAGGATTTATGTCAAGCGGAATTTCTTTTTAGTGGTCCACTATGCTGGATTTTATCCGCAGAGCGGTGGACGGGAATTTCTAGTCATTGTTTTATCAAGGAAATATCGAGTCCCGCGATCGTTGCCGGAATGTGAAAACCCGCACCGAAGACTGTGTCCGGTGATTCGTTTTGGAAACAGTCAGGCGCCCGGGACGGCGGGAACGACGTCGAAGGCGATGGTGGTGCGCAGGCCCTCGCCGGTGAACGGAACGGTGCCGTGCCACATGTAGGACGGGAAAAGCGCGAGCGTTCCGGGCTGCGGGCGCACATGGAACTGCGCGTCCAGATCGACCATCCCCGGCTGCCCGAAGGCGAGCCATCCTTCGCGCGTACCGGACGCCCCCTCCTGCGGCAGATCCACGTAGAACGCCGAGGAAATCCAGCCCTGCGGATGGACATGCGGCAGATGACGGCCACCCGGCCGCAACCGCACGGACCACATCCCGGCAAACCTTCGCCCCTTCCCGAGCCGGGCGCGCAGCACGTCGTCGCCAGTGCCAAGGCTCGCCAGATAGCCGTCGATCACCGGCGCCAGCGCTTCCGGGAAAGCGTGCAGGGCCGGGTCTTCGGAACGCAGCAGGTTGCTGCCCGTCTGCGTCCCTTCCCGCAGCGACTGGTCGAGCGGATGGGCGCGAAAGCCGTGCAGCGCCTTGAGCGCATCGAGCAGGTCGGCGAGGTAGGTTGCGAGGCTCGGCCAGCCCTTCGGAGCCTCGATGGACGCCGCGCGCACGAAGCGGTCGTAGTCGTAGAATTCTGCCGCGCGCGCATCGTCCCGCAACCGCCATGCGGTCCAGCGCGCGGCGATAAGCCCCTGATCGAGCGGAGTTTCCGCCAGCAGCGAATCCAGCAGGACAAGCGCACCCCCCGCCTCCCGGTTGGCTAGGAGTGCATCCGCCAGTTGCCGCATCGCGGGCCGCGAACCCGGCGCGAGAGAAGCCGCACGCCGCGCATGGTCGAGCGCGCGTTGGGCGTCGAACTGCATCGCCAAGGTCGCGGCAGTGGCCTGCGCCTGCGGGTCCGCCGGGTCCATGTGCGCCGCAAGCAGCGCGTGCCCTTCGCGCGCCATGCCCGCCGAAGCGAGGAACGCGGACTTGAGCATGGCGACAGCGCCGCGCGGCAATCCCCTGGCATCGGCATCAAGCCGCGCCAGCACCGCGTCGATCCCCTCGCCCGCCATCCACGCAAGCTGCGCCCGGTCGCGCAAGGCGTCGAAGTAACCGGGACGCAGCGCCAGCGCGGCGGCGAACGCGGCGTCGGCTTCCGCGATCCGGTTCTGGCTCTGGAGCGCGCGGGCAAGGACCAGCCGCGTCTCGGGCGCGGCGCTGCCCAGCGCGATGGCCCGGCGCGCTTCCGCCTCGGCCTGCGCGGCATGGCCCGCATCGCCCAGCGCAGCGGCAAGGTTGTGGTGCGTCGCCGCCTTGCCCGGATAGAGCGCCGCGATCCGCCGCCGTTCGGCGAGCCGCTCGTCAGGCCGGTCGAGCGCCTGCCACGCCCGCGCGCGTTCGGCGAGCAGAGGCTGGGACGGACGCGCAGCCTTCGCCGCAGCATCGGTACAGCGCAGCGCCGCGACATGATCCGCCGCAGCATTGAGCAGGCGCGCCAGTTCCACGGCGGCATCGTCGAATGCAGGCTCGGCCGCGAGCGCCTGCGTCTGGCAGCACCGCGCGCCTTGCGCATCACCGCCCAGCCGCGCGATCACGCCCTTGAGGTGCCAGGCCCGCGCCGATGTCGTCCGGTCCGGATTGCTGCGCAGCATGGCGTCGAGCACGGCCGATGCCTGCGCCCGTTGGCCCAGCCGTATCAGTTCCGCCGCCCTGCCAAGTCCCGCGTTCGACAAAGTCCAGTCCTCTTGCGCGCCTATTCGCGCGAGAGTGCCGCGATGATCGCCGCCAATGCAACCCCGCTGCATCGCAGCATGGGCGGCTAACGTCAGGACATGACGATCAGCAGCGCTTCCGCCCGCGTATCGGTCATGTTGCGGATGGCGTGGGGAAGGTCCGCCGGATAGCGCGCGACAGCCCCTTGCCCGACGAGCGCGGTGGTCTCCGCGCAAGTGACGACCATCTCGCCGGACAGCACGGTCAGGTGTTCGTTGCTTCCCGCCGCATGCGGGTCAGAGACCAGTTCAGCGTGGGGCTCGAGGGTCAGGTGATAGAATTCGAACTGGCCGACGCTCTGCGCGGGGCTCAGGATCTTGAGCAGGCAGCGCCCGTCCTCCGTGCGGATTTCGGGCACGAAGCTGGCGGCGGTCATCTCGATCTTGCCGCGCCGCTCGACGTGCTTGCCGCCGACGAACTCGCCGATCTCGACGCCGAGCGCCTTCGACAGATGCCACACCGTCGCCAGTGTGGGATTGGCCTGCCCGCGCTCGATCTGCGAGAGCATGGAGCGCGATACGCCAGAATTCGCCGCGAGCGCATCAAGTGTAAGCCCCTGCTCCTTGCGTAGCTGGTGGAGCTTCGGACCGATCGCCGGGGGGTCGCCTTTGACTAGCATGACACCTCACGAGAGTATGCGATTGCCACTGGATTGGACAGAATATCGAAAAGGCGTCTCGTGGTCCCGCAGATTTCGAGGATGACCGGAAACGCATTAGGGAATGATGAATGAAGTGGTCTTGCCTGCATGGTACGATTGCTTGGCTGCACGCGACGGCCGCATGCCCAACGTCGCGGACAGGCTGAAACCGTAAGCGTGGGAACGAGTGCCGGCGTTCGAGGACGAGAGGCCGACATCGGCACAGGCCCACCCGCCCGTGCATCCAGAACCTCCACCCTATCACGGAAGTCGCCGCCTGCAATAGCGTGGATTTCCCGTTGCATGCGCCCACGACCCTCGCGAACATCGCGGCGTGCTTTCCAGATTCGCCATCTATTTCGACGAAGTCGCCCGGCGCGGCTCGATCCGGCGTGCGTCGGAGTTCCTGAACGTCGCCTCCTCGGCGGTGGACCGCCAGATCCTGAAGATGGAGGCGGAGCTTGACGTGCCACTGTTCGAGCGGCGACCGCACGGGCTGCGGCTGACGGCTGCGGGCGAGGTACTGGTCGGGCTGGTGCGGCGATGGCGGCGGGAACTGGCGATCGCGCAGGCGCAGATCGACGAGCTGCGCGGGATGCGACGCGGCGAGGTGACACTGGCGCTGGCGGAGGGCAGCGCCGAACTGGTCAGCCGCGTGCTGCTGTCGTTCCGCAACCGCTATCCGGGGATCATCTTCCACCTGCGCATCGCGCCATCGCAGGCAATCGTCGATCTGGTGCTGTCATCCGAGGTCGACGTCGGCGTGACCTACAACCCGCCCGACCGGCAGGACTTGCGGGTGGAGCGTGCCATCGTCTCGCAGATCGGTGCGGTGCTGGCGCCCGACCATCCGCTCGCCGGGGAGAGCGAGGTGACGCTGGCGCAGTGCGCTGACTATCCGCTGGTGGGGCCGGACGAAGGCCATTCGCTGCGTGCGGTGATCGACAAGGCCTGGTCCACCAATGTCGACGGGATGCCGCGCTTCTCCGCCAGCGCCAATTCGGTGGAGCTTATCAAGGCGCTCGTCATCGGGCGGATCGGCATCGGCCTGCTGACCCCGCTCGACATCGTGTCCGAAGTGGAACGCAGGGTGCTGAAGTTCGTGCCGCTGACGGGTTCAGGCATTCCGCTGTCGGTGCTGTCGATCATCAGTGCCTCGGGACGGCAGTTGTCGCCGCCCGCAGCGCTGATGCTGCGCCACTTCGCCGACGGGTCCATCGACAATTGACCGCCTGATGGTGGTTTGCCTTTTTTCGATCCGCGATGCCGCAAAATTGCTCTGGAATAGAGCGCTCGCACCTGCAACAAATTCTGCAGGGATCAATCGACAGGGCGGGCAATCACCATGAGGGGGACTGTTGACCGGCGCGCGTTGCTCGGCAGGGGGCTGGGCTCCGGCCTTGCCTTTGCCGCGTTGGGCGGCGGGCTGGCCGGTTGCGCGCGGTCCGGGGCAAAGGCCGACGAGGATCTGGGCGCGGCGCGCTCGGTCGCCTTCGCCATCGGCACGCCGGGGTCCGACTTCGTTCACGAGATTTCGCTGGGTTGCGCCGATGCCGCAGAGGCGCTGGGCTGGCGCTTCACCCGCGTGCTCAATGCGCAGCCGACGCCCGATGCCCACGTCAACGCGATCCGGCAGGCCGTGACCGCGCGCAACGACGTGGTGGTTACGGTGGACTGGTATCAGGCCGTGGTCGAGGAAGTGGCGCGCGCACAGCCGCAGGGCACGCGCTTCGCGATGGTGAACTCGCTCAACAATGCGGCGGATATGGCGAAGTACGGCGTGCCGTTCTCCGGCCAGAACCCGAGCGACGTCGGCCGCATGCTCGGTGCGCGCATGGCGCAGGAACTGGGCAGGCGCGGGACGACGCAGGGCGCGGTGCTGGTGGGCAACCCGTTCCCCGGCTCGCTCAACGTCGAGCAGCGCATCGCCGGTATCGCCGAGGGGCTGAAGGCGCAGCCGGGCCTGCGCATGGTCAGCTTCGCCGATGGCTCTGCCGCCGATGCGGCGACTTCGGTGGCGCTCTACAAGGCCAAGATCCGGGAGACCGGCGAGGTCGTCGGCCACGCGGCGGCGAGCGGCGAGATGGGCGCGGTGCCGCTGCTCAAGGCGCTGGACGAACTGGGCGGACCTGCGCCGCTCGTCGCCAGCACCGTCAGCAGCCTCAAGATGCTCGATTTCGTAAAGCAGGGCCGCGTCGCCTTCGCGCTGGACGAGAACCTCTACATGCAGGGTTTCAGCGCGGTCATGCTGGCGTGGTCGGCGATGGAGCGCGGGCTCGCGCCGCTCCAGACCGCGCCGGGTTGCACATGGGTGGAGGCCGGTAACGTCGATGCCATGATCGCGGGCTATCGCAAGCGCAAGGAGGCGGCGAAGGCCCATGGGCTGTCTTGATCCGCGCACCATCGAGCCCGTTCCGGTGAGCGTTGCAGCCGCCGAGCCGCTGCTCATCGCGCAAGGGCTGACCTGCCGCTACGGCCGCGTCACCGCGCTCGACGGCGTGGACATCGCGCTGCGTCCGGGCGAGGTCACGGCGCTGCTGGGAGACAACGGCGCGGGCAAGTCCACGCTGATCTCCCTGCTGTCCGGCGTGCGCCAGCCGAGCGGCGGCACGATCACGATGGACGGCGTGCCCTGCCGCTTCGACAGCCCGGCGGACGCGCGCGGCGTCGGCATCGCCACCGTGTTCCAGACCCTCGCTCTGGTGGAGGACCGCTCCATCGCCGAGAACCTGTTCCTTGGCCGGGAGCCGGTACGCTTCGGCTTCCTGCTCGATCGTCGCCGCATGCAGCGCGAGGCGAGTGCGGTGTTCGAGCGGCTGGGCATCGCGCTGCCCCCGATGGGCACCGCCGTGCGCCACCTCTCGGGCGGCCAGCGGCAGGCCATCGCGGTGGCGCGCACGGTGCTGGGCGGTGCGCGCGTCATCATCCTCGACGAGCCGACTGCGGCGCTGGGCGTGCGCGAGACGGCGCGGGTGCTCGATCTCATCGCACGCCTGAAGGCCAGCGGCGCGGCGGTGCTGCTGGTGAGCCATAACATGGAAAACGTCTTCCAGGTGGCCGACCGCGCGGTGGTGCTGCGCCTCGGTCGCAAGGTTGCCGACATGGCGCTGGTCGAGACGAGCCGCACGCAGCTTGTCGCCAGCATCGTCGGCGGCACGGAGGACATCGCATGATCACGCACATGCTGTTCCGCCGGGAAGTGGCGATCGCGCTGGTCGCAGTGGCGCTCTACATCGGTTTCGCGCTCAACGCGCCGCACTTCCTCGATGCGCAGACGCAGTTCGAGATCCTGCGCGTGACGGGGTTCACGCTGCTGGTGGCGCTGCCGCTGACGATGTTGGTGATCGCGGGAGAGGTGGATCTCTCCATCGGCTCCAACCTCGGCCTCGCCAGCGTGGTGACGGGCATGGCCATCGTCGAATGGGGCTGGAACCCGTGGGCCGCCGCGCTGCTGGCGGTTGCCATCGGCGGCGGCGTCGGGCTGGCGAACGGCTGGGCGGTGGTGCGGCTCGGCGTGCCCTCGTTCATCCTCACTATCGGCATGCTCAGCCTGCTGCGCGGGATTGCGCTGGTGGTGACGATGGGGCTGTCGATCGACATTCCCGGCGACATCGAGAGCACGTTCTTCGCGCTGGCGGGCGGCAGCATCGGCCCGGTTCCGGCGCAGGTACTCTGGGCGCTGGCGGCCTTCGCGGTGACGGGCTTCGTGCTGCACCACACGCTGTTCGGCGCCTGGCTCTATGCGACCGGCGGCAACTTGCGGGCAGCGACGCAGATGGGGCTGCGACCGGGCATGGTGAAGATCGCGGTGTTCATGGCGCTCGGCCTGTGCTGCGGCCTCGTCGGCGCGCTGACGACCGGCTGGCTGCGCCTCGGCGCGCCGAACACCGGGACCGGGGGAGAGCTTTCGACCATCGCGGCGGTCATCATCGGCGGCGCGGCGCTGAGCGGCGGCGTCGGCACGGCGACGGGCACGCTGATCGGGGCGCTGATCGTCTCGATGCTGCAGATCGGGCTGGTGCTGATGGGCGTGCAGGGCAACTGGGTGCAGGTCTGCGTGGGGGTGCTGATCGTGGCGGCTGCCGGGGTCGAGCCGCTGCTGCGCGCCGACGGGAGGCTGGCGGCATGGGTGCAGGGCCTTTCGAGCAGGCAAGGGGCGACGGCATGAACGCGCAGCTTCAGTACGACGCCGCCGAGGCGCTGGCGGTCGACGAGATCCCGGTGATCGACTTCGCGCCGTTCCTCACCGGCACGCCGCAGGACCGCGCCGCCGTCGCCGCCGAGATCGACCGGGCCTGCCGCACCATCGGCTTCTTCTACCTGACCAACCATGGCGTTCCCGAGACCCTGCGCCAGTCGGTGCTGGCCGAGGCACGCGATTTCTTCGCCCGCTCCTTCGACGAGAAGATGGCCTGCGCGCCGATCCTCGACGGACAGTGGTGCGGATACCTTCCCGCGCGCGGCGCGGCGGAAGGGACGAAGCCCGGCGGTTCGCTGACCGAGGAAGGGCGCAAGGCCAAGACGGTGTCGGGCGGATCGCTCGAACAGTTCAACATGATGCGCGTGCGCCTTGCGGACGACCCGCATTATGCGGACCCGGACCCGATCTACCAGAACAACCGCTGGCCCGAGGGCGCGCCCGGTTTCGTCGAGACGATGATCGTCAACCAGCGCGCGCTGCTGCTTCTCGCGGGGGAACTGATGCGCGCCTTCGCCATCGCGCTGGGGCTGGAGGAGGAGCATTTCGTGCGCCTGCACAGGAGCCCGCTGGCGACCTTCGGGCTCAATTTCTACCCGCAGCCGCTGCCGGGCGCGGGCGACGTGGGAGTGGGCGCGCACTGCGACGCATCGTCTTTCACGGTGCTGCTGCAGGACGAGGTCGGCGGGCTGGAAGTGCAGACGCGCGACGGGCGCTGGATCTCCGCACCGGTGGTGCCGGGGGCCTACGTCATCAACATCGGCGACACCATGATGGCCTGGACCAACGGCCAGTTCGTGTCGACCTTCCATCGCGTCGTCAGCCGCAAGCCGCAGGATCGCTTTTCGGCGACGATGTTCGTGAACCCCGACCGCGAGGTCGTGGTGGAGCCGGTGGCGGCGCTGGTGGGTCAGGGGCAGCAGGCGCTCTACGAGCCCTTCCTGAACGACGACTACATGCGCGGGTTCTTCGTCAAGTTCTACGATTCCATGTTCAAGTAACGAGTACGCCCAGGGAGGCGACGAGAGGACGCAGGCGGGGCCACAAGGCAACGACACGTTAGGGGAAACGGTAAAATGAGGTCCGGCCAGTTCTGCCGCGGCGCTGCGTGCGCCGCGATCGCTACCGCTTTGTCTGCGTTCGCGGCGCCCGCCATGGCGCAGGTGGACGCGCTGGGCGAGGACGCGAAAGTCACCACCGATGCGGCCGAGAGCGGCATTCTGGTGCAGGGCACGCGCACCAAGTCGGCGATCCTGCCGGGCACCAGCGACGCGCTGGGGCTGAACCTCGACGCGGTGAACACGCCGCGTTCGGTCTCCACCGTCTCGCTGCAGATGATGGACCAGTACAGCCTGACCACCATCCGCGACCTGACGGCGGTGACGCCGGGCGTCTTCACCGCCAGCTTCTACGGCGTCGACGGTTCGGTGAACATCCGCGGCGAATATGCCGACAACTTCTTCCGCGGCTTCAAGCGCGTGGAGAACCAGGGCACTTACGTCACCCCAATCGAGGGTGCGCTGAGCCTTGAGGTCGTGCGCGGCGTCGCGTCCCCGGCCTACGGCGGCGGGCGCGCGGGCGGCTACGTCAACTTCGATCCGCGCGGCGGCCGTGCGGAGCGCTTCAAGAACGGACAGGCCGCGTTCGGGCAGGTCGACCTTTCGGCGGGCACCTACAAGATGTTCCGGGGCGAGGTCGAATACGGCACGCCCTTCAGGATCGGCGACTACGACGCGGGCGTGGACGTCTATTACGAGCACCTTCAGGGATCGCAGTACTTCCACGGGATCGAACCCAGGCACGACCTTGCGCAGATCGGCTTCGCCACCGATCTTCCCGGCGGGTGGGAATTCCAGGCGGGCGGCCAGTACTACACCGCCGAGGGGATGCAGGGCACCACCGGCGTCAACCGCCTGACGCAGCAACTGGTGGACGACGGCATCTACACCTCCGGCACCTTCCGCGCGCAGCTCGTCTCGCCGGGTGCGGACTACATCACCCCGGCGGACATCGTGCGCGCCGGCGGCGTGACGAAATACTTCGGCGCCAGCAACGCGTATTCGCAGCTCGATCCGGCGACCATCAAGGAGGTCAAGCTCTCCCGCCGCGCGATCGTCACGTCCGACTACGACTTCGGCAAGGCAGAGACGACGACCGCCTATTTCGATCTTGCCCACGAAGTCGGTCCCGGAACCTTCAAGATCCAGGGCTTTCTCGACGACCTGAACGCCGATTCCTACAACAGCTACGGCTTCGCCAAGATGCTACGCGATCAGGCCAAGGAATTCCGGGTCTCGCTGACCGGCAAGATCGACCCCGCACCGTGGTTCACGATGAACTATGTCGGCGGCTTCGGCTATCGCCACTACAAGGCGGACGAAGGCTACGTCTTCGCGCGGGGCTACATGGTGCTCGACCGTCAGGACATCTCGGTCGGCGCGACGCCGGACGACATCTTCAACCCGCGCTACGTCAGCGGCGAGGCGTGGGACCAGTTCTACCACTCCCGCGTCGACGATTTCGGCGTGTTCTTCAACGGCTCGGCCACGCTGTTCGACACGCTGATGCTGACCGGCGGCGCGCGCTACGATGCCTATGACGCCAAGGCGCGCAACACCGGCTTCGTCGACTTCGCGGTGCCGACCAACATCGACTACCACGATGCGCAGGACGTGGTGAGCTGGTCCGCCAGTGCCAGCCTGAAGCTGCCCTGGGGCCTGACGCCCTACGTCACCAAGGGCCGCTCCTTCGCGCCCGAGACGTCGCAGGGCGGCGCGGTCACGCCGGGCAACGTCTCGGCGGGCACATGGCTCTCGCCCACCAAGCTGACCGAGGGCGGCATCAAGATGTCGCTGTTCGACGACGCGCTGTTCCTTGCCGCGTCGGTCTACAAGCAGCAGCGCCGCCAGTCGGAACTGCTGACCGGCAACTTCGTGGGCGCGACGACGCGCGGGTTCGAGGGCGAACTGCGCTGGGCGGTGAACCGGCACTTCGGCCTCTCGGGCGTGCTGACGCGGCAGAAGACCAGCGTTTCGGGCTGCTCGTTCCTCGTCATCCTGCCCTCGCAGTTCGGGCTGGCCGACAACGACGGCTGGGGCTTCGCCTATCAGGCATCGACCTGCTCCTTCGCGGGCTCCGCCACGGGCTATGTCGACCGCACGCAGCCGCGCTGGGTGGCGGGCGCCTTCGCCAACTACGAGATGGGCAACGGCTTCGGCGCG
This sequence comes from Novosphingobium kaempferiae, assembly GCF_021227995.1. Lineage (NCBI taxonomy): Bacteria > Pseudomonadati > Pseudomonadota > Alphaproteobacteria > Sphingomonadales > Sphingomonadaceae > Novosphingobium > Novosphingobium kaempferiae. The sequence continues at coordinate 4,397,261 of NZ_CP089301.1, forward strand.
ACGCTGGGCGGCAACTACATTCAGGAGACCAGCGGCCAGTTGCCCGGCGCGCCGGTGTTCCCGGACTACTTCCTGCTGCGCGGATCGGCCCACTACGATTTCGGCCGGTTCCGCGTCTCGGTGAACGTCAACAACATCCTGAACGAGCGCTACTACATCCCGCAGCGCTCCACGGAGACCGAGGCTTCGGCGATGCCCGGCGAAGGCCGCACCGCGATCCTCAAGCTGACGGCCCGCTTCTAGAATCCAGAGTCCACCCTGCGGAGCCGACGGTGTCGGCTCCGCCTTTTTTCCTGAACTTTTCGAACTCTTGAGGAGACAGCCCGATGGCATCGCCGCCGCCGGCCATACAAGACCTTCCCGTGATCGACATCGCGCCGCTGCTGTCGGGCGCTCCGGGGGGCGCCGAGGCCGTCGCGCGCGAGATCGGCGAGGCCTGCCGTTCGGTCGGCTTCTTCTACATCTGCGGCCACGGCATCGCGCAGGAGAAGATCGACGCGATCTATGCCTTGTCGGCCGCGTTCTTCGACCTGCCCGCCGCCGACAAGGTGGCGCTGACCATCTCGCGATCGATGAACAACCGGGGCTATGCGGGCATCGACGACGAGAGCCTCGACCCCGATGGGCCCGCCGACCTCAAGGAAGCCTTCAACGTCGGGCGCGAACCGGAGGGCGAGGAAGTGCTCGATCCGCTGGACGGCAACCAGTGGCCCGCCCTGCCCGGCTTTCGCGAGGCCATGCTGGATTACTACGCGATGATGCGCAGACTGGGCGAGCAGCTTCACCGCGCCTTCGCCATCGACCTCGGACTGCCGGAGGACTTCTTCGTGCCCCACATCGACCGCCCGCTGGCGACGCTGCGGCTGCTGCGCTACCCGCCCGCAAGTGTGGAGGAGGAGCGACCGGGCGCGGGCGCGCATACCGATTACGGCAACATCACCGTGCTCTCGCAGGACATGACCGGCGGGTTGCAGGTGCGCCTGCGCGGCGGCGACTGGCTCGACGCGACGCCGATCCCCGGCACCTTCATCTGCAACATCGGCGACTGCCTGATGCGGTGGAGCAACGACATCTACGTCTCGACGCCGCACCGGGTCTTCAACACCGGCGGGTCGGTGCGGCATTCGGTGGTGTTCTTCTTCGATCCCAACGTCGATGCGCCGATCGCCTGCCTGCCGCACTGCGCGACGCCGGATCGGCCCGCGCGTTACGAGCCGATCCTTGCCGGGGAGTACCTGCGCGAGAAGCTCGACGCGACCTATGCGTTCCGCAAGGCCGCCGAGAGCCCCTGACGCGCCCTCCTCAAGCGGCGGTCAGGCCGTGGCCAGCGCGCCCGAGACGACGTTGCCCGCGTACATCACGACCTTGCGCGGGGTCAGCCGCGCGACCGCCTCGGCGGAGCAGCTTGCGGGGACGAGCACCATGTCCGCCGCATCGCCCGCCCTGGGCCACACCTGCTCGCCCTTGGCGTTGAGCGGGGTCGGGCCGCCGGTGGCGATCTTAAGCGACTGGGAGATGCCGTACTCGTCGCTCCAGCCGTAGAGCTGGCACGCGAGCTTGGCCTTCTCCAGCACGTCGCCGCTGCCGAAGACCGACCAGTGATCCTCCACGCTGTCGGTGCCGGTGTAGACCTTCACGCCCTTGTCCAGCAGGATCGGGATCGGCATCATCCGCGTGCCGAACGGCAGCGTCGAGGCGACCGACATGTCGAGCGAGGCAAGGCGCGCGGCCAAGTCGGCCATTTCGCCATCGGAAATCGACATCATCGAGAACGCATGGCTAAGCGTTACCTTGCCACGCAGCGAGGGCTCGCGCTCCACCGTATCGGCAATCCGGCGGATCGCGGCGATGCCGCTGGCGCCAGGCTCGTGCAGGTGGATGTCCACGCCCTTCTTCATGTCCACCGCGACCTGCATCATCGCATCGACCGACTTTTCCATGCCGCCGTCGAGCGTCGTCGGGTCGATCCCGCCCACATGCGTCGCGCCCGCCGCCATCGCCGCGCGCATCGTCGGGATCAGGTTGGCGCTGACGAAGCCGTGCTGGGGGAACGCCACGATCTCATGCCCGAAGCCGTCGGCGCGGCTGTCGAGCGCGTGCTTGAGCAGTTCGACATGCTTGGTGCCGATCACCGGATCGACGTTGCACTGGCTGCGCGCGAAGGTGGTGCCGTTGGACTGGAGCAGGTCCACCAGCTTGCCCGCGCGCTCCTCCAGCGTCGGGAGCAGCTGCGGGAGGAGCGTCTGTTCCAGCTCGATCTGGCCGCGGATGCCGCCCTTGCGCTTGCGCGGGGGCACCCAGGGGCCGCCGTAGAACGTCTTGTCGAGGTGGATGTGCATGTCGCGGAACGAGGGGAGCAGGAGCATCCCCTGCCCGTCGCGCACTTCGGTGCCCATCGGCGCGGGCGCGGCGGCGGGGAGGATCGCGGCGATCTTCCCGTCCCGCACCAGCACCGAGGCTTTCGCGGTCTGCGTGCCGACGACATCCGCGCCCTCCCGCACGTAGCCGGTTTCGAGCAGGACGTTGCGCAGCAGGAAGCTCGCGCCCCTGGCCACTGGCTTGGCCTTCGCCGTCGCGGCAAGGGCGGGCGCGGCGGCGGCAGCGGCGCCGGTCGCGAGCGCGGCGGCGAGGATACCGCGGCGGGAGAGCTGCATCGGGGTAGTGGTCATGTCTCTTCCTCTCTCAAGTCGTCGGATATCTGGCCGTCAGAACTTGAACCGCGCGCCGACCTTCATCTGCCACACCGACTGGGTGTTGAAGCTGGTCGCGGCGCGGCCGATGAAGCTGTCGTACTGGTAGAAGTTGCCCTGCGTCGGGCAAGCCCCTGCGATCTGGCAGTTGCGCGCCACCACGTTGGCCGAGACGTAGGGCGACGGGATCTGCTGGATCACGCCCCAGCGCTTGTTGATGAGATTGCCCAGGTTCTCGATGTCGAGATAGATTTCCGCCTTCGCGCCTTCGGGGAAGAAACCGGGGATCTCCTGGCTGATGCGCATGTCGATGGTGGTGACGGCGGGGGCCTTGAAGGCGTTGCGCGGGGCGATGCCGCCCGCATACTTGAGCAGGCCGTTCTTCTTGAGGAAGGCGTTGAACGCCTGCAGGTCGAAGCCCGCGCCATAGGTCACGATCGGATCGCTGCCCGCCGTCACCTGCCCGCCGCTTGCCTGCGGGACGTAGAGAAGCTGGCGGTTGCGGGTGGCCAGCGCGCCGTTCTCGCCCACCAGCATGTCGGCGGCCATGTTGGCGTTCGCGCCCACGTCGAAGGTATAGCTGAACACCTGCCCCGAACGGCGCTGCCCGAACAGCGTCACGCGGGTGCGGTTGTCGCCGAAGAAGGCGTGTGCATAGGACAGCGACAGCTTCGTCAGGTTGCGGAATTCGTAGTTCGAGGTCGCCAGCTGCGGATCGTTCGGGTCCGAGGTCGCCACGCCCGAGTAGTTCGACGAGGCCACCGTGGTGATCCCCGGATTGATGTCCTTCGAGCGGATGTAGGTGTGGGAGAGCTGCGCCTCCAGCCCGTCGAGCGGACCTTCGCGCCAGGTCTTGCCCAGCGCCAGACCGACCTGGTTGGCGTAACCCTGCTTCGTATTGGTCACGAGGATGTCGTTGCGGTTGTCGCGTCCCGGCAGGTAGGTCGGGCGGCCGTCCGGCGCATCGGGGCCGCGATTGGCGCCCGCATAGAGTTCGTACCACGCCACCGCGTTCTGCACTTCGGAGTGGATGAACTCACCCGCCACGCGCCAGCCGTTGCCGAACTTGCCGAGGTCGAACTCCTTCTGCGCGCCGATCGACATCTTCCACGTCGACTGCGGCTTGAAGTCCTTGTCGAGCGCGTTGATGAGCCCCTGCCCGCGCGCCGCGCTGGCGCTGTTCGCCGCCTGCAACGCCGGGTTGACGTTGAACCCGTCGACGTTGGTCAGCCCCGCAAGGCACGCCGCGCTGGTCGTCGCGTTGCGGGTGCAGGTGACGTTGCCCAGCATCTGCCCGGTGTTGTAGAAGGTGTTCGCCGTCCACACCGTCGGCGATCCGCCGCCGAACAGGCCGACGCCGCCATAGACCGTCAGCGTCGGGTCGGGCTTCCAGTTGAAGCCGAAGCGCGGCTGCAGCAGGTGCTTGCCGTCGAGGTTCTCCGTATTCGAGATGCCGTAGCGCGCCATCACCAGCGGGTTCTCGTCCGGCCGGTCCGACTGCTCGAAGAAGTCGTAGCGCAGGCCCGCCTTGATCGTCAGTTCGGGCAGCACCGCCCATTCGTCCTGCAAGTAGAGCGTGTTCGTCGTCGTGTGCAGGGTGAAGCCCCCGTCCGCCTTCATGTTGCTGGCGGCATTGGCATAGCTGACCGAGGAGGCATTGCCCGCGCGCAGGTCCGCCAGCGAGTTGAACACGTAGGAACCGTTGGCGTTCTGGACGAACAGATCCCAGATCTTCAGCGCCTCGCGCTCGTAGCCCGCGGTGATGCGGTGCGATCCGGCGGTATAGGTCGCCTTGGCGCGATACTGCTGGAGGTACGTGGTCAGCTCGTTCGCCTGATAGGACGCATTGGTGCCCGCATAGACGCTGGGGCCGGTGGTCGTGCCGTTCAGGTAGACGCGGAACTGCGCGAAGTCGGCGCCCGCCAGCGGATAGCCGGGGTTGTCCATCTTCTTGTACGACGCGCTGATTTCGGTGCTGAAATTGTCGGTCCAGTCGGAGAACACCTGCGCCTTGTAGACGTCGAGGTTGTTCTGCCGCTCCACCCACTGCGACAGCAGGCCGAGCGAGGTGCTCGATCCGGTCAGCGTGTTGCCGTTTGCCGAGATCGAGGAGCCGCGCGTGCGCTGGTACGAAACCGTGGCGCGGTGGCCGGGCGCGATGTTCCAGTCCAGCTTGCCGAAGATCTTCTCGTCACGCGAAGGCAGCTTCGTCGCCTCGTAGCCCAGTGGGTCATAGCCGTAGCGATCCTGCAGGATCTGGCGCACCTCGTTCGCCTGCGCCACGCTGACGCCCGGCACCTGATTGGCGAAGTCCGATCCGGTCGGGCCGACCAGCGAGGGTTCGGAACGCTCGAACTTCTCGTAGTTCAGCGTGAAGAACAGGGTGTCCTTGATGATCGGGCCGGTCAGCGTCGCGCCGAAGGTCTTTTCCGAGAACTTGCCGGTCAGGCGGCGGTTCTGGCGCGATCCGTCCTGGAAATCGGTATAGGCGAACTCGCCGCCCTGCAGCGCGTCGCCGGTATATTCGTAGAACACCTGACCGTGGAAGCTGTTGCCGCCCGACTTGGTGGTGGCATTGAGCGTACAGCCGCCGAACGCGCCGTAGTTCACGTCATAGGGCGCCAGTTCCACGCCCAGCGTCTCCACCACGTCGATCGAGATCGGCGAGCGCTGGGTCGGATAGCCGTTGGCCTGAAGGCCGAAGTCGTCGTTCTGGCGCACGCCGTCGATGGTCAGCGAATTGGTGCGGTTGTTGGCGCCGCCGCAGACCAGCGCGTCGCTGTTGGTCGGGTCGACCGCGACGAAGGGGTTCATCCGCGCCAGATCCTTGAGGTCGCGGCTGATCGAGGGCGAAGCCTCGATCTTCTGGGCCGAAAAGTTGGAGCTTGGCCCGGTCTTGAGGTCGCCGCCGCCATACGTCGTGCCGCTCACCACGATCTCGGTCATCTCGCCCAGCGTGAAGTTCGCCTGAAAGGCGTCGCCGGTGTTGATCGCGGGGATGTTGACCGACTTGGTGCCGAGGTCCGGCGAAGTCGCGGTGACGCGGTACGGACCGCCGGGACGCAGGTTGCGCACCGCATAGACGCCGTCGGCGCTGGTCGTCGCGGTGGTGGTCGTGCCCGAGGGGACATGGACGATGGTGACGGGCGCACCCGCAACCGGATTGCCGTCCGGATCAGTCAGGCGGCCGTTGATGGCCCCGGTGATGACCTGCGCATGGATCGCAGTGGGAACGGCGAGCGCGATCCCCATCGCACCCAGAGAAAGACCGGCAGCCAGTTTCGCAATGCGCATGATCGTCACCCTCATGTTGTCCGAAGAGGCGACCGGCAGGGGTGCGGCGGACTTTTGTCCTGCCGTCACCCGGCGACCCGATCGCTCGTTGCGAATCAAGTCATATGTCGAACTTCGTCGATGATCCAACATTAAATCGTCAACGATCTAATAAATTTTCGAGAACGTTGTGTTTCTGCGGTTTTTGGATGGTGCGGTGCGGTATGGCGGAGTTTGATGCCGGTTGACGATGACACCGGGCGGCGATCCGAAATCGAATCGTTGACGATATTTGCGTCAGTTCGGGGTTGGATCGGGCCATCTGAATGCGTCTTGGTGCGCGCCAATGCGCGCTCACGCACCCTTGGGTACCGCTAGGTTCAGTTCAGTGCGCGGGTGTGCGCATCGCCTGTATGCGACTGGAACATCCTCCCGTCGCCCCTGCGAAGGCAGGGGGAATGGGAAGCGGGTTGGACGGAAGGGCAATGCCTTGCCGCTGGATTGCTTCGCTCCGCTCGCAATGACGACGGGAAACGAGAGTCGCCCACACCTCGTCATTGCGAGCGGAGCGAAGCAATCCAAGGCGACACAGCGCAACTCCAGCGCCGCAGAAAGACCAGCCTCAGATCCGGTCGATGGCTGTTTCCCGCGCTTCTCCCTGCAAGGCGAAGCGGTCGCGCGTGCGGGTGTAGAAGCTGGCGCCGAAGCGGCCGACGGGGAAATAGTCCTGCAGGTTGACCCGCCACAGGTCGGTGTCGACCAGCCCCTCGCGGGCATGGAGGTGCAGGATCCTGCCGAGGAAGATGTACCGGCTCTCCGTCTCGATCGTCTCCCACAACCGGCATTCGAAGGCGATCGGCGCCTCGGCGATGCGCGGCGGGGCGACGCCGGTGGAAGGGATCGCGGTGAAGCCGACGAGGTCCAGCTCGCTCTGGTCCGGCGGCAGCGTGGTGCCGCAGTCGTGCATCTGCGCGGCGATCGCCTCGTCCGCCATGTGGACCACGAATTCCCGTGATTCCAGCACGTTGGCGGCAGTGTCCTTGAGCGCGCCGTCCTGCAGCCGGTTGATCGATATCATCACCAGCGGCGGATCCTCGCCCAGCATGGCGAACATGCTGAACGGCGCGGCGTTGACCACGCCCTGCGCATTGACCGTGGTGACGAGCGCGATGGGGCGCGGCACGATCAGGCTCGCCATCAGCTTGTAGCGCTGATAGGCGCCGATCGCGTCGAAATCGACGTGAGTCTGCGGGTTTTCGAGCATCATCCCCGATCACTCGCAGGAAGGTTCAGCATCTGGGCCAGCGTCTGTGTGGACGCGCCGCGATCGAGGCTGATATTGTCCTCCAGCGCGCGCAGGTGGCGGCCCATCTCGGCCCGCGCGGAGGCGACGTCGCCCTTCTCCATGTAGTCGACGATGCGGCCGTGCTCGGCATGCTCGCACGCGGCGTTGCCGCTGGGCTGGTAGAGCGCGACGATCAGCGAGCAGCGCGTCATCAGTTCGGTCAGGTACGCGGTCAGGATCGGGTTGCCCGCGACCGCGGCGATGCGCAGGTGGAACTCGCGCGCGCAGGCGGCCCAGGCGGGCTGGTAGGGGTTGTGCGTGACCTCGTGCTCGTGCGCCAGCAGGCGGCGCAGATCGGCCAGGTCCTGCGGGGTATGGCGGCGCGCGGCGATCTCGACGATGGACACTTCCAGCGCGCGGCGCGCCTCGAAGATCTGGCGGGTTTCCTCGGGCGTGGGGGCGGCGATGACGGCGCCCTTGTTGGGGCGAAGCTCGACGATGCGGTCATGCTCCAGCCGCTGCAGCACCTTGCGGATCACCGCGCGCGAGACGTCGAACAGCTCGCACAGCGCGGGTTCGGGCAGCTTCGTGCCGGGGGTCAGCCGCTGGTTGAGCACGCTGTCGAACACGGTCTGGTAGATGTGCTGCTCGATATCCACCCCACTCGCCGCCGAAGCCGCGCCCAGATCCGGCGCAGCCTCCGCCTTGCGCACCCGGCGGCGTGAAGAAGTGGCATTGGCGCCTTCGCTCGACATGTCGACACTCTGCTTCATGATCCAACACACCCTTTCCAACGCCAAAGCGCCACCACACCCAGAACCCCCAAAACACTCCACTCTCCCCACGGCGGATGCGTCAAAACTCCCTTTCTTCCAAAATGAGGCGATTTGCAAGGATAATCATCAACGATCTAAAACATAAATCGTTGACGATTTTTATATTGAATTGTTTCGATGTCGTGATAGCCAGACTGGGAATCTGGATGAAGGCGAACCATGGCGATTCTCGTTCCAAGACGCACCATACTCGCCGGAATAGTCGGCGGCGGCGCGATGGCCCTGACTGGATGCGGCGGACGAAGTGATCGCATCGGCATCGGGCTTATCACCGCGCTGACCGCACAGTCCGCCAAGTCGGGGGAGGCGATCTCACGCGGGATTTCGATTGCGATCGACGAGATCAACGCCGCGGGCGGTTTGCTGGGTCGCAAACTGGAACTGCTTCGCCGCGACGACGAGAGCAACCCCGGAAAGGGCGTGATCGCCGCGCGTGAACTGCTGTACAAGGAGCGCGTGGCGGTCTTGTTCGGCGGCCTCGACACGCCGGTAGCCCGTGCCATCGTTCCGATCGCCACCGCAGCGCGCACGCCGTTCGTGGTGCCATGGGCAGCAGGCACGGTCATCACCCACAACGGCACCGATCCCAACTTCGTCTTCCGCGTTTCCGCCGTGGACGAACTGGTAGACAAGGCGATGGTCGGCTTCGCACAGCGCACTTATGCCGCTCGCCGCCCGGGTCTGATCCTACTGAACAACCCTTGGGGCCAATCCAACGAGAAGGGCCTAAAAGCGGCGCTTGCAGCCGCCGGACTACCACTCGCGGGTTCCGAGAAGTTCGAGCACTCGGATGTCGATGTCACTCCGCAACTCGGTCGCCTGCGTGCGCAGGGAACTGACTGCCTGATGATGGTCGCCACCGTCGGTCCGTCGGCTCAGGTGGTCAAGTCGCTCGACCAGATGGGCTGGGACGTGCCGATCGTCTCACACTGGGGTCCGGCAGGCGGGCGCTTCTCGGAATTGGCGGGGCCGCACGCGGAAAGGGTGAAATTCGTGCAGACATACAGTTTCCTCGGAGCGGACACCCCGGTGAAAGCCCGCGTGCTGGCCGCGCTGCAGGCCAGGTATCCTGACATCAAGGGGCCGCAGGACGTGACCCCGGCGGTCGGCGTCGCCAACTCCTACGACGCCATGCACCTCGCGGCGCTGGCAATTCGTAAGGCGGGATCGCTTGACGGTGACGCGGTACGAAAAGGCTTTACCCGGATCGACCGCCACGAAGGCCTCATCAAGACCTACGAACATCCCTTTGCACACAGTCAGGATGCGCTGGACGAACGGGACTATATCTGGGCCGAATTCGATCACGGCCGCATCGTTCCTCTCTCCGCGAAGGCGGCCTGAGCCATGGATATACTCCCCGCCTTGCTGACAGGCATCGCGCTCGGATCGATCTACGGGCTGATCGCCCTCGGGTTCCACATCACGGCGTCGGTGTGCGGCGCGGTCAATTTCGCGCAGGGCAGCAGCGCCATGCTGGGCGCGGTGCTGCTCTGGATGCTCGCGCAGGCCGGATGGCCGGTCCCCATCGCCGTGGGCGGCGCAGTGCTTACCTGCGGAGCCTACGGCCTGATCGTGGAGCACGCCGCGATACGGCCCTTCCTTGCCCGCAAGTCGGATGCATGGCTGATGGCGACGGTTGCGCTCGGTCTTGTCTGCGACAATGGCATGATGCTCATATTCGGCGCGGAACCACGCTCGCTGGCCTCTCCGCTGACGCTGTCTTCCATCCGGCTGGGCGGTATGGACCTCGGCATCTATCCGCTGCACCTGCTCATCCCGATCGTCATGCTGGCCCTCGCAACCGGTATCGACCTGTTCCGTCTTCGGACGCTGCATGGCGTCGCCATGCTGGGCGTCGCACAGAACCGAGACGCCGCCGCCATCATGGGCATTCCCGTTGGCCGCGTGATTGCCGCAGCCTTTGCACTGTCTTCCGCACTCGCCGGGATCGCGGGCATGCTCGTGGCTCCGCTCTCCCATGTCGAGACCGGCATGGGCGTGGTGCTCGGGCTCAAGGCCTTCGCGGTCGCCATTCTCGGCGGATTGGGTAGCGCGTGGGGCATCGTCTTTGCCGCGCTGCTGTTCGGACTGGTGGAGGCCCTCGTCACGCTCGGCATCGGCTCGGGCTTCACGCAGATCGTGACCTTCATGCTGGTCATCGTCGTCCTTGCCGTGCGCCCCGACGGGTTGCTCGGCCGAGCACAGGTGCGCAAGGTATGATCGCCCTCCCCTTTCATCGCTCCCTCTCGCTGGCGCTTTGGAGCCTGTGCCTGCTGGGAAGCATCGCCGGCGCCCTGCTGCTCAATGGCTACTACGCCTTCGTCATCGGCCAGATCGCGTTGCTGGCGATCGCGGGGATCGGCCTGAACGTGCTGATCGGCCTCAGCGGGCAGTTCAGCTTCGGCCATGCCGCCTTCTACGCCATCGGTGCTTATGCGGTGGCGATCTGCACATCACACGGCTGGCTGCCGTTCTGGCTTGCCTGGCCGCTGGGCATCGCCATCGCTGTCGGCGTGGGAGCGGTTCTGGCGCTACCGGCACTGCGCGTGAAAGGCCCCTATCTCGCGATGGTGACGATCGCCTTCGGCCTCGTCGTGGAGCAGACACTGGTGGAGGCCGAAAGCCTGACCGGCGGCCAGAGCGGCATCCTGCAGATCCCGCCGCTCTCGGTCGCCGGGATCGCAATGGGCGACCGTGCCATGGCGATCATCGCCATTCTGGTCGCGGCAATCGTGACGGCCGCCTATCATGTCCTTGCCGGCAACGCCTGGGGGCAGGCAATGCGCGCTGTCCGCGACTCCGAGAATGCGGGCGCCTCCATCGGCATAGCCCCTACGCGCACGCGCATCGTCGCGTTCATGGTTTCGGCAGGGTGTTGCGCACTGGCGGGAGGATTGTCCGCACCGCTGAACAGCTTCGTCACACCGCAGTCCTTTGGACTGAACTTTTCCATCCTGCTGGTGCTGACGGTCGTGATCGGCGGCACGGGGTCGCGGCCGGGCCCCGTGGCGGGCGCCATCGTTATCGGCCTTCTGCCGGAAGTGCTCTCCTCCTTCGAAGCCTATCGCGTTCTTGCCTACGCCCTGCTGGTGTTGTTCGTGCTGTGGCTGGCGCCGACTGGCATCGCCGGGCTGCTGCGCATCGATCCGAAGGACGATGCCGCGCCGGTCGATGCACGCTCACTTGCAGCACTGCTGCCCTCGCGTCCGCGCGCGACACTTTCGGGGCGCGCGCTCGGCATAGCTTTCGGCGGCGTGCGCGCCATCGACGATCTCGACATCAGCATTCCGGCGTCCTCCATCACCGCGCTGATCGGCCCGAACGGCGCGGGGAAATCAACCGTCATCAACATCCTGAGTGGCTTCTACCGTTCCGACAGCGGCGAACGCCTGTTGGGCGAACACCCGCTTTCGCCCGGGAGACCATGGCTTTCCGCGCAGGCGGGCATTGCCCGAACGTACCAGACCTCCGCGCTGTTCGACAGCATGACGGTGGAGGACAATGTCCTGCTCGCAATGCGCAAGGGGCGGTTGGGCAATATCTTCGGGCGTGCCCTGCACGGTTCGTTGCCCGACCGGGAGCATGCTCGCGCCCTGCTCCTCGCCTGCGGCTTCACCGGTGCGCCATCCACCCCGGCCGGAGCGCTGGCGCACGTCGATCGCCGCCTTGTCGAGATCGCGCGGGCACTGGCGACCGACCCCGACGTGATCCTGCTCGACGAGCCCGCAGCGGGACTGTCTCAGGGCGAGAAGCGCATTCTGGGCGACCTCCTGCGCCAGATCGCCGAGGCCGGGATCGGCGTCGGGCTGGTCGAGCATGACATGGGCCTCGTGATGGGCGTGTCGGATCGAATCGCCGTGTTGCGCACCGGCGCTCTCATCGCGCAGGGCACTCCTGCCGATATCAAGGCCGATCCCGTCGTCCGCGAGGCCTATCTGGGCAACAAGCCGCTCGGCGGGCTCGCGCCGACCATCGCAAAGTTCGGGGAGCCATGTCTTGGCGCCTATGCCCTCCATGCCGGGTACGGCGCGGTCGATGTGCTGCACGGCATCGACGTTGAAGTGCGGCCCGGCGAAGCCGTCGCCCTGCTCGGCGCGAACGGAGCGGGCAAGTCCACGTTGATGCGGGTGCTTTCCGGCCTCATGCCGGCCCGCTCGGGACATCTGCGCATGGAGGGCACGCAGATCGACGGAGAGGACGTGCCGTCCCGCGTGCGGCAAGGGCTGGTGCTGGTTCCGGAGGGGCGACAGGTCTTTCCCGAACTGTCGGTACGCGACAACCTGCGCCTCGGCGGCTACACCTGCGCCGCCGGCAGCGCGGAGCGCATGGCACAGGTTCTGGCGGGCTTTCCGCGTCTCGCGACCATGCTGGATCGGCGCGCCGGCCTGCTTTCGGGCGGCGAGCAGCAGATGCTGGCAGTCGGCCGCGCGCTCATGGCAAAGCCACGCATCCTGCTGCTGGACGAGCCTTCGCTGGGCCTTTCTCCGCAGGCGACATCAGACCTGTTCGACCAGTTGAAGGCGGTTCGGGACGAAGGCATAGCGATGCTGATCGTCGATCAGATGGCCGACCTCGCCCTCAACCTGTCCAGCCGCGCCTACGTTCTCAGCCGGGGCCGCATCGCGGCCAGGGGATCATCAGCCGAAATCGCGGACGGCGGCAACCTCGAAGCATCCTATCTGGGGTAGAGGCATTCACGGCGTTTGCGTAGCCCCAACGCTCCGATACGTTGGCTGCCCTCTAGTGCCGATAGCGGTTGAAGAGCCATCCGATCCCGATCAGGCTGAAGCCAAGTGCAAGGAACGAGCATATCCGCAGAAGGCCCTCCAGTCCCGAAGCATCGAACAAGAACACCTTGCCCACCGCACCCAGCATCAGGACAAGCGAGGCGAGGCGCCAGTCGCGCAGGCCCTTGCGGATGCCCCAGAGCAGGAAGCCGACAGCAAGCAGGATGGCGAGCACCGATCGCCCGATGTTCTCCAGTTCCGTCACCTCTCCGAAGACCAGCACCGAGCCGGCGAACAGCTGGCGCAGTGTCGCGAAGGCGAAGAGAAGGATCAGCGCCATGCAGAGCCCGTCGCCGACCCTCCGCAGGTAGCTGGGTAGTTCGGGCACGACACGTTCGATGATCGAGACCCCAACGAACGCGATGCCGAATGCGGGCAGCAGCAAGTTGAACAAGGGCCATGCGCCGACTGCCTGTTCGGCCCACAAGGGATCATGCAGCACGACGGTATAGACGAGGCTATGCGCGATGCCCGCCAGGACAAGCCCGGTCGCCATGCGCTGCGCCGTCAGATAGCGCCATATCAGGGTTCCCGCCGCCACGAGCAAGGCTTCCCAAAGGCATCGTTCTGCAAGTCCGAGGCGGACGAAAGCGGCGTAGTCACCGATGGCGAAAAGCTGCTTGTACAGGACATGCGCGCCGGCGAGCGCGAGCCCGCCAGTCAATGCCGCACCCCCGATGCGCGCGGCATCGGGCAGGCGCACAGGCATACGCCACAACGCGAAAGCTCCTGCGATTGCAGGCAAGACCAGCCTTCCCATCGCCATTCCGACCGACGGCAGTTCTCCGACGAACACCGGATGACCACCCAGCGAGACCATTCCGACCAGAAGCCAATGGCCGATCGGCTGAAGCGCCCACAGCGCCAGCAGGCCGACCACCGTCGCCCATGTCGGCTCCAACCCGAGAACCTGCCGACGGCGTCCGGCCTCGACCAGAGCGATCAAGGCGACGCTCGTCACAACCGCAAGCCACGGGGCCGGGACGATCTGCGCGACCAGCCCATAGCCGAGCAGGACCGCCATCGGCTGAAGTGCAAACCGCAGTATCGTGCCGGAATTGCGCCAGGCAAAGGCCGCCGCCACCGCACAGAGCACGCTCCACCGCAGCACCGCCCGCGCAGGGTTCGGAACTGCTGCGACGTCGAAAAGACGCACCAGTTCCCCAGTGGTCTCGATCGTCACCACCAGCGCGATGACAGCCGTGACAAGGAAACCGAGAGCACCCTTCGCCACACGCTGATCCTGCGCCGTGACCGAAAGCCCAAGCAGCGTCGCCGCCACTGCGCCGATGACTATCGGCGCGCACCATTCGGGCAGGCCGACCAGCCCCGCCAGCACCACCAGCACTCCGGCGCAGCACGACAGTAGCGCAAACCGGGCATCCTCGCGACGCTCGCCACTACGCCAACCCAGGCCAGCGCCAAGTGCCGGCAAGGCCGAGAACGCCAGCGCCAGAAGCGCGAACCGCAGATCCTGGCCCGGATGGCCTTCGTAGAACTGCCCGAAGCAGACGACATAGCCACCGAGCGCGATGGCGCCGAGCAGTCCGACTTCAATGAGGCCGCCATCTTCACGCCATACCCGCCACAGCGCATAGCCGCCGTAGATCGCCGTTATCCCGGCCAGGACAGCCGCAAACAGCCCTGCACCCGGCGTGGGCCAGACTGCAACGAGCCCCAGAGCCGTCAGCAACGGCACGGCGACTGTCCGCCGCAGGACCGGCGTGCGGCCAGCCAGCCACACGAACGCCAGCGAAAGCAGGCCGTAAAGGCCCCATGTCAGCGGCGTGAACTCTCCCCGCGCGACGATCAGCGCCAGTTGCAGCGCGCCGACCACACCGGTCACCCCGCGCAGTATCGGCGCGGTGCGGCCCTCCACCGCAAGAACGGGCAGGCCGAGCCCGAGCAGCAACACCAGCAGGCCCATCGCCAGCGTCGATCCGCTGTCGAGATCGCCCATGGCGATGGTCAGCAGGGTCCAGCCCGCGCCGCCCGTCAGCGCACCGATGCCCAGCCAGACCCAGCGCTGCCGCCGCGAAAGCAGGGTGATCGCGCCGATTACGACGGCAAGGTATCCCGCCAGCAAGGGCACGCTGGGGCTCTGCGATTGCACGACGGCCGGAGTTGCCAGCCCACCGACGAGGCCGAGTACGGCGCAAGGCGCTCCGAACCGCAGGGCAAGGCCGAGGGCAAGCGCGGTGATCGCGGTCAGGCCGACGAAGGCCGTGCCCGAACCGACCAGATCGTAGAGATTGGCAGCGGCCAGAACGGCGGCATAGAGGCCGCCCACACCGGCACCTACAAGGGCCTGAGCGACACGGACATCGCGCACAACGTCCTCACGCCGACGCGCAAGTTCACCAAGGCCGATCAGGCCGCTGCCGAAGACCAGCCCCATCACCACGCGCACCACAGGCGACAGCAAGCCGGTGTCGATGGAATATTTCACCATCAACACCGCCGCCACGATCAGCGTGATGCCGCCCGCCCAGATCGGCAGCTTGCGCCCGAACAGATCCTCGAAACCGAAGCCCGGCGACGCAGGCTTGTCCGCCACGTCGGAGACGGATTCAGGTTCGGGTCCGACCTCTTCGGCCATCGGCATCGGTTCGGGCGCGACCGGCACGAACTCGGCCACCGGGTCGAGCTGAAGATCCGGGACCGGAGCCGTTTCGACTTCGAAGTGCTCCTGCCGTGCCGCCTCCTCCAGCCCGGCATATGCTGGCGCCGGGGGCTCGACCAGCAAGCCCTCCACGCGGATCAGACGTCGCCTCGTGTCGTAGAGCAGCACGCTCAGGATGACGGTCGCAAGCAGCAGGATCCCGGTCATGAATCGCCTTTCGATCTCATTCGCACCGCGAGTCTATCTTTAAATCGAACGCTGTACAATAAATAATTAGACAGCGTTCGATTGTCGCGGTACAAAGCCTCATCGACACTGGAGAAAACCGACCATGACCGGGTTTCTGAAAAAGCTTGTCCGTGACCTTGAGGCTCCGATCGAAGCGCGCGGCTTCGGCACCGGCTGGTTCGCGGGATTCTTCGCGCTGCTATTGGCCGCCGCCGGACTATGCTTCGTCATCGCGCTGCGCTGGCCGGACTGGTTCGCCACGCCCGAGCTGGCGGTCGTGCTCAAGTCGTCGGGCTTTCGCATCGTCGTCCATGCCACGCTGCTGGCATCCTATGCGCTGGCCCTGCTGAGCCTGCTGCTGCGCCCGCGCAAGGTGCTGGGGATGACTGCGCTCATGGTGGCGCTAGCGGGGACGATCCTCGGCGGCGCGTCGGTGCAGCCGCGCGAGATGCACGACTGGGGCGTGTTCTTTGGCGTCGATTTCTTCGCGGTGAACCTCGTCGCCACCGGCCTCATGTTCGCCCCGCTGGAGCGCATCGTCCCCCACCGTAACAAGCAGCGCCTGTTCCGACCCGAGTGGCGCGAAGACCTGTTCTACTTCCTCATCAGCTCGATGCTGGTGCAGCTCATCACCTTCCTCGCCCTCGCGCCGTCGAGCTACCTCAACGCGCACGGCACCGCCCTGTCCGGCATTCGCGGAGCGGTGGCAGCCCTGCCCTGGGCCGTGCAGTTCATCATGGCGATGTTCCTGACCGACCTGACCCAGTACTGGTTCCACCGCGTATTCCACCGCATCCCGTTCCTGTGGGGCTTCCATGCGGTGCATCACTCGGCGCGGTCGATGGACTGGCTGGCCGGAGGACGGATGCACTTCGCCGAGATCGTGCTGCTGCGCGGCGTGACCTCGCTGCCGCTGCTGACGCTGGGCTTCCTGCCTTCGGTCATGCAGGCCTACATCGGCATGGTCTACGTCTATTCCTCGCTCGTCCACGCCAACATCCGGGGCGACTTCGACCGCCTCGGCCGCTTCATCGTGGTGCCGCGCTTCCACCACTGGCACCACGCGCTGGAGGCCGAGGGGATCGACAAGAACTTCGCGATCCACTTCCCCTGGCTCGATCGCCTGTTCGGCACCCACTATTTCCCCAAGGGCCGGTGGCCGCAGGGCTACGGCGTGCCGGAGGCGGTGCCGAGCGGCTACCTTGCGCAGATGCGCTATCCCTTCGTGCGGAAGGCTGGCTGACGATGGGAAGGAGATCGGATCACGGCCGCGAGGAACTGGAAGCGCTGATCCTCGACGCGGGGCGGGAGGTCATGGCCGAGAGCGGCTATGCCCGCTTCTCGGCGCGCGAAGTGGCCAAGCGCATCGGCTATTCGGTGGGCACGGTGATGCACGTCTTCGGCAACGTCGACGGGCTGGTCATGGAGATCAACGCGCGGACCTTCCGGCACTGGAGCGAGTGGCTGGAAGACCGCCTCGAAGGCACCGAGGGACGCGGGCGTATCCTCGTCCTCGTGCGCGGCTACTTCGACTTCGCGCAGACCCACCGCAACCTGTGGTCGGCGATCTACGAGCACCGCGTCCCGGAAGGCATGGACATGCCCGAGACGCTGGCAGCGCAGCGCGTCCGCCTCACCGGCGTCATCGCCCGCGAGGTCGCGGCCGTCCTGCCCGCTAGCGCAGCCGGGGACGCGGCGGAACTGACGAGTTCGCTGATCGCCACCGTCCAC
Source organism: Novosphingobium kaempferiae (assembly GCF_021227995.1). Lineage (NCBI taxonomy): Bacteria > Pseudomonadati > Pseudomonadota > Alphaproteobacteria > Sphingomonadales > Sphingomonadaceae > Novosphingobium > Novosphingobium kaempferiae. The sequence goes on from NZ_CP089301.1 coordinate 4,414,717, forward strand.
GGCCACTGCGCCTTCATGCTCGGCGGCACCTTCGCCCTGCTGGGCGTCGAGAACCCTTCGGAACTGGCAGCGGCACGCGTGATGGAGACTCTGCAGGCGAAAGGCGCACTGGTCGCCGCCTGAAGCGCCGAGAGCCGCTGATCAAGAGGCAGCGGCTCTCGGGCATGGGCATCACCGCTCGCGCGCGGCCTCCTTGCGGATTTCCTCCACCGGCCGCACGAGGTACGAGATGATCGAGCGGGTGCCGATGCCGATGTCATTGGTCGTCGCGAGGCCCGATGTCAGCGCCACCTTCCCGTTCTCGGTCATGATGCTGCGGCGTTCGAGCGCGATGCGGGCGAGGAAGTAGGGGCCGACGTCCTTGTCCGGGATCGCATCGCCGCTGATCGAGACGATGTGGCCGGGAATGGTGCCGTACTGCGTGAAGGGAAACGCCTGCAGCTTCACGGCGACGCTCTGCCCTACGCGCACGAAGCCGGCGTCGCGGTTCAGCACCTTGGCCTCCACCGTCACCGCGCCGTCAGGCACTACCACCATGAGTGGCTTGGCCGGTTCGACGACGCCGCCGACGGTGTGGATTGCAAGCTGCTGGACCGTGCCGTCCACCGGCGCGACGAGCCGCTGCATCCGCGCCTTCTCATGCGCCTTGCGCAGTTCCTCGGCGCGCAGGCCGACGTCGGTCTGCGCCTTGGCGAGTTCGGCGAGTGCGTGCAGGCGCGCTTCCTCGCGGCTCTGGGCGGCCTGCTGGCCGAACTTGCGCGCGTCTGACAACGCGCGGCTCTGCTGCGCGCGGGCGACGTCGCGCTCGCCGAGTTCGGCGTGGCGCTGGCGCTCCAGTTCCATCAGCCGCAGCCCCGGCGCGTAGCCCTTGGCCGCAAGGCCGTTCATCGCGTCGATCTCCTTGTTGAGCACCGGCATCGTCGCGCCGTACTTGCGCACCTGCCGGTCAGCGGAGAGCGCATCAGCGAGCGAGGACTGGCGCGCGGCGGCGAAGCCCGCGATCGCGGCCTGCGTCTGGGCAAGCTGCGCCGCGATCAGGCGGCGCTGTGTCTCGGCGACTTCGGGCGGGGTGCCCTCAGGCGCATCGAAGCGCAGCGGCTGGCCGGACAGGGCATCGGCTATGGCCTTGTCCCGCGCGGCCTCGATCCGCGCGGCGAGCAGCGCCTGTATGGCCTGGCTCTCTTCCGCGCCGGTCACGGTCGGGTCGAGGTCGATCAGGGGCTGGCCCCGCCGCACGCGCGCGCCTTCGTGGACGTGGATGCGCCGCACGACGCCGCCTTCCGACGACTGCACCAGCTTGATGCTGTCGGTCGGCACGATGCTCCCCTCGGCGGTGGCGACGATATCGACGCGGCCCAGCACCGCCCACAGCAGGGTCAGCGCAAGGCCGCTGAGGAGGATCCATGCGGTGATGCGGCCGGTGGGGGACACCGGCTTCTCGATCACTTCGAGCGCGGCGGGCAGGAAATCGGGCTCGGCTGCGGCAAGGCGGCCAGTGGTGCGCGCCTTCTCGGCGGCGACGGCGGCGCGCCAGAGCGCCCAGTATCGGGAAAGCTGGTTCATGCGGCAACTCCGTGCGAGACGCCCATCTGGCGGCGGTGCAGGTCGGCATAGCGGCCGTCCAGCGCCAGCAGTTCGGCATGCGAACCGCGCTCGACCACGCGCCCGCGCTCCATCGCGATGATGCCGTCGCACTGGCGGATCGCGGACAGGCGGTGCGCGATGATGAGCACGGTGCGGCCCTGCGCCATCGCCTTGAGGTTGTTCTGGATGATCTCCTCGCTTTCGGCGTCGAGCGCCGAGGTCGCCTCGTCGAAGATCAGGATGCGCGGATCGGTGACGAGCGCGCGGGCAATGGCGAGGCGCTGGCGCTGGCCGCCCGACAGGTTGGTGCCGCGCTCCTCGATCATGGTGTCGTAGCCTTGCGGCAGGCGGGTGATGAAGTCGTGCGCACCTGCAAGCTCGGCGGCCTCGATCACCTTTTCCAGCGGCAGCGCGGGGTTGGCGAGCGCGATGTTCTCGCGCACGGTGCGGCTGAACAACAGGTTTTCCTGCAACACCACGCCGATCTGGCGGCGCAGCCAGGCCGGATCGATCTGGGCGATGTCCACCCCGTCGATCAGCACCCGGCCCCCGGCGGGCACGTAGAGCCGCTGTAGCAGCTTGGTCAGGGTGGACTTGCCCGAGCCGGACGAGCCGACAATGCCGAGCGAGGTTCCCGCCAGCACGGTCAGGTCGATGTCCTCCAGCGTCCACGGCCCGTCGAGGCCGTAGCGGAACTTGACGCCTTCGAAGCGCACTTCGCCGCGCACGCCGGGCAGCGACTGGCGGCTGCCCGCGCCGGGCTCGGTGGGCTGGTTGAGCACGTCGCCAAGGCGGGCGATGGAGAGGCGGACCTGCTGGAAGTCCTGCCACAGCTGCGCCATGCGGATAACCGGTCCGGACACGCGCTGGGCGAACATGTTGAAGGCAATCAGCCCGCCGACGGTCAGTTCGTGCGCGATCACCGCCTTGGCGCCGAAGAAGAGGATCGCGGCCATGTTCAGCTTGGAGATCAGCTGGATCAGCTGGCTACCCGTATTGCCGAGGTCGATCACCCGCTGGCTGGCGAAGGAATAGCCCGCCAGCTGGCGCTCCCAGCGGTCCTGCCACTGCGGCTCGACGGCGGCGGCCTTCACCGTCTGGATGCCGCCGATGCTCTCGATCAGCAGCGCGTTGTTGGCCGCGCCGCGTTCGAACTTGTCGTTGAGACGCGCACGCAGCGGGCCGGTCACGAGCATGGCGACGGCGAAATAGGCGGGGATCGTCAGGATCGAGACGAAGAACAACTGCGGCGAATAGATCCACATCGCGACCAGGAAGACCACCGTGAACACCGGGTCCACCAGCACCGAAAGCGAGGCGTTGGTGAGGAATTCGCGGATCGATTCGAGCTGGCGCACGCGCATCGCGGTGTCGCCCACGCGGCGCGCCTCGAAGTAGCCCATCGGCAGGCGCAGCATGTGCCAGAACAGCTTGGAGCCGAGTTCGACGTCGATCTTCTGGCTGGTCTCCGAATAGAGCCGCGTGCGCAGCCAGCCGAAGGCGGTCTCCCAGATCGACACCGCGACGAAGCCGATCGCCAGCACCGTCAGCGTGGACATCGTGCCGTGGACCAGCACCTTGTCGACGATGTTCTGGAAGAACAGCGGCGAGGCGAGGCCGAGGAGGTTGATGGCCAGCGTGATGAGCAGCACTTCACCGATCAGCCTGCGATATTTGGCGATCTGCGGGATGAACCACGTCAGGTCGAAACCGCGCGCGCTGCCGCCCACGTTTTCGCGCGTGGTGACGAGGACGATCTCGCCCGCCCAGAACGCCTCCAGTTCGGTGCGGCGGATCTTCTCGATGCCGCCGCCGGGTCGCTGGACCAGGGCGTCGTCGCCTGCCACGCGGCCAAGGATGAACCAGCCGTCTTCGCCCTGCGCCAACGCGGGCAGCGGCAGCCGGGCAAGGTCTTTCCACTGCACCTGGCGGCGCCGGGCACGCGCGCCTTCATGGCGGCGAACGAGGCGGATCACGTCGGTCGCGTCGAGCGCGCGATGATGGCCGATGGCATGGCGAAGCTGCGCGGGATCGGCGGCGATGCGGTGCATGGCGAGGAGCGCGGCCAGCATCGTCGGGCCGCTTTCGACGGGATCGACGGTAGTCATTTCAGGAGCAGCAGCGGCCTCGGCTTCAGCTTCGAGGATCGCTTCGGCGGCGGGGGAGAAAGTCATTTCAGGGGCCTGCGGGCGGGAGGATTGGCGGCGGTCGTGCCGGGTGCGGGCGCCAGCGGCACCTGCTTCACGTAATCGGGACGGATCGGGTCGGGGGTCTGGGCCGAGCGGATCGCGGGTTGCTGCGCGGGAGCGGGCGCGGCGATCGGCCTGGCGCGCACCTTCGACGCACCGAGCGTGTCGATGGCGCGGAAGGCGCCGTCCCACGGCATGTCGTCGTCGGTGGCGGCCTTCTTCGCGTGGCGTGCCGGGTCGTAGGTCGGGATGCCGACCGTCAGGTCGTCGATGTCGAGCAGGCCGACGCGGCGCAACAGGGTCGCACGGCTGAGGTACTGGTCGCGCTGCGCGTCCAGCGTCGAAACTTCGGCATCGCGCAGGTTCTGCTGGGCGTAGAGCACGTCGAACGTCGAGCGCAGGCCGACGCGGTATTCGGCCAGCATGCCCTCAAGTTGCGTGGTGGCGACCTGTCGCCGCCGCTCAGTGATATCGGCGGCGCGGTCGGCGGCGGCGACCTGGTTCCATGCGTTGGTGACGGCGCGCACCATGTCGCGACGCGCGCCCTCGATGCGCAGGCGGTCGGCATCGTTGCGTGCCCGCGCCTCGCGGATGCGCGACGCCGTGCGCCCGCCCGAGAGCAGCGGCAGAGACAGGACCACGCTGGCGGCGAAGTCCTTGTTCTGGTCGCGGAAGGCATAGGGATAGGCCGGGCCGCTGACGGCGGCGGAGCCGCGGATCGCCACGGTCGGTCCTCCGGCGGAGCGGGCGGTGCCGATATCCTGCCGCGATGCCTGCTCGGTATAGCGGGCATAGGCGAGTTCGGGGCTGTCCGCCTCGGCCAGCGCGAAGGCGCGGTCGGTGCTGGCAGGGAGCATCGGCAGCGGCGGCGGCTCGGCGAGGTTCTCGGGCATCTCGCCCACCAGGGAGACGAAGTCGGCGCGCACCGATTCCAGTGCCTGCTCGGTCTGGACGAGGCGCTGCTCGGCCTGTTCGATCTGGCCCATGGCCTGCGCCACGTCGGTGCGGGTGAGTTCGCCCGCTTGCTGGCGCGCCTCGATCTCCTGCTCCAGACGGCGCAGTTCCTCGACGCTGCCTGTGCGGAGCGTGCGCTGCACTTCGAGGCGGCGCACGTCGATGTAGGCGGCCACTATGGACAGCATCAGGTCGCCCTCGGTGGCGTTCAGGCGCGATCTTGCCGCCGCTATGGAGGCCTCCGCTGAGCGCCGCGCGAACGTGGCATGGCCGCTGGTA